>DATJHM010000106.1:0-167269 GCA_035493895.1 Ktedonobacteraceae bacterium
GAGTTCCTGCGAAAGATCATTAAATCCCTCATTCATGCGTATCCTAATCACATGCACATTTTCTTTAAGAATACGCATATCATCAGTCAGAACACCTAACGGCATTGCTATCTCATGGTTTCGATCTCTTAATGTTTGCCCTTGTTGTCGCACATATTGATTAAACTCCGCACGTGTTACAACAGTCTGCTCTAATGCGGTTAATCGATCTTCGTATGTTGACAATGAAAGCCTCCAATCCAGCAGAGATGATTGTCACTCATCTCCTAGTATAACAGATCTTACGCTGTGTTTTCACGGTCTAGCACTATCAGGTACACAGTTGGTCTGAGGCAAAATGGGATTTTTGATACACAGTTGCACTGATGCACCAAAAATCGTCAAAAAAGGGAAAATAGTAGGACTGGAAGAAATGAATAAACCCGCTTGTGAAGCGGGTTTAGGGTGGGCGACTAGGGATTCGAACCCCAGACCTACTGCGTGTAAAGCAGCCGCTCTAACCAACTGAGCTAGTCGCCCGTTTCCATATTGATAAAAATATCGAAGCTGTAACTACAACTTCGATATTGGGTGCCCTCGAGTGGACTCGAACCACCACGCCTCTCGGCACAGCCCCTCAAGCTGCTGCGTATACCATTCCGCCACGAGGGCATTTCATAACGGATTACGCAGACTATATTACACCTACCCACAAAATTTGTCAACTGTTTCCAGGTGTCTTTTTACGGAATACGAAAAATTACTGTTGAGCATCAACCTGCAACACTTTCTCCATAGCCGTGTTCAATCCTACCTCAAAAATTTTCAGTCGGTAACGATATCAGCCGCCGGGGACTCCGTAGCACACTTCCACTACGCGGGGCCGCAACAGGCACCGCCACACGCTCCGGCTCCGGCTGGCTCTGGAAAACAGTTGTAGACTGGCTATACCACAGATCCTCAGTGACATTTTCCTGAAACTCCAACTGCTGCGGAGAAACCTCTACAAACTGGCTATACCACAGATCCTCAGTAGTACGCACAGATTGCGGTTGAGGCTGGTAATAGCGCCCATATTGTGGCACGGACACTACTGGCATAGGATCTGCCCTGGGTGTCAGATTTTCCGTCGTACCATAGCGTTTGAGCAAACCACCACCAGCTGGCCCGGAAGCAATAGCCTGACGTGGCCGATCTCTATTGCTATCAGGCTCAGATAGCGAGGGCAGGCGCAACAACTGAGCCCGATTGTAATCAGGCTCAGCCAGCGAAGGCAGACGTAATGGTAATCCCGAAAAAGCAGGCGCAAACATTGGCGCAATCGGAATTTGCGGTCCCGTCTCCGGCTCACGCTCACGTATTGGAGAGTATTGATTGACATAAAGCGCAGGCAATGGCGTAATCGGATTGTAGCTCTTCTGCACCGCTTCCTGAGCTGGCATAATAACCTTACGTCGCTCGAGCTGCAACGCGCTCAAAGCGAGACCGATTGCCGCCAGAAGGATCGCCACAAACAAGAGGGGCTGATGTTGAATTGCAGCTTGCGACTGCTGTTGGGAATGGGATGTGGACTGCACAGTCGAAGGCGTAGTTGTATGAGTTACTTTTGCTGGCGCCGTGGGTTTCGTTTGAAGCGCAACCTGTTTCTTCGCGTCCTGGACGACCTGAGAATCCGCGCTTATATGCAGAGTTGACTGCACAACCGGCGTGGGCGTTGGAGGTGGAGCTTCATCGCGATAGCTAAGCATAAGATTGGTCACCTTGGCAGCCCATAGATAGGAACTTGATGTACCAACATAGGGCACGCAAAGCGTATAAACACTGGTCAAACCATGATCGACATAGCGCGACTTCACCAGGTCAAACCAATCGCTCACACCATCTGCATAGCTCGAATAGAGCGTATAACCGCCAGGGCCGACAGGATAACCAGACGAACTACGCACTCCGCCTGGATTCAAAGCAGTACGACCAACCCCTGCCGCACCATCGCTGGTCTCAATCTCCCAGACCGCCAGAGCAAACGCGTCATCAATAGAGTCTTTTCGCGCCGCTTGCTCGACGACAGCTCCCACACCTACCATCGGACTACCCGTGCGAGCTAAAATACGATCAACCGTACTGGCCGGTAAGGTTGGTGATCCCACAAACGTCAGATCAGCAGCATGTGTCGACTGTTTCAGCTGACTCTGATAGAACACCGTCGTTACGCAAGCCAGGAGAATGATCACTGTACCTACAATAAAAAAAATAGCCGAACGTGCTTTAACACGCGATCTATGTGTTTGTTTCATCAATACGCTACCACCAATCCGAGCCGTGTATACAGAGCACTGCTATAGTTTTCACTTTCACGATGACAGTATACCTGGACTGCGATATTTACATTTCTCTATGATGCGACAAAAATTACGATGAGGACGTGCAACTACTCTAGTTTCAGTACGTTTAATCTAATAAACTACGTCGTGTATCAAATTGTAAAGTGACTTTTGAGCAACAACCCAGATATTCTTTAAAGTTTTTCAGATATTTATCTAGATTTTAACATGATATGTGATATTTGCGCTTCAACCACGTTTTTAATAGGTAGTATGTACCACAAAGTGTATGTTATACTGAGGAGCGCGTATTGCATACGGTACTATAAATGCATAGACATACAGTCGTGGAGCGACTGGAAGGCCTGACAGTAGAGAAAAGAGAGGGGTTCGTCATCAGCCATAACTATGGGCCAGGCAACACACAAACAGGGCATCTCGAACGTCGCACCCTGCTGCATAAACGGTACTTAATTCAGAAGACCGTCGGGCGAGGAGGGATGGGAGCCGTCTACCAGGCAAAGGATGTGAAACGCCAGCAGATTGTTGCCGTCAAAGAAATGGGCCTCTCAATGATTTTGCCCGATGAGCGCACGCAAGCCATAAATAATTTCAAGATTGAAGCGAGAATGCTTGCGAATCTCAACCATATTAACTTGCCGACCTTCACAGGCTTTTTTACAGAGGGGTCGCGGTATTATATGGTCATGGAGTATATCGATGGCGCAACGCTTGAAGAACTCCTGGAACGCAATCGCGCTCCCTTCTCCGAGAGACGTGTACTGGGCTGGGCGCGCCAACTCTGCGACGTATTAGAGTATCTACATAACCAACAACCGCCAATTATTTTTCGCGATATGAAACCGGGCAATATTATGTTGACCCGCGATGGCCATATCAAACTAATCGACTTCGGCATTGCCCGCTTCTTCCGCCCTACCAGTTCGCAGGATACGCAACTGCTCGGGACGCCGGGCTTTGCACCACCAGAGCAGTACGGAAAGGCGCAAACGGACGAGCGCTCAGATATCTATTCACTCGCGATTACCTTATTTCAACTGCTCACCAACACTCTCTCTGAGACTGGTTTCGGCCTGCGTGACGTGCGCGCGATCAATCCCGCCATCTCATCGCTGGTGGCACATGCATTGGAAAAGGCCGCCTCTCTTGATCCTGAGGACCGTTATGTCAACATAGTTGAATTTCGGCGGGCGTTGCTGGGCGAAGGGACCTTTGTTTTTGAAAACGGCGAGGTTGCCACTACCATCAGCGAGCTGGGTGAACTCTGCCTGCGTTATCCTGAAGAAGCGGCAGATTATCTCGCCGATGGTGAGATCGAAGCCTGGTTGCGTGAGATCGGCGAGCTCGATCTACTTCGCACGGTACGACATATGCGCTCGCTCGGAGATGAACCGCAAAAAACCATCCAAATGTTTATACAGGCAGTGCTGGGAAGTGGTGTACGCATACGCCCCATAGCACGCAATGGACGCGGCAGCAAAGCTGAGCCAGCTCCTACCACTCCCCCTTCACGAGGAAGCAAAACTGGCCTGGCTCCTACCACTCCCCCTTCGCGAGGAAGTAAGACCGGCCCGTCTTCTACCACTCCTCCGTCACGGGGAAGTAAGACTGGCTCGCCTTCTACCACTCCCCCTTCGCGAGGAAGCAAGTCTGGTCAGTCTCAGGCTACATCGGCAGCTTCAGCGCCCTCGCGGGGAAGTCATAACTGGTTGGGGCGTAAGCAGACTTCGCCCATTCTCGTAAGCCCACACATCCTGGATTTTGGCGCCATGTACACAGAAGTCTCAACGCCTATGGCCATTACCATTATGGGCGATCAGGGCTTCCAGGTAAGCGGCTCAATCGACTCCCAGGAGCCCTGGATTTTACTCGACCGAGAACAATTCGATGCCATCAGCACCCGCGTCGAGATACGCATCGATGGCGCGCAACTAGAACCAGAGGCACACTATACAGGGCAAGTTATTATTACGCCTTACGGAGAAGGCTCGCAGCGCGATATTATGGTCACAGTTGAAGCAGAAGTGGTCAGCTACCCTACCAGCAACCCTGTGAAGCGGTCCCACAAACGTTACCCAATCAGTCCGGATCTTGTTAACCTTGATGACCTGGACATTGACGAAGATCTCTTTCTGCCTGCTCGTGATGTAACGCTGGCCTCGCCACCACCTCTCACAACCAGAACCGTTGCACGCCAGACCAGCTCTCATCATGCGGCTACACGGGGACGCGGCATTACCGAGCAAACAGCATCACAATCGGGTATCAGACGCGATGTCACCAGACCCTCAGGAACACATGCAGCCGTCAAGCGCAATGGTTCCAGGCAAACGGGAGTTCAAGGTACAGCTAAACGAGAAATCTCCAGCCAATCAGGATCGCAGATAGTCGTAAAGCCGAATGCAAGCAGTCAGTCTGGTACCATGCCAGATCGACATACTGAGTACATTGCCAAATACGGGCAATTCAGTGGGCAGAACCAGACCTCAACTGGATGGGACCCGATACACATCTCAACAACGCACCGCAGGTGGATACAACGCGTACTTACAGGCATGTCCGCTTTTATGCTGGCGAGTCTGGGATATAACCTGGTCGCCCATCTTCTTTCGCCATATGTGTTGCCGTTGCCACCCAATCCCTGGTTTATCCTTGTGCAGATCCTGGTCGTACCGGCTGCGACATTGGGAGCAATGCTTGTTAACTGGAACAGGCAATGGAACAAATATGATACGCTGGACAGCATCTCTACAGGTCTGACCGGCACCCTCGTGGCGGCAGGGATTATCAAAGGTTTCTGGACACTGGCATTGCATAATGCGCAGCCGATGTGGTTGCTCTTCGCGCTCCTGCTCACAACGGCAATTACAGCCACCATTGGCATCAATCCGACAATGAGCAGCAATATGATGTATGGTATCGGCTGGGCCATGGAAAAATTGCGCATTGTCGTAATCACAGCGACCATCGTGGCAGGTGGTATACTGGGATATGTGTTGACGGCTGATTTTGCCCTGGGCTGGGCTCCCTGCGGCATTCTGCTGGGTATTGGCATAGCAGCAGCCCTGGTATGGCGCGTTGACCAGCTCATGAAGCAACAAGATCAAATTGATAACTAGAAGGTACTTGTCGTGGGGGAACAGACCACATCTCGACCCAGACTACTGGTGATCCTCGGACCAACTGCATCCGGCAAAAGTGCCCTGGGTATTGCCTTAGCCAGGAGATATCAGGGAGAAATCGTCTCGGCAGATTCACGGCAGGTCTATCGAGGCCTGGATATTGGCACAGCCAAAGTCACACCGGAGGAGAGAGCGCTCGTTCCCCACCACTTGCTGGATATTGTTGAACCAGAAGATATTTATACGGTCGCACAGTTTCAGCAAGATGCCATAGAAGCAATCGACGCCATCCTGCAACGAGGGCATCAGCCCTTCCTCGTAGGAGGCTCACCGCATTACATTCAGGCCATCGTCGAAAATCTGGCCATCCCCCAGATACCTCCACAGCCAGAGCTACGAGCACAATTAGAGGCCCGACCACTGGACGAGCTACTCTCAGAACTGGAAACGCTCGATCCACAAACAGCAGCCAGTATTGACCGCAATAATCCACGCCGAATTATCCGTGCCCTGGAAGTCTGCCTTGTCAGCGGGCAGCCCTTCTCAGCGCAAAGGGGTGTGCGAGAACCACGCTATACGCCTCTACTCCTGGGTATTCATTGGCTCCGCGAGGAACTCTACCGCAGGATTGATCAGCGCATTGATGAGCGTATGCAGCAAGGTCTGGTACAGGAGGTGCAGGGTCTGCTAGAACGAGGCCTGACACCTGAACGGCTGGAATCCTTCGGTCTGGAATATCGTTTCGTCAGCCGCTGGCTCCATGCAGGATTTAGCAGCGAGAGCGAAATGGTTCAGAAGCTCAAATATGCCTCACACGACTTCACACGCCGCCAATTGAGCTGGTTCCGCAAAATGAGCGATATCGTCTGGCTGAACGGAGGCCCCGAATTGGAGACTGAAGCTGCGCAACTCGCAAACAAATTTTTGCAGGTAGACAACTGAATAAAGCAACTTCAGAAGCGTTTCTCCGTAGATCAGGAGAGCAAATCGATATGCTCAGATAGTAGAGAGAAAAGGGACCATGCCAGGAAAACCCAAACCGGCTCATCTCGGTCTGAAGTACGCAGAACAGTTCAAAGATACCAGCATTGTTGAAAGATATCACTATCGCCCCCCTTACCTGGACGACACCATCGAGATGCTCATTGCATTGATCACGGACAAACCGCGCGTCGTCCTGGACATAGGATGCGGAACAGGGGACCTTGCGCGCAGATTGGTAAATGAAGTTGAACGCGTTGATGCAATTGACTTCTCCCAGGCAATGATCAACAAGGGAAAGACACTTCCAGAAGGCAATCATGCTTCTCTTCACTGGATCTACGGACGGGTGGAGCAGGCGGCATTACAAGCGCCCTATGCACTCATCACTGCTGGTGAGAGCTTGCATTGGATGGATTGGGATATCGTCTTGCCCCTCTTGCGCAGCATGTTGACCCCGCAAGGATATCTCGCAATTGTCGAACGAGGAAACGAGCGCAACCCCTGAGATGATGATTTGCTAACAATTATTCAGCGATTTACGACCAACCGAGAATATCGCCGCTATAATCTCATCGAAGAACTGGAGGAGCGCCACCTCTTTCAGAAGCAGGGCACACACATTACGAATCCTGTAGCATTCGTGCAAAACGCAGAAGAATATATTCAATCGATCCATTCGCGAAATGGCTTTTCGTACGAGCGCATGGGGCAGGAAGCAGCGGAGGCTTTCGATGAGGAAGTCAGAACCATACTCACACCGTTCTTGCAAGATGAACAGCTAAAACTCTCTATCGTAAGCCATATTGTATGGGGCAAACCGCAATAATAATTTGTCTTAAAGGAAATCGCTTCCCTCATTCCACTCCTCTGCAATTTTTCCTTCGGTCAGAGAAAAGAGCTGAATGAGGGTTCTCCTCACACGTTTTCCACTCGGAGCAACGCCATCGAACACGCCCAGGTGAGTTCCAGACCAGGTAGTACGGACCGCAATTTTATTTTCTGCGAGAAGAAGATCGTCAATGACAATCTCCAGATCGGGAAAACCAGTGCGGACCGCAACAACGTAGTCTGCGACCCCTTGCAGGCCAGATCCTTGATCTGGCGTAGAATGATCAACAAAATCAGCGGTAAAAAGTTTCTCTAGCAGTGCCAGATTTCCTTGCTGAAATACCTCCACAAAAAGCTGCCGTATCAGCTCTCCATAGGCTTCTTTTCGCTGAGAGAATGCGCTCATACGTTTTTCCTTTGCGCACCTCTCTCATGGAGGTGCGCAATCTCTTTTCAGATTTCCTACAAAGATTTTTCTACGGTAGCAGCAAATGGAGATCGCCGAACTCATGCCAGAGATAGCCTTCACGTAACGCTTCCTGGTACGTATGAGCAAGGTGATCTCGTCCCGCCAGAGCCCCCAACATGAGCAGATGACTTGCCTGTGGCTCATGAAAGCCTGTGAGCAAGGCATTCACAGCCCGGATACCGCGTTGAGGGGTTACAATGAGATCAGTCCAACCCTCACCCGGATAGGTTGTGCCAGTCTCGTCAGTGGTCGTTTCCAAAGCACGAACGACCGTGGTACCGACAGCAACAATCCGCCTCCCCGCCCTGCGCGCACCTGTCACCAAACGGGCAGTCGAAGCAGGTACGCGATAATATTCCTGAACAGGAGCTTCATGTGCCTCAAGACTACTAACCCCAGTATGGAGAAGTAGTGGCGCTATCTGTACACCTTGAGCGGTCAAACGCATGATCAGCTCAGCGGTAAAAGCACGCCCGGCAGAAGGCATCTCGGCACTTCCTATTTCGGTCGCATACACCGTCTGATAATACTCAATTGGCCACTCTTTCTTGACGTAACTATAGCGAATCGGAAAGCCATAGCGAGACAGGTAGCCAGATAAAGGCATAGGCAATTGCAAAGACGCCACCCAGAGCCGCTGGGATACGCTCCCCATATCGCCATCTTTTGTATATGGCACCAGAGGCGTCACCGTTGCACCAGCAGGTAGATGGAGCGTTTCCCCTGCAATCACCTGATGAAAGGGCCGTGAGGCATTGGCCTGACGCTGCCTTACTTCGACAAGCCAGAGACCAGCTGGAAGCCGGGTAGAAAGGTGAACCTCGAGCTTCAAGTCATCGGCACGCGTGACATTCAATGCCGCCTGCATCGTGCCGCTTGTATTGAGAACAACAACATCCCCTTCGCCCAGAAACTCTCCAAGCTGGCAAAAATTTGTATGAACCAGCGCATTGTTTGAGCGATACGAGACGAGGAGGCGCACGCCATCTCGAGTAAGGCCACGTGCCTCCGGTGGCGCATCTGCCTCTAGCGCTGCTGGCAGGCTAAAGTCCAGCGGCACAGGAGCGAAGAAAGATGATGGAGCCTGATCGGGTACAGAGAGCATAGTAAACGAGTTCATCTTGCGGCTCCTATCGTGCTTACATCGGGCAATGAACGTGCTGTATAGCGCCCACTGGGGTAGCGTCCTGAAATGAGTGAGAGGAAGCCAGGCACGCTCTCTTCTGGTAGTGGCCTATCGCTAATATCCTCGCCAGGAAATGCCTCCTGGTGCATCTGCGTACGCATATCACCTGGATCGACCCAATAGATGCGGCGCGACACATTTTCGGCAGCCAGAATACGTGAAAGCTGCTCCAACGCCGCCTTACTGGAACCATAGCCGCCCCAACCAGCATAGGGCTCAAGCGCGGCATCACTGGTTACATTAATAATACAGGCTTCGGCACCCAATTGAGGCCAGAGATCCTGGATCAGAGCGAGCGGAGCAAGAACATTCGTGCGGTACACCTGCTCAAGCACCGTCAGAGGATACGCAAGTAATGCGGGTTGTGGGCTGGGACCAAGTATGCTTGCATTATTCACAAGAGCATCCAATGGTCCAATTTGTTTCGCGGCTTCCACCAGAGCCATGCGGTGATTTGCATCGGCCACATCACCTGCAAGCGAGATCACCTGAGTCCACTGCAACAATTCTGCGTGCGCCATCTCCAGAGCCGTGGCATCTCGCGCATCAATCACCAATTTCCAGCCTCGTTGTGCCAGTTGCCGTGCAAGTGCGAGACCAAGCCCACGAGACGCGCCCGTTATCAGAGCAGTATGTATATATGAAGAGGAACTCATAATCGTATGTCCTTTCCAGAAAAGCAAGCAGAACCTGCAACAATGTATTGCATGTTGCTACTGTACCAGAGGAAAGGACGCTACGACATTGCTCAAGAGAACAGTATATAGGCTGTACAAAAGGGCAAACAGAGCCATCACTACAAGATAATTACAAAACATGAGGCAGCAAAAAAAGATAACCATTGAAGGGATAAAAAGCAACTGGCAGCTCAGACATCAACATCGTTGCCCAGGCGTGCGTAGATCACCAGCTGATCCTGAAGAGAAATCTTTACCCAACTTTCATCAACAGCAGGGTAATCAGCATGCAGCGACTTCCACCCATCCCACTCGGAGACCAGAGGTGAAAGTGTCTCACAGTCTTTCTCCTTCGTAGGGACATAGATGAAGAAATCCTGGCTGCATATATCTATGGTCATCGCCCGGTCCCTTTCTTAGGAAATGTATGGGAAATTGTATCGTTTCTCGTTAGCCTCTATACGAAAGATAAGCGCACTAACTACAACACCGGCTAGAGAACGTACGTTACAACTATTCTTCTCCTAAAGGAGTATACGTATTTGAATAGCAGCAAGTTCCACGCCATACTATCTCAAAAGATAGACGTAGAACCTGCGCTATTTTGGAGTGCTTGTTTGATAGTTGTAAAGAAAGGGACCGCAGACTTTATTCTGCGTCCTGCCAGGGGAGAGCCTGCCAGCGGTTCTGCAAAGCGAAACCAAATTTCTTCTCCAGCACCGTACCCTGAAAGCCCGGCGGCACCTCCGCAAAATGTTCAGCAAGGTTGCGAGGAAAGATGGCAAAGTCAAAGGCCCAGGGATCTGCCCCGGCATTTTCAGCGAGCGCGCGCCAGGCATGATTCTCCTGATACTCATCGGTCAGATAGACGCCAATTTCAGGGAACTCATCAGCCATGGCACGCATAATCGACCAGACCTGCATACCGAAACCAGGTACATACACCGTAGAATGATCTTGATGGACACTACTCGTCTCAAAAAGGAGATTAAAGCCCAACCAGGCAGGAGGATCTTCGATGCTTGGTACCGCAGGAGTATCATAGAGAGTGACGGTTATACCATCGCAGCTCAAAGTGGGGGTGACAGCAAAAGGAAGCGCATAAATATCGCCGAAATTATCTTCATCCGAAGCAGGCCACTGTAATGCTGTCAACCAGGAAAAGACCTCTTGATCTCTACAACCAAGACGCTCCAGAAGAGTGCGATAGCGTTGAATCACCACCTGAAAGGTATCAGGATCGCAGGTGGCATAGGTCTGGAGCAGAACAAAGTCAGGCATTATCATCATCCTTTCGCAGGAAAAATTTGGCAGATCTATCTTTTCAGGAGTTCACTAACAATTGTGACAACAGGTCGGCAAACCACGCCTCACCGAAGAGAAGAGCGCCATACATAAGCATATTCGGCTCACCGGTCGCGGAAATATTGCCATGATGATGCAGGATAAAATCCCGCAGACTCTCAGCTGTCACTTGAAGTGAATGCAATTGTTTAATCTCATCCTCTTCGGGCGTGCGCTCCTGCTGCACAACAGCCAGGGGGATGTTCAGGCGCGTCAGGAAACAAAGTTCAGCGTGAGGCGTAGCAAGATCGTAAACGGCCCCAAGACAGTGCTGGGCGAGGATATCAGCAGATTGTATGCCGGTCTCCTCGCGGATCTCACGGCGCATCGCCGCAAAAGGATCGGGCGACGTCCCCATATCGAGTTCGCGCTCAAAAAATCCCCCGATGACATGATAGCGCCCGACATAGACATCAACTCCCTGGCGGAGATCCAGCAGAATATACTGATCACTGGTTTCGACCACTGAGCAGACAGAGAGAGGATTGCCCAGTACAGAGCGCGAGCGATTTTGCGCAAACTCCGGCACGCGCGTCGTCACATATTCTTTGTAGCTGGTATCGCCCAGTACAAGCGAGAGTTGAGCGGGCGACGAACTCAGCTCAACCAGACGAAAAAGTGGGGCATCGAAGAGTCGCGTCTGATTGAGTCGAGCCTGAACAAGCTTCTGCTCCCAGAGTGTATCCATCCATTGCTGTATCTCAGGAGTTTGCGGCATACGCAGCGAGGGCTGATAGGCAATCGCGAGCTGCTCGGGGCGATAATAGCCCCGAGCAAGAATCTCGAATTCGAGCATAGCAACCTTATTCCCATTCAATCGTGGCGGGTGGCTTCGAGGTAATATCGTACACGACACGATTCACCTCGCGGATCTCATTCACCAGACGATTCGCAATGCGCGAGAGTAAATCAGGGGAGAGGCGAGCCCAATCAGCAGTCATAAAATCCCCAGTCGTCACAGCACGTACCGCAACCACATTTGCATACGTCCGGTAATCGCCCATCACGCCCACGCTCTGAATCGGAGTCAGCACAGCAAAAGCCTGACCAAGCTCACGATAGATGCCAGCACGGCGAATCTCATCAATCACAATTTTATCGGCCGCCCGCAGAATTTCAAGGCGCTGCTCATCAACCGCCCCAAGCACACGAATTGCGAGACCCGGCCCCGGGAAAGGATGACGCCAGACCCATTCTTCGGGCAGTCCTAAAGCCAGGCCAATCTCACGCACCTCATCCTTAAAGAGCGTGCGTAAAGGCTCAACCAGTTTCAGCACCATCTCCTCAGGCAGACCACCGACATTGTGATGCGTTTTAATACGGGACGCCGTCGTAGCAGTATCATGGCTGGTGCTCTCAATCACATCGGGATAGAGCGTCCCCTGCGCCAGGAATGAGATCTCGCCCTTCTCCTCTGCCAGATGCAGCGCCTGCTCTTCAAAGACCCGAATAAATTCCGCGCCAATAATCTTGCGCTTCTGTTCGGGATCAACAATACCAGCCAGGCGTTCCAGGAAACGAGCGCGCGCATCCACTACCACCAGCGGAATGTGGAGATGGCCGCTAAAGGTCTCCACCACCTGCTCTCGCTCACCCGCACGTAACAGACCAGTATCCACAAATACGCACGTCAACTGATCGCCGATGGCATGATGGATCAAGAGAGCCGCCACCGCAGAGTCAACCCCACCGGAGAGGCCGCAGATCACCCGCCCTGTGCCAACACGATCCCGAACCTGAGCAACCGCCTCCTCAATCACCGAACCCGAAGTCCAATCCGGTTCACATTCACAGATACGAAATAGAAAATTACGAATAATATCTTTTCCCTGAGGAGTATGTGTCACCTCGGGATGAAATTGCAGGCCGACAAACCCTTGCGGATTAGCAATCGCCGCCACCGGATTGCTCTCAGTCGTAGCCAGCACCTGAAAGCCGGGAGGAAGCTGATCGACGCTATCACCATGGCTCATCCAGACAGGTAAGCGTAGAGGAACACCGGGCGCAGTTTTTTCCAGTTCGTCAGTTTGCGCTGGCGAGACATGAATATCCTCAAAAATACGCGAGACCCGCACATCATCAGGCGTCCCTCTGCGGACCTCGACGGTTGCAGGACCATACTCGCGCTGACCATGAGCAAGGGCAACATGACCGCCGAGTTGATTTGCCAGCAGGTGCATCCCATAACAGATGCCCAGCACAGGCAAGCCGCTATTCAGAATGGCGGGATCACAGGCGGGTGCACCATCATCATAAACGCTCGAGGGGCCACCCGAAAGAACAAAACCCTTAATATCGAGGTGAGTATTTTGTCGAAGCTGCGCCAGGGTTGTACGCGCAGGCACCAGTTCACTATAAACATGACACTCGCGAATGCGGCGAGTGATCAAGCGGCTGTATTGTGAGCCAAAATCAAGCACAATGATCGCCTGTCGGCGCTCCAAAGGATGCATATGTTCCCTTTCCACCCGGGTTAGCCAGAGAGAAGGCTGAGCCCATTACACTGTACCTATTTATCCGTACAGGAAGAAAAATAACGAAAATCGAGATAATTACAGGTTATTATATCGCAGGGAACGTATATTTGTGCAAAGCGCTTGTGGAGGACTGCCGGAGCGATTCTCGGACAGGGTTTCTCCCCGTCCGAGAACTGACCTTGAACATATCATCTATAGCGAGAAGCTTCCAGGCAAATTACGCCTTGTGAGCCAACAAAAGCGGTATGGCGTACATTGGGCGGCAAATACATACAATCGCCAGGAGCAAGATCGATATACTCAACCATTTCAGGGAGATCTGGAAGGACAAAACGGATAGAGCCATGAACGCAATAAAGTACCTTCTCGTAGCTATGGCTATGCACCGCATAGCGATCTCCCGGGCCATTCGACCAGGAGTAGGAAACAAGCCCCTCAGACGCCATACGACGGCGTAGCTCTTGCTCTTGCGGAGGAGTGGGCTCTTGCCAACGAACAATTTCTAATTTATGAACCTGCACAATTACACCTCCTTCAATCTATTTGAAAGTATATGAAGATACAAGCAGTATTTCCTGTCAGATGGCTACTCCGATTATACCGAATAACGAGGAGAGGAACAGTGGATCAGGGAAAGGTTTCCATGCCAGGTACACCACCCGCCATCCCACCACGAAATGCGAAAGTCATGCGTGTCGCAATCAGGCCAGGAAAGATGATTTCAGTATAGTTTATGCATGTAAAAATACTGTGAAGCAGAGTCAAACAAATTGTTAAAAAAATAGACAAGTTGACTATTGTAGTTGCTTGTTAAAAGCGGTACAATAAATTTCTAACCTCGTAGATGTCGGATGCTCTGGAAGGAGGAAAAGATCTACTTATGAGCACGACACAAGTAGCTGCGCAGCTTTTCGAGCTGCAAAGGCTCGATCTTGAACAAGACCACCTACGCATAGAACAGCAAACGCTCACCACCTCGCTCAAAGGAACACGAACCCTTCAGAAATTGCGTGCTGAATGCATTACGCTCCAACAGCAATTGCAGGCCAGCCAACAGGCACATGCAGAAGCTGAATGGGCATTAGTAGATACCAACAATCGTCTGAGAACGCAAGAGCAACGTTTGAGCGAGAAAAAAGCGAGTGAGCAGGAACAGCAAGGACTTCAAGCAGAGATCAAACGACTGAAGGCTCAGCAGAGTCGTCAGGAAGAGACAGTACTCCAGGCTCACGATGCAGAAGACTTTTTGCGTGAAATTGTTGAACGAAAACAAAGTAATCTAGAGCAGGCAGAAAAAATCTGGCAACAAGAAAACGCCATCCACATCGAGAGATACCATCAAATCGAAGCTCGTCTCAGTGAACTTCAGGAACAGCGCATGCTTTTAGCAGGCACCCTGAATGAAGAATATGTACAGCGCTACAACAGTATGCGCAAATCCAAACAGGGGCGTGCCGTCTCCAAGGTGGAACAGAACTCCTGCCAATGGTGTCTGGCCATTCTTACCCATAGTGAGTTACAGAAAGTGCTTGCCAGCCCTGTCTTGCAGACCTGTACCAATTGCGGACGCATCCTCTACTACGATAGCTAGATAGTCACTTCACCCCTATCCAGGATAAGGAGATCCGTATTCTTGCACGATGCTGTAAATCACGTCAACGCCGACGTAACCAGGCAAAATATGATCCCTCATGAATATCTCCCAGATGAATGCTACTCGACATTGACAAAGCCTTACAGGTTCTTGTATCCTATTAGCAAAAGCAAAACAAGATTTTTTTTAAATTCTGGCTCGGCCAGTAAAGGAGGTGCAGTTTATGGGAAAGCACATACAAACAACATCTGTGCTTGTATGCACCTTGTCTACCCAGCACGAGGGTATCGTCCTGCAAATGCCACGCAGCCAGATTAGCTTCGCCCAGCCACCTATCTCAATGCAGAAGGCCCGGCAAAAGCTCTTCTAACTGGCCAGATCGCACGCAGCGCCGCCACTCCCTCCACCAGCACGGTAGACACACAACAAATTCGTCTTATCCGTGTTTTTTTACTCCTTTTTCATTCTCTTGGAGGGATACAACCTTTGACTAACGAACCGGAAATCCTGACCGGCATTGTCTTACATGGCGCACACGGCATCTATGATGTACATACCGAGTCAGGTATTGTGCGCTGTACACTAAGAGGTAAACTCAAAAAAGCCTTCGCCCAGGCTCAATCTGCCAGATCAATACAAAAAGCTCGCCCTCGCTTCGATAAACTCCTGGCAACCCCCAATGGGCGCCATGTCGAACGTATCGAAAAGCGGGATAGCAGCGAAAATCCGCTCCCCTCTCGCCTCTCAGTTGGAGATTACGTCAAATTTCGACGTCTGGACGAGGAGAGCGGGCTCATCGAGGAAATCCTGCCTCGCCAGAGCGAGCTGGCTCGCAAGGATGTTGGCTCTAACGCGCATAAATCTATACAGCAGACCATGCTGGCAAATCTCGATCAGGTTGTGATTGTCTTTGCATCCGCACAACCTGACCCACACTTCGGCTTACTTGACCGCTATCTGACCATCTGTACTTCAGCGGAATTACAGGCAATCATTGTCATTAACAAAGTCGATCTACCGCACGACAGCTCCGTTGAAGAGGCCAGCGAGTTGTACGCGCGGCTCGGCTATATCGTGCTCCGGGCCAGCACCTATACGCATCAGGGCATTGACGAGATACGTGAATTGCTCAAGAACCACATAACGCTTTTTACCGGTCCATCAGGCGTCGGCAAATCCTCGCTCGTCAACGCCATCGAGCCCGGCATGGCAATACGTACGGGGCTGATCAGCGATGTCACAGGCAAGGGTAAACATACAACCACCAGTTCACAGCTCTATCCGCTCTCCGGTGGCGGCTGGCTGGCAGATTCGGCTGGCATTCGCGCACTGACGGCCTGGAACATTCCACCTGAAGAGCTAGCGTTTTGTTTCGTCGAGTTCAGACCCTATCTGGGCGAATGTGAGTATGCCGATTGTGTCCATATCGATGAAGAAGGGTGTGCCATCACACAGGCAGTACAGGATAATGTGATTGATGAGCACCGTTATCGAAGTTATGTACGCATCTATCAGGGAGAAGAACGCTAACATTCTGCGGGAACTAAGAGGTATCAGGAGAACAAAAAAGGTGGGTGTCAATTGTGGCACCCACCTTAATCACCAATCCAAGGGATTGCTCCTTTCAACAGAGCCGCCATGCAGGTAGGAGGAAGCAGGCATCGTACCAACCACAGGCATAGACCATACACCTTTTACCTGCACAGGGCTACCTGTTATTCCCCACCACTATCATCATCCTGCATCGCTATAGCTCCCCTCAGGTGAACATCAGGTAGAACAAAGAGCCATTTGTACGCAATCTAAGCGTTGCTTCGAGAACGGCAACGTTCTCATGAAGTCAGCTAACATCTCTCACTACCTGGTGCAGGTCTATGACAGCAGTTTGTAAGATTGATACCTTTGCGATAGGATCAACTCCTCTCTACCGGGTAACTACCTTATCCCCATGTCACCATATCATCGTTGGCTTGGTTTTGTGGGAGTTCTCTTGTTTCTCCTCACAGTTCTACTATAAAGTAACTTCGTCACTAATAGATAACATTTTGACCCTTTTTTATCACGAGAGGATCACACACATTGAAAGCAACCAGGGACAAAAAAACGTGCCTATTTTGTAGGCACGTGAGTAGATAGAAAAACGATTTATTTACGCTGCAATCGAACAACAGGTACACGCGCTTGCGTCTTACCACCTGCTTTTTCCTCTGCACCTTCCGCAACGAAATCATGCTCATCCAGCAGCGACAGATTCCCCGGCTCGCTCACCGGCAAGGCAGAGACCACAGGAAGATTGCTCTCAACAACCAGGCCATTATCCATGTACACATGATATGGGAACATAGCAGGATCAAAGGTATTGCTATGTGAGATCAGGAGAATCTGCTCAAAATGCTGGCCTAGAATATCGCCAGTCACAACATCGACCAGGGCCTGTGTGCGGCTCTGATCAAACGAGCTGAGCGGCTCATCCAGGAAGAGAAAACCAGGAACAGCGTTCAGTTCACGAGGCAGAGCAGCAATAGTAAAGGCCAGACGCAGAGCCAGCGAAAGCTGATCAGCAGCCCCCGCCGAAAGAGCCTCTTTCGAGACATATTCACCAGCCGCCGCCTCCCAGACACGTAAACGGAGCGCACCGCCCTTATTGCCTTCCTCAATCTCTGTCATCAGATGCACATCATAATAACGGCGGCTTGTCAGCAATGGTAGAAGCTGTTGCATATAATACTCGGTACGAGGCACCATCTTATGCAGCAAGCGTTCATTCACCGCTTTAATCAAAAGGCCGCCACGCTTATGCGTCTCATACAGGTGTTCCTGCTGTTCCAGACGCAGGCGGGTCTGTTCAAGATCCAGAGGAGTGCTGCCAGTGTGCAATTCCTGGCTCAGGCGCAATTCCTGCTGTTCCAGCTCGGTCATTTCCCGCTCAATAGAGGCACGCTCCCCTTCCAGGCGAGCACGGTCTGTCGAGGCATACTCTCCAACCAGCGGCCAGACCGAAACAACATCTTTGCGTGTAAAACTTCTCGGTTTGGCGCGGCTACGCTGCTTGAGGCGGGCAAGGATGCTTTCGCTCAGGCTCCCGATCTCCTGACGACACAGCTCAACTCTCAACGAAGCAGCGCCCTGCTGGTTTTGCAGCTTCTCCAAATCTCTGATAATATCATTTTCATTGGATTCTTGAATTTCGCTCTGGCAACGAGTACGCAACGCGACGAGAGCTTCAGCGAACGGATTGAGGGGCACAATCCAGCTTCCCAGACTATTGCTGAACTTCGCCAGTTGTTTATAGTATTCCGAAAGCAATTCCTGGCGCTCATGCAGCTGCGTTGTATACTCGCTCTGCTTCTCCTGAAGCAACATTTTGCTACCGAGCTGAATCTGAAGCTCTTCCAGCTGCTTGCGTGCAGCAATCTCCGCAGTATTAATAGCGGCCTGCCCAAAAGCAACCCCCAGTGGCTTCACGCGCTGGCGCAGAGAATCCTGCAAAGACTGCAAAGCCTGACGCAGGCCGACCTGTTGCTCACGAGCACGCTCGATCTGTTGCGCGGGATTGCTCTGCTTATAGCGTTCGTTACGCTCTTCGATTGCATGCTGGCGCACCACCAGCACATCAAGGGCATCCTGATGAATTTTCACCTGATTGGCGAGATCGTCTACCATATCCAGCTTACCATCAAGCGAGGCCAGCTCGCGTTCGGTCGACTTCAGCTCGGCGTCAATCAGGCCTTCCAGATCTGATAGATTCAACTCGCCTTCTTCAACCGGCAAAGGCAGAGGAGTCAAAGCGCTACTGAAGAGCGGCCCACTGCGTATATGAGAGTTCGTCGTAGGCAGTGGTAAACCTTCGTGGCCCGCAAGTTGAACAACCTCCTGGCGAAGCTTTTGCACATTGATGCGCTCTGCTTCGATGCGCTCTCCTATCGTATCCCATTGCTCGCGAGTACGCTGCTCTTCCAGGCGAGCACGTTCTTTCCGCAGTAATGCGACCGCCTCCATCGTCACACTCACCTGGCTCCGGGACGAATTCAGTTCATCGCGTTTCTCTTTCGCCTGCTGCTGGAGATCGGTCAGGCTCTCCCCCTGATCGGGGGTCTGGCGCAAAACGTTCTGCGCATCATCAATAGAACGAGGAAGCGAGCCACCCAATTGCTGAATTTCGCGTTCAACCTGACCAAGTGAATCTTCACTGCCACCCATACGTTTGGCAGTCTCACGAGCAGCCACCATCATCCCCAGCTTATTGACCGCATCTTGAATCTGCGTCGAGACCGCCAGTTCCTCCTTGCGCGCCTTACGAAAACTGAGATAACTGATCCAGCCGACCACCGCAAAAAACAGGGCCGCAATACCCGCAATGATCGCCATCAGTCCCGTAGACCATTCAACCAGGAGCAAAATAGCACAGACAACAAAAAACGTGCCACAGACCGCCACCAGCAGCAAATACTTGCGCGAAGAGGACTGAGCATCCTCCGCCGCTTGATTCAGCCGGGCTTTTTGTTCATGCGCCATGCGTACATGCTGCTCTGCCTGCAACAGGCCATCAGCGAGCGTTTTCAGGCGCATCCATTCTTCCATCTGACGGCGAACCCCCAGATCACGCCAGCGCTTATCAAATGCTTCAGCCTGCTTCTGAACCTGACGAGATTCACCCTCAACCAGGCGCAGTTCCTGTTCTGTCTCCTGAAGATCGCGCTGCACCTTGCGCAGGCGTGCCTGATTCTCTTCCGAAAGCCCCTGACTCACAGTTGCACGAGCATATTGATCTTCTGCGCGTTTCAGTTCAGCCAGGCGATCGGCCAGAGTTCTCATACGCTGCAAACGGATCTCCAGTTGAGGACGCCCGGTCCGCCGCCGTTCTTCAAGTTCAGTGAGAGCTTGTTGAGCCTGCTGAACACGCAAACGAGCATGGGAGATCTGCTCCTCCATACTCTGGAGATCCTCCAGCGTCTCATCCTGCTTTTTCAGCTCTTGCTCAAGCTCTTTAATCGTATCGACCGCCGTCAGCAGATCATTGGACATATGCTCCAACGTGCCAAACGAGCGACGTAGTTCTGAGAGATCAGCAACGCGTTTTTCCAGAACAGGAAGCTCCTCATGTTCGCGCCATTCAAGATCAGCGATCTGCTTCTCCAGTTCAGGCAAGACCTGACGTGCCTCAGCGATAATATCATAAGCTTCGATAATCTCGCCCAGCGTCATCTCGGCCTTTTGCAACTGATGTAAGCGCGTCTGGCGACTTTTCAGTTCCTGGCGGATACGTTTCATCTGTTCAATCGAGCGTTCCTGTTCCTGGATATCCGTCTCCTGCTGCACGATCCCCTCTAAATCGTGACTAACAGCCACAGCAGCAAGAGCCACCTCCAGTTTTTCCAGCTGTCGGCTCAAAACAGGAATACGCGCCTGAATTTCCGCGAGATGAAGTTTCTCGCGCCACTCCTGAAGCAAGCGCTCATCTTCAGAACCGATCTTAAACTGCTCGGAGAGACGGATCAGGCGTTCGAGCCCGAGGAGCTTGCGTGCGGTTGTATCGCGCGCATCGCTATCCAGCATCTCCAGACGGTCCAGACCTTTCTGCTCAATTAAACAAGAATTACGTAGAGACTCACCATCCATACGACCCATCTCGGAGACAATACGTTCATTGACAGAGCCAAGCCCAGAGAGAGTCTCTTCCCCGGCAACGCCCAGGCGACGAATCTGTAGAGTCGCGCGTTGACCATTACCTCGTTCAATCACACGGGAGATCGTCAGTTCGGTGGCACCGACCGAAAAAGTAAGCGTTACAGAGGCATTGGTAGCACCGTATAATACCAGATCATCAAGCGAACGCCTACCACGACTTGAAGAGAGCGCCTCACCATAAAGTGCAAAATATAAGCTTTCAAGTAGTGCCGACTTGCCAGCCTCGTTAGGTCCCTGGATCAGAATACAACCGCGCTGAGGAAAATGAAGGTTCACCTCGCGCAGGAGCCTGAACCGTTCAACGGTCAAATGTTTTAGGATTATCATGGTCTACTCCGTTCGCCAAAGCCAGGTAGCAGTGCCAGGCTGGTCTGGAACATCTAGGATACCTGCAAGCTCACAGCAATTGCAGGCAGAAAGAAATACATTATCGTCTCCCTTTGAGATCATCCAATGCCAGCAATAACTCTTCTTTTGTCACACGCCATGCTTTTTGCTCATGCTCATCAAAAGCATCCGCGATCCATTCATCGGCCAGAGCGATCAGTTCTTCACGGGGAGAGAAGCGCTCGCCAGCCTCAGGGGAGGGCATATCCAGATCCGAAAGCAATACCAGAGAGCTATCATCAATAGCCAGGGCAAAACACTGCTCTTCGCCGTAGCGGCGGATCTGGTTCAGATCCAACTGATGATATTGAGAACGCGACAACTCGCCTTCCAGGCGTAACAGAAGCAACATATCCGGCCCACAGAGGGGGCGCAAACGCTCAAGGATAAGAGCGGTAGGATCGACATTTTGTTGAAGTTCAGCCTCAGCAGACCAGAGTTCAGAGGTTGGAATCAACAGACTTTGTAACGAAAAACTCTCTACAGGAATATGTTTGCACCAGCGAATACCATCAGCAGCCAGGCCCAGATAGACAAAACCCGGGACCTCATCCGGCGTATTAAAATCAATATGCTGCGTTGTTCCGGCTACCACCACCTCCGTTTGCCCAAAGGTCAGACGGCTATATTTATGGTGATATCCCGCGAGTACATAACGAAAAGCTGGCAACTCAGTCAGGCTCTGACGGCTCACCTGAGCGCGTGCTTCAAAGAGAGAAGAGCCCGTAGTCAGGCCGTCAATAGGAGCATGTAGTACAAGAAGAGAAAACGAGGCTCGGTCAATGCCATCCCGCACCTGTACACCAGTCAAAGGATCAACGTCCTGTTCAGTAAACACACTCAGTCCGGAAATGCCAACCTGGACGCCGTGGAGATTGAGCAGCATAGGCTCTAGCTTTTGATCCGCCACAGGAGAAAAATAGTGCAAAGCTCCCAGGCGCTCATAGCTCAGCAGAGGTGAAGGATCAGAAACGCCGTGCCGCACATGTCCAGCGGCAGGAATATCATGAAGGCCACCAAGCGCAAACATCTGAATACCGGCCTGCTTCAATTCTGAGAGCCGCTCCGCGACAAAGCTACGATCACGTTCTTGCGGCACCGCCGTATCAAATAAGTCACCAGCCTGAATAAACAGGTCAACTTTCTGCTGAAGGGCAAAATCGGTCGCCTGCTGAAAAGCCTGACGCAGGCGTTGCTGAAGAACCTCGCGTTTGCGAGGCTGCTGGCCGAAGGCAGAATAGCCAAGATGATTATCGGCAGTAAGCACAAGCGAAATGACATCACCTGGTTTCTGGCCGTCGTCGTGTGAAGCCATTGTCGTCTCCATAGTATCTTTTGTCATTAGTTATGTACTTTCAAACCATCGACAAAATCCAGCCGATGCCCTATAGTGCACGTATAACAAAACAAAATCAAAAAATAAATGCCTGATATTTCTGTTATCTAAAAAAAATATGATAGGGAAAACCTGCCTTTCCTTTCCTGGAACAGAAAATCCGGACAGGTACTCTTTTCTGAGTGTTCAAGCTGAGTCTATCACAAAAAAGGGTGATTAAAAACGATTTATGAGGAAAAGAGGGACTATTTGGGGAATAGAAAGACAAACATCAATCTTAACACGTAATACAAATGACAAAAGATGACACAAAAGTACCTATTCCATGACAGGCATAGACAGGATTTACAGCTAAATATTAATATGTTATAAAAGTTTGTATCATTCGACCATGTTTGCCCATCGTAGAGGCGCTGTTTAGCGGTGCCAATTCTGATGGCAACATGATAATCTGAAACCATCGCAAAGGCGTTATTATAGTACATACCGTTTTCAAACCAGGGAGCGACATCGTTCCCCGTAGACACTTTTATTAAGTGGGGAGAGCAGAGTGGTGGTAGCAATGCATATAGAGCAGAGAGAAAAAGAATATGAGACCAGAAAGGTCCTGCTTTCTTTAGCAAAGAGTATTCAGGAACGAGATATTATCACCTATGAACATTCACGCCGTGTGGCGACTTACGTTCAGCGTCTGGCACGCTATCTTGGTTGGAGCAGGCGCGAGGCGCGAGATCTGGCATTAGCGGCGCTGGTCCATGACCTCGGCAAAACCTGGATTACCAACGATATACTCAATAAATCCGGCCCACTTCTTGAGGAAGAACGCAGAAAAATGGAACAGCATCCTGTTATTGGCGCTCGCATCTTAATCGGCTGTGATGTTCACCCATTTTATGTCGAAACTGTCCTCCATCATCATGAAGCCTGGAACGGCGCTGGCTATCCGGCAGGGTACCATGGAGAAGACATTCCCCTGGGCGCACGCCTGCTTACCATCGCCGATGTGTATGACGTTATTACGTCGCAACGCCCTTATAAAGCTCCACTCACCCAGGAGGCAGCTCGTGAGCGGCTATTGCAGGGATCGGGCACCAGTTTCGACCCGCTCATATTAGGCGCATTTATTCATCTCCTCGACCTTGATCCGCATTTTACGCTGGTCAGAGGAAAACGGTTCATGCACCACCTCTTCCTGGGTGGACAAAAATAATCCTGTTCCTATGGTTCAATCCTGACATACGCCTGGCAATGCAACCTCTGATGCACAGAGGGACGAAAAAACCAGAGCTTATCCATATTCAACGCACAAGTTCGTGCAGACCAAATACCGGTCCCTCACGGCAGAGAAGACGAAAGCCCGAACGCGTCTCAACGTCGCAGAGGAGGCAAAGGCCCATACCGCAGAGAAAATGACCTTCAGCTGTGACCTGAGCAAAATGCTTGCTTCGAATTCGCTCGTAACGATTATAGAGAGCAAGAGCCGTTTCATGTGAAACACTACAACAGGTCGCATCGGACCAGGAAAGATAGGGAGCGATGCCTGAAATGAGCGTATCCGTTACCACATGGTACTCCACCTCAGGAGCAAGAAGCGCTGGCGGATACGCCTCTTCGACGCTCTGGCACTGATAGACGATCGTTACCGCTATCTCCTGTAGCAAAGCCTCTTGAGCCAGGAACGTCAAAGATGCGAGTTGTCGCTCTTCAGCTATCAGTAACAGGTTACGCACCGTTGAAGACAGGCTCCAGCCATGACCAGTAGGGCCCAGCACCTCAAGAAGCGTACCAGCAGGCTGACTGGCCAGCCAGTGACTCCCACGTCCACGTTTATAGATCAGAAACGTACACAAACCCGCAGCCCTATCAACCGAATGCACAAAGAATGGTCGCCGCAGCAAAGGATCATACGCCTGAAGAGCACAACAGCGTATCATACAATATTGACCCGGTCGAACCGCCTGGACGAGCGCGGGAATATGCACCGTCAACAAATTGGCTTCAGAAGAAATTGGCGTTGTAGAGATAAGTTCCGCGGAAAATAGACGTACCATAAGCATCTCATCCATCTTCATCACTGGTTAGCTCGCCTGTCGTCAGGCCCCACTTCATAATCAAAAAGTGATACGTACCATCATTACGTACGGCCTGGAAAGCCTTTTGCACAGCCTGTAAGATCGACGCATCCCCTTTGCGAATAGCGATCCCCTCCACATTGCCATTTGTTACCTGGCCGCCTATTGCAAAAAGCGAAGGGTCCTGATGAATATAATAATCGGAAACAGGAGCATCCTGATAGGTAGCAACCACGCGTCCCGTTTTCAATAACTGTATCACATCGGCCCCGTTGGACAAAGCAATGGTCGTAATAGGTTTATTGCCAGCCTGTTTACAGGTATTACTCGCCACACGCAGATCGTTCTCCTCTAATGTCCCGATACGAACACCCACACTCAGGCCACAAAGATCATTGGTACCCTGGATGTGATGAGGATTCCCATTCGCAACCAGCAGAGACTCGCCACCCTTAAAATAAGGCACAAAATCCACCTGTTTCTGCAAATCGGACGTAATGGGAAGGGCAGAGATAACGACATCAACATTCTTCTCTTGCAAGCTGGGCAAAAGCGAGCTAAAGTCTAGCTGCACAACATGGGGACGCAACCCCATACGTTGTGCCAGCACATTGATCAGATCAATATCAAAACCGACGACAGTATCTGTCTCACCTTCAGTGAACTCCTGTGGCAGATAATTTGTATAGCTCCCAATCGTGAGTATACCCCGCGTCAGCAGTGGCGTTGGTGCGGTGATCTGAGCAAGCGGCGTCACGAATGCCTTGGATTTATTTTGCGCCTGTGGTTGAGCACAAGCAACGAGCCAGGTGGACAGAAGGAGAAGACAGAAGATAAGGTACCACTTCCTGGAAGACCACTCTCGTGTTCTCAGACAAGAATCTAGCACGAAAGATTACCTCCTCTGTAAAGATGAGAGACACAGTTATTTACAAAATCCCGATCTGATGATGTTGTGAAAAACTGCTAGCAAAAAGAGTACGCGAATACAGAGTAGGTAAAAGCAAATTTCTACTCACACATGTAAGTACGCAAGAGAGCGCCATTCTTTCACAAGAGAAATGAAGGAAGGGCACCGATCTACTTTTTGATTTACACGAAAAGCATGAAAAAAATTTAATATGCTTTTTCTCTGATAAGTGTTATACTACATGAAAAGGGGAAATAAAGCAATGCCGCTTCTATCGTATTAATGTTTCTCACTCGTAAACCTGTTGAAGCCGAGTGACAGTATTGTTCTGTCATAGTTCCTGATCGACTAGACCTGGCAAAACGAATATGTAGGACATTTCGGCCATTCTCTTTTCTATTGCCAGTTTTTATTGCTACAATGTTAGCAGAGTTTTCAAAGAGCTCTATACCACAAAAATCAGCGCAAACGATATCTCTGGCGCAATAGGTACCATGACTTGAATCCTTTGCGTGCAAAACAGCTGAACAATGGAGTATTGGGTATGTGGGAATATGTGTTTGGTGGAGATTATCCTCATCAACCTGGAACAGAGGTAGTATCAATAACAGAACAGCGGAACTACTACATGTATACAACCTGCTAGCTCAGAGACGAATAGCTCACGCCCAGAGCGTGCTTTATCTCGAATACAAAGCAGAATACAGAAGCATTATCCACCTCCCGGGTGGATACAAGCAGGAAAAGATCGACTTCTGCACATTCTTAGAGAGACTTATCCACAAACAATGTGGATAACTTTATGCTGTTATGGATTTTTCCGCACTCTACTGAAGAAATTTCGCGATAGGAGAAAAACCGATACAGTCTATTATCTATCATCACGATAGAAAAGATGGCAAGAGAAAAGGTACTTTATGCAAAGTTATCCACTGAAGAATACTTTTTAATGGGGATATCCACGGCTCATGAGAGAGTTATCCACAAACAATGTGGATAAGTTTTCCACATTCTCCACATTTGCCGGATATATCAACATGATACATGAGTTTTCCACATTGTTTGTGGATAAGTTTTCCACATTCTCCACATCAATTGGAGAAGAGGTTTTTTTGTGTTTATTCCCTGTGTAGCGGCTCTATAAGACTGACTACTTTTCTTCATAAGGGGGGATATATCACCAGGATAGATGCACTTATCCACAAAATGTGGATAAGTTTTCCACATTCTCCACATCTTCACAGCATGATATATCACCGCGATATATCATGCTGTGAAGATGAATATATCACATAGGTATATGAGATAGTTTTACAACGACATTCGCTCTTCGAGCTGCGCGAGTACGAATGGCCATGCCACCTCATGCTGATCTCTTGATTCTTGATCTAAAAAACCTGCATGTGTAAGTCTCAGGTGCGTGCCGGTTCCCTCAGGAGCAAGCTCGACCGTCACCACCGTTTCGACCCCTTTCGTCCCATCGGGTCCAGTGAGCCAGGTCAGTTCGACCAGCCGATCACGCTCCAGCCTGAGAAAACGTCCATAATGTGGATAGCGCTTTTCCTCGACCTGTACTTCCCAAAAAAAGACGGTGTTAACCTCGCCCTTCATCAACACCGTTCCTGGCGTTGCAAACCAGCGATCGATCTGTTCTGTCCATGCGCGAAATAATACGTCAGGAGTCACATGCATCGTTCGCTCCACAGTCAGACGAAATGGCCTTGATGAAAAGTCTGGAGGGCAAACAGGTTGAAGATTTTCCATATATTTCCTTTCCTGAATTAACGTCCTATCGCCATCTGCTTGAAAAAGAGACCTGGAGAGATCTCTTACGCCTCTATGTTTAATGGCAAACACTCCCAGTATACTGGCTCATACCGAAGAAAACTTCTCTTATCTTGCTTTAAGTTAAGAAGATCCACCTCAGCGAACCCGCAGAATAATTTCATGATCCATGCTCGCAGATACCCCTGTCTCATTTCTCTTGCGGTCTGTGCCCGTGAACCTTGCTCCATCTTACGTTTATTCTTAGATATAAGACCGCAAAGTAATCTTCGCAACAACTATCCTTCCCCCTCACAAGACCGCAGAACAATCTCTGCACACGCTTCTCTCCCCTTCACAAGACCGCAGAACAATCTTCGGTAAGATACAATGAGCCAGCGTGGATAAAGTAGCAAAAAATGTGGACAACTACTCTTTTTTGTGTAAAACTCTCCCGTAGAGCATTCATTTTGAGGCAATACGCGGCTTATCGTTCAAGTCCCCTCATGCCATTTTTGCTGGATGGAAGGGGAATATATCGCCGCGATATACAGGTTTTCCACAAATTTTGGGGATAGATTATCCACATATCCACATGCATCTATTTGATAGCATGGCACTCAAGATTGATAGAAACATCAAAATATTTGATTATCCACAGGGCATGTGGAAAAGTGGCCGAGTTTATCCACATAGGGCAAAAAAATGTGGAAGAGTGAATATCATCAATGATAGATATTCACAGTTATCCCCTGACTTATCCACTGTTAGTCCACAGGTACGTACCCCGAAAAAATATTTCACGACAAATCTCTCGATCGGCTCCAGAAGCGGATTTATGAGGGAGACAAAAACGTCAGAAAAGGGGGAAAAGCAAAGTTATCCACTTTTCCACATCCCCTACTACTACGAGTTCTCTATTTTTTTAAAAAGAAAAATATCTATTAGTAATAAGCAATGTGGAAAAGTGGATAACTTTGCTCTGGAGAGATTTTTGCAGAGGGCCTTTGCTTCCGTTCTCTTCGCAAACAAGCAAACAGAAAAACAGCAAAAAAAGGCCCTCCTATTTTGTGAGAAAAAAAGCTAGATATTGGCGTAGTTTGATATCAGATGCAAAAAATGTCTTAGTCATATCTCTTATGGAGAGGACGTTAAAATGTAAAGAGAACTCCGGTTTTTCCTCTGAAAGAAACAACTGATAACATAGGCAAGCCATGGCACTGGAAGCTGTCTCATGGCATCGATCAGACAGCTAGTACTATTTGATTTTTGAAATGTGGAGTGAGATGCGACTTTCAGAGAGATGACTCGTTATATGTGGTGTAGGAAAAACTGGAGCCGCACTCATACATTGCCATACAGAAAATAGGCAGTAGTACAACCCTCCTGGTGTTCGACAAGCAGATATGTTTATCACAAGAGGGGTGAATAGACTCAAGCATCTGCATAGGATGGGAAGAATTGGCTGGATTTTGGTTCAACTGGTGAAATAAATAGTGTTTGCACTGCGTTGTCGAGGAATAATCAGGGTCGAGGGATAATCTGGCATGACGTCTACCATTGAGGCTATTAAGGCAAAAATAGATATTGGGGATGAAGTTGGCCTGGTTGTAGGCTTGCAGAAAGCTGGTAAGGCACTCAAAGGCCTGTGCCCTTTCCATAACGAGCGTACACCATCATTCTATGTGTTTCCAGAGTCGCAAACCTGGCGTTGTTTTGGCTGCAACGAAGGAGGCGATATTTTTACCTTTGTGCAGAAGCAGCAAGGACTGGAGTTTCGCGAAGCACTGGAATATCTGGCCCAAAAAGCCAATGTCGAGCTTGAGGAGCATACAAGCGGTCGTAGTGCTGAAGAAGAGCGTGAGGCAAGCGCGGCCAAAGAACGTCTGCGCAAATTGAATGAAGATGCCTTGCTCTGGTTTCACCAGATGCTTCTACGCTCCAAAGAGGCAACAGAAGCACGCACTTATGTCCAGAGTCGCGGTATAAGTTCAGATAGTGTTATCGCCTTTGGGTTGGGCTACGCGCCTGACCAATGGGATAGCCTGACGCGTTTTCTACTGAGCCAGGGATACAGTGAGCGTGAGCTCGTAGAGGGAGGCCTGGCGCGTTTTCGGGAGAGCAGTTTTCTGGAAGCGCGCGCGAGCCAGGGGATTTATGATTACTTTCGGCAGCGCATTATCTTTCCCATTCGCGATGTACGAGGCCGCGTAATCGGCTTCGGTGGTAGAGCCCTTGGCGATGGGAAGCCGAAGTATCTAAACTCTCCGCAGACACTCCTATTCGAGAAAAATAGCGTACTCTACGCCATGGATATGGCAAAAGATACAATCAAACAGGCAAAGCAGGTCATTATTGTCGAAGGATACGTTGATGCTGTGATTGCGCATCAGTACGGCACGAAACAGACTGTGGCCTGTATCGGTAGCGCCATTACTGAGAAACATATTCAACTGCTCAAGAAATTTACGCGCCAGGTGACGCTGGCCCTGGATCCAGATGCTGCTGGTAATGCGGCGACTGAGCAGGGTATTCAAGAGGCGATCAAAGGTTTTGATCGTACCATCGTACCAGTGCCTCTCTCAGCGGGTCGTGAGGCAGGAAAAACGCGTTCGGGTCAGCAAGGTGGTCAGAAGCCGCATATACAGGGCATGATTCGCCTGGAAGAGCAGGTTGATGCTGAAATCAACGTCTTGCAGTTGCCGCCAGGAGAAGATCCGGACGAAGTCATTCGACGGGACTTCACGGCCTGGTTGTACGCTGTAACCCATCCTCTGGCCCTGGTTGATTATTACTTTGCAACCAAAACATTGGAGCTGAACTTGCAGGAGCCAGTGGGAAAGACGGAAGCTGCGAAGCGCCTCTTGCCGGTAATTGCAACCATTAGCAATCGTGTCAAGCGTGAAGCATACTTGCAAAAGCTCTCGATGATGATTGGTATCGACGTGCCGAGTCTGTACGAGGAATTAAAGCTCGTCCTTCGTGGACAGCCAGCAACAGGTATACGTGCGCAGTTTTCAGAACCAGCAGGGCGGGCAACCAGTACTTTTGGGGAGGGTGCTGCTGGAAGGGTATCAAGCAGGAGGGGGCAAAAGTCAGAACAGACAGAAGACGAACCAGATTGGGTAAAAAGAGAGGCACAAGAGAGCGGCTCAGCAGGCTCCACAGGCGGTTTGACCTCGCCTGTACGTGGGCTTGACAGAAGAGTACGAGATGGGTTAAAATGGGAGGACTACCTGATTGGGCTACTCTTGCAAAATCCGGGCTTAAATGCGCATGTTTGTGGTATAATTAACGATGGTGACTTCGCTGGGACGGACACGCGAGAGTTGTACCGCATTCTCAACTCTATAGAGCAACGTGCTTCTCCTCCCTCATCGCAACAACCCTTTGAACAGTTTGTGCCTTCTGCGTTGCTGGCGACGGTTGCCAGAGCATTAAAGTGTGTTGAGTCGAGTGTTCCAAAAGATGGAGTCGGATTGGTGAAAGAGGCAATTCAGTGTGCAACTCGGCTGAAACTCGCACAACTGTCACAATCGAATACTGAGCTAGACTATCTTATACGCGAAGCAACTGCAATTGGGGATGCTGATGCTTTAATGCAGCTACTGCAACGGAAGCAACAAAATTCCATGCTTCTACGTACAATACATTCAGGGGTACGTTTGCAGGTATAGCCTGTGGGCCTATCCAAAAAATTTATAGCACGCCGCTGGTGAGCGCATGATGTCGCGAGCGAGCGAAAAAGCGTCGCAATTGTGCAATCATTTTTTTACCAAAACGGAATCGGGGAACAGGATATTTTTCATATTCGTTTTCATAATTCGTCCTGTTTTCTGAAGGGGGATGCCAGAATGGTGAATCGGGAACAAGATGTAATGGATCGTGTACACGATGAGCGTGTATTGATTACAGAGCCTTTAAAAGACGTGTTTGCAATCGAACCTTTTGATGAGTCCATGTTGAATAATACGGAAACTGTTTTTGACAATATTGAGAACCTAGGTCATCATGCTCATATCTCTGGCGCAGGTAGTCTGGTGACTCCCGACGATGAAACTGAGCCCTTTGACCTGTTTAAGCTACAGGACGATGAGTCTATGGATACTTTGGACACAACCAAAGAGCCGCCCCCCGACTGGGAGCCAAGTCCTGAGGAAATGGTCGACGCTGAAATCTTGACCGACCCCAAATGGGAGGAGCTGCAAGACGGCTTTGGCATTGTGGTCGCCGATCTCGAAAGTAGCCTGGACGATCCCGTGCGTATGTATCTACGCGAGATCGGTCGGGTACCATTGCTCACGGCTGAAGAAGAGGTTCGTTTGGCCCAGATTATGGAACGTGGAAAAGCAGAACGCCTGAAGACGGATCTGCACAAGGGACTCGTCAACCGCCGCTATATCGATGAGGGTGAGGAGGCTCAGCGTCGCTTAACTGAGGCGAATCTGCGTCTGGTGGTGAGTGTGGCGAAGAAGTATATTGGCCGAGGCATGAATCTGCTGGATCTGATCCAGGAGGGAAATATCGGGTTGATTCGTGCTGTGGAAAAATTTGATTATACTAAGGGTTATAAGTTTAGTACCTATGCTACCTGGTGGATTCGTCAGGCTATTACGCGCGCTATTGCTGACCAGGCTCGTACGATCCGCATTCCCGTACATATGGTCGAGACGATCAATCGCCTGATCCGTATCAGTCGGCGCTTACTACAAGATCTTGGCCGCGAGCCTACATCGGAAGAGATTGCCGAGCAGATGGAGATTAGCGCGGAAAAGGTTCGGGAGATTATTAAGGTCAGCCAGGAGCCTGTCAGTCTGGAAACTCCTATTGGTGAGGAAGACGACAGCCACCTGGGTGATTTCATCGAGGATCATACCGCTCTGGCTCCTGCCGACGCTGCCAGTCATCAGCTGCTGAAAGAGCAGGTGGAGGATGTGCTTGATAGTCTGACTGAGCGCGAACGCAAAGTTTTACAGCTGCGCTTTGGCCTGGATGATGGCCGGAGCCGCACCCTCGAAGAGGTCGGAAAAGAGTTTCATGTTACACGTGAACGTATTCGCCAGATCGAGGCCAAGGCTCTGCGCAAGCTACGCCATCCCAGCCGGAGCCGCAAGCTGAAAGATTATCTCGATTAGGATTGCTGACACAGAAATAGACAAACAAAAAGAAGAGACGCAGAATCGCGCCTCTTCTTTTTTGTTATGCCCTCTGATGTGAAATCAATCTGAGTCAATTCTGCTCGCAATGAAGTTTACCAAACAGCGCTACTGCTCTACCAGCCACTATGCAGGGAGCGCTATCGAAGCTGAGGAGTGCGAGAAGGTGCATCTCTTCTCAATCTTCACACCTGTGCCTCGTATCCTGCGAGAAAGGTGCTGTTCCTGATCCAGTACAAAGCCTCGCCTTGTTGCTCACAATTTGCGCTCTACAGGCCCGTAGCAGGGCCTGCACATGGATAGCAGTATTCTGGGAGCCAGAAGGACGTTACAAGGCCTCAGTGTCCCCTTATACAACATTTTGCTGCTGAAGATATACACATCTGTGGAAAAGTGGATAATTCTTGTGTAAAAATAGCCAGCGATTGCCAGGCTCATTGATAATACTCTCCCCCAAAATGGCGGGTGAAGCAGGCTTCCAGGCGATAAAAAAAGCAATCGTACAAGCGCATAAAAGCGAAGAAAAATGGCTTGTGTACGAAAAAAAACTGACTCCCAATTAAATTTTCGGTAAGAGGCGTTTTTCTGGCTGTGTTCAATGCGGCTAAATCGTCTCTCCAGGCCGATCTAGCTGCATTGTAAAGATCAGGCGAGAGTTTTTTCTTGAGTGTTGTTATGTTACCGAAGAAGAAACTATGAGAGAATTTGGCGGGGGCGAAATCAGACCGAAGAAAAAATGTGGAAAAGATTTGTGGGGGACCAGATGACCGAAGAAAAAATTATGGGTGAATTTGTAAAAGCCGTGCAAAACCGAAGAAAGATTGCAAATGATCAGGGTAGGAAAAAAGTGAAAGAAGCAGGTGAGGTGAGAAGAAAGATTTTTGTGAGTAATGTGTTATAGGCCTGGTATCAGGACTAAAAAATTTCTTGCCAAAAAGAATACATAACAACTGTAACCGTGTCGGTGTTTTCGATTTTGCAGAGCTTTGAGAGCAAGAGATTCCCTCCTCTGATTGAGAGAAGGAGAAAAAATACGAGAAAAGTATGAGAAAAACACAAGAAAAATACTTATTTTAGATAATTGTTTTTTTTTTGAGAATTCTGTATCATAGCGTGTAAATATGAGTAGCCATTATAAGCTGCGAATAAAATAGCAGCGGCATCCGCGATTGAGCTACAACTGTTATGTTGGAACAGGCCATATTGACGACGAGAAAAAACTATATAGGCTAATAATTGAATAAGCCTCCTTATCGCCAGATAGGGATTATTCATAAGCCATGTCGATTTGGGATGATCTTTGCTAAAGATGGTGGGCATGTGTTTGGAGGAGGACGACAATATCTATGCAGCAATCGTCGGGGAATAAGGGCGATAATCATATCTCCGGGCGCTCTCATATATATGAGCAGGAAATACCAGGGCATAACAAAGATCTGGATGGATTTCGAGGGCAGGTTGTAGGGGAAATATCTCCACCATTGTTTGGAAAGTATGATATACATTTTCGTGATAAAGATGGTAGCTATGCCACGCTTTATCGTGTGACGCAGTTGATCTTGCCTGGTGCTCTCTATCTCACCTGGCAGGCGTTCGTTGGTTTCCAGGTTGACCATCTTCCTCCCTATGTGACACTGAAGCATGTAGCCGAGTATACAAAAAAGAGTTTGCGCACAATTGAGCTCAATATGCAGCGTCTGCGTCAGTCGGGCTATTTATCTACTGCCCATTCTTTGCGCAATGGGAACTGGGTGGTAGAGAAATGTTTTGATGGTTTATATGAAGCGGTGATCGAGTATCTTACCTGGGAGCAATCTCCCTCTTATATTCCTCCTGTGCGCGAATATTTTGCGATCGACCAGCTGGATTGGGCTACTTGCCAGCCTCTTTTGCGCTTCAATAACTATCGCCGACTTATTCGCAACAAAAAACCTGGTCCGAAACGGAAAAAAGTTTATGAGGAAGAAAAAGAGTGTGTTGATGGTGTATTCAGGGAAGTGCAGATAGAAGAGCCCGCACAATCTCCACGGCAGGAACAGCAAGAAGAGACAATTCATGTAGCGATACCATTTTCTCTATCTCCCCCAGAATTGCCTGCTTGTAAGCAGAAGCAAGAGGGCGAGCCTGCACAAAACCAGTATGTGGTTAAAGAGGATGTTCAGTATCAAGCACAGGCGCAGTGGTCGGAGGATGTTCAGTATCAGGAGCGGAGGCAGCAAGCGATGAAGGTTCAATATCGGGAACGAGGACAGCAATCACAAAATGCACAGTATCGTGCGCATGAGCGGCAGTCAGGGGACGATCAGCGCCATGCAGGAGAGCCGAGGCCAGCAGAGCCACGACGGGAGCCGAGGCCAGCAGATACGCGGCGTGAGCCACAACGGGAGCCGAGACCAGCAGATACGCGGCGTGAGCCACAACGAGAGCCGAGACCAGTAGATGTCCAGCGTGAGCCACAACGGGAGCCGCAATATAAAAGGGTGGATCACTCTTCGAGGGTACAGGAAGAGCCACAGTCCATACAGTGGGATAAAATACCAGGCCTTTTTATGTCACCACAATTGGCAAATAGTAGTCCAAAAAAGCAGGCCGAACCAGTTTCAGATAAAGAGGAAGAGCCACAGTCCATACAGTGGGATAAAATACCGGGCCTTTTTATGTCACCACAGTTGGCGAATAGTAGTCCAAAAAAGCAGGCCGAACCAGTTTCAGATAAAGAGGCCCACCAGGAGGTAAGGCCTGCGCTCCGCTTTGATGAGGAGATTGATGAGGATGAAGAGTACGAAGAAAAGGATTGTCTGGAGGTAAGGTCCGCGCTCCCCTCTGATGAGGATAAACAAGCTCTCATCGTTTCATCCACTGCAACTCGACAGCCATCAGCACGCTATCTTGCAAGAAGGAAGCGTATGAACTATTTATGGTCCTCTCCTACGTTGAAGTTATTTAATGAGACAATGGAGGAAGTCGATAAGACGAGATGGGACCTTGCTTTGAAAATAGAAGAGATAGACAAAGCAAGGGAGAAGCTCGTACATGAAATGGAGCACTGGGACCTTGTCTGGGTAGAGATTGTTGGCATCGAGAGGGACCGATACTGGACAAAGGAAGAGGAATTTTACGAGCAGAATGGCTATCGACGTTATAAATATCCAAAACCCATGGATCAATACGTACCTCCGGAGCCGGATCAAGCAGAAGAGCCAGTCGAGGAGCTGCAAGGAGAAGTCCTGTCGACAGAAGAGTATAAAGAACCACAACAGCTTAACCAGCAGGCTTCCCAGGAAGAATTTTCACAAGAAGAAGTGCGCCGAGAAGTAGAGGATGAGTCGGAAGTAACGTATTGCGAAGGGAAAGATGACGAGTCGGAAGTAACGTATTGCGAAGGGAAAGAAGAAGAGCCGGAATTGGCAAAGGGGGTGTATTGCGAGGAAGTAGTGGAGGTAGAGTATTACGAGGAAGAAGAAGACGAGTCGGAAGTGATAGAGGAGGTGTATTGCGAGGAGGAAGAAGAAGAGCCGGAAGTGAGTGAGGCGGAAGATGATGAGTTGGAAGGTGGGGAAGAAGTGTATTATGAAGAAGACGAGGAGTCAGAAGGTGCGGAAGGGGTGTATTGCGAGGCGGTAGTGGAAGAGGAGGATGAATGTGAGAATATTGTCTCCCCTCAACAGTATCAGCCCTCTCCAGCATCCTATCCCCCACAGCCTCCTGTAACTGTCGTTTCTTCAGAATTACAACCTCCACAACATGAGTCCTTACCAGAGCCCCTATATGAGCAAAAAGACCAGCAAGGATTTCAAGAGCCACCAGACCAGATGCCAGAAGGGCACAAATTACAGAACCATGAACGTATGAGAAATATCATGCAACGTACAGCACATCTGGTTGTTTCTTCCAGGCCGCTAGGTAGCCATATTCGTTTTGAGGAAATCAAAGTAGATCCCGGACTGGTGCTGGAGCAACCTGTAAGTGAGCAACCTCCGCCTTCTCAGATGGCAATAGTAGTTGAAGGGGAAGTAGGCGCGGAAGCGATAGATGAGAACGTACAGCCGCATTCAAAGGGAGAGGTCAAGGAGAAGAAGGTGCAGGAGAGAATGCGTAAAAACCCTGATAAAGAAGCTCGGGGAGAGGAGAGACAATCTGAAGAGGATGTTTCTCGCGAAAGTGGCTCAAAAACTACAGATGTGAAGGGCGCTCAAGGGGTTTATACTGTCTCAGAAAATGGGGAACTCAAAGGCTTTTTATTCGATGTCGTTTCCCCGGAGGCCTGGATTCAAGCCTGGAAAGAACATCCGGAAATGATCGCTCAGGTGCAGAATGCGATTACGGTTGCCCAGGCTGCAAAAACGGGTGCAGATGATGCTGAGCGTGAAGAACGAGGAGAGCCACTACATTGGTCTGAGGCTGGTGCTGCTGTCATTCGCGAGGGATTCAAGCATGCGGGCCATATGGAGACCTCGACTTTAGAATCCGTCCCGGCTGCGAAAGAGAAAAAATTGGATCCGCGTACTCTTGCTACTATGTATATTCAGGAGCATATGCGCAAGAAGCAGCAGGAAAAAGAGCAGGCTCATGAAGAACAGAAGGAGCTCAATCGTAAGCAGCGCCATGCGAGAGAGGATGAGCAGGCCAAGCAGGCCGAAGCGCAAAATAACAGCCCGGGTAAGCCTGCTTCCTCGGATCTGAAGCCTTTACCTCCGGGAGTGCGAGATCTGGGAAATGGTTTGATCGCTGTCCCTATCAGCGAGGAGAAGGAAGTGGTCATTATACGGGACGATGTCAGTACAGAAGACTTTTTTCGTCTCTTTACCGGTGGTACGCCGCGGAGAAAGAGCACGCAGACGGTTCGCGATCCTCGTTTTGTAGAGGACGAGGATCGGCCTCGGAATACCGGCCCTGTCTCAGCCGCCTTTAAAAAATACTATCTGGAGAATCAAGCCAAACAAGTGGAGGACGTGAAGAAGAATGAGATTGTTCTCTACGATGCATCTCGTGATCCGAATTCTGCTTTCCATCCAGATAACCAGGAGCGAAATAATCGGGGATGGAGACCTGGAGATGGCTTTGTCTCGCGTGGCTATCTTGAGCTGAAGAAGAAAATGATGGCTGAACGGGAGAGCCAGCGAGAAGAGGCTACAGATGATGAAGATGACTCGGATCAGGCTTCAGGTGAGTGAGGGGTTATGTGGTTGTAACGTTTCTTCTTCAGAAATAATGATCGCTCCAGAGTTTTCTGGGAGATGGAGGTCCAATCTTTTCGTCCATCACGGAATTTGTGGCTACCTCAAGTAGCCACAAATAGATCTCGTGGAAGAGCGTTTTCTCGCCTCTTATTGTATAACCGAAAGGGACTTAGACACGATTTCCAGAAAATCAGGTTTGATGCTTGCTCCACCAACCAGAGCGCCGTCGATATCAGGATGAGCCATAAACTCGCTGATATTGGCTGAGGTAACGCTTCCTCCGTAGAGAATACGCAAGGTTGCGGCAGCCTCCGGACCGTACATTTTTTGATAGAGTGTGCGTATGAAATGAATAACATCGCCTGCAATTTCGGCCGTGGCTGCCTTGCCTGTGCCAATGGCCCAGATTGGCTCATAGGCAACTACCAGCTCTGTCGCCTGCTGAGCGCTCAAATTTGCCAGGCTTAAATGCATCTGAGAGCGAATAATCTCCTGTGTCTGACCATGTTCATATTGGTCAAGATTTTCGCCGATACAGACGATCGGGCGCAGGCCATACTTGAAGGCGGCCAGTGTTTTTTTGTTGATCAGTTCATCGCTTTCCGCAAAATAGGTACGGCGCTCGGAATGGCCGAGAATGACGTCGGAGCATATCTCTCGAAGCATCGTAGGCGAAATCTCGCCCGTAAATGCGCCTTGCTCTTCATAATACATATTCTGTGCGCCCAGCTCAATTTTTGTGCTGCCTGTCTGCTCGAGAATCGTGCGTACGATCGGAAGCGAGATGGCTGGCGGGCAGAGAATACTGATCAGTGAAGTAGTCTGGCTCAGTAATGCTGCCAGCCGGGGGGCTATCTCCTGTGTAAAGCTGGCAGCCTGTTTGGGGCCATAATTCATCTTCCAGTTACCGGCAATAATTGCGGTGCGCTGTTGTGCCATACTAGTGTACCTCCACATCTTCCTGCTAATGAATGGTTACTTTTCACGTGAAACAAAACAAAGGAGCACAGTAAGTATAGCTTGCAGCTCAGGAAGCAGTTGCGCTACGCTTCATCGCGTCCCTTACGATCTCTGCTATGCTCCATCGCGTCCCTGCGAAAACTTCGTAGATGAAGAGTATAGAGTATCAAACAGAAATCTTCGTGATTATTTATCCTGTAACGCTGCCACTCCAGGGAGTGTGCGTCCTTCGAGAAATTCGAGCGAGGCGCCCCCGCCAGTGGAGACATGGCTCATCTGATCTGCCAGACCCGCCTGCTCGACTGCTGCGGCTGAGTCACCACCACCAATAATCGTGATTGCGCCTTGCCGAGTGCTGTCCGCCAGCAATTGGGCCGTGGCATTGGTCCCCTGCGCAAAGGCGGGCATCTCAGCAACTCCCAGTGTACCATTCCAGATGATTGTTTTCGCTCCAGAGGCGACCTGACGGAAGAGATCGACGGTGTTGGGGCCAATATCGAGAATACGCCAGCTCTGAGGAACCTGATTCGCAGGAACCACTTTATGCTCGGCATCGGCAGCGAAGCGATCCGCAATCACGACATCGCTCGGAAGTACAAAGCGAATACCTTTTTGTTGTGCCTGCGTGATTAAATGGCGAGCCTCTTCAACCTTACTCTCTTCGACCAGGGAATCTCCGACCTCATAACCCTGTGCCTTAAAAAAGGTGTTCGCCATACCACCGCCGATGAGGACAGCATCGGCGAGGCTGATTAAGCGCTCAAGGACCATGATCTTGTCAGAGACCTTTGCGCCACCGACAATCGCCACAAAGGGACGCTTCGGATTTTCCAGTGTTGAGCCAAGGAAATTCAGCTCTTTCTCCATCAGAAATCCTGCGACACCCGGTAAATAGCGCGTAACTCCCTCTGTCGAGGCGTGTGCGCGATGAGCCGTACCAAAGGCGTCATTGACATACAGTGTGCCGAGCGAGGCAAGCTGACGCGAAAAGTCCGGGTCGTTTTTCTCTTCCTCTTTGTGGAAGCGCAGATTTTCCAGCAGGAGCACTTCGCCTGGTTGCAGGGCATGTGCTTGCTGCTCAACCTCGCTACCGATGCAATCCTTTGCACTCTGTACCGGTTTGTCTAACAACTTACCCAGGCGTTGAGCAACTGGCGTTAGACGCATGCTCTCGACTACCTGACCTTTGGGGCGACCCAGGTGAGACATCAAAATCACTGCGGCTCCGTGATCAAGCGAGTAATTGATCGTGGGCAGCGCGGCGCGAATGCGGGTATCATCTGTGATGTGTTGCTGACTATCCAGCGGAACATTAAAATCAACGCGCACCAGGACACGCTGGCCTGCAACCTCTATATCGCGAACTGTCTTCTTATCCATAGAATACTGTCTCCCTTCATACCTGTTCCTGGTATATCGTACAAGAACCGGGAGTAAAATGGCGAGAGAGGTTGCACGTGTTTCACGTGCAACCTCTGCTTACCTATTTTCAGACCCAGGAAGGAGCTAGAAGCCCTTCTGACCAATGAAATGAGTAAGATCAGCGATGCGGCTGGAATAGCCCCATTCGTTGTCGTACCAGGCAACAACTTTGACCATATTGCCACCGAGCACCATTGTGGAGAGTCCATCAACAATGGAAGAATGCGAATCGCCGCGATAGTCGCTAGAGACCAGAGGCTCCTCGTTGTAAGCCAGAATGCCCTTCAGAGGACCAGCGGCTGCTTCTTTGAAGGCATTGTTGACGGCATCACGGGTGACCTCTTTCTTTGTGGTAATCACAAAGTCGACGACTGAAACCGTCACGGTAGGTACGCGCAGGGACATACCATCGAAGCGACCTTTGAGCTCAGGAATGACCAGGGCCAGGGCGCGGGCCGCGCCAGTGCTGGTGGGGATGATATTCGCGCCAGCTGTGCGCGCGCGGCGCAGATCCTTGTGTACCTGATCCAGAATGCGCTGATCGTTGGTGTAGGAATGGATCGTATTCATCAGCCCATACTCGATGCCAAAGGTATCGTTCAGAATCTTGGCGGTTGGAGCAAGACAGTTGGTGGTACAGGAGGCGTTTGAGATGATCGTGTGTTTGGCTGGATCATAGACATTATCATTGACACCGAGGACAATCGTGAGATCCTCGCCTTTGGCTGGGGCGGAAATAATGACCTTCTTCGCGCCCCCCTGTAAGTGACCGGCCGCTTTAGGCGCATCAGTAAAAAAGCCTGTTGACTCAATGACGATATCAACACCCAGATCACCCCAGGGAATTTGAGCAGGATCGCGCTGAGAAATCACTTTAATAGAATGGCCATTGACGATCAGGGCATCTTCTTTGGCCTCAACTTCGCCGGGGAAACGGCCATAAGTGGAGTCGTATTTTAAAAGGTGTGCGTTGGTTTGTGTATCGGTGAGATCGTTGACAGCAACAACTTCCAGGTCTTGAGGGTGGCGTTCAAGAATAGCCTTCAATGATTGACGCCCAATGCGCCCGAAACCGTTGATACCTATACGGACTGTCATTTCCTAATTCTCCTTATGTGATGTGTTTGGTATAACGCAAATCTATTGTATCCAGAGCATATGTAAGCAAGTCTTGAGACCACGCTGTCTCTCAATCTGGAGAGAGTCTCTCTCTTAGAAAGTCTCCATCTTTAAGAGTATCGTACGTAGACCTCACAGACTCCTCACATTCAGGTACTGTGCCATTACAACTTGTTCCCAGTTTCGTTTGATATGTTCGTACCCTGTCAGAGGAATGAGATAGGTATGCGAGATGCTCCATAGCATCTTTCCCTTCGATCCCCGATTGCCAGACCTCTTACTGAGAAGATTCGGTGCCGTGAAAAATCTTCCCGTATCTCTTCATCTCTAAAAAATACCAGGAATGGATGTTTCACGTGAAACATCAAAGTGTGCTGAAGTAGAACGTGTTCCTGCCTTAGGGTGTTTCCATTTGACTCGGATGTGTGCTTCCCCTGTGAAGCTGGATGAAAATCGCTCTTCTTCCCCGATGTATCTGTGAAAGATCGAGAAACAGGAGAGGCGATTTCTGACTCATTAGCCTTTTGATCCTGGTGACGACTCTGTGTACCTTTGGGTTCAACCTTGAATCACACTTTACAGAGTACCACTAGATCCTACAACTGGCAACATGCATGTAGATCATAGAACTGAAAGAATACATGTGAACTACGCACACGACCGATAACTCAAGAGAGCGTTTTTGGGGATTTTTTAAGATCAGATTACGCAATCTGCGTGCTTCCAGAGCAATATGGCGAGGACAGAGATAAACTCTGTCATTTATGTCAAGTTAGAGAGGTGGAAGGGAGACATGGAGGGACCGGGATGACGCCTATGGAGAAACGAATATAGTCGTCACTATAGCCAAAGCCGGAACCGGGGACGCCCGCAATGCCGATTTTCTCAAACACGGAGAAGGCGTCTTCTCCTGGCAGGAGTCGGCTCCAGTTATAGACTGTGGCATCATCGTCAATGTAAATCTCTCTGAAGAGTGGTTGCTGCTCATTAATCGCGTGCAATTGGGCAATAAAACGCTCGCGACGCAGACGATAAAATTTGCGCAGTTTCTCAGCCAGCCAGGGACGCTCCTGAAGCAGGCGGTAGTAGGCCATAAAACGCAATTGCCATTCGCCTGGAAGCGTGGCCATCGTATTGGTCCAGCTGGCTACAATGCTGCTTGCAATCTGCGGATCGCCACAGGTGACCCAGCCGAAACGTTCACCCGTCAACGTATAAGTTTTCGAGAGGCTGCTCACGAAGATCGTATGCTGCAATATATCGGGGACACTGAATGTTTGCATGCGTGCCATATCTTCCTCGGGTCGTCCAGTACCGATATAGGCCAGATCTGCCAGGATCAAGATCTCGCGTCCTTTCTGATAATACGCGCGCAGCACTGCATGCAGCGCTCGCAATTCGGCTGCGGTATAAGCGAGGGTTGTGGGATTATTTGTCACGGTGAGATAGATGATGCGTATATCGGCGTGAGCTTGTAGGAGTTGATCTAGCTCTTGTGCTGTCAGGCGAAAGTGATGCTCTGGCCGTGTCGGGAAGTGCTGGAGGCGATAGCCGGACATGCGTGCCTGCCATTCTGGCACATGGAAACCAGGCTCAGGAAAGAGCACTGCGACCTCTTGCATGTCTAATCCTCGTGTACGATAGAGATGAGCGAGCCCGCGCAAGACTTTGTCGATACAGTCCATTGCGCCTATGCCCAGGTTGATCTGGGCGAAGGTGACAGGCAGGCCCCAGCATTGCATCTCTTCCGCCAGCCAGGAGCGGAGCACGGGATTCCCTACGCCGTAGATGTCATAGATGCGGAGATCATAGTTCTGAGCCAGCAACTGACGTTCATATATTTGCATATGTTCACGTAGCCAGAGATAGGTATCGCCAGTTGCCTGATAGCCATGGAGCATTTCACCCGGTAGCGCGATGCCCAGTTCATCGGCCAGCGTACGATAATCCTGCTCACCGCCAGGGGCACCCTCGCACTCGACAACGCGGCGTAGATCGATATCGCCGATGGTGCGATTGACGATCTCGGCAGAAATGATCTCTTCCGAGATACCTTGCTGACGACATGCCTCCGCCAGTTCGGCGACGATGCGTGCCATTACGCGGATTGGTCCAGGTCCTTCCATGATGTGAGGGCGATAACGATGAATATATTCGCTGCGGAGCTGGCGAAGAAGTGTGCGTTGCTCATCAGGTGTGGCGGGCAGGATTGTGTAAGAATCCGTGGAGGGCTCATGGGGCATAGCTATCGTGCTCCCTTCGTTATGATCTTTGTATAATCTCTTCATCAAGACAGCAGTAATCCACAGTGACTGCCTGCTTTCAAGAGTGTAGCATAGAATCTCAAGGATGGACAGGGAAGAATTTTTCTGTGTCACAGATCTGGTGTTTCACGTGAAACAAATCTTTTCTCTGATATGATACAGTGAGGGCAATGAGAGTACGTCTGGAAACCAGGCTATTGCCATGGAGGATGTTGTTTGAGGGCAGAAAGTTCTGTGTAGAGAAATATTTAGAAGAGGAAGGGGCACGATGTTTCAAGAGAAGACGGTTGTTGTGACGGGGGCCGGACGGGGTATTGGACGTGCCCTGGCGCTCGGGTTTGCGAAGCAAGGGGCTCGGGTTCTTGTACATTATGGGCATGCACAGTCTGGTGCTGAAGAGGTGGTCAGGCAGATTCGCGAGGGCGGCGGTTCCGCTCAGATGATCCAGGCAGATCTGGGAAAAACAGAGGCAGTGAGAGATCTGGTCTCACAGGCACATGCGCAACTGGGAAAGATTGATGTCTGGATCAACAATGCAGGCGCAAGTGCAAATTCGCGGGAGACGGTAGGGATGAGTGAGGTGGAGATATTTGAGCGCTTGATGCAAGTAGATGTGTTGGGAACCTGGCTCTGTTCGCGTGAAGTTGCTCCGTATATGAACGATGGTGGCTGTATTCTGACGACTGGTTGGGATGCGGCTCTCTCCGGCGCAGAAGGTCTTCCGAGCCAGATCTATGCGATGAGCAAGGGGGCGATCATCTCCCTGACGCGTTGCCTTGCGCTCGAATATGCGCCGCGTTTGCGCGTGAATTGTATTGCGCCCGGCTATGTTGAGAATGAGTGGTCACAGAGTTTAGCGGAGAAAACTCGACAGCATTTACAGCAGGCGAATCCTTTACAGCGTCTGGGCACGCCAGAAGATATCGTGGGAACTGCGCTTTTTCTGGCCTCACCTGCCGCCGCGTTTATTACCGGACAGGTCATCCTGGTAAATGGCGGGGAAGTGATGCGCTGATGTTTCACGTGGAACGTTGGAGGGGAAATTGTGAGGACGTTTCACGTGAAACATCAGAAAAGAGATCATAGTGAGACGTTCCACGTGAAACATCGAAATGGAAACTATGTGAGTGTTCCACGTGGAACATTAACAGGAAGAGTGAAGGAACGTTTCACATGAAACATCACAAAGGGAAAAGAAGAGCGTTTCACGTGAAACATTAACGCATTCCCGACTAGATCAGAATTGTCTTGCACAAAGGTAATTTAATCCTGTAACCATGCTTGCAAATCAGTACGAAAGATCTCAAAGGCGTCATCCTGCGGTGTATACCCTAAGAGATCGCGTGTGGTAGTGATATCGAGACGCTTAAAACGGTTATCAGAAATGCCATGCACAATAGCAAAGTGCACTTCAGGAGTCTCAATACAGCGAAGCAGGAGATGATTTAAATCTCGCTCACTCACGTAACCGCTCAGATGGAGCGTGTTAGGGTCCTGTCGTAACCAATTGGACGCATCGCCATTCACATCATAGGCTCCAATGCGGACCACAATGCTCGAAAGCCCTTCTGCATGGGCAAAGTAAGAAGCGACTGCTTCCCCAAAACACTTGCTGACCCCATACATATTCATCGGCCTGAGAAGCGACTCGGGATGTGTCTGTACGTCTGGAGGGTATCCCGCGATAACCTGGGCGCTACTTGCGAAGATCACCCGCTGGCATCCCTGATCCTTTGCCGCTCGAAAGATATTGTAGGTGCCATGAATATTATTTTGTAGCAGTGAATGAGTGAAATCGGCGTCGGGATTGGCGTCTGCTGCCAGATGGATGACGGTGTCGATGTCCCGACACGCTTGCTGGCAGGCTTGCAGATCGGCCACATCAAGCTCAACGACTTCATGCTCTTGAGATATGGCCGAGGCTATGGATGCTGTATCCCGATCTGCCAGGCGAAAGATATAGTGCGAAGCCGCAGAACGGAAAAATGCTGAACCAATTCCTCCTGCCGCACCTGTTAACAGGATTCTTTTTCTCTGATTTGTCATATTTCTTTATCCTTTTCTCTGTTTATATAAAGGAGCCGAGAGGGCGAAGCCGTTTCACGTGAAACATTGTATTTGGTTCCCTCATGTATCTGACGCTGCTTGTTGTAAGATCATTGCCACGAACTCACTCTTAGCCCTGGTGTAGGCTTCTCGATCAGAACAAAATTGATGGGCGAGCCTTTGCTTGAGAATAGAATACGTCCCTATTTCTTCAGGGTGAGTACGAAGGTAGTCACGAAACAAGATATGTCGACGGTATTCCTCGCTTTGAGAGGAGCAGACATACAGGTGGTGCTCTGGGCTCTCCGGTGGAGTGGCGAATGCTTCACGATCTGGAATACCAAGAATCCCTTCATGGATATATCCGAGCGTTGTCAGGCGTGCCCTCACCTGCGGGAAGTCTGTCATGGAGGGAATGACAACATCCATGTCGATGATAGGTTTGGCTGAGCACCCTGGAATGGACGTGCTTCCAACATGCTCGATGACCACGACCAGATCACTGAGAAGCATTGCTATGCTGTCCCGCAATTCGCGAAAAAATATTGGCCAGTCTGGATCATAATCAACGATGATTATCGGTTTGCTCATAATCATATCTTACCTCATGGATATGTTGGATGGAGGTTTCACGTGGAACGGTGGAGATAAGGATGTTTCATGTGAAACGCTCTCCTCACCTCTCTAATGTTCCACGTGAAACAGCTTCGCCTTCGTATTCAAAAAATCCCTCCAAACAGAAGCGGAGTATTTTTGAGAAACATCTGACACTCCTGAGCTGTAAAGCGTGGGATACGCTCTTTGAGCCATTCGTGCTGTGACGGGTCTGGAAGAAGATACACGTAAGCCCCCATCCTGCTGAGAAGAAAAAAAGCGTCTATCAGACGTGGGTACCCCGGAGGAAGGGCTTTTTGTTGTTGATAAGACTCAAGAAAGATAGATCGCAGGTGAGCTGGAATAGCCGGAAGACATGTGCCCAGGTCGAAGAGTGGAAATCCAAAGCCACAGAGCGAGAAATCTATTGGGCACACTCTGGCTCCTGCAACAAGGAGATTGCCGCGATGAAGATCAGCATGAATAAGCTGGAGAGGATCGTTTGCTTGCATGAGTATAGCAAGAATCTGTTCAAGAGTTTCTTCAATGATGGCAAAATCTGCTTCCTGAATGATCCCATGATGTATCCCTCTGGCGAGCGTGTGGATTTGCTGGCGATGAAAGGTAAGATCGTATATTGGGCGTGAAAAAGATTGTGGTACTGACCATGTGCGAGTATGTGTATGAAGTGTTGCGATGATAGCACCAAGTTGGGCAACCTGATCTGGCGATGGAGTCGCTGGAAATGGGTCAGCTTCAATCCATTGCAAAAGTGAACAAGAGATATTTTCTTGCTCTTCTGTTACTGTAGTTACCAATGCTCCATTTTTTGTGCGTATGGGACGCGGCAGAACAAGATCTGTTTCATCTGCGAGAGCTTCAAGCCAGCTCAGCTCAGATTCGATCACTTCTGGACGTTGGCGCGCTCCAAGGAATGTTTCAGTGAGCGGAGAATGGATACGCAACACATATGCACTGCCTGTTTGTTTATCAGAAATGTGAAACGTCGCGTTATCATTATGGCGCAAAAAAGTGATGACTGGCGGAGCAATCGAATAAGCTTCAAGCGCATTCTTCGCAATTTGTTCCAGGTGCACTATAAATTTCCTGTTTTCTCATACAACTTTCTTCCTTGCTCTGCAATGTTTCACATGAAACGTTAGAGATGAGAAAGTGAGAATGTTTCACATGAAACGCTAAATTAGCAGGAAGTTTCACGTGAAACGTTCCTCTTAAAAATGCAGTAGCTAACTCTGATCCCTCAATGCATAGTCCCAGAACAGGGCCATTTGCAAAATGGTATTTGTATGATCAGTGGTATGCTGGAAGGTTTTTGTGACGATCCAGTTCATATTCTTCGGACCCCAACCGCTGGGGCGGACCTCCTGCCAGAGCTGCTCTGTGAAATTTGGGAGTAAAGCAATCTGCTCTGTCCGTACCTGCTGGAATTCTCGAAGCATGGTATCGATGGTGTGATCGCCGTTTTGCCATACCCCATCCTCATCGTAATGATGAAAGATCTGTGTGAGATCAAGTGTGCCATCCGTCCAGTGTTGCATATGGGGAAGCGCTGCCTCGCGTTCATAGTGCAACATGTGAAAAATATGGCGTGCTATATTCCATTCACCGAATCCAGATGGAGGAGCAATTTCCCGGCGATCTGGTGGAACCTGCTCGACTGCCCAGATAAACGCATCGGCACTGCTTTGCAATTGCCCTCGAAACCACGCTGAGAGATCCATTTATCTTCTCCTTCTTACACATCCAACGTTTCACGTGAAACATCCCGTTTTCAGTATCCTGGCGTTTCACGTGAAACATCGACGTATTTGTTCTATCTATAGCTATGGAGATATTGAGCTATGCTACTAAAAATTCCAGGCGTAGCATGTATAGCCTTCAAAATACCATTTTGGAGAGATTGCCTGCGGACATTATATATCGTGCCTCATCTTGTGCAAAGTGGAGTTGAAAAGGCAACGATGTTTCACGTGAAATGTCTGTTGTTGAGCAGCAACGTTTCACGTGAAACATCGTTCGTGAAAAAATAGCTTTGCTGGGCACAGGAGATGTTTCTACTTGCTCATTATAGCTAGATTTGTTACACTGTCCTTGTTGGTTTTGACCTGTGAGCGATCAGAGGGAGAAAGCAGACAGCGTTCAATAGACGATGGATCAGGAGTGAATGTATGCGCGCAGTTGACGACAGCCGCCCTATGTATGCCGCTGTTCTTCGCAGCCTACAAATCTGGAAGCAGCTGCCAGAGAGCGATGTGGCGCGAATGCTCCACGACTCCTTTCTGATTACCGATGATTTCCGCGAAATGGAAGATCAAGGGCTGATTACGATGACGTTTGTTGGCGATGAGTATATGATTGCTCCTACTTTATTGGGACGTATCTGGTTGGAGCAGTATAACGATTCGGAGGAACAGAACAATGGCACAGGGATTCTATGATGAGGAAATGCCTTATAAGACAATATCTGCTGATGAGGCAAAACGCATGATTGCAGCTGGTGTACGTGTTATCGATGTGCGTCAGTTGGATGAGTGGCAGCGCGGTCATATCGCTGAGGCCGAGCTGGTGCCGATTAACAACAGTATTGCCGAGTTTGGGAAAGACCTCAAGGCGTTACAGCTGCCACCGGATGAGGATGTGATCTTTGTCTGCGCCTCTGGTAAACGCAGTGCTGTTGCTTCAGAGATCGCTCTGGTAGCTGGTCTGAATAAGGTATACAATCTGGAAAATGGTATCAACGGTTGGGTGGGCCGTGGCTATCCTGTTGAACGATAGATTGAAGCAACAAAGACTTTGTAGCTCTGTTGATTGAGAGGAGATATCCTATGCCTCTGTTGGAGGGGAAAAAGGCACTTATTTTTGGCGTCGCGAACCATCGCTCTATTGCCTGGGCTATTGCGCAGGCTCTGGCAGGCGAAGGTGCGCAAATCGCGTTGACCTACCAGGAGCGTATGGAGAAATACGTTCGCGATCTGGCGGCTAAGATTCCCAATACGCCAGTGATTCCCTGCGATGTGCAGAATGATGAGGATCTTGATCGTGCCTTTGTAGAGGCCGGGAATGTTTTTGGCGGCGAGCTGGATATCCTGATTCACTGTGTCGCTTATGCGCCACCATCTGAGCTCGAAAATCCTTTCCTCCAGACGACACGCGCCGGGTTCCATACAGCCCTGGATATCAGTGCCTATTCGTTGGTGGCTATGTCTCGCCGGGCTGAGCCGCTGATGAAAAATAAGGGCGGTAGTATTCTGGCTCTTACATATATGGCGAGCGAGCGTGTGATGCCCAAGTATAATGTGATGGCGGTGGCGAAGGCTGCTCTGGAGTGCAGTGTGCGCTATCTTGCTTTTGAGATGGGCGAGCACAATATTCGCGTGAATGCTATCTCCGCCGGTCCGCTGAATACGCTGGCCGCTCGTGGCGTCTCGGGCTTCACTGATTTTCGCAATCAGATGGGCCAGGTGGCTCCACTGCGCCGCAATATCGAGCAGAGCGAAGTGGGCGATACGGCTCTCTTCCTGTGCAGCAATCTGGCTCGTGCTATCACTGGCGAAATCATGTTTGTTGACGCTGGCTACAATATCATGGGTGCGTAATCAATCTGTCAGCACAAAGAAAAGGCGCGATGTTTCACATGAAACGTTGCGCCTTTTCTTTGTGCAAAGGTCGAAGCAGGAAAGTCGCCTCGACCTGTATTTTTACCACGCATTCTGTCTATTAAGGGTGAGGGTCCAGTAATGTGCACGCTTTTCACTTTCACGCGCATCAATGTTATCCCTGCTATCAGCACCATAAAGCAATGCCGCTACATCTAAAAGAATGATGAATAATACAATTACGATTGCAAACATTTCTTCTGCTCCTTATCTCTATGCAGTATATAAATCTTTCTCTTGCTTTAAGTATAGCCTGGTGGTATTATCAAGTCAAGGAATTGATTTCGATGATATCTATCAAAAAAAATGATAACAGGATGGACGATATGGAACTGCGCCAATTGAACACTTTTCGTATGGTTGCCAATGCTCTGAGCTTTAGCCGTGCTGCTGTTGCCCTTAACTATGTACAATCGAGTGTTACGACACAGATTCAAGTGCTCGAAGAGGAGTTAGGGACCAGGCTCTTTGATCGACTGGGTAAACGCGTTGTGCTGACCGAAGCTGGTGAGCGTTTTTTACATTACACTGAGAAGATTCTGGAACTGGTAGAGGAGGCGCGTAGTGTGGTGAATGAGGATGAGGAGGTGACGGGCTCTGTGAGTATCAGTGCGCCCGAGTCGCTTTGCACCTATCTTCTTCCCTCCGTTTTGCAGCAGTTCCGCGTCCAATATCCTCAGGCGCGCGTGGTGTTTCGGCCGCAACCTGTGATGAATGAACGGAGCAGTGTGAGCGAGGGAAGCGTGGATATTGCTTTTGCTATTGATGAGGCTATGCCTTCAAACAGTCTGGTCATAGAGAATCTGGTCGATACTCCTCTACACTTGCTGGCTTCGCCTGATCATCCACTGGCCGGTTTTACTTCGTTACAATCATCTCAATTGCAGGGAGAGCTGTTTTTGTTGACGGAACGCGGCTGTGGCTATCGTAATATGCTGGAACGTGCTTTGAATCAAGCCGGGATTGATATGATCAATCAGCTCGAATTTTCCAGCGTCGAGGCCATTAAGCAGTGTGCTATGGTGGGGATGGGGATCGCTTTTTTGCCTGAAATGACGGTGACTACAGAATTAGCACAGGGGAGACTGGTGGAATTATCCTGGTCGGATCATGATTTTCACGCGGTGATGCAGATGATCTGGCATCGCGAAAAGTGGCTTTCGCCAGCTATGCAGGCGTTTATTGCGATGACACATGAAGTACTGGATGCCCATCTGGTGCCTGCCATGAGATAGCGTTTGCAATAGCGTGCAACGGTTGTGAGATAGGGATGTTTCACATGAAACGTCTATCAAGAATGAGAATGATGTTTCACGTGAAACATCCCTATCTATTTGTGTTTCACGTGAAACATCAGAATAGCAATTATAACTTTCTCTGTGCTATTTGCATGTAGCTCGCACACAGATCAGAATTGCTACTTTTTGTGGCCCCAGAAGACGTATTCAGCAGTATAGCCGACCTGTTTGAGCACGTGCTGGTGGGCTGTGTTCTGGTTACAGCCATTACTCGGAGCAATGCCACCTTTCGTGTACAGGCGCTGCACTTCGTTTACATTGCTGAAGAGGCCAGTTTTTCCGAGATGGTTTTTCACGTCGAGGCGTAGCCAGGGAATGGCTGAGGCATTCGGTGTAGCGCTGGCAGGAACGACCTTATGATTGGAAGAAGTAAAGTTCCCAATTGCTCCTACTATCATACTTCCATCCTGTGTGTAGAGCCAGGATGGACCTGCTGAGTGAATGATATTGGTGCCCTGATCTGTTTTGAGGATGGTGAGGGGAGACTGCAAGGCCCAGGCAAAGCTATTTTTGTTGGTGGGGCTGGGCTGGCATTCGTAGACCTGATATCCCTGCACTACTGAAGCACGCAGGAGCACTGTTTCTCCTGAACCCGTCACTTTTACACTCGCAGGGAGAGCCTTCTGATTAGAAGGATCAGGATAGCTTGCCTGCTCAGATGTATTTGCGTTTGCTTGCGTGTAAGAAAGCAATTGAGATATCTGGAGTGGCGTTTTTGGCGTAGCTATCGGGGCCGATGTCGTCGCCTGAGTAGCATTGCCGCCACAGGCTGCCAGAATTCCAACCGCAAAGAGGCTGAGCAGGCCTGGTAGGAGACGCTTCATCACAATGCGATGTCTTGTCAATTTCATAGATAGGTCCTTTCAGGAAAATAATATGCCGGATGTCTTATGTTCTGCCATATAGGTTCTTTCTATTGAGCACTTTTTCTTCAGGTGGGATGCTTCCAGGCATCATGCTGGCTCTTATACGAAAAAGATTATATCCTATTGACGTTTGTCTTTTATAGGTCGTCAGGGATCGTCTAGTAGTCGTCTGTCGGGATGAAATGGGGAGGATGATCTCTTTGCCTGTTTATGGAGTGTGAAACATCGGGCGTCAATCGCAATATTTCACGTGAAACATTATTGTCGTCCGATGTTTCACGTGAAATGTCTGGTGTCAATAACAATGTTTCATGTGAAACATCCAGTGTGGAAATATCGGGAAAATCTTTACTTGATGATCAGGCAGGATTAACCAGAAGCAAAACGCCAAGAATTGCAATGATGAGGAATACATATTGCTTGAACTTCTCTGTGGGAATGTGGCGATGGAGGAACATTCCGAGCAATGTGGCGATGATGATGGCTGGAAGAGAGAGCCCATAGAGCATGAATAGATTGGCCGTCCAGAGTCCGCCAAATGCCTGACCAATCACGACAAAAATGCCCGCGACAAGGAAGTGGGCCTGAAGCGTTCCGTGAAAACGGGCCTGGTTCCAGCGGCGCAAGGTACCATAAACGACAACCGGTATTCCTGTAACATTATAGGCGCTTCCAAGCGCGCCAGCAGCGAATCCAAACGGGACGACCCAGCCCTTGTTGCTCAGCCAGGAGGATGCAGGCGTCTGGATGGTGACGTTACGGATCAGTGAATAGACGCTATACACGATCAGGAAGGCCCCGAGCGTTTTGGTGACGATACCAGTCGGTGCAAACTTCACCAGCGCCAACCCAACCGGGATGCCCAGAACTGTGGCAATGCTCAGCCAGATCAGTGTGGAACGCTCGATGTATCGCCAGCCAGAAGTGATGGTCATTCCGGCAACAGTGAGCCCTGCCAGTCCGATGAGCGAGATTGAGGTGTGGAGACTGATCGGTAACAGAGCAAGCAGCGGCATACTGATAACCGCTTCCCCAAATCCAAAGGTAGCTCTCATCAGTGCTCCGGCAAAAACCACCACGACTACCAGGATGATCATCGTAACCGTCATCACTGCGATTCCTTTCTCGCTTTTCCTCGTTTTATTTATCAATTCTTGGCATCACAAAAAAGCAGCCATATCCCTTCTTTACAAGAGCAGCAAAATTTGTTCAGTCTATTATTATACTACAATCTCTCTTCGGTGAAGCTCTGTAAGTATTGATATGTTGGCTTTGGCCCTTGAGTATAGGGTCAGCCTCCATATACCCGGTGCCCATCACCCCTCATCCTTGTAGAGTCGCCGCTTGTCTGCGACCGGGTCGATGACGAGAATCGCCGATCGGAGAGCAACCCGGTCGCAGACGAGGTGGGAGGTGCTCGCCCCGGTCGCAGACAAGCAGCGATTCTACGGGATTGATGGGAGCTTCTCCTTCTCTACGTGACATTGGGGTCAGCCTCCGAATACGGTGGTGATGGGCAAATTGCATTATCGGCGGGTGCCTCTTTGGGGGGAGTGAGTGGTTGTCATTGGAAAATAACAGTAGTGATGTAACATAATCCATGTCACATCACTGCTGTTATAATAAACAATGCTTATCGTGCTTGCGCTACAAATGGGAGGCTCTTGATCCAGGCCTGAGCGCCGCGTAGCTCTTCATGTGTGATCGTGTGGCCGCCGTTGGCCCAGGATTCGGTTACATTAGCCCTTGCCTGCTTAAATATCTCGATCAGGCGTTGCGTATTGCTTACTGGAACGAGAGGATCGCGACGACCTGCACCAATAAAGATGGGCTTCCCCGCCAGATCAGGGAATTGCTCTGGCTCAAAAGGCACCATCGGATGCAACAGTACCGCTCCTGCCAGCATCTCTGGTCGCCGCAAAAGCATACTGCCTGCGATGTTTGCGCCATTGGAGAAGCCGACTGCTATGACACGTTGCGCATCAAATTTGTAGGCAGTACTGGCTGCCTGAATAAAACTTGCCAGATCATCGGTGCGCCTGTGGAGATCTGGTACATCAAGCACTCCTTCTGCGTGACGGCGGAAGAAGCGTGGCATGCCATTCTCCAGCACTCCTCCGCGTGGACTCAGCATTGCGGCCCCAGGCAATAATATACGGCCGAGGTCGATCAAATCGTTTTCATCGCCACCTGTGCCATGTAACAGTAGAAGTGTTACATGCGTTGTGTCATTTTCAGCGGGAAGAAGAAAACGGTGGATGAAACCGAGACTGCCTTCTGTGCTTTGTTTGCCTTCGTTATATTCAATTCCCATTGCATCACCTTGCTCAAAGAGAAAAGCTCTTTTGCCTTAACTCGTCAACGTTCCTCAGTATCATTATCAAAATCGCTGTTCTGGTCGCCTACTTAATGATACGCTCGTTATGATACGACCGTTACGAGGTGGGCGCAACCTTATGCACTACCTGTCCGGGCAATTGCGCAACGCCAACAAATCCGCGAAGAGTTGCCAGAAGCGTGTGTGATAAAATAAGCATGAGATGGATTTATGGAGCGAATTCGACAACAATCTGCAATTGTCCCCTGAACCAGCGGTCCACGGACGCACACGCCGTTTGACCGAACGGGTCATTTTGTCCCTCGTACGCGAATGGCTCCTGCAAGATTATGTCTCGGCATATAGCCGCTCACTTGCTGCGACACATATTTTTAAACGCTGCTATTGGCTCGATGCCCTCGGTCTGGATGGTCGCTCAACGAAAATAGTGCAGGCAGCAGATCCCGTTGAGCCCGCTCTGACTTCCACCAGGAAGGGACGCAAAAAAATTGCCGCACCCGTTCCCCCGGCTCTGGAACCTGTGATGAAGCTGGCGAATGCGCTGGCGCAAGAAAGCAAGCCGATCGCTCTCTATGGCCTGCTCTTCGAGGCCGGAAGTAGTAGACGTCGCGCACCTCAGATCATGCAGAATGGAGCTCAACCAGCAAGCGGAAAAGAGCTGGTCGTGCCACGCGAAAGTAGCATTTTGCGTACAAACTGGCTGGATGCGGCCTCCGTTGTGCTCAAAGAGATCGAGGCGGCACCGGCGATCTTTCTGCTCAATCCTTTCGGTGCGACGCTCTTTAGTGCCGAAGAACTGGCTCAGCTCTATCAGCGAACCGTACCCAGCGAACTCTGTTTGCTGGTGCCTCACAAGCAGCTGGAGCAACATCTGAAATCGGCATTTCATACACCTGAGCTGGGAGCACGTCTGACCAGCCTGCTGCGCTCCGATCGTTGGAAGATGCTCTCCATAAAAGATGAAGAGCTGGTAGCGAGCCTGGAGAAATTGCTGGTACTGTTCACGGCAGCGATGCAGCGCCACTTTCAGCTTGCGGTTCAACGTATTGCATTGCCTCTACAGGTGCGTCCGGCGTATGTTGAAACCGTCCCTTATACCTTGATCTTTGCAACACGGCGGCAGGATAGTCTGCTCTGTATGAACGATGCTGTCTGCCTGCATCGGCGACGGCTTTATGAGCAGAGTCAGCGGGGTGTGCTGGGTGAAGAGTGGTTTATCCAGCAGATGCATCAGAGGCGCGAGGCAGAGCAACATCAACTCTATCTGCGTATTTTGCAGCAGGGGCGAGCACAGCGCAGCCGCCGCTGGCCCGATCTACGCCAATATCTGCTGCTCGCGAGCTTTGGTCAGTTTACGCTGCAAGACTACGATAACACTCTGTTGCAGTTACTGGCTGAGGGCCATATACGCTGTGATTGGCGGCAGCATGCCATCTCGGCTGACGGAGAGCGCATTCCGGGCAATGATGATACCCTCGTCTGGATCTCGTAGAGGCGCGGCTTGTCTGCGCCCTGGGTGCAAAGACTAGAAGGGAGGTATCACCAGGGGGAAACAACAAGCATGGGGACACTTGCCGTTTTAGTGATACCTCCTATCTTAAGTGTACGCTAAAACTGTGTGTTTCGTAGCATAATTGTACGAGAAAACTGCGATCCTTGCAGAAATTTTAAGGATATATCTATAAACATGCGCCAATAATTGAGATTGAGATCTAAAAGAGAGTATTTCATGTATAGCTGGAAAATTATGAATAGATATATGATTTGCTAAAGATGAGTTGCCGATGAGAAATTTACGTTGTATGCTTTTCCTCTATCGAAGAAGCACAGGGCGGAGTATAATTTATAAGTATTAAATATGAAGTAGGAAACAGAAAAAATCTGGGAGCGTCCCTCGGAAAAGAGGATACGAACAAATGACACGCAGACATAAAAACGACAGAATGACAAACTCCCCTCACCAGGCTGATGGCCACAGAGATCCACTCTTTGCACTGAATAACCAGACGAAAGAGTTTGAGAATGGAAATGATGAGCTGCTCGATTTGCAGCGAAACCCCCAGGAAGTGATTGCCCCCATTTTTGAGCATGGAGAGCGTTATCACGAGGCTGGCAAGCGTGATGTAGAACTATACATTCGCACCTACAATACGCTCTTGCGTAGTTCGGGAGAAGTCTCCCTCAAGGCCCTGGTACAGGCACACTATAATATTGACTCAAGTTTGCATCCGGATGCGCGCGCATCCCATCCCGATATGTCGGCTTTCATCTATAGTGTGTTGCGGTTGCCCACCTCAATCCTTAACTGTAATCTGGTGTTGCTCGGGCAGTCGAAGGATGTGTTTTTGCAGCAAGGGTACCCGGTCAACGACTGGCAGGGGGTGACGGCCTCGGCTCGTCGGCGCAAATGGTTTTATGATGGTGACGAGACCCTGGCGGTCTATGTAGCAAGCGTCAGTGATACCGACGATATTGTTCCCGTGCTGGTGGCTTTCCAGATCGAATGGAACAAGATGTACTACCTGCTGAATGCAGACCCAACAACGATGCAGCTCCTGGAGACCCATATGGACCCCAGTTCGCCGGTCTTCGCCGAGATTAGCAAGGTGCTCCGTGAGCGTTTGCTTATCGCGCCAGATGACTGGGAGCGTCTGGAAGTGATCTGGGGTGGCCAGTTGTGGGAAAATTTATTGATGATCGGGCGGCAACGGAAAAGCTTCAGTATGCGTATGCTGGGTGGTTCCCATGTGGGATATGTGCGGGCCACACGCGAGTGGTGGGCTCCGGTCAAGAGTCTGCTGGATGAGCAGAATCTCCAGGACCGCCCCGTCTACTTTGTGTCCAGCAATCCACACAGTATCATTAATCTGCTCTCCGGTTTGATCCTCAAGCGCGGTGATGAGCTGACTCGCTTCGCGCTCAAGGGCCAGGATAGCTACTTGTCAGAGGAGTGTCGCAAGATTCAGGAAGGCATTGTGCCCGGAAACTGGCAGAACTTCCTCTACTTTACGGCGCGCGAGTGGCTCAAAACTCCTGCGGGCAAAGACTTTATGCGCATGCGACCACAGGAAGAGCAGTTGCGCGGCATTCATTATGTGGGAGCACGCCACGGTTTGGAGATCGATGCTCAGGTCGTCGAACTGGCGAAATTGCGACCGGGCGATATCGATCCGCGTTGCCGCATGCCGTATATGAATCTTCTCAGCAAGAGCGATGCCATTATTCTGAACATCGACTATCCGCTGGGCATGGCAGCGTATCGCATGATGCGTGAGATTATGGAGAACCTGACTGGCATCCGCGGCATCTATATTCTGGGCAAGGCGGCTACGCTCAATGGTAGCATCGGTGATGTGATGATCTCCAATGTGGTCCTGGACGAGCATAGTCAGAATACCTACTGGCTGGATAATAGCTTTAACGTCCATGATGTGCAACCCTACCTGATCTATGGTTCGGTTCTGGATAACCAGAAGGCGATTTCGACGAAGGGTACTTACCTGCAAAATCGTCAATACCTGGATTTCTACTACCAGACGAACTATACCGTCGTCGAGATGGAGAGCGGTCCCTATCTCAACGCTGTCTATGAAGATCAGTACCTGATGCGTTATCCCATCGGCGAGAATATTAACGTGGCTCGCCTGCCCTACGAGCTCGGCATTCTCCACTACGCCTCTGACACGCCGTACACGCGTGGCAAGAACCTGGGTGCAGGCAGTCTCTCCTACTTTGGCATGGATTCGACCTATGCCAGCTCAGTAGCGATCGTGCGGCGTATTATCGCCAATGAGATTGCCCGCCTCAAACGCGACCTGCCCCCACCTCCGAGTGAGGAGAAGAAGGAGGCTCAAGATGGAGAGCAGCCAGTGCAAGTGACGCAATCTTAAAGCTTTGTTTGATAGAGAGGGAGACAATCGCGATGTTTCACATGAAACGTCGCGATTGTCTCCTTTTCGTAGGACGAGAAACGTCTATCTTATCTGAGAACTGAACCATTCATGACAACAGATGTCATGAATGCCGACTTATACTATCTTCATCTTTTGCTATTACCTCAAAAATGAGCACACAATACCATTACATCGTAATGAAGGAGATACTTATGCAGTACGGTCTGGCAATCACCAATGCTATCGATGCCCGAGCCCTGGTCGCGCTCGCTCAGGAGGCGGAGGCGGCTGGCTGGGATGGCATCTTTTACTGGGATAGCCCGGATAGCAGTGATGCCTGGGTAGCTCTCACAGCGGCGGCTATGAGCACGAAGCGTATAAAACTGGGCACAATGGTTACACCTCTACCGCAACAGTTGCCCTGGAAGGTAGCAGGTGAGGCGGCAACGCTGGATCAGCTCTCCAACGGTCGCGTAATTTTGCCTGTGGGTCTGGGTGTGACCGATTTTGAGCGTACAGGCATTCCGAAAGATTACAAGATCCGCGCGAAAATGCTCGATGAAGGGCTGGCAATTGTGCAGAATATGTGGCATGGCGAACCATTTAGCTATGAAGATGGAAAATATTATCATATTGAGCCTCATATCAGCGGAGAGAAGCCCGTTCAGCAGCCGCGAATCCCCATCTGGGTCGTTGGCGGCGAGAAGCAGACGCAGCTTCGCCGTGCCGCTCGCTGGGATGGCGCAATGATCCAGGGGACGCCCGAAGAGATAGCCGCTCGCAAGAACGCTATCATGCAGCTTCGCGAGATTACCACACCGCTCGACATCATCACCGAAGGCTCCACCCCCGGCGACAATCCCGAGCAGGCCGCCAGCATCGTACGCGCCTACGCCGAAGCCGGTCTCACCTGGTGGAACGAGGCTGTATGGGACACACCCTGGTCCACGGGTGGCCTGGAGGGCGTACGCATGCGCATCAAACAGGGACCGCCGCCACGCATGTAATATATCGCTATTGTGCAGAAAGAAGACAGCGAAGATGCACCTTTCACGCTTCGCCGCTTCCCCGCTCTACTGTGTTGCTCTAGCTCAATGCCGGGACGCCATGCAATTTGTCCGGGTTGGTGATCACATCGATCTCCCGGATACTTCCATCGACGATATCCAGTGTGACGATAACATAAGGCGCACCATTGGTATAACCAATAATTCCAGACTGGTTATTGATGCTTGCTATACGGAAATTGTAGTTGTCCGGCACCTTCCGCACAATGCCAAGGAAGTAGCGAGCAACCTTATCCGTACCATAGATCGGATTGCGAGCCGCAAGCGCTTTGCCACCGCTGTCAGCATACGTCACGATATCGTCGGCGAGCAGTGCCAGAAGGCCATCCATATCACCATTCGTGCAGGCGCGGATAAACTGGTGCAGAATATTGTCTTGCTGCTCCCTGGAAGCATGGTATAGCGAGCGATTTGCGCCCAGATGCTGACGCGCCCGGCGCACGATCTGGCGACAATTGTCCTCGCTCTTCTGCACGATCGCCGCAATTTCTGCATATTCATAGTCAAAGACCTGACGCAACAGGAAAACGGCGCGCTCCAGAGGTGATAAATGCTCTAAAAGATGCAAAAAGGCTACAGAGAGCGCCTCTGAGAGCTCCGCCATGCCGGTTACGCTGGTCTCATCGACGGTGACCAGAGGCTCGGGAAGCCAGACGCCGACGTAACGTTCACGCTGTACACGCGCTGAACGTAGCTGGTCAATGCACAGACGCGTCACAATGGCGCTGAGGTAGGCTTTGGGAGAGCGTATAGCAGCCTCCGCCTCGTCGCTCTTGTTGGCCTGATGCCAGCGCAGGAACGCCTCTTGCACACAATCCTCAGCATCCATGACACTGCCCAGCATATTATAAGCAATCGAAAAGAGTAGTGGCTTATGCGTTTGAAAAATGTCTTCCTGCTGCATAGTTTTGTACCTTCGAGATCTTCCTCTTATTAGTCTACCATTGCATAATTGTTCCGTTGGGCTGCCAGTGTTGTCATGATCATGCTGGCGGCGCTTCTGGCACTGGCAAAGCAGGCATCGGAAAGCTGACCTTCTGTGCCGACCCAATCCCCGGCCACGTAGAGATTGCGTATATCAGGCACCGTCGGACCGGGTCGTCCAGGCAAACCACCTTGTCCGGCCTGAATAATCGCATTCGAAGCGACCATATGGGGCAAAAAGTATTGCGCTATCACTTCCTCTCGCCAACCGGGTTGCAATCTGTCCAGAAACGCGTCTAACTCCTGGTGCGTGCTCTCAGGCTCCGCTGGCTCATCCGGCCTGAGATATTTCATGATATGGATCAATGCGCCGCCCTCGGGTGCCAGTTTTGCCCAGGCGGAATGCACCGAGTAGTAGAGAGGACGATCAATGCCGAGCGCGAACAGGTTTTTGGGTTCTGGTAAACGGCGCAATGCAACGTCGAGGCAGGCAACTCGAGCCGGGGTGGACTGCGCGGCCCAACGACTGAGCGCTTCATGCGTTCCATTTGCTACCAGAGCTGAGGCCGTCTCCGGGTCGGTTGCCAGCAATACTGCCGCTGCTGAATGGCATTCTCCATTTGCCATACGGACGGCGTGCCTTTCTTCTGCGATTTCGATCGCTGCGACTCTGGCATTCGTGACAATTTCTGCGCCCGCCTTCTGTGCGACCTGTCGCAGACCATCCACCAGTGTCTGCCAACCCCCATCCAGGTAGCGTACCCTGGTGTTTAAGAGTGGTATGATAAGACCAGTTGCAACCATCTCGGGGGCATTCGTATAGGTCGTCAGACGTGCCACTGCGAGCATGAGTTGACGCACCTGCGGATGATGTACGCGCTGTTCCAACCAATCCTGCAAGCTTACGTTGTGGAGATCCGTGAGTTTCGTGTATTTCAAGATACTGTATAAACGCATCAATGCTGATTTGGCACTCGCCGTCAACAATGTCGTTCCCAGCAGGGACGGTATAGTGGAGGGTAACGCATGCAACTTGCCATCGTTGAATGCCTGATACTTATCCGTGACTGGTATCGAGCCGCTATAGGGTACACTCAGTTCGTTCAGCAGCTTTTCACTCGGGCCATGCAGATAGAGGGCGTGCGCGCCCAGATTGAAAGAAAAATTACCATGTTGCTTTGTCATCGCGAGCCCACCGGGAGCACTGGCCTTTTCAAACAGGGTGACTGCATGACCCGCTCGCGCCAGAATAGCGGCTGCCGCAAGGCCCGTCAAGCCTCCTCCTACGATAATCACAGGCGGTTGAGTTGCTGTATTTGTCGTCATTCTTATCTCTCCTTTCGCAGATCAACTGTTTCATACCAGATTCGTACATGGGACGAAATACACGTTGCTCCTGTGACAGCTTCTGCTTTACAATGCACTTGACAATATTGTTAACTTATAGTTAAAATATTGACTAGATAGTCATAAATCGACGTAGGTAGTCATAAGATGTGCTGTGACGTCAGAAATTGAGCAAGGTTGCTCAAGACAGGTTCAGAGGGAAAGCTATGCAGGAGACAGATGGACAACCGCGCCTCTCGCTGAGAGAGAAGCAGCGGCAGGAGCGCGAGGAGCTCATTTTGCAGACCGCCGAAGAGGTATTGTTCGAAAAAGGCTATTACAACACCTCAATGGATGAGATTGCTGCGCGTGTTGGTATTGCAAAAGGCACACTGTATCATCATTTTGTGCGTAAAGAAGACCTTGTTTATGCGTTGTTTGAGCGCCTCTTGCAGGAGTCGATACGTTCCCTGGAGCAGATCGACGAACAGGAGGGAACACCGAGCGAACGTTTACATGCTATTCTCGATGCGACCTATCAGCGTATTTATAGTGCTCGTTTCCAGTTGTTTTTCTCTTTGTTTCATGGCCTTGATCTCTATCAGATCGTTCAGAGCAAGAAAGGGTCGATTAGCGATACGATGGAGCGGATCGCCAGACGCATCTCCGCTTTGTTGGACGAAGGCAAAGCCGACGGGACGTTCGATCGGACGATACCGACGCCGGTTCTGGTCATGATCTTTTTTAGCATGATTTCTCCAAAAGCTTTTAAGCGCGTGGTTGACGAGCATATTGATCCGGCACGCGTTGTTGAGCACATCTCGTGTGTCTTTTTCCGAGGCATTGCAGCCCCACTCTCTGATCAAGATCTATAGATTGATGATTATGTATTTAATCTTTGTTTTGCTGAGGGACGCGGTTAATGCGTCCCCTTTTTTTCCAGAAATTCAGCAAAAGCGAGCTCATATGTATATTTTTGCGCATCCGTACGTCTATTTTGATGAGGTAACAAGTTCTCCAAATTAGTAATATACATCTAGGAAATGGGTAATGCTCTGCATGGAGACCTGCTGTGACCTGAAGTATACTCTAGTTAAGATAAATCCGTTGTAATGCTGGAGTATGTTATGTTCGAGGCGTAGTCTGGAGAGGTTTTTCATGGTTGAGTACGCATCCTGGGAGCAACTGAATGGTACGGTGCTAGGTCAGTATCATTTACAGCAGTTGCTTGAGCAGCATCAATGGGGACCCATCTTCCTGGCCACCGATTCTTCCAATCAGACCTACTCGGTTCGTTTCCTGGGCATGCCCGGTTCAGCAGAGCAGAGCGAACTGTCGCATGAGCATCGTCTGGTCTACTTAGGTCGCTTTCAGCAAGCGGCAAACCAGATCTCTGGGGTGCGCCATGAACGCATTCTGCCTCTGCTCGATTATGGGGCTCATCAGGGAACGCCCTATCTCATCTATCCCTATCAAAAGCTGACTGCGCTACGCGCTATGCTGAAGTCTGTGCCGTCTATTGATCTGGTAACGGTGGGACGTTTTCTGGAGCAGATAGCCGAAGGTCTGAGTTATGCACATGAGCGTGGTGTGTTGCATCGCAATCTCTCGACTCTTTCCATCTTTGTTCGCTCTGATCGACGTCTGATCGTTGGCGAGCTGGGATTGCTCCATATACGCGAGCTTTATAAACAGTATTTCCCGGCGACAACCGGGGCTCTGTTTGATGGCAATACTGAGGCAAGCGCGCCCGAACAGTGGGTGAATAAGCCAATTGATGTATACGCAGATACATATGCACTCGGCGCTGTGCTCTATCGCTTGCTTACCAGACACGCACCATTTGAGGGCAATACGCGTGAGGAAGCAATGGAGATGCATCTCTCTGGCGCACCGACTGCCCTGAATATCTGGCGTGCCGATCTGCCTCCTGGTCTGGATGCTGTTATGGCAAAAGCGCTGGCGAAGGAGCCGCTGCAACGTTTTCAGAAACCAGAAGAGCTGGTGCTGGCCTACTGGCAGATTGCCGCCCCGAACGAGGCGGCGCGGCTCCGCTCTACTCTCGCGGTCAGAGCCAGGACACAACGTACGGTGCCAGGTGTAGAATTGCAGGCTGCCGCTGCTCCATGGCCGCGTCCGCCTGTTCCCTCTGAGCCTTTGCCACCAGCCGCCAGGAAGAGCTCTCGCGATACCAGTTCTCAGCCTTCGCGTCGCCGCCTGTTCACTCTGCTTGCTGTCGGGGGAGTTGGCGCTGTGGCGCTGGTGGGCGCACTGGAGATGGGTCTTTTAAATAAGTCCACCTCTCAAAATAAGAAGGTGAGTGCCGCCACTACCGGCGGTGAGAAGGCACAGGGTCAGGTGCTGGCGCATGTTGCCGATATTCCAGTGAATAGCTCACGTACTTTCGCGATAAAAGGACACCAGAATCCGGGCATTATTGTTCATTTACCCGATAATCGCTTCGTGGCTTTCGATACTACCTGTACTCATCAGGGGTGCGCGGTCTCATATAACCCGCCTGATCACCAGTTGCTCTGTCCCTGTCATGGTGCATCCTTTGATCCGGCGAATAATGCTGCTGTCACCGGGGGGCCCGCGCCAACTCCTTTGACACCTGTGAAGATCAGTGTCAACGCGGATGGCACCATTACTATGTAGTTTCAGTCCCCTCAAGCGGGTCGTCAAAGGATGTTGTTCCTGTCGCGCCCAGAGGGAGCGTAGACACATACAAAACGAACAGGGCAAGTGTTTTTGCAGTAGGGAGAAAAACGGTGCACCTGGTTGCTTCTTTACGGGAAGAGACGCGCTATGTGCGTTTGGAGGTTGGAGGAAATTATGGTTGAACGGATGGCGTCAGCATCTGCAAAGGCAACCTATGTCATTGTGGGCAATGGCATTGCTGGTGTGACGGCGGCTGAGATTTTGCGACAGGAGGACTCAGCTGCGAATATTATCGTGATCGCCGATGATCCTTTTCCAGTCTATTATCGCCCTGCCTTAAAAGATTATCTGGCGGGCCGTGTGCGAGAGGATAAACTCTGGGCTCGACCGACCAGCTTCTATCAGGATCATAATATTCATTTTATGAAAGATCGCGTCGTAGGTATTCAGGCCGGTCAGCATACTATTCAACTTCAAAGCGGTCGGCAGGGTCAGTATACCCGCTTGCTCCTGGCAAGTGGCGCTCGCTCTATCTCGTTACAGTGCCCCGGTGCCGATTTGATCGGTGTGGCGACGCTGCGTACCGTTGCAGACTACCAGGCGGTACTCCAACGTCTGCCGCGTGTGCGGCGAATAGTCGTCAGCGGGAGCGGCACGCTGGCCCTGGAGACGGTCGAGACGCTGCGCCATCGTGGCTATCAGGTGGTGCATCTGGTGCGGCGGCGTACGCTCTGGTCCGAGGTGCTCGATGCGACGGCCTCTGATCTGGTGTTGCAGCAGGAGCGGCGCGATGGTGTGGAGGTCCATCTGGAGGAAGAGATCGTCGAGATCGTTGGCGATCAGGGAGAGGTGTGTGGTGTCAGGACCAACGCTGGCCAGCAGATCGATTGTGAGATGGTCATTGCGGCCATTGGTGTAGAGCCGATTATCGATTTTATCAAAACGAGCGGCATTGGGTGTGGACGTGGTGTGCGCGTCGACGCTAAGATGCGTACGAATGCACCCGATATTTACGCTGCCGGTGATGTCCTGGAAACGACGGATACGCTGACGAGGCGCACGCGCATCATTGGACAGTGGTATCCGGCGATCCAGCAGGCACGGGCGGCTGCTTATAGCATGCTGGATCTGCTCGATAACAATCAACCATTTAATGCGAGCACGTTTTATAATGCAACTACGCTCTATGGCCTCGATTTTGCCTCGGTTGGCCTGACAAACGTGCTGGGTTTCCAGGAATTGCTGGCTGAACCAAAGCCAAAGACGTATCGCAAGGTGCTATTGCGGGATGGTGTTCCGGTAGGCCTGTTAGCTCTGGGTGATCGCAAGCAGGCGCTGGCGTTTAAACGTGCGATTGATCATGCGGTGAATCTTTTGCCGATCTCTGCCAACCTGTTTACCGACGATTTTAATCTGCAAAGCTGGCTTGATAGTCAGGGTGTTCCTTCTGCGCGTCTGGGTGTCAATCGCGAGGGGGATGCGGCGATAAAGCAGGCGACCAATACAGATACGAAGGCGCGAACTGTGGAGAGGAAGCCGAGCACGACGGAAGCGCATCTGGTGCCTCTGGAGAATAGCTTGAATCTGGAGTTGCCTGAACTGCGTTTGAGCCAGACAAATGTGTTGACGGTTGGTCGTCAGGTAGGTGTGCATCTCCTCATCGATGAAAATACGGTCTCGCGTCGGCATGCTGAGCTACGTTATGCCAATGAGCAGTACGTTGTGCACGATCTCGGGAGCACGAACGGGACGTATATCAATGGGGAACGACTGAACGCGCATAGTGTGTACGTACTCAAGCCCGATGATGAGGTGCGCTTTGGCAAGGTTGTCCGCTTTGCTTTTGTATTGCGCATTGTACCTGATCAGGTGAAGCGTACCTCGTCGGGCGCGGTGACGATGGTCGGCGTTACGCATTTGCAGGACATGAGTCTGAAAACGGGAGCCCTCGGTCAACCAGTATTGAATGCTGATGGCTCTTTGTTATTGCCTGAGGCTTCAAATGCCGTGCCTGCCGCAGTCGTCGCGAAATTTAAGGAGCAACCGGCTTTAATTATCCTCAACGGCAGCGGAGATCAGGAGAAAGGTCGTCCGCCGCTGGTTTATATGTTGCGCATTGGCAAGCATACGCGGCTGGGTCGGGACAAAGAGAATGACATTGATCTCGCCGATATTGTGATCTCGCGCCAGCATGCGGAGATCTTTCCGGGGCCGGGCGGGTTCTATATCCGCGATTTGCAGAGCAGCAATGGCGTGATCGTCAATCAAACGAAAATTGACAATCCCTATCGGCTTTCCCATGGAGACCGCATCGTGCTGGGGAGTAGCCTCATTTATTTTGTTGATCTGCATACAAATGTAGGGCCGGACCAATCTCGTCCCGCCGCTGCTCCATTTGATCGGAGTCAGCTGGTAGTGGCGGAAGGCACGGCGACCGCGAAAAAAGTTGCTGTGCGTGGACCACTGGCCCCACAGCCCAATTTGAAAATATGTGCGCGCTGTGGCACTCCAAATGGAAGTAGCGCGCGTTTTTGTGCAGGGTGTAGTGCGCCTCTTGGTTAAGCCAGAGGTTGTCAGGGTATGGATATATATTCGCTGGCAAGGAAAGCTGGAAATATGAACAGGCAAGAACTCCCTATGGCGGGCAAACCTCTGATAGGTGTTGGACATCGTACAGATATCCGGCTCCTGAACGAGGAAGAGATACGCTTTGAGATTGATATGTGTATTGGCTGTGATCGTTGTATGCGCGCCTGCCCTGTGCCACTTTCGACGATGGTCAATATTGCGGAACTGAATCGGGCCACGATCACGGATGAGATAGCGCCGCATGTGGCACGCTTTACCGATGAGTGTGTGATGTGTGGCTCCTGTGTGCCCGTCTGCCCGGTGGACAATCATCGCGATCTCTTAATGCTTTCGCTCAAGCAGCGCCTGGGGATTGCCTGGGATGGCAAAGTGGATATGGGGCGTATCCTGGGATTTTTGCCGGTCGGTTGGGATCTGCCTTTGTTGCTCAGTCGGTTACGCGAGCAGCCAATGTTTAGCAATGAGCAACTGGTCGGCGATAACTATTTGCTGCATCTGGTGGCCACCTCGAAGTTACGTACTTTGATGCCGGGGACGGTGCTGATGTACGAAGGCGATTTCGGGCGTGATCTCTACTTTGTCCTGGAAGGACGCTTTGAGCTCACCTCGAGCGGTCCTGCGGGCAATGAGCTCCCGGTGGCTATTCTGCGTCGTGGGGAGTATCTGGGTGAACATGGTATGCTGACTGGCCAACCGCGCAATGCCACTGCGCGGGCGCAGACTGCCGCACTGGTGCTTGAGGTGCCTGAGCAGGTCATGCAGCATCTGCTCGAAATCGTGCCTGCGCTCCAGCACTTCTTTGAGCAACTGACAATCATGCGCTCTCTCGAATCTATGTTGCGGCAAATGGCTCTCTTCCAGGGCGTTTCCAGCGTTGATATGCGCCATATGGCTGAGCAAACCGAGGTGAAACGCTATGAGCGAGGCGAGCGCCTCTTCAGTGAGAAGAGAGCCGAGCGACCGGCACGTGAGGCCCTGCATTTACTGCTCGAAGGCTTCGTCAAAGTTGCGCGCCAGACGGCTGCTGGAACCGGCCAGGGCAAGTCGGATGAGCGCATTATCGCGTATCGTCAGGGCGGCGACTATTTCGCGGGCGGTCTTGATATGCTGGGCGATCGTCGTGCCGTGACCGTCACGACGATCACGCGCACACGTGTGGCTGAGGTGCCACGTCAGGTCATGACCGCTCTGTTGGCGCGCTATCCCGAAGTCAACCAGCGTTTTCAAGAGCGGATACTGGCATATTATGGTGCGAATGCCGCTGCGAACAGTGCTGTATTTGAGCCTTTCAATTTTCGGGAAACTGGCGCGCTGAAAAACTCGCTCTCCGATGCCGAGGCCAGAGCAGGTCTCCATTCGCTGGTGGGTGATGGCGTCGTGGAGGGGACGGAAGTACTGGTTATTGACCTGGATCGCTGTGTGCATTGTAATGAATGTGAGGAAGCCTGCGAGCGGAGACATGGTCACTCGCGCATGAACCGCAAAGGGATGGTCGTCGGGAATATTAGCATTGCGACCGCCTGCCGTCAGTGCCAGGACCCGGTTTGTCTGCTCTGTAGTCGAGCAGGAATTGCACGTATGCCGGGCGGTGAGGTGTATATCACTGAAAGCTGCATTGGCTGTGGCATCTGTGCCGAGCGCTGTCCTTATGATAATATCTCGATTATGACTCTTGACGAAGAGAAAGATGATAACGCGCAGTCTGCATGGCAGAGATTCAATAACTTCTTTAGCCAGGGTGCAGGAAAAGAACGTGGGCGTAAAGTCTTGCCTATGGCTGCTGCGCCTGGCCCTTTGCTTGTGTCCCAACCCACGGATGCCTATGGCGAAATACGTAAGAAACTGGCGATTAAATGTGATCTCTGCGCTGGTTATGATAACCAGGCCTGTGTGCAAGCCTGTCCTACAGGGGCGGCCATTCGTATTAATCCGGTGACCTTCTTCGGCTCGACAGAAGAAATTTTACGTAGTCGTGCAAAGTAGAAAATATATCAGCTCTGTTCTGCATAGCACTTCGGATGTGTTTGTAGACGAGGATGTTACGCACAGGCTGTTTGTTCCCTATCATTGAAAAAAGGAAACACGTGTATGTCGCTCTCAACAAAACCAGCATCGACCTCTCAGAGGCGTATCTGGAAAGCACCGACCTCCAATGCTCGGTGGCACTGGTTGGTCGCTTCTGCTGTTCTGCTTATTGTAATTGTTATCTGGTATGTCTATGCGATTAAAACGCAGCAATACCCGGGACCAGATGCCTATCCCCTGCTCCTTTTTGGTATTATTTCTTTCGTCCTGGTGCTGGCAACGGCGGCCTATTCTCTGCGCAGGCGCTTTGTGCGCGGTTTGCCGGGCATGGTGCAGGACTGGCTCTGGATGCATACCTGGCTCGGGGTGATCTCTATTCTGATTGCAATGTTGCATGATAACTTTGCCTACATTACGAATAGCTTCTACTTCTCAGGTCTTTCCACTCTGACCGAGTCTTATTGGGCCATCAGTGCTCTTTATGCGCTGGTTTTCCTGGTGGTGAGTGGGATCACAGGACGCCTCCTCGATGTCTGGCAGACGCGTATTATTGCTTACGAGGCAAGCAGCAATGGCGTCGGCATTGTGCGTGCTGTGGAAGAGCATATGCTTGAACAAGAGTACACGGTTGAGCGTCTGAGTGCAGGCAAATCTGAGGCGTTCAAAAAATATTGTCTGGTAGCTATTGAGCGAGGAGAGCGAGGATTGACCGTGCCGGTTCTGCCTCCAAACGAGCTGAGCGATTTCGAGCGCGCCCGTACTGTCATTGGTCAGCGTGCGCAACTGCGCCGCTCACATCAGCGGCAGTTGCGCGCTCAGCGCGTCATTACGACCTGGCGCACTATCCATATCGTCCTGGCCTGCCTGGCGCTGATCACTATTCTCTATCATGGCTGTATGGAACTGTTGGCGAATGTTTTCCATCTGATTACAGCCTCCTGATGAAAAACTATAGCATGAACCCTGCGCTTCAAAAGCGCAGGGTTTCTTTACCTCAATTTTGTGTAATGATTCACAACCAAAAAATGATAGAACTGCGTCTATATAGAAGAAAATAGACATGTTATACTATGGTGGGACGGAAGCAATTTCAGCGTTTGCTGAATAAAATACGAGAGTACCTGATGCAGCCGTTTACAGACGAAATCGCCTCGATAATGATACGTGAGTACATCAGGGCAAGGGGAGAGAAAGCATGAACTGTCCAAATTGTAATGCCCCGGTTGATCAAGATGCTCTGTTTTGTGGCAACTGCGGGCACAAGATAGCCCCACAATATGCACAGGGGGTTACTGTTGCTGAGGCAACACAGCAAGTGACGCCGGATGAGCGTCCAGCGTATCCATCACGAGATAATGATTTTTTACTACCTACGTTGCAAGTAAATACACCGCCAGAAGAACGGTCATATTCGCCCTATATTAAAGGCCCTGCTCAAGCTGGTCTTCCCGCTGTCCCAAGTTCCTCTTCCCCTGTAATTGCTCCCCCGGAAGAACGGCGCACTTCGCGACGCACTATTTTTATGATCGGTATCCTGATTCTTCTGGTGGTTGTAGCTTCCGGCGCTCTGGTTACGCTTTTACAAAATCTTGGGAAAACTTCTACACATGGGGGCTCCACGAGTGCTGCCACCAGTGCCGCTGTCGCACCCACTTCTTTTGCCACGGCTTTCTTCAGTGATAGCACCGGGGGGCAGGGGACGACTGATACTGTCAAAATCACTACTTCCAATCTCTCCAAGCCTCCTGCGGGATCTCAATATAATGCCTGGCTCGTTGATGATGCGAGTGAAAGAATTACGCTCTTAGGTGTGTTGCAGTCTCAAGGGCAGGATTTCACTCTCTCTTATACCAATCCGCACCATTTGAATCTTTTGAGTCTGGGCACTGAATTGCGCATCACACAGGAAAAGCAGGGAGCGAAGACAATCACAGGCAATATAGTGCTCACTGCCAGTATGCCTGTTGGTGCTTTTACGCATGTCAGACATCTGCTGTATCAATTCGACACCACACCCCACAAGGTCGGGTTGCTGGTTGGCTTGCATGAGCAGGCAAGCCTGCTCTTCGCGCAGGCAAACTCCTTACAGGTGGCGGATAATCAACATAATACCGCTGCCGTGCAGTGCTATGCACAAAGCATCCTCGACATTATCGAGGGCAGTCAAGGTCCACATTATAAGCCCTTGAGCTTCGAGTGTACCAGTGCCAATATTGCTGGTACCGGTGATGGTTTTGGCTTGCTCGATCTGAGTGGTGCGGGCAATGGGTATGTTGCTCTCGCGAAAGCGCATGCAGGCTTTGCTGCCCAGGCCCCTGACTCTACGCCCACAATTAAGACCCACTCTCAGCATGTACAGATCTGCATGGACAATGTTACAGGTTGGCTGAAAGATATTGATAGCGATGCTTTGAGCATTCTACAGAACAATGCCGTGGATACTCAGGCGAAAGAGATTACGCAACGTGCAGGCTTCGTGCTCAATGGTGATGATGTCAATAATGATGAGACCATCGAACCCGTGCCTGGCGAAGGTGGTGCCACTACTGGCTACTTACACGGGCAATTGATGGCTCAATTGCGCCTCGAACCCAAAAAATAATCACGAAACGCGCTTGATAAGGGGATTGGATACGATACGATCCAATCCCTTTATCGTATCCAAATTCGTAACGGCGCGGTTTATCTGCGCCTAACGTTTCCACTCACTGGCAAGCAAACCGTACGTTACCAGATCAACATAATGGTCGTAGAGCCATTGCGCCTGTCTGATGATGCCTTCTTGTGTAAAATGTAAGCGCTCTGGGATTGCGCGGCTACGCATATTGCCGCTTGCACAATGAATCTCAACTTTGTTGAGTTCCAGCACACCGAAGGCAAACTGAATCATCTCTTCACAGGCCTGGGTCATCAGCCCCCTTCCCTCAAAGGCAGTTCCCAGCCAGTAGCCAATCTCGGTTTTGCGGTCCTGCCAATCGATGATATTATAGCCAATTGAGCCTGCAATGCGTCCATTATGAATGATTGCGCAGGCCAGACTCTGACTCTGTGCATGTTGTTGTTTCGTATGACGGATAAAGTTAAGTTCATCTTGAACGGAGAGGGTGAGATCCAACCAGGGTAACCAGGTACGCAGATGTGCACGGTTCTGCTCGACCAGAGCAAATATCTCTGATGCGTCCTCTTCCTCAAGGAGGCGTAATTCTGTTTGTGCATCTATTGAGAGACGCAACGGTGGTATATCCATGATTTTTTTCTCCTCACAGGTGCGAACTTTAAATAAGGGCAATTGTATCGCATTGTGTATTCACATTATAGTATGGCGAGATAAGATCTGCATTAAGATATTGTGTGGAAAAATGCTATCGAGAACGAAGTACGTTGATGTTGTGTTTGCCCGTACATGTATACTATGTCTTGACACCGTGGCTGAAGTATGTTACATCTATGAATGAGGTTCATTCATAGAGTGGAGAGGTTTGTGACAGAACAACTATTGGAAGAAACACATTCAAAACGGAAAGCAATTCTGGACGCTGCTCGGGAGCTATTCACGAAAAAGGGCTATGAGGAGACCACGATTGCCGATATCGCACGTGCTGCGCATATCGCTGTTGGGACGGTCTATCTCTATTTTCGCAATAAGCATGATGTGTATACTGCCGTGGCCCTGGATACTGAAGCGCTTATTGCCCAGGTATTGCAAGATCCTGTACTGGCAGAGGTGCCTTTTGAACAGGTGCCACGTATGATGCTGGAAGCGGTTTTTCGTGTATGTCGCGAGCACAAAAGCAGGGTGGCACTATTGCAAATCGATATGCACACCCAGGAAGAAATTTTGCAGCATAAACATTCGACGGAGATGTTTTCTCAGATGCTGGCTTCCGTTTTGCAACGCGCTGTTGAGCGGGGACAGCTAGCTCCGTTCAATACAGAAATGTATGCTCTGCTTCTCAATCTGCTTGGCAATGCGGTTGTGCACCAGTGCTTTGGCGTTGAAACTGGCGAACGGGAAGAATTGTATCGTGAGTCTATTATCGAGCTATTCGAACGCCTGTTATTTGGCCCTTCTTTGCGTGCAGGAAAATAAGCAATAGAAAAACTCGCGTAAGATTGCTACAACTACGGTTGGGATGCTGCGTATATATTTTATCCAATATGAATGAACCTCATTCACACGAAGGATATCATTGATTGCAAAAAGTAAAAGAAAGAGAGATAGTATGACACAGATTCGCACTTATACCGATATTCCCTATGTCACCATGCCTGACGATTACCAACACCATCTGGGCGAGTTGCTCGCTGAAGCTTATGAGCAGTATGGACCGATCTTCCGTTCAACCTATTTCGGTCAGGAAGTGCTCTATCTGGTGGGACCGGAGGCAAATCGCTTTATGCTGGTGAATCAGCGCCAGAAGTTTTCCAACTATATTGGTTGGAGTTCGATCTTCTCAGTTGTAGATATGTTCGGTCGTGGTCTTCTTAGCATGGATGGTCAGGAGCATGACCGGGACCGCAAAACGATGAATCCTGCTTTTACTATTAGCTATATGGATCGCTATCTACCATTGATGGCTCGCCTTATTCGCGAGCACGTTGCAAGCTGGGCTGCTGAACGTGAGATTGATATCTACGATGCGGCGCGTAAGCTCACCTTCGATATCGCTGCGCAGGCGTTGACCGGGCTCAAGGCTGGTCCTGAAGTAGATCTCTTCCGCACCGTCTTTATGGATGTCCTGGTTGCACCGCCTGCCAACTCTGAGGAAGAGTTTCAGCAGCGCACGGACACGTTTCATGCGCAGATGCACGAACTGCTGAGTCCAAAGATTGAAGAGCGACGTAACAATCCCACGGATGACATTTTTGGCCTGCTCGTTCAGGCGCGTGATGGCGAGGGCAGGCATATGAGTGATGAGCAGATTATTGCCCATGTGAATATCCTTCTGGTTGCGGGACATGAGACCTCTACCAGCCTGGTTGCCTGGTTGATGTATCTGCTGACAGAGCATCCTGAGTATACACAGCGTATTCTGCAAGAGCAGGAAGCGTTGCTAGGGGATAAAGTCGATCCAAATCTGGAAGAGATTAAGAAGATGAAGGTGCTGGAGAATGCGTTAAGTGAGGCCGAACGCCTGTATCCGCCAGTTGCGAATGGACCGCGTGGCGTCATCGAGGACTTTGAATTCCAGGGCTATCATGTGCCTGCGGGCAGCAGAGCCTTCTATTCTATTGTGACCTCGCATATGTTGCCGAGCATCTGGGCCAATCCGATGCAGTTCGATCCTGATCGCTTCGCACCTCCTCGTGAGGAGCATAAGAAGAATCCCTATGCACTCGTTGGCTTTGGGGGAGGCCCACGTATCTGTATCGGCATTAATTTTGCCCAGGTAGAGATCAAGGCGCTCATTTCGTATGTGTTGCGCAACTATCAGCTCGAGCTGATCGAAGGGCAGGATATTCGCCAGTACTATGGTGTTACTGGCGCTCCACTGCATGGGATCAAAATGCGTATCATTGCTAGATAGTCGCTGGCTAGCAGCCAGGTTTGCTTGATTTGTAAACAGCTCAAGGGATATAATAACTGAAGTGTCACGCAAATAGGCTGACATTCAGGAGAAATTTGCTTTGAGCAATAGTCATATATCGGGTTCGGATAACAGTGCTGCGAGCAATAGCAACTTGTCTGCAAGTCGACGGGAGATACGTAACGGTAATATGACCGGAGCGCTACCGCCGTTAAGTCCAGGTGGACTTGAAAGAGGTCGCACCGGCTCATCCGATTTTGAACAATTGATCGAATCATTACATGAGCTATTTGAGCATGATCGCCAGATAGCAAGCCAGCAAGACGCGACCCGCTGTGGGCTCTGCTATCTGCATTTCCCACTCACCGAGTTGTTCTATCGCGAAGAGGGCTTCTACATTTGCTCAAATTGTGATAAATCGCTTGGCAAACATAGTCAGACTATGGTTCGTCGCCAGCAGAAATTGTAGGCTGTAATTGTGAATCTCCGCTCGCTAGTCGGGCGGAGATAAGTTTGTTGATGAATGAAATTGTAGAGGCGCTGCTTGTCTGTGCCCATGGTCGGCATTAACGTTGATGGAGATAACCCCCGCCTCTTATAAGAGGATGGGCGGCGATGTGGGAAATAAATGGGCGGAGATAAACCCCGCCGCTACATTACTCTGCGATGACAGCTTCTTCTTCGATCTCTTCTTCGCCCACTTCGCGCAAATCGTCCGGGCTATCCAGACGATCCAGGAAGAGGATGCCATCAAGATGATCGATTTCATGTTGCAGAATACGTGCAAACCAGCCCTCGGCAGTGATCTTGATCGGCTTGCCCCGTACATCCAGACCCTTGACTGTAACTTTTGTGGCGCGACGAATATTCTCGCCCACGTAACCAGGAATGCTCAGACAGCCCTCGGGTCCTCGCTCCTCGCCTTCAGCCTTAATGATCTCTGGATTGAACACCGCAACTTTTTGATCTTCATATTCGGCCACAAAAACACGAATCGATTGCGCAATCTGAGGCGCAGCCAATCCCACACCATTAGCCTGATGCATCGTTTCGAACATATCATTGACAAGCTTTTGCAATGATGGATCAAAACGATGTACCTTCTTTGCCTTCTGGCGTAGAATAGGATTTTCTGTGGTAATAATTTTGCGAAGTGCCATAATTTAACATCTACCCTTGCACAGCATGCGAACCAAACCAATAAGTTGCGCGTATTGTCTCTCCCATATGTATCCCTATCTGCATGAAATGTATACCGCTATTTCCAATGTGCGTTCTTGTTTTACTTCAAACGCAAAGCGTATACTTTCTGCCCCTGGGAGCTGACAATAGCATCATAATTAGCTATTATCGTATCATACAAAGGCTGGAAAATGCAAACCTGAACTGTGTAGATTTGTTTTCTACTCTCAATAGTTTGTGACGTAGAAACGCTGGCAAATGTTACAAAGGCATGGGATACTACTGGCATACGCTTTATCTGAAAAGAAGGAGGTCAATTTCCTCTCGTTCTGTACATATACAAACCAGGAGAAAGAATATGCCTCAAACACCACATGTTGAGCGACATTTTACTGCGGGCGAGACTGTGCGCGATATTGTAATTGGGATGTCGGATGGCTTGACGGTTCCTTTTGCACTCGCTGCTGGCCTCTCCGGCGCAGTAAGCTCGACCGCGATTATCGTTACGGCTGGCCTGGCTGAGATTGTCGCCGGTTCTATTGCGATGGGCCTGGGAGGCTACCTGGCTGCTCGGGGTGACGCGGAACACTATCGCAATGAGCTGAGGCGTGAGCAGCTAGAGGTAAAAGAGAAGACTGAAGCGGAGAAAACTGAGGTCAGGGATATTTTTATGGGTTATGGGTTGACGGCTGAGGAGAGTGCACCTCTGGTGGTGGCTCTGAGCCAGCGCCCAGACGCATGGGTCGATTTTATGATGCGCTTCGAGCTTGGCCTGGAGAAGCCTGAACCGCGTCGTGCGCTGACGAGTGCGCTCACGATTGCCATTTCTTACGTGGTTGGTGGCCTGATACCGCTCAGTCCCTATATGCTATTGCAGCCAGCCAGCACTGCGCTGATGGTTTCGGTCATTGCTACTCTGATTGCGCTTCTCATCTTCGGCTACGTCAAAGGTCTTTTTACTGGAACACAGCCCGTACGCGGCGCATTTCAGACGGCCCTGATTGGCGGCCTCGCAGCTGCGGCGGCGTTTCTGATTGCCCGCGCTATCCAGGGATGAAAGGGGTGAGATGACCGATACTATTCTGGAAACCGTTGCAACTTTTATTGCGCAAGAGCAACTCTTCCCCGTACAGGGAACCGTCGTGGTTGCGGTCTCGGGCGGGGCCGATTCTCTCTGCCTGCTACACCTGCTGATGCGACTCTGTGGACCAGGGAAACGTTATCCGCATATCACATTGCATGTTGCCCACCTCGATCATCAGTTGCGGGGCGAGGCGAGCGAACGGGATGCGCTGGCAGTTGCCCGACTCGCACAATCCTGGCAGCTCCCCTATACGTCCGGGACATGTGACGTCTACGCCCTGGCTCGCACTGAACAGCGCTCGCTAGAAGACGCTGCTCGCCAGGCGCGCTACCGCTTTTTACGCGAGGTGGCGCAGGGACAGCCTATCGCCGTGGCTCATCAGCAGGACGATCAGGCCGAGACGTTGATTTTGCACTGGTTGCGCGGTGGTGGTCTGAGTAGCCAGATTGGTCTTCAGCCACGGCAGCAGGATATTATCCGCCCTCTACTCTGTCTTAGCCGGGCCGACACGCTCGCTTATTGTCAACGTTACCAGCTCACTCCCTTAGAGGATGCCAGCAATAGCGATACGCGTTTTTTGCGCAATCGCATCCGCCATGAACTGTTGCCATTGCTGGAGCAGATCAATCCCGGCATACGTGCAACGTTGTTGCGTACGGCTGAGGTCATGGAGGTCGATCATGCCTGGATCGAAGAGCAAGTCAGTGCGCACTGGCCTCATGTCGTCATCTCTGCCAGCGATCAGGCGATCAGCCTGAGGCGCAATGCATTGCTTGCCCTACCGCTCAGCCTGCAACGCCATCTGTTGAGACGCGTCACCGCACAGCTCAGCGGAGGCCAGTCGCCGCTAGAACTGCGGCACTTTAAATTGCTGGAACAATTCCTCTTGCACGAAGGGAACGGCGAGGAGCTATCTATGGATCTGCCCGGACAGCTTCGTATGAGGCGTAGACGCGAAGAGCTTTTCTTCACGCACCAGCAGACGACCGAACCGCTTCCGCAAGAAACGCATGAAGCCGTACTTCTGCCCATCCCTGGAGAGTGTGCCGTTCCCGGTACGCGCTGGATTGCGGAAGCGCGCTGGCTGGACGAAGCAGAGGCGGAGCGCGTTCGACAGGCGCTTCGTGCCGAAGATTGGGACGAGGTGTGGCGTATCCTCCATTTCACGCGTTATGTTGTATATATCGATGGAGATAGTGTGGGAAAGACGTTTCGCGTTCGTACACGCCGACCGGGGGATCGTATGCAGCCTCTTGGTATGCAGCACGAGAAAAAAGTGCAGGACGTGCTCGTGGATAAGCGCATTTCGCGGGCCGAGCGTGAACAACTGCCGCTCTTTTTTAAGGAGCAACCGGAACAGCAGTGTGTCTGGCTGGGTGGTGTCACACTGGATCAGCGTGTACGTCTGACCCCTCAAACGCAGCGTATTCTCTGTCTCCTCCTGAAAAACCAACCGTAAATGTAACTGCGTCATTGAACGTTATCCGTAGCAATACGGTTTAGTTCATCCCGCTTCTCGTTTTTCACTGTGACGCCATCGCAAGCACATTTTTATTTTTTATTTCAGATTACATGTGAGGTATACATGCATAAAGACATTGCTGAGATCCTTATTTCGGAAGAACAGTTGCATCGCCGTACTGTCGAACTGGGCGAGCAGATCACCAGAGATTACCGTGGCAAGAATCTGCTTTTGCTAGGGACGCTCAAGGGGGCTGTCCCCTTTATTGCCGATCTTGCTCGCGCCATTGATCTCCCTTTAGAGATCGATTATATGGCCGTTGCCAGCTACGGAAACAGTACCGAATCGAGCGGTATTGTGCGTATCATCAAAGATCTGGAAGGGCCGATCGATCAAAAACACCTGCTCGTTATCGAAGATATCATTGATAGTGGGCTGACACTCCATTATCTGGTCGATCTGTTGCGCCGACGCCGACCCCTCAGCCTGCGCATCTGCACGCTCCTCAATAAAGAGCGCGAACGTGAGAAGAATATCCAGGTCGATTATCAGGGATTCGTTATTCCTGACCGCTTTGTTGTTGGCTATGGTCTCGATTATGCCCAGCGCTACCGCAACCTCTCATATGTGGGAATTTTGAAACCACAGGTCTACGGAGCCAGCTCAGATCCAGAGAAAGAGCATCAAAGCCCAGCCGAGCAGCGTCATCAGGGCCAGGACTGATCGCGTATAGGCGCGGCTTGCCTGTGCCTAATATGCATCAAGCGATCGATTTTCTCGAAGAACCATAGAGGTAGGGATCGGGCTTTATGCCGATCCGTGTCCCCCACCGGATCGGGTTTTATACCGATCCACGTCCCCCACCGGTCATCTCGAATACCTCACCCTTTCTTCGCTTGATGCATATTCGGCGTTGGGCGCAGACAAGCAGCGCCTCTACAGGATTTGGACCGAAAGAATATCTTCGCTATGATCTCTCCTGCTATTTTGCTAACACACGCTCAATCTGTGCGCGCAAACGGCCAGGATAGGGACCAACGATGCGTTCAACCTCTTCCCCATCTTTAAAAAAGATCAACGTTGGCATGGCCTGAATGCCGTAACGCGCAGACATCTGTGGATTTTCATCGACATCAAAGTGCGCAAAACGCATTTTCCCCGCATATTCAGTGCTGAGCCGGGCATACACCGGATCCAGCGCTCGACAGGGCGGACACCATTCTGCACTAAAATCTACAACCGCGAACCCAGGAACGTGCAATACGTTCGCTGCAAAATTCTGGTCACCAACCGTAATCAGATTGCTACTGCTTATCCCTTGAGTCTCTGTGCTCATAAAACCGATCCTTTTGTCAACACGCAAACACGATGTTGCGCAATACATTTGCCTGAAGTGCCACCGGTAGCTTAGAATGGAGCATAACACTTCAAGTGAACTTTAAGTCAATAGGGCAAAAAATTATGATGCTGACAATCGGGGAAGTGGCGCGTCGAGCTGGCATTCGCGCCTCGGCAATTCGTTATTATGAAAGCATCCAGCTGCTGCCTCCCGCGCAGAGAAGTAGTGGACGCCGCCTGTATGGTCCAGAAGTGCTCGAGCGTCTCGCCTTTATCCAGACTGCGCGCCAGCTCGGCTTCTCCCTGAGCGAGATCCTGCGCCTCTTCGACGAACAGGCTGAGCAACTCCCTCTCAACGAACGCTGGCAATTGCTTGCGAACCAGAAACTTGGCGAAGTAAAATCATTGATCATGCAGGCGAAAACCATGCAACTCCTGCTCGAACGAGGTCTGGACTGCACCTGCACAAATCTCAATGATTGCATAGATTGCGTTTTACTCAATTGCCAGGAAAGTATCCCATCGCCAAAGGACCAGTAGTGGCACGGTGCAGTGAAACGGAACTGTACCTGCGAACTCTCTCTACCCAACTCGCTCCCTGGCGAAAGGCCCCGGTACCAGGTGCTGATTGTTGCTCACTTCATACCTGTGGGTGCTGTTTATCTATGCCCACAGGCACAAAGGTGAGTCTTTTTTTCCTGTCGTATAGTGTAAAATAAGTATGATGAATGTGTTATAGTTACTTTCACTTTGAGCAATTTTTAACATGGCGTACATAAGAGAGCACAAATACGAACAGCAGCCTGCAACCCTGGCAGACTTCCTTGTTCAGGCAATGCAAGCGCGTAATCTCTCGATTACTGCGCTCGCTCGCAGTTGTGGCCTGACTCCTCAGACATTGCACGCGTACCTCAATGGCACGCGTCCGAATCTGGAAAGTTGCCGCAAGCTGGCATTTTTTCTTGGAGAACCTGTCAGTGTATTGATTGCGCTCGCTCATAAAAAAGACGTTGAGGGCAAACGTTTGCAATCGCTTATCGAGACCTATCTCGAGCTTCCTGATGTACAAAGGCAAACGGCCGAGGATATGATGCAGATCTTGTTGCGTGAAGCCCGGCGGGCCAATAACGGCAAATAACCCCGGTGGGCTACTGGCTAACTGCTTTCCTCTCTCCTGTGTTACAATAGCCCGGAAAAGAGAAATGTAGCTGACAACAGCAGCAGGAGAGAGGTATGGTAGCCGCAGGCGTTATTGGGAGTGGAGCATGGGGAACCACCCTGGCTCTATTACTGGCAAAAAAAGGTATCGCGACGACGCTCTGGGAACATCAGGCGAATCGGGCGATTGAGATGCAGGAACAGCGCGAGAATCGCCAATTTCTGCCCGGTTTTCACTTTCCTGAAACATTGCATGTGACCTCAAATATCGCCGAAGCCGTGAGCGGCAAAACGCTCCTGGTCCTGGTTACGCCTTCTCAGCGCCTGCGCGAAAATCTGCGCCAGCTCGCACCTTTTCTCGATCGCGAGACACTGCTGGTCAGTGCCAGTAAGGGTATCGAGATCGAGACGCTTAAACGTATGACTGAAGTGATCGCCGAAGAGATTCCCAACGCTGAACAGAGGATGGCTGTATTGAGCGGCCCCAATCTTTCACGCGAAGTTGCCGAAGGGAAGCCTACTGCCGCTGTCGTCGCTGCACACAACGATGAAGTTGCGATCCGTTGCCGCGAGTTGCTAACGACCATCTCGTTTCGTGTCTATAATTCGCAGGATGTTGTCGGGGTTGAACTGGGGGGAGCTTTGAAGAATATTATTGCGATTGGTGCGGGCGTTAATGATGGCATCGGTTGCGGTGAGAATGCGAAGGCGGCATTTATGACGCGTGGCCTGGCCGAAATTGCACGCCTGGGGATAGCGGCCGGGGCGCACCCGCTCACGTTCGCCGGTCTTGCTGGCATCGGCGATCTGATCGCGACCTGTGCGACCCCTATGAGCCGCAACCAGCAGCTTGGCCGTCGACTTGCCGCAGGCGAAAAACTCGCGGACATCCTCCAATCCACCAAAAGCGTCGCCGAAGGCGTCTCCACTACCCGCGCAGCCCTGCGCCTCGCCGAAAAATACGGCGTCGATATGCCGATTACCAGGCAGCTCAGTGCCGTGCTCTTCGAAAATCTCGATCCTCGCCTCACGATCTCCGAACTGATGATGCGCGACCCCAAGCATGAGCTAGAGGGCATCATCTAAATTCATAGCTGGCACCCGGCGTAATTTGCCAGTTTCTGGCAATTGATGCTACAATACCCTTGTCCCTTTACCGTGTATGCGATAGCAAGCATTGTCCTTTTGACAAGGCCACAGTATTTTTACTGACTTGTGACGCTGTAACCAGCAGGATCAGGAACGTGACAGATTATTTTATCGAGGTACGGGCTACCTCGGTGCAGCATGATGTCCATGCTCACCGTCTTGCCCGAGATATATCACACTTATCTACCAGGCATCTACCTTCTCTTACCGAGATTGTATCCGATACGACCCCACTCGACCTCCGCACGGCTCAACTCTATCACCTCTCAGGCGACCTTTCTCTCTCCCAACTCTCTCAATTGACGCAGCAACTTCTTGTCGATACGGTCATTCAACAGGCTCGTGTCTTTGAAGCACAAGAATCCGCTCGCTCGTTGAATGAGGCGCAGGGACATGTGGTGGACGTGTTTTTCTTGCCCGGGGTGACGGACACGCTGGCTGAGAGTGTACTGACGGGCGCTCAAATGCTGGGTATCGCTGGCCTTGAGCATGTGGAGACTGGACGGCGCTATATTCTCGATCAGCGCCTGAGCGATTCAGATACACAGACGATCACTCAGGCTCTGCTCTACAATCCAGTAATTCAGCAATATCAACTTCAGAAGCAAGAGACGACACTTGCTCCTGCCAGTAGCAACTCTCTTGCGGATGAGCCGGTCGTGCTGCATGAGATTGTGCGTACGATCCCGATTGCAAAGATGAATGATGCGCAACTATTGGAGGTGAGCCGCAGCGGTCTGCTGGCCCTCAACCTCGATGAGATGCGCACAATTCAGCAGCACTTCCGCGAGCAGGGACGCGAGCCGACTGATGTTGAGCTGGAGACACTGGCTCAGACATGGTCGGAACATTGTTCACATAAGACGTTTCGCGCTACGGTGAACTATCGCGAAATCGACAGCCAGGGCCAGATGCAGACCGAAGAAACAATTCAGGGCCTGCTGAAACGCTATATTATGCGCGCTACAGATGAGATTCGCCCGGACTGGCTGGTCTCGGCCTTTAGCGATAACGCTGGCATTATCCGTTTTACGGCAGATCAAGATGTGGCCTTTAAAGTCGAGACCCACAATCATCCCTCGGCAATTGAGCCGTTTGGTGGCGCAAATACCGGCGTTGGCGGCGTGATCCGCGACGTTGTCGGCGTCTCCGCTCTGCCTATTGCCTGTACGGATATTCTCTGCTTTGGCCCTCTGGAGACTCCGGAAGATGAACTCCCCGCTGGCGTGCTCTCGCCCAGGCGTATCGCAAATGGCGTGGTCAACGGCGTACGCGACTACGGCAATAAGATGGGCATTCCAACGGTCAATGGCGCGATTCTGTACCATGCGGGCTATCTTTATAATCCGCTGGTCTTTTGTGGCTGTCTGGGGATTCTGCCTCATGGGAGCCATCGCCATGAGGTGCAGGCGGGCGATAAAATCGTTGTGCTCGGTGGACGCACTGGTCGCGATGGTATTCACGGCGCGACCTTTTCGTCGGGCGAGATGAGCAGTGAGCTCAATGCCCAGGCCGGGAGCGCGGTGCAGATCGGCGCACCTGTCACGGAGAAGAAGGTCACGGATGTCATTATTCAGGCTCGTGACCGCCAACTCTACCATGCAATTACCGATTGTGGCGCGGGCGGCTTCTCCTCGGCAGTTGGCGAGATGGGCGAGAAATCCGGTGTACGCGTTGAGCTGGCAGCTGCCCCTCTGAAGTACCAGGGTTTGAAGCCATGGGAGATCTGGCTGTCGGAGGCGCAGGAACGTATGGTGCTGGCTGTCCCCCCGGACAAGCTGGACGAGCTGCTGGAGATCTGCGCGATTGAAGAGGTCGAGGCGAGTATCCTGGGCACGTTTACCGATAACAAGCGTCTGACGGTCCTCTATCAAGATCAGGTTGTTGCCGATATCGCCATGGAATTCCTGCACGATGGCCGACCCAATCGCACGCTTGAAGCCTACTGGCAATCTCCTTCTGTCCCGCCACTGACTCAAACCACTACAGACGAAACCCTCAATAAAAGCATTCATTCTTCGCTTGAACCGACATTGCTGGCCTTGCTGCGCCATCCCTCGATTGCTTCAAAAGAGGATGTTGTTCGTCGCTATGATCATGAGGTGCTGGGTGCGACTGTTGGCAAGCCGCTGGTCGGACGCGCTGGCAATGGCCCGGGCGATGCTGCTGTCTTACAACCTATCCTGGACAGGCCGAGTCAGGCTGGCGTGGTGCTGTCCAATGGCGTCAACCCGCTCTATGGCACGATTGACCCCTATCATATGGCTGTCAACGCCATTGATGAGGCACTGCGCAATCTGACCGCCGTTGGTGGCGATGTCAACCATGCCGCGATTCTGGACAACTTTTGCTGGGGGAATCCCACTGATCCCGCGCAACTGGGTGGCCTGGTGCGTGCCGTCAAGGGTTGCTATGATGCCTCGGTCGGCTTCAAAACGCCGTTCATCTCGGGTAAGGACAGTCTGAATAATGAATATCGTGCCGATGGTCGCCGCCTGCCTGTCATTCCGACGCTGGTCATCTCGGCGGTCGGTGTGATTGAGAATGCGGCGCAGACCGTTGACATGGCGCTGAAAACGCCGGGCAATCTGCTCTATCTCATTGGCCGGACGCGCAATGAGCTGGCGGGCTCACACTATGCCGAGGTTGTCGAGCAAAGCTCTTTTCAGCAGTTCTTCCCACGGACAAGTGTGCCTCAGGTCGATATTCCCCATGCGCGCAAAACGATGCAGGCACTGGGCGCAGCTATTCGCAACGGTCTGGTTAGCTCCTGCCATGATCTCTCTGAGGGCGGTCTGGCGTTGGCCGTGGCTGAGATGTCCCTGGCCAGTCTGCAAGGGGTCACTCTTGATATCGCTGAGCTGCCAGTCTATGCGCAGCCCGGAGAAGGCCGCTTGCAGACAGAAGTGCTGGATATCGTTCGCCTGTTTAGTGAGTCACAGTCGCGCTTTATCGTAGAGATTACGCCCGAGCAACTCGGAGCCTTCGAGCAGCATATGCGCTCAAATGGCGTCGAAGATATCACTTATCTCGGGACAGTGACGCATACTTCTCGCTTCACAGTTCGTGCTGGTAGCGAGGAACTGATCAATGTGAGCGTGGATGAGTTGCAAGAAGCATGGAAAGGTGGTCAGGTATGATGCGCGCCCTGGTATTGCGTGCTCCAGGCATTAACTGTGATCGTGAGACGGCTCAGGCTTGCCGCCTGGCTGGCTTTGAGACCGATCTGATACATATTAATCAGTTGCTGAAATGTCCGGACAGTCTGCTTGATTACCAGTTTCTGGCAATCCCCGGTGGCTTCTCTTATGGTGATGACCTGGGTGCAGGTAAGCTGCTGGCAAAAAATTTGACGGTCAATCTGGGTGCGCAACTCCGTCAGTTTGTCGATGAGGGTCGCCCTGTCCTGGGTATCTGCAACGGCTTTCAGGTGCTGGTACATGCAGGCTTGTTGCCGGGCATTGAGCTTCGTGCAACGCTGACCGACAATGTCTCGGGCCAGTTTGAGTGTCGTTGGGTAACCCTGGCCTCGCAGCCAAGTCCCTGTATTTTCACGCGTGGCATCGAACGTCCCATTGAATTGCCCGTGGCACATGGCGAGGGACAGTTTGTGCTGGCCGATGATATTAGCACTCTGCTAGAGCGCGGGCAGGTACCCCTGGCCTTTGCCAACTCAACTGTCTATGCAACCGCAGCACTCCATGGTCGGCATGAGGTGGCCTATCCTGATAACCCGAATGGTTCCGTTGCCAATGTCGCTGCTGTCTGCAATGTGCGTGGCAATGTCCTTGGCATGATGCCTCATCCCGAGCGCTATGTCCAGGGATTGCAACACCCCCAGCGTCGAGCTGTCCAGGGTGAGGGCGACGGCTTGCTTATCTTTAAGAATGCCTTTGCCTATGCCAGTTCTCTTGGTCAGCAAGGTTCTGCGTTGTCTACTATATCTACCGAAGTCACTACTGCGACCACGGACACGCTCCCGCCATCGCCAGTCATCACGACCGAAGCGCTGGCAACGACGTACGCGGCGAGCGGTGTCAATATCGCTGCCGCCGATCAGGCCAAACACCTGATGAAAGATGCCGTACGTGCCTCGCAGGGTCCTGAGGTGCTGGATGGTATGGGGGCCTTTGCAGGTGTCTTCGATGCCCAGCAAATTAAGAAGCTGCGGCAGCCAGCTCTGGTCGCATCAACTGATGGCGTTGGCACAAAGACACTGCTCGCGATAAAGGCCAACCGCTTCGAGACTATCGGACACGATCTGGTTAATCACTCGGTCAACGATCTACTGACGCAAGGCGCGAAGCCGCTCTTCTTCATGGACTATATCGCCATGGGCAAACTGGACCCTGTCCAGGCCGCGACGATTGTCCAGAGTGTGGCGGAGGCGTGTAAAGCGGCTGGTTGTGCTCTGCTTGGTGGAGAGACAGCCGAGATGCCGGATGTCTATATGCCTGAAGCCTTCGATCTGGCCGGGACTATTGTCGGCGTGCTTGAGCAGGAAGAGGTCATCAATGGACGGAACATTCGCCCTGGCGATGTCCTGCTTGGCCTGCCTTCCACTGGTCTGCATACCAATGGATATTCGCTTGCTCGTCGTGTCTTTGCGCCTTATTCGCTTGAGACGGTGTTCCCCGAATTGGGAGAGTCCCTGGCAGATGCCCTGCTTCGCCCACATCGCAGCTATCTGCAAGAAATCAATCAATTGCGCAGCTATCTGGCTGACCGGGGGCGCGAGATAAAGGGTCTGGCCCATATTACAGGCGGAGGCTTTGAGGGCAATATCTCACGGATCTTGCCCGCAGGCACTCAGGCTGTCATAGAGACCAGCGCCTGGGAGGTCCCACCTCTTTTTTCATTGTTAGCGCGTCTGGGCAACTTGAGCCAGGAGGAACTGTATCGCTCGCTCAATATGGGCGTCGGTATGGTGATCGTGCTCTCGCCTAAGAGTGCCCTGGAAGCCCGCTGTATTCTGCCGGAGTTACTTTCGGTAGGCCGCATCACAGAGGGCGAAGGCGTCGTAGTTGAGTTCTAGAAGTAATTACTGTAGAGAGGACGATTTATCGCCCGATTGCGAACAGGACGATTTATCGTCCTGTCTACGTTCTGTGCTGTTGAGTTGTTTTTTCAGCACGAACGTGAAAAGTGAGAGGCTGTGAAATAGATGTCCACATTTGGTCCCTTGCTTGCCGAGGGGAAGACCAAGCGCCTGTACGCCTATCCTGCTGACGAACGTCTGGTGTATATGATCGGTAAAGATCAGATCACGGCAGGTGACGGCGCTCGACACAATGAGATTGAGGGAAAATCGCGCTGGAGTACGATTACGACGGCCAACATTTTCCAACTACTCAATGCTCATCATATCGCCACGCATTTTGTGGAGCGTATCGATGATGTTACGCTGGTCGTCAAACGTTGTACGATGTTGCCTATCGAGCAGGTACAGCGCAGGATCGCGACGGGCTCTTACCTGAAGCGACATCCCGAAGTGGCAGAGGGAACGCGCTTTGATCCGGTTCTGGTTGAAACGTTCCTGAAGGATGATGCACGCCATGATCCGCAGGTCTGGGAAGATGATATCTTGCAGCTAGAAATGGTGAGCAAGGAAGAAATTGCCTGGATGGCGGACGAGGGACGTCGTGTCTTTGCCGTTTTAGAGCAGGCCTGGGCAAAACTGGAGGTCACGCTGGTCGATTTGAAAATCGAATTTGGTCGTGATACCGAAGGGAAGCTACAGGTCGCCGATGTCATCGATAACGATAGCTGGCGTCTCTGGCCCGGTGGCGATAAGTCGCGTATGCTCGACAAGCAGGTATATCGCAACTTAACGAATGTTACCGCCGCAGACCTGCAAGCCGTCGCCGATCGCTACGCGCTGGTCGCTGATCTCACCGGCAAACTGTAGGGGCGGGGTTTATCTCCGCCCGTTCGGGGTTTATCTCCGCCCGTTCGAGACATACCGTGTGTATTGTTTCCGGTGTACACTTATATAATTTGTATATATCTATAGAGATTGCAAACTTTTTTCATTTCCAACACACCATTTTAGAGATAGAAGGAGTAGAGGCATGGAACGACTGCACGATGCTTGCGGAGTAGTTGGTATCTACGCACATCCTAATGATGAGAATCTGGATGTGCGTAGATACATCACACTAGCACTCACCGCCTTGCAACATCGTGGGCAGGAGAGTGCGGGGATGGCTGTGTATGACGCTCAGGGCGATATTGCCCATCGCGTCGACATGGGCAAGGTTCGTGACGTTTTTAATGACTCAGGGATGTCACTTCCAGCCACGCATTGTGGCATCGGACATGTGCGTTATTCCACAACTGGTTCGAGCTGCGTAGAGAATGCTGGCCCTTTTGTCGTCGGTTCTCATGACCAATACCATTCTATTGCCGTGGCCCATAACGGCGATCTGACCAATGGACCGGCCTTACGCGCGCAATTTCCGCAGGAGACGTTGAGCTCTACCACCGATAGCGAGGCTATGGCGCTGCTTTTGCTGAACGCAGAAGGTCAGACGTTTCGTGAACGTATGATCGAGACCTTTCCCAGCTTGCGCGGCTCCTATAGTCTGGTGATTCTGGCGGAAGGGAAGCTCTATGCGATGCGCGATCCCTGGGGAATGCGTCCTTTGTGTATCGGTAAGATCGGCAATAGCTGGATTGTGGCGTCAGAGTCCTGCGCTCTGGATCGCACCGGGGCAACCTACGTTCGTGGCGTTGAGCCGGGCGAACTGATCACTATTGATGAGACCGGCATGCGCTCAGAGATCCTGGTCAAGAATCCGCGCCAGTCCCTCTGTGTCTTTGAGTATATTTATTTCTCTGATGCGACAAGCGCCATCAATGACCGTTATACCTACCTGGTTCGCGAGGCGCTTGGTCGCGAGCTGGCCCGCGAGTTTCCTGTGGAGGCCGATCTGGTGGTGCCTGTGCCCGACTCCTCGATCCCTTCTGCATTGGGTTACGCGGCTGTCTCCGGTATTACTTATAGTCAAGCCATCATCAAGAATCGCTATAGCGATCGCACTTTTATCAAACCGGACCAGCGCCTGAGGCAGTTGGAGGTCGATCTGAAGTTTAACTTCGTCCGACCTAAGATCGATGGTGCACGTCTGATTATTGTCGATGACTCGATTGTGCGTGGTAATACGATGAAACGTCTGGTCTCGGCTCTGCGCAACCAGGGGGCTAAAGAGATCCATCTGCGTTCCAGTTCACCTCCACTGCGCTATCCCTGTTATTTCGGTATCGACATTCCGCGCGAGAAAGAACTGATTGCCGCAGGCCGCACACAGCAGGAGGTTGCCGACTACATCGGTGTTGATAGCCTGGGATATCTCAGCATGGCTGGTCTCGGTCGGGCGATCCATACCGCCCAGGGAGACATGCCCACACCTGATGACGAAACCGCTCTCAATCTGCTGCACAGCGAATTCTGTTATGGCTGTATGGAGACGCAGGGCTATCCCTTCGATCCCCATGCTGAAATCAATCGTACCGCTCGCCCCATTCAACTGACCCCGCGTAGAACCGGCGGCAAAGCAATGGCATAGAGGCGGCGATCATCGCCGCCCGCAACATAGGGGTGGGCTTGCCTCCACCCCTCGAGGAAACGTAGAGGCGGTATTTATCTCCGCCCATAAGAAGAGGTTATCATCGTGCGTGTATTGGTAATTGGTTCAGGGGCGCGTGAGCATGCCCTGGTCTGGAAGCTGGCTCAGAGCCTGCGTGTGAGCGAACTATATGCTGCACCGGGCAATCCTGGCATGCTGCCGTACGCCCAGTGTGTGCCTATCGCTGTGACGAAGCTCAACGAACTGGCTGACTTTGCTGAAAAGAGCCAGATCGACCTGACTGTGGTTGGTCCAGAGGTACCCCTGATCGAAGGCGTTGTTGACCTCTTCGAGCAGCGTGGTTTACCTATCTTTGGACCCAATCAGGCTGGCGCGCAGCTTGAAGGGAGCAAAGCTTTTGCGAAAGAGCTGATGACGAGCTTTGGCATCCCTACAGCCAGCCATCAGACGTTTACAAACTATCAAGCTGCCCGGGACTATCTGGAGGCCCACGGCGCTCCAGTTGTGATTAAGGCCGATGGCAATGCACTTGGCAAAGGTGCCATCGTCGCTCTTGATATCGAAACGGCCCGAACGGCGCTCCGCGAGATGATGCAGGATCGTATCTTTGGTGTGGCCGGTGATACGGTCGTGGTTGAGGACTACTTGCAGGGGAACGAGATTGGTTCGCATGCTATCTGCGATGGCACCGACTTTCTCCCTCTGACCCTTTCGCAGGATCATAAGCGTGCCCTTGATCATGACCAGGGATTGAATACTGGCGGCATGGGGGCCTATACTCCGCTCCCCTTTGTCACGGCTGAGCAGGAACGCCAGGTTCAAGAGCTGATCATCGCGCCCACGCTCAAGGCTATGAAAGAGCGCGGCATTCATTTTAAGGGCATTCTTTACTCCAATATTATGCTCACCGAGCAGGGACCAATGGTGATCGAGCATAATACGCGCATGGGCGATCCCGAGACTCAGGCGTTGATGCTATTGCTGCACGCGGACCTGCTCGACCTGTTGCAGTTTCCGCAGCAGCGACCAGCTCCAGACTCGCTCTGGCATCCCGGCTATGCGGTCAGCGTAGCTCTGGCTTCTGCTGGCTATCCGGGCAGCTATCCAAAGGGTTTGCCTATCAGTGGCATCGAAGAGGCTAGCAAGCTGGATCAGGTTCAGGTCTTCCATGCTGGTACGGCCCTTGTCAATGGGCAACTGGTGACGGCTGGTGGTCGTGTGCTCAGCGTTGTAGCCAGAGGCGCAACCTTACAAGAAGCCGTTCAGCGAGCGTATGAGGGAGCGTCATTGATCTCCTTCGAGGGCATGCAGTACCGTAAAGATATCGCCTGGAGAGGTTTAAAATAAGAGTAGGATGATGGAAGTAGAACAGATAGAGAAAAAAACGTTACGTGTCGCCGTATTAGTCTCAGGCAGCGGGAGCAATCTGCAAGCCTTGATCGATGCCAGGGAGCAAGAGCAATTGCCGGGCGTCGAGCTGGCGCTGGTCGTCTGTAATCGAGCCGAGGCGCAGGGCTTGCAGCGAGCGCTCAACGCGCGCATTCCAGCGGTCTATCTCCCGTGGAAGCAGCGTGTCGAGGCCGAACGGAAGCTCGCCAGCCTTATCGAGTTGTTCCAGATCGATCTGATTGTACTTGCTGGCTGGATGCGTATCTTCACGCCTGAATTTAGTAGCCAGTTCCCCCGGCGCATTATCAATCTGCATCCTGCCCTGTTGCCTGACAGTGGACAGGGGAATACTTATACTACAAGCAATGGAACGGTTATCCCGGTCTTTCGTGGCCTGCATGTCGTCGAGGCTGCGCTGGCTGCGGGGATCAGCGTGACGGGAAGTACCGTGCATTATGTCATCCCCGAAGTTGATGCCGGGCCTGCGATCAGTCATGCTGAAGTCGCAATCCTGCCGGATGATACCGCAGATAACTTGCACGAGCGTATCAAGCAGGCTGAACATGGGCTTATTGTGGAGGCGGTTCGTCAATACCGGCTGAAATAGCGTGACGGAAACCATGCTAAGAGGACGTGATCACTGTTCGTCTGTCTGCAAATAACGTGAACACGTCCAGGTTTCCTGAGAGATAGATTGTTAGTCGCTAATATTTAAAGTAAGCTATCTATACCGATTTAAAATATCAGATTCATACTACGCCAGGGGGTTGGTGGACCAGTGATCACTGCTGGCTCCCAGCCCTCTTCTCCAAAAAGAACAGTTTCTTTCCATTTAGGGTTTTTCTGATAAAAGTTGTAACGTATCTGCCAGTGATGACCTATTTGTTTCTTTTCGTGGCAGGCAGTTTCTACACCGAGACGAAAGGCCAGCAGCTCTGCATAGTAGGGTTGCAGACAATACTCCATCTCATCAGTATCGAGCGTATGATCGGTGAAGGACAGCTGTAAGTCAAAACAATATGCGTAGTCCATGACTTCAGGTTCACGGTCCTCTGGGTCCGCCGGGTGGATGAGTACGAGCATACCTAACATTTCAAACTGGCAGTAGGGCTCGCCTGAAAAGGTGTTCTGTGCAAACGGAGGCAATGAGAAGAGTTCGCGTATCTCCATGGCGAGCTGCTGCAACGACTTGCCTGTCTTGATACAGATTTGAAATGACATACGAACGTCTCCTTACGGATACAGGAGGTGTGTAAGATTCTTCTATTCATCTTACGCTTGTTCAGGAAAGGTGTCAAGCTATATCAACCATCTGGTTCCCTCTTGCGGAAATTCTCTACCGGCTTTTCCTTTTTCGAGCAACTTTCTCACCGAATTACGTTTTTTAGGTATAATTAAAGTAGGACATATATTACATTACTAAAGGGCATGTGCCGCAACTCCCCATTGACCCGTTTCTGTTTTTTCTACTATACTTACCTGTAAAGTAATAGAAATTAATGGAAGTGGTTGGGCCGGAAATGGCACCGTTGTTGGGCTGTTGGCAAGGGAGGTGAGATTTCTATGGTGCTTTCAAATCACACAGGACGCCTTGCTCCTCAATCTATGCTTGGGGGGCGCTATATGATTGTCGGTCTGGCTGGCCGGGGCGGCATGGGTTGCGTCTATAAGGCTACCGATACGCAGGTTGATAATCGCCTGGTGGCAATTAAAGAGATGAGCCAGGCTCATCTGAGCCTCGATAAGCTGGGTGAGGCTCAGGAACGCTTTCGTCTGGAGGCAGAGATCCTGGGCAAGCTGTCTCATCCCAATCTACCTCGTGTGCTCGATTCGTTCGCTGAATCGGGCCGCTCTTATCTGGTGATGGATTTTATCGATGGCAAGACGCTCTTGCAACTGTTAACGGAAAGCCCGGAGCATCAGTTGCCGGTTGAGCAGATTTTGCGCTACGCAATCCAACTCTGCACTGTTCTGGACTATCTTCATACGCAATCGCCGCCGGTTATCTTTCGCGATTTAAAACCCTCGAATGTGATGGTAACGGCTCAGGGCGAAGTCTATCTCATCGACTTTGGTATCGCTCGTCACTTTACGCAGGGCAAGCAGCAGGATACGATACCGTTGGGCTCTGAAGGTTTCTGTCCCCCGGAACAGTTTGGCACCGGTCAGACGAGCCCACGTTCCGATCTCTATAGCCTTGGGGCCACGCTGCATTATAGTCTGACGGGCAAGAATCCTCGCTCCAATAAGCCGACGCTTTTCGATTTTTCGCCGACGATGGAGTTTAATCAACAGGTGCCGGGCGATCTCAATAAGCTCATCCTCTGGCTTGTGGCGACGCGTGAGGAGCAACGTCCACAGAGCGCGGCTCAGGTACGTCAGCTTTTGCAGGCGATTGAGCAATGGACGACGGCCTCGACGAATAGCACGGCCATACGTAGAAGTAAAACGCTCCCGTTTATACGGATGAATAGCGGACACTTTTATGATACAAAGACGGCCCGTGCGGCTCTATCGCGCCAGTGGCTGATACGTTTTAATGTGTTGCCCGGTCCTGCTGGCAACTGGTGTGCTCTGGTATTGATCCCTTTTCTGGCCCTGATCTATGGGCAGATTGAGGCCTGGCTGCTCTTATTCGTGCTGCCCGTGCTTCAGCGCATGCGTGAAATTGGCGATAACTTTTTTCGGCGTCTCGCGCAAAAGGATGATGGTCAGACGCTCATATTCGCTCGCGTTATGACTTCGCCGATCTGGACGCCGTATTTTGTGCTGCTTTTTCTGCTGCTGCCGCTCTTACTGGGTGGATGGTGTTTCTATCAGCTCAATGAGGCGAAGGGTGCACCGCCGTTTGTCGCTTTCTGTCTCTGCTCTTTTTTGCTTTTCTTTCTGGGAGGCGTCTTTACCTGCGCACGGATACGCCACGCACGCACGAAAACGATTCTTATTGCGACGATGCTTGCGCTTTCATTACTGGCCCTGGCTTTATTATCGCTTCCAGTTGTGCAATCTGCGCTCCATCTGTTGACGCTCAATCATCTGGTGTGCGGGATACTGCTCGGACTGGCGCTTCTTTCGTTTCTGCGTCCGTACGCGCGTTTCGCCTGGGCCGATCATCTTTCGATGGCTTTTACGATTACGGTCTATGCGGTATTGCAATATAGCTTTGGTTTGCAAGAGCTTGCACTATCAGGGACAATTGCGCTGGTGATAAACGATATTCTGGTGGGTGTTCTGGGAGGGATTGCTCTGGCGACGGCTCTGCGCTTACAACGTCCGTTTACCTGGGGTGAGAGGGTTCTGCTGTGCGTGGTCTCCTGCATCTGTATCGGTCTGCAATATACGTTCGGTCTGCAAGAGATTGCCCATGCGCCCCTGGTTGTGACGTTGCTCCAGTCGTTTCCGCTCGATCCCCTGGATATCGTCTCATTGAATATTCTGCTGGCCGCAGGTCCGACGCTTTTGACGCTGGGCTGGCTTTTTTTTCGGCCCGCTCAGCGCTCGGCCCGTCTGGCGCGGGTACCTCTGGTGGTACTTGCTCTGACGGCAGCGGGATTGCAAAATTTTCTCGGCGATTCTCTCAAGCTGCCACCGTTTTTTTCTCAGGTCTCACCTCTGTCTTTTCCCATTGCCAGCCTCTTGAATCTGGCGCAAGTACTGGCCTGTGCTCTCTTCGCGATCACCATTTTGCTAGGCACACGTCTGGTTCGGCGCTTTAACTGGCTGGATCATGGGGCAATTTTCCTGGTCTCGCTCACCTGTGCTCTACTCCAGAATACTGCCTGGGATCGAGCCACGCACCTGCTCACACAAAATCGCGGACCTGCTGTCCTGCTCTCATCCAGCCTTGTAACGATGAATCAGCCGCAATTTTATACAGCAGCCTATAATAAGCTGCTCGCGCAGGGGTTGATGTTTGTGGTGATCTGCGCATTTTGTCTGGTCGGGATGCTCTGTCTGGTCTATATGCTTGGTCGCGTTGCCCTTTTGCAGCAATTTTTTGGCCACCAGCAACGATTCTGGATAGTGGCCAGACGATTGCTACTTCGCCTGGAACACGGCCTGCTCCTGGCTGTAACGCTGACATGCCTGCTTCTCTACTGGTTCTTTGGCAAAAGTACTTCGTTGCTCCGTTTTTCTCCGGGTCCATTCACGCTTGGTCAGCTTATATTAGCCCTGTTATTCGTGGCAACTCTCCTGGCACTCGTCCGCATTACACGTGCTTTCGGGCGCGTTGAACGGCTGGTTGTGCAGATCGATGCGCTGGCCTGTGCACTACTACTGTTGCGAAGCCCTGCTGACGGCTCACCCTTGCAGGCGGTACAGCACTGGCAGATCAGTCTGACGCTGCCCTCCCCATTCATTGCTTTCGGATTGGCGCTGACGGCGCTGATCTCGCTTTTCTGGCTCAAGCGCCCGGCCCCTCCCTGGACGCGTAAAGTATTGCTTGGACTGCTTGGTTGTGCGTTTCTCTGTACACTTTTGCAAGGCATCAGTTATACTCTAGTCATGATTGCTCTGTTACTCTTTATGGAGGGGATCTTGCTGGCTGTGCAATTAGAAGAGTAGGCCTCTTGCATCTCCCTGTTCCGCTTGTTATACTGGAAAAGTTCTATGTAAAGACAAAACGGTCTGAAAGGTGTTCCTGTCGTGCCTCTACGAGAGCGAGGATCATGGCAACTGCTACAAATATAAAAAGAAAAAATCCGCCAGCTCCGCCTCCTCAGGCTGAGCTGCCTGTTATTCATGGTGATCATACAACACTCCAACATTGGCTGACACATTACTGGCAGAAACTCAATCTACCAGAGACGGAGCTGCGCCTTCTGGCAATTACTCAGGATCGCGCCGAGTATACGCGCTGGACGGGGAAGCGCCTCAATTCTATGACGCTGGGCTGTTATTGCTACCTTCCACCCGCCTCGTTCTCATTAGCACGTCTCCAGCGCGAGCCGCATCTGGTCGCGTTTATGGTCCATCGCCATCTGATATTCATCGAACCGGGTATGCAGCCACAATCAATTGAAGTAACCATTGCGCACGAGCTTATTCACCTCGCAGATCGTTTCAATGGGACGCCACGCCGCCATCGCCATCATGGCTATGATTCGATTGCCGCCGATGAGGCGGCGATTACTGGCTATGGCCTGGAAGAACTACGCGCACTTCTGCGCGAAGAGAGCAGCAGACGCGAACAGGCTCGCCGCGCCGTGCGTCCCATTCGCTACCACTATCAATGCCCCAATTGCGGTAAAACCTATCCTCGCACCCGCAAATATTCGCAGGCTGTCTCCTGTAGCCATTGCGACAAAAGCTACAATCCACGCTTTAAGCTACTTCTGACCACTCCAGCATAGCATACTAACTATTTTAGCGTAGAGATACTGAAAAGCCGGAACCAGCTATTCCAACATAGCTAGCCCCGGCTTTTCTCAATACGCTAAACATCAGCTCAATATTAAAGCGCTCTACGACCGCCACTAACTGCACGCAAGATCGCGATTAACACACAGGCACCAATAAAGGCGACGAGGACGCTTCCCCAGAAGCCAAAGTTCGCATTAGGCGCGAGAACATCTGCCAGCAGACCACCGATAAACGCACCCACGATACCCACAACTATATCGCCAAGAAAACCGTAACCACCACCACGCATAACGGCGCTTGCCAGGAAGCCAGCGAGCAGGCCAACGATCAGCCAGGCCAGAAGACCACCAGGTTGTAATGCTGCTGCAAGAATCACTGTTGCCATTCTATCTTCCTCCTTTTGTACGAATTGTGTAATCCATACGAATATGTTTAATTCAGTAAAAATTGTATCTTTGTAATGCTTCTACATAATGACACGGATTACCTATCGGAATCGTTTTGCAGAAACGTCCGCATTTAGCAAGTCTTAACAGATCCTAACTATCTTATAACTGCTCTCTTATGTTTTCTGATTCAGATGTGCGTTTTTCCTGCCAGCTCGTTTTGTAGCTCGTGCAACCAATCCAGGAGAGAGTTGGTCTGTTGCATGCGGCTGCTTAGCACGACATGCGCAAAAAAGGCCTCATCACTGTTCTCAATGTGCTCTGGCAATTTGGTTTCGAGGTGGCGTAAGAAACGCTGGCAGGCTTGAATTTGCTGCTCTATGAGCTGAGGGGTATGATTGGGAAGGAGGCGCTGCACAAAGTAGAGCTTGAGTAAGAAAAGCAGACGGATATCGCGGGGCTTCTCTACTGGCTGGGTGAGCCAGGCCTGGAAGATGCTGCGTCCAGATTCGGTAATCTGATAGGTTCGGCGTGGCGGACGATTGCCCTGTGTTTTTACCTGCGCAAGAATGTAATTCATGCGCTCCAGCTTTTTGAGAAAGGCATACATCTGGCTCATTTCTAAATGCACAATTTCGTGCATGATGCCCTTCTCAAAATGCTGAAATAGCTCATAGCCATGCATGGGACGCTCCATAAGGAGTCCCAGGATGACGTATTCCGCTGGCTCACTGATCCGCATAAGTTTCTTGTATCCCTCGTTTTTCTTTAGCAGTCATCTATCTGATATAGTGTACCTGACAGCGATAAAACAAGCAAACAGGAAAGTTATGCTTTTTATTCAGCCTTCAACGCGCCTGCCGCATTATCGCTCGCACCAGACGAATCTCACCGTAGTCATACTCGTCGCCAAGTAGATCTTTGACTGGCTTGAGCGCCTCATCTCCTACCTGTTGCAATGCCTGCGCTATGACCTCATAGTGACCCGGCGTAAGAAGACCTTCAATCTCAATCGATTCGCCCTTCTCGAGCAGTTCTGTCAGATGAGAGACAATCGTGGTAGATTTGAGGCCACGCTGGTTCGCAATCTCTTCAATACTATATCCCTGCCGATAGAGATTGAGCGTGACCGTGCGCGTGGGAGGCCCACCAGAAGATGCATGCCCGTTACTTGTTTGCTGATCTACAGCCTCCGCACTGGTGATTTCCATCGCTAAATGCTGCTGCTGGCAATAGTTCGCGATAGCCTGGGTGAAAGGGAGATAATAGGCTGTCAGCTTATTGCTGCCAACGCCTGGAATGCGGGCGAAGTGGGCACTACTCTGAGGCCGCTGGGATGCCATCGCACGTAAACTGCTGTCGGGAAAGATGACGTAGGGTGGGACGCCCCTTTCATCGGCCAGTCGTTTGCGCAACAGACGCAGCGCCTCGAAAAGCCCCTGCTCTTCCATGGTAAGCTCCTGCTCGCTGCTGGCCTGCGCTGGTCTGCCCGTTGCTGATGCCGCGCTACTCGCCTGCTGGCGTGTGGTGGATATGGCGATCTCGACCTGCCGCTCTCTGCGTAATATCTCCAGCGAAAGCTTGTTGAGTTGCAGGATGGGAAAGCCATCGGTGGTTTCATTGAGCAATCCCTGATGAAGAAGCGCACGACCAAGCTGTAGCCATTCATCGACGCTCAGGTCTTTGCCAATGCCATAAGTAGAGAGCTGATCATGGTTGAGCGAACGGATCTTCTGGATATTTGCTCCACGCAGAATGTCGATAATGTAACGCATACCGAAGCGCTGGTGCGTGCGGGAGACGCAGGAGAGAAATTTCTGCGCATCGATCGTACGATCTTCGACAGCTGCCGGGTGCATACAATTATCGCAAGTATCGCATGGTCCTTCCCGCAACGTTTCGCCAAAGTAGCCAAGCAGAATGCGTCGTCGGCAGACGGTGCTCTCTGCATACGCCATGACCTGCTGTAGCTGTTGCCGGGCGATACGCTGTTCTTGCTCATCGACTTTCTGGGCGAGCATATATTCGAGTTTTGCGCGATCGCCATGCTGGAAGAAAAGAATGCAGCGTGCTGGCTGACCGTCACGACCTGCACGCCCAGATTCCTGGTAATAGCCCTCCAGACTTTTGGGCATATCATAATGGACGACCATGCGCACATCGGGCTTGGCGATGCCCATGCCGAAGGCGACTGTGGCGACCAGTACCGGCACGTCGTCGCGGATAAAGCGCTCCTGATGCTCTGCACGCTCTTCATCGCTAAGACCAGCGTGATAGGGGAGGCTGCGGATACGTTGTGCGTTCAGGGCTTCGCTCAGACTTTCAACGCCCTTGCGGCTCTGGCAATAGATAATAGTTGAAGCCTCTGGTTGCTGACGAATGAGTTGAAGCAATTCTTGAAATGTGCCTTTATGTTTCTGACGCACTTCATAAGTGAGGTTGGGACGATTAAAGCTGGCAATATGCACATAAGGCTCGCGCAGGTGTAACTGTGTGAGTATGTCCTGCTGCACACGCTCCGTTGCCGTTGCGGTAAGTGCCAGCGTGGGCACGTGACTATATCGCTCGCGCAGTCTCCCTAGTTGACGATATTCGGGACGAAAGTCGTGTCCCCATTCGCTGACACAGTGCGCTTCGTCGACGGCGAGCAGCGAGAGTCCGATCCGCTCGTCTACCTGATCGAGGAGATTGAGAAAGCTTGCTGTGAGCAGACGCTCTGGTGCGAGATAGAGTAGCTTTAGCCGCCCGTTGATCACGTCACGTTCACGCCGTTCGCGTTCGATGGCTCCGAGAGAGCTATTGATGAAGGTTGCGGGGATGCCATTCGCCTGAAGACGCTCTACCTGATCCTTCATGAGCGCTATCAGCGGTGAGACGACGACGGTCAAACCCGGCATATGCAGCGCGGGCAACTGATAGGTTAACGATTTACCACCCCCGGTCGGCATTAAGACCAGCGCATCATGTCCATTCAGCACCAGTTCAATGATCTGCCGCTGGCCCGTACGAAACGTGTTATACCCAAAATGCTGCTTCAGGGTCTCTTCAAGCACATCCAATTTCGCTCTCTCCTTGCTGTCGTTGGCCCTACAATCATCACTACATCACCACCATGTGGCTCTCAGAGCCGATTTTGTTCGTCTTTATCTCGTTATTGGTAATTGCGTAATTTCGAGTATTTTACTGCATCTTGCTGTGTAGAGCAATATCTATCCATGCCCCCTTTGCAGGCAGTAGCTGGCTTTTCCGCATAATCTCCCTTCACTAATCCGCTTGCTTGATATATACTCGATGATAGCTGGAATGAAAGTGATAAAGGTAAATATATAATTGATGGAGCAACCTGAGAAGGGAGGAAGTAATGACCTGGCAACACAAAAGACCTGTTCTGCTCGGCCTGTTCGCCCTGTTGCTTGCGATCTCGTTTGCGATCAATCCCATTGCGGGTAAAACGTCTTATGCTAAGGCAACAACGACGACGGCCTCTCATGTGCAAGGCAAACTGATTGTCGTTAGCCTGTCCCGACAGTGGCTGTACGCTTATGAGAATGGCGCGTCTGTCTTTAATACCGCAGTGATGACCGGACGAGATTCGCTGCCAACGCCGACTGGTACTTACTCCGTATTCAACAAATTACACCCCACCTGGTTTACCTCACCGTGGCCCCAGGGTTCCGCAAACTGGTATCCTCCAACCTACATTAACTACGCACTGGAATGGAAAGCCGGTGGTTTCTTTCTGCATGATGCGAGCTGGCATAGCACCTTTGGTCCGGGCACGAACAACTGGCATCATGATCCGCAGTTCGGCTGGCAGGCGGGCTCGCACGGTTGTATTGCCATGTCGTACAGTGCCGCTCAGTGGCTCTATAACTGGGCCCCCATTGGCACCACCGTCCAGATTAACGGCTAACATGGCCAGATCATCAATCTCTACAGAGGTTGGATCGAAGTAAAAGTTCTTTATTATCATGATCACAACATACAAAAGAGCCCGGAGATGCGTTCCCTCTACATCTCCAGGCTCTCGAAAGCTAACGAGGATATTTATTTGTTGGTCTTATTTTTCGTGGCTAGCCTGCCCGCCTTTGCGTCCAGCCTTGCGAGCTTCTTCACTGGTGAACTCATGGGCCGTACCCTTCTCATGAGCTACTTCGCCACCTTTATGTCCAGCCGCACGAGCCTCGGCGCTGGAAAACTCATGGGCAGTGCCCTTCTCATGAGCCATCTCGCCGCCCTTACGTCCAGCTTCGCTTCGTTTATCGTGCATGGTTTCTTCGTGTTTTGTTCTTTCAGGCATGTTAAGTCTCCTTTGTTATTCACTATTGAGAACATATCTTCCTGCTTGAGCTATCATTATTGTTGGTAATCATAGCTTCCCTTTAAACACGATTGAAAGCGGGCAAACGATACTCAGCGATATCCTGTTTATCCCACTTTGACCAGAATCTTGCCTCGCCTCCGCAGAAGAACGCCGTGGGTTCGTCAGGTTGGGGAGAGGCTGGTTCGCCTTCCTGTACTCAAAAAAGGTGTGTGATCTCAGAGTCAGATCGCACACCTTCTTCGTATTCTCGCAGTTAGAAGAGCGATAATTGTTGTGGGGGCTCTTCTTTTTTCTGGGGTGCCGCCGCAATCTTCGCTGCTGGTGGCTCGCTTGCCATACGCTCAGCCTCGGCAATGACCAGCGGGATCTTTTTGAAATCTTCGCGGATCACATCTTTGAGGCTGGCCTGATGCAGACCGGCTGCTGGATGATACATGGCGATACAGATATAGCCGTCTTTTTTGCGTGCCCGACCATGGATCGTGCTAATTTTCTCGCCCCCGAAGAATTTGGCCATTGAATAACGGCCCAGTGTCACGATGACCTGGGGCTTTATTGCGGCTATCTGACGATCGAGATAGCTATCGCAGGAGGTAATTTCTTCGGGTAGGGGATCGCGGTTGCCAGGGGGACGGCATTTTACAACGTTCGTGATAAAGACATCGCCGCGTTTTAAATTGATACTGCCTAATAGCTCATCGAGAAATTGGCCTGCCGGGCCGACAAAAGGTCGCCCCTGCTTATCCTCATGAAAACCAGGACCTTCTCCGATGAAAAGGACTCTGGCACTTACATTGCCTTCGCCAGGCACTGCCTTTGTTCGCGTCTTGCACAAATTGCATTTTTTGCAGACGGCTACTTCAGCAGCAACCTCTTTCAGGATGTCCTCTGACGACATGGCATCGATACCTCGTTTCATTGAAAATATAGATGAGGTGTCGTAGGGGCGGGGCTCGTCTCCGCCCTGTCGTGAGGGCGGGGCTCATCTCCGCCCTTGTCGTAGGGGCGGAATTCCCTCCGCCCTGCGAACCGATCATCTGAGCAGAGAGAAACTCTGCTCGATGATCTCCGTGTTGTTACTTTGTATTACCAGCGTCGCTCTGGTGGACGTTGCCCAAAGCCAGAATCTCGTCGTGGGGCAGGACCGTTGGGTGAGCTACCACGGTTCGGTCCCATCGGGCGGCGCTGACCAAAATTGCCACCACCAGGTCCACTGCTGCGATCATTGTTGTAACCGCCGCGACCGCCTCCATCGCGATCTCCATAGCCACCGCGATCTCGGCTGCCACCACCATAACTCGGGCGATCTCCATAACCGCCTCCGGGGCGACCTGGAGCCTGTCCGCCGTCGCGATCTCGTCCGCCACCACCGTATCCACCGCGACCACCGCCGCGATTTCCACCGCCGCGACTCCCGCGCTCACTCTCCAACTCGGCTGCCGATGGCATCTCACCACTCAAAGCTGCACGACGCGAGAGGTTGATACGGCCCTGACCATCGACTTCGATTACCATGACGGTAATCTCATCTCCGACCGAGACTACATCCTCGGGACGCATCACCTGATAATCTGCCAGTTGCGATGTACGCACCAGCCCCTCTTTACCAGGCAGAATCTCAACGAAACAGCCAAAATCGACCAGACGACGTACTGTACCGGTGTAGATGCGGCCAACTTCAACCTCTTCTGTCAATGCTCGTACGGCGTCCATTGCATGCTGCATGGCGTCGCCCGAGGTTGCAGAAATATTGACTGAACCATCGTCTTCAATATCGATCTTCGCGCCGCTCTCCTCCTGGATCTTGCGAATCATCTTTCCGCCTGGTCCGATGACTGCACCGATCTTATCGGGGTTGATCTTGATGGTCTGAATACGCGGTGCATATTCCGACAGTTCCTCGCGTGGCGCGTCGATTGCGTCCAGCATCTTCTCCATGATGAACATGCGACCTTCACGCGCTTGCTCAAGTGCTTTGGACATAATGTCGTAGGTAATACCTTTGACTTTGATGTCCATCTGTAGCGCCGTGACGCCATCTGCCGTACCTGCGACCTTGAAGTCCATATCGCCAAGAGCATCTTCGATCCCCTGGATGTCGCTCAATACGGCCCACTTGCCCGTACGCTCGCCTTCACCAGTGATCAGGCCCATCGCTACACCCGCTACCGGGGCTTGAATCGGTACGCCCGCGTCCATCAACGCTAACGTTGTGCCACAGACTGAGCCCATCGAGGTCGAACCGTTCGATGAGAGCACGTCAGAGACGGCGCGGATCGTGTATGGAAATTCGCTCTGGGAGGGGATGACTGCCGCTACAGCGCGCTCTGCCAGGGCTCCGTGACCAATCTCACGACGGCCAGGTCCGCGTAGGGGCTTGCTTTCACCTGTGGAATAAGGTGGGAAATTGTAGTGATGCATGAAGCGCTTGCTCTCGGACTGGCCAAGGCCATCGAGAATCTGCTCTTCTCCAGGCGATCCCAACGTTACTACGCTCAGTACCTGCGTCTGTCCTCGGGTGAAGAGCGCGGAACCATGCGTGCGTGGCAACAGACCTACTTCGCAACTGATCGGGCGAATCGTCTTCAGATCGCGGCCATCCGGGCGCTGTCCATGATCCAGAATGTTGTTGCGCACATAGGCTTTCAATTCTTTTTCGTAGAATGTGATAATTTCCTTTAAGCGCTCTGGATATTGCGTGCCCAGTTCTGCTACCAGATCGTCCTGGACCATGTTCAGAGCTGCCGAACGCGAGGCCTTGTCAGGGCTACTGACGGCTGCCTCAAAACGTGGCTGCACGAACTCGGCTACTTTCGCTTGCAATTCGGTATCAACCGGGGCAGGGGTGAAGGCGCGTTTTGGACGATTGACCGCCTGCACCAGCTTCTCCTGCATTTTGATGATATCCTGTAGTGCCTCTTGCCCGAAGCGCACTGCCTCAAGCATCAGGTCTTCGGGTAGCTCTTTCGCGCCCGCTTCCACCATCATCACGGCGTCGGCAGTACCGGCAATGGTGAGATCCAGACGGCTCTGGGGAAGTTGGGACTCAGGCGGGTTGATCACGAGCTGGTCGTCGATATAACCTACACGTACCGCACCAACTGGACCGGCAAAAGGAATATCTGAGATGCTGAGGGCTGCCGACGCTCCGACAATACCCATGATATCAGAGTCATTTTCCTGGTCTACGGAAAGGACGGTAATAACAATCTGAACATCGTTACGATAACCTTTGGGGAAGAGAGGACGAAGTGGGCGGTCAGCGAGACGACAGGCGAGGATTGCGTGTTCCGTGGCACGGCCTTCACGTTTGATAAAGCCACCGGGGATCTTTCCCGCAGCATACATACGTTCTTCTACATCTACGGTTAATGGAAAAAAGTCAATGCCTTCACGAGGCTCATCACTGCCAACCACCGTTGCCAGGATGACGGTTTCTCCGTAGCGCACCAGTACGGCACCACTACTCTGCTCTGCCACGCGACCGGTCTCAATGCTCATAACTCGGCCGCCGATGACAGCTTCTTGACGATGAATCATATTTCCTCCGACTAAGGGCACCCTATTCTGTAATGGTATCATTTCTCGCCGAGAGCTCTTCACGTCCCCTCTTTTTTCAGAAAAGACGGGGGTGGGTGCTAACACTCTTCCAGACCTGCCGCAATCTTTTCCTACTGCGGTCTTTTCCTTTGCGTGCCAAAACCTTAACGTACTTGTCTGTGGAGAAATACCTCTCTGCCTATCGTCTTCTTTCTCTTCGTCTCTTGTTCAATCAATTGCACGTTCTTCAGGTAAGTGGAGAGAAATGGGGTCGCGGTCGGGCATGACGCTTCTAAACACCATGGCTGCGCCGACCGCACCACAACGACCTCGGGACTAGCGGCGCAGCCCAAGTTTCGCGATCAACGCTCGATAGCGGTCCGGGCTCTTTTTACTTAGATAAGTTAGCAATCGTCGGCGCTGGCCAACTAACATCAACAGACCCCGACGGGAGTGGTTGTCATGTTTATGGATCTTCAGGTGCTCGGTTAAACCTTTAATACGGGTCGTCAGTATCGATACTTGCACCTCGGGCGAACCTGTATCTGTCTCATGTACACGGGAATCTTCTATAATTTCCGTTTTTTCTTCAAGTGTCAATGCCACGCTTCTCTGTCACCTCCTATGTATAAGGTGGAAAAAAAAAGACAACTACACTTTTGCATTATAGCATGGATCATCTACTGACGCAACGAACAAACGTCACTGGCCGGAACTGTTTCATGGTCCTTTGCCTGCCATGTGAAGCGCAAAGCAAGAGAATAAATGGGGGGCTCTTGAGATCACTACGGGTGGGCACCCGCAGCTTATCTTCCCATGGATGTGCATCGTTTTGCTGCTCGAATTACGATCCTGATCTTGCTGGTGCTATGTATGCCAGAGTACCCGGCCAGTTGTCTGACAAACCGGGTACCCTCTTGCTGGATGTGCCTACTTGATGGTGACTTTTGCGCCAACTTCGGACATCTTCGCTGCAATCTTCTCGGCCTCTTCTTTGGAAACGGCCTCTTTGATTGCTCCTGGTGCTCCGTCGACGACTGCCTTTGCCTCTTTCAGGCCCAGGCCGGTCAACTCACGCACGACTTTGATGACGTTGATCTTGTTAGGACCAACTTCGGCCAGGATGGCGTCGAACTCGGTCTGCTCTTCAACGGGGGCGGCGACTGCCTCGGCTACAGGTGCGGCAACTGCGGCGGCAGGTGCTGCGGCGGCTGCGCTGACTCCCCACTTCTCCTGAAGGGTTTTGCTGAGCTCTACCAGCTCAAGGACGTTCAATTTTTCAATCTCTGCAATAATCTCTGCTACTGCCATGATGGTCCTCCTGTTTCTGCTTTTATTCTGCTGCGGTGTCCCCGCTGTTTAATTGGTCTGCACGTGCCTGCAATACGTAACACAAATCACGCAATGGCGCAGTTAATAATCCGTAGGTGGTGGCCAGCGGCCCCTGGATGGTTCCGACGACTTCGGCTTTGCTCTGGTTCTTACCACCAGGAAGCTTTGCCAGGTTCTCGACGGTCTGGGCACTCAATGCCTGACCACCAAGGATGGCGGATTTCAGCAGAGCCACTTTTTGACTCTGAATGTAGTCGTTGACTGCCTTGGCGGCCGCTACTTCATCATCGTAGCCGAATGCCACTGCTGTCTGACCATTGAAGATCGCCTTGTCAAGCCGGTCCATCTTGCTACGCTCGGATGCGATACGCAGCAGGGTGTTCTTCGCAACGAGGAACTCCAGTTTGGCGGCACGCATTTTACCGCGCAGCTCGGTCATGTCTTTCACGGTCAGTCCCTGGGTTTGCACCAGGATGGCGATGTTGGAACGACTGAGCTTTTCTGTGAGCTCTTCGATCTTTGCGCTCTTCTGCGGTGTTGGCATGTCTGCTTTCCCTCCTTTCCGAGAATGTATAGGGTATAGAAAGAGATATAAAAAAAACCTTCGGTCTGAAACCGAAGGGATGAGAAAGCATATTCTGTTCTGCTCAGCGTATCTCTACACACGTTCCCTCTCAGGCAACGCTCGATATGCTGGCATCTGAATAGTCATTCCCTCGGCAAGCCGATCGCTTATGCGTCATTTACATGCCTGCTGGCATACTTGCTGTCTTCGGCTGACTGAACCAATCACGTGCTAGTATATCAGAGCCCCTTCCAAAAGACAAGCCTTTTTTGCTGGTATTCTTGTGGGAACGGAGCAGTGTCCCTCGGATATCAATTCCCGTTCTGCGTGATCCTGAGCTTTGTGAAATCCTGACCTGAGCTTGCAATCATACTTCCAACCATAAGCACCACGCTCGGATACTTCATATCTGGACAGAGGGCGACTTCTGTGAACTGAGGCATGAAGAGAGGAATTGCATAAAATCCTTTTATTGTGCTATGCTCCAGACAAATTATTTGGCGATAGCAATTGTCAGTAAAAGGAATAATAATGGATGCCCCATTTGATTGGCAAGAAGTAACGATCCTGATACATGAGTTGCAAGCAAAAGGTGTCTCCTATCTTATGGGCGACGAACTCCCCCTGGATGTGGATGAACATGAGATAGACCTTGTCCAATTGCTTCAACGACTTGCGGCATGTGGTTATCCTCTCGTCGAGAATGCAATTATTACCCTCTTGCTTTTACATCCAGAATACACGCCATTCGTGATGCAGGCGCTTCAGCACAGCGAGCGTGATACCGCTGAAGCAATCGCCGTGGTCACGCTTGCGACGCTCTACCTGCAAGCATGGTGGTTTTTTCGTCTGGCGTTCGCTTTTGGTCATCTGCCCGGTTTCCCAGAAGAACCATTTGCTTTTCTTTGGGAGGAGCGTCATTTACCGTCGCCATCGTCTGGATATGGACGAGATGGATTATTGGCTTTACAGGAATATCAGCAAAATCGCTATGGCCTTCCCCTCAATTTTCTCGACGATTGGCAGAATCAAATGAACCATTTACTGTCGCAAGAAGAGTCCTATCATCGCTCTTTATCAGATGGTTTGAAGAATACGCTCAAACGAATCAGTCTAGAAGAAAGCAGTAGAAGAGGTTCTGAATAAAATTGGCAATCCTCCTTATGATAGGCTCCTTCCCAATCTATCCCAACAGCAGTTTGCTCAAAATTATCAGGCTGTTCGCCAATTAATCTAGTAGAAGAAAGGCTTATCCCGAGAAGATAAACCTTTCCCTTCCATTGAGCTACTCGATTATCTACAACTGTACAGTACGCTTCTCTTCTTCCGAAGTATACGCACCCAGAATAACCTTGAGCACGTTAATGCCGTCTTCCTGGTCATTGATCGGACGACCCCCCTCACGAATGCAGCGAGCGAAATCCGCTATCTCGCGGATAAATGTGTAGGGACCAGGTTCCGGTGCCGGAAAACTGATGACTTGCGTCTCTTTTCCACGAATGTGGACATGCAGATCAGTACCCTGGCTGTACAGATGACCCAGCTCACCTCGCACGGAGAAGCGCTCGGTATTCGGTGTCATCTCCTGCGCCCAGCTCGTGACGATGTTGCCGACCGCCCCGTTGGCGAATCGTACCAGCACCTGAGCCGAGTCCTCTCCATCCATGAAGGCCAGACGATGCTTGCTGAGCATGGCGGTCACTTCGGTCGGGACGCTGTTCGCCAGATAGAGCAACATGTAGGTGGGATGATAGCCGGTGTCGATCAATTCTCCTCCGCCGATCATCGCTCGATTGCCACGCCAACCAATGGTCTTGGGATCAAAGGTGTGGTAAAAGCTGTCCACGGTGCGAATCGCATAGACGTTGCCGAGAACGCCTTCTTCGATCAGCTGCCTGGCTTTCTGAATGGCGGACATAAATAATTGATTGTGCGCACACATCAGGGTGACGCCGTTCTCTTTCACTGCGCTCTCGACGGCTTTCGCCTCTTCCAGCGTCAGGCAAAGGGGCTTTTCACACAAAATATGCTTTTTGGCGTTCGCAGCTGCGACGATGGCGTCTTTGTGCAGGTGATGTGGCAGGCAGATGTCTACGGCATCCACGCCGCTCTCTGCAAGCATGACGCGATAGTCGGAATAGATCTGTGCTCCTCCTACCTGCTCTGCTCGGTGCCGTGCGTTCTCCTCTACAACATCACTGACGGCGCTCACCTGAACCTGATTGGGGATCTGTAGATATCCTCGGATATGGGGATCGGTGATGCCGCCGCAACCAATAAGACCAATCTTGATCGTCGTGCTCATAGAAAAACTCCTTTTTATAGCAACAGTGATAGGGATAACAACTCGCTTCCTTTGTTGCTATTGCACTCATGGAATAACCAGCATTCGCGACTAGCTGATGCTGACACTCTCACTGTCTCTCTCGTTCATCATCTCCGACAGCTTATTCTGTCGTTGCTGCTCTCGATAGTGTAATGGCGTGAGGCCAAGTCGTTTCTTGAAGACATAATGCAGGTAGCTGCCACTGGAGAAACCGTGCGAGGCGGCCAGCTGCTCTACGGTGCTATCTGTCTGGGTCAGGGCCAGACAGACCTGCGCGAGCCGGTAGCGTTCCAGATAGCCGCTGAAGGTCTCTCCCGCCTGCTCATCAAGAATGCGTTGTAGCTGCCGACCGCAGATATTCAGGCCATCCGCAACTTCTTCCAGGGTGAGCGGATGGGCGTAGTTATCGCGAATATATTGCGTGGCAAGCCGGTAACGATAGGCGTTCATGTCGCGTGAAGGCAGGGCCGGATGGATCTGCGTGACGTGATGGGCCCGGGCTGCACGCTGTAATATCTGGATAATGGACTGTTTGATGGTTGTGTATGCACCCAACTCGCGATCATGCCAGGCTCGCCACGCAATGAGAAACCAGTTCATGGCGTCATACTGATCGAGGGTGGGCGTGGAGGGCATGGTGTTGAGCTGACGGATGCATTCATCTGCCTCTACGACCTCCCATTGTTCTCCCCAGGTGCCTTCGCGCTCTTCGTTTTCCTTCTCTTCCAGCAGTGTGATGTCAATATGCAAACAAAGTTCGTACATTGCCTCCCAATGATCTGCCTCCTGCTGATGTACGACCTGTGGCCCTGTCAGATAGAACATCCCTGTTTGCAGGGGAAAGTTTCCCTCGTCGAGGGTAACACTCCCCTTGCCGCCTGGAATGAAGTGGAACTCGTAGTCTCGGTGTTTATGCGCTGGCACGATGGTTCTGGCTGGAAAAGAGGTGAGATGACAACGAAGGATTTGTATGCCATAACGTCCCCAGCGAAAGCTAATATCGAGCCGATCCAGTGCATGCGAGTCCTCTTCCATCGCCTGGAAGAAGAATGGTCCCGCGTTTCTTCTTGTGGCCAGATACCCTGATCGACCTTGATCCTTTACTGCTTTCATCGCAAATTATGCCCCTTTGCTTCAGTCGCGAACCTAGTGTGTGAGTGACTCCAGGCTGACTGACTGCTTGCTCGCAGCAGAAAGATTGGCTGCTTCCATAAGCGCACTGAGATCGGTTGCGAGCTGGATGTTTTCGCTCGCGGTTGTTCCCTGTTTGATATGCTCAATCCATTGCTGGAAGGCGGACGGAAGCTCTGCTGGCAACGGGTATGGGCTCCATTGCTGGCTACTATGCGCGTCGGCAATGGCACTGCGGATCAGGAGGGTATCGGTGGGTGTACCATAAAGCAGGCTGCCTTCGGTACCGTGCACTTCGATGCTGAATGGCGAAAAACGATTGACGAAGCCTGCTTCGACGACGCCTATTGCTCCATCTGGATAGTGCAGGGTGACGACTGCGTTATCTTCTACTTCGTGCCCGGTGACGTAACCATAGTTGGCACTTACACGCTCAGGCAGGCCCAGGAAGAGCCGGGTCAGGTACATCGGATGACATCCCAGGTCTATCATTGCCCCACCTGCACATTGCTCCAAATGAAAGAAATGCTCGGGGAGCCAGCCCGCAGGATTCTCGGCGGTACTGATTGCGCCATTGTGCGACAGACGTACTCTGACGAGGGTCAATTTGCCCAGCAACTGACGGTCAATAATTTCGCGAATGGCCTGGGTGTATCCCGCATTCAAACGGGGTAAGGAGACCGTGAGTTTGACACCGGCCTGTTCAACAGCGACTACTATCTCGTTACATTCGTGCTGCGTGGAGGCAATAACCTTTTCGGTAAAAATATGTTTGCCAGCCTGAGCAGCGGCGATGAGGACGTCACGATGGACGTTGGTGGGGGTACCGATAATCACGCCGTCTATATCAGGTTGGGCCAGAAGTTCGGCCAGCGTTTCATAAAAACGGACGCCTAGCTGCTCAGCTTTTGCTCGCCCTCGCTCTGGATCTTCATCCCAGGCGGCGACGATCTCCGTCTCGGGATGCTCGCTCGCTTGCCTGGTATAATCTCGTGCGTGGACATGCCAGAAGCTAATCATGGCAACACGAATCATCATTGATCTCCTTTGAAATTGCGACTAATTTCATCAATATACTGAATTCTAAACTCTGATCGTCGCTTTTTTCAATCCTATGTGACGACAGAGGAGTATGATCATACGACATCCAGTATAAACTAACCAGAGTATGCAGGATGGAGCGTATGTTGAATTGCACCATGATTCGCACGTTGAAGCGGGAAATTACTGAAAACAGACTTTCTGTGAGGTATGATAGGTGTTGTACATGATGTAAGTATTTCTGCTCTGTTTCGTATCTAATCTCTCTCTTGTCAATGAAGAAGGAGGCGATTTATGGGGTTCATTCATGGTGGCTGGCTGGTTGCGAAGATGCTGAAACGTGAGGGGGTAGAGGTGGTTTTTACGCTCAGCGGGGGCCATATTGCTGGTATTTATGATGGCTGTCTGCGTGAAGGGATTCGCGTGGTCGATACTCGCCACGAGCAAGCTGCGGTTCATGCCGCTGAAGGTTGGGCGAAATGTACACGTAAGCCAGGGGTCGCGCTGTTAACTGCCGGACCCGGCGTGACTGATGGGGTGACCGGGGTCGCCAATGCCTATCTGGCGAATAGCCCGGTGCTGGTGATTGGTGGAGCAGCTCCGCTGGGCCTGTGGGACCGAGGGGCGCTTCAGGAGATGAATCAGATTAATCTGCTGAGTCCTATCACGAAGTGGGCGCGTACGGTCTACGAGACGTCGCGTCTGGGCGAATATACTGCCGCTGCGTTTCGCCAGATGCTCAGTGGTAAGCCGGGCCCCGTCTTTTTAGAGATGCCGATGGATGTCTTAAATAACTTCGCCGATACGGATACGCTCTTCGATCCAGGGGAGCCGCACAACTATCGCGCAGGCGGACGCACGGCCCCTGATCCGGCTGATCTGGCGCGTGCGGTTGCGCTCCTCGAACAGGCGCAACGTCCTGTGATTATGGCGGGGACGGCTGTCTGGTGGTGCGATGCTGCTGAACCGTTGCGCCGTCTCGCCGAGCAGGTGCAGGCTCCGGTTTTCTTAAATGGGGCCGGACGTGGTTGCTTGCCTCCAACTCATCCGCTCTTTTTTAATGCTGCACGGCGCAAGGCTCTGGAAGGGGCTGACACTATTCTCCTGATCGGTACACGTCTGGATTTCCGCCTCAATCATGGTCAGCCACCCTTGATTCCTGCCAGCGCCAATCTCATCTGGCTGGATCTCGAGGGGGTGGATGTCGGGGTCAATCGGGGGGCTGCGGTCGGTCTCGTTGGCGATGTCGCTCTCAGTATGCAGCAACTCTGTGATGCGAGCCGCCGTGGAAAAACGGATGAGTGGCTGGTATATGTTCGTGCTGAAGAGCAAAAGGTGCAAGAACGAGATCAGGCAGCCTTGAATTCTGCTGCGGTACCGATTCACCCTATGCGTTTCTGTCGTGAGATCAGGGATTTTATTGACGATGAGACGACGGTGGTTGGCGATGGCGGCGATATTGTGAGCTATGCCGGACGTGTGATCTCTGTTGCGAAACCAGGCTACTGGCTCGATCCCGGTCCAATGGGTTGTCTTGGCACAGGCACAGGCTTTGCGATGGCTGCCCAGCTGGCTCGACCGGGTCAGAAGGTGTTGATTGTTCATGGTGATGGTGCATTTGGCCTGAATGGCATGGAGTTCGAAAGTATGGTCCGGCAGAAATTGCCGATCGTCTCTGTGATTGGCAATGATGGTGCCTGGGGCCAGATTAAGCATCCACAAAAATCTATTGTGGGCCATACTACTGCTGCTGAGCTCAGTCCTGGTATTCGCTATGATAAAATGGTTTCAGCACTTGGTGGGTATGGCGAACTGGTTGAACGTCCCGAAGACATCCAGCCTGCGCTTGCAAGGGCCTTCGCTTCCGGCCTTCCAGCCTGCGTCAATGTGTTGATCGATCCTGAAAAACCCTATGGCCGTTCGACGAATGTCGCTGTCTAGATGGTTTCTCTGCGTTGAGTTTATCGACGCAGAGAAATCACATACCTCTATGAGAGACAATTATGATAAAAACAAGGCAAAAAATAAGCCAAATTGAGTAAGAATTGTGAGCTATTTCACTGTTGCCATGAAGCCGTATAATATATAATGATGTTGGTCACTATAAGCGAAATATGCTATGAAAACCTGCAAACCACTTTTATATAATAAAAAATATTTTTTGAGCATAATGTCATCTATGCAGCATTATTTTGAAATGCTGGGTTGACAGTAAACCTCTTCTCTACTTACACTGAAAAACAGGGGAGATCTTACGTATTATGCGGCAAGGGGGAAGCCAGGTATGGACATGATACGTTGCTCGAAGTGCGAAAAAGAACTACCGGAGAATGCAAATTATTGCTCAGACTGCGGTGATTCTTTGCCACTCGCGGAACAAGAAGAAACACTCGATTCCCACGATTCCCAGATGGAGGCTGAGGCCGTTGACCCTGTGCCAGTGCCGCCAAGGCATGTTATCACGGCCAAATTAGTCGACGAGGAGGAAGATGAGGCGCTCTCACTACTGCCTCAACCAGGTCGCTTTGTACCCGACACTGAGCAAATTTCTGTAGACACAGACGAGGAAGAAGAAGAACTCGACGCTCCGGTCCTGGTCGCTGCAAGCAAACAACGCGGCTATAGCGGCCGTCGCCGTGACACTCCTCGCTACCTGAACTATAGCCTGAAAGATACCGACAGTCTGCTCGATAAGGATAAAGATCTGTTGCTCACCTGGCAAAAAGAGGTTGAGCCGCATTCGTCTTCTAACTCGGCGCCTGTCGCTATCCCTCCACGCCCTTCGCCTTCAAAGGCTGTTATTGTCAAGAAGAAACGAAAAAAAAAGTACTTCAAATCGTCTCTCGCTGTCTGGAGCACCGTCGCTGTTATCCTGGCTCTGGTCTTGAGTGGCCTTCTGGGCATTATTGCTACTGTTAATCATGCTCCGAAATCGTCCGCTCCTCCTGAGAAGCCATCACTCCAGATCACTCCTGAAATCGCTACTGTTGGGGATGCGATCACGCTCCAGGGATCACATTTTACTCCTCACGGCAAAATTGGCCTTTTTCGTGATAACTCCATTTCACTATTTGATACTTCAGGTTTGATGACTGCCCAGGCCGATGCACATGGCTATTTTACCGATACTATTATTATTGATAACAACTGGGGCGATGGCGCTCATACAATCACTACTGAGGACGCCCAGACGCATCAGAGTGCGGTCTACCCGATTATGATTAATGCTAAAGGTGTCTCTCTTCGTCCTCCGCATTTGCGTCTCTCTACGGACTCTTTGGATATGGGCAGTGGCGATCAAGATACCAGCGATACACGCACGATAACTCTGATTAATACTGGCGGCGGTCAGATTAGCTGGCAGTCTACAAGCAATCAACCCTGGCTGCAAATCTCTCCTAAGAGCGGAACGTTTTCGGCAGGCGGTGACATTCAGGTGAAGGTGGCTGTGGATCGCTCTCAACTCCAGCCAGGCAGCTATACTGCCACGATCGTGTTCAATTCCAGTGCTGGCACGGTCAAATTACCTGTCAAGATGAAGGTGGTTCCCTTCCAGCCAAGCCCATTGCCTGTTTTGCAGATCACACCGTCAGTGCTCTCCTTCGTGGGTGTAGACGGTGGGGCCGCGCCTCCCGCGCAAACGCTGACCATCAGTAATCAGGATGCGACACCGTTGTATTACTCTGTGACGACGAATGCTCCCTGGCTTACTCTCTCGACTACTACTGCCGCTGTCAATGGTCTTGGCAGCAGACAGATGACGGTGGGGATCGACAATCGCTCTCTCTTGCCTGGCGTGTATCAGGCGACTCTGACCTTTAGTATCAGTAGCGCCTCGACAGGTCAGTTCAATACGCAAAGCGTCTTTGCCAGCGTGACGATTACTCCGCAGTGCTCTTTGCAGGTTTCTCCGTCTATCCTTTCGTTTAGTGCGACGGCTTTACATGCGAATCCTGGCTCTCAGTCTGTCAAAATAGACGTTTCGCAGAATTGTAGCACTCCTGTGAACTGGAGCGCGAAGAGTAGCGATTCCTGGCTCAAATTGAATACCACTCATGGCACTACGCCATCTCATCCTTCTGTCAGTGCCGATATCACTGACCTGAATCCGGGTACGTATCATGGTACTGTGACGGTCAGTTCTCCGAAGAATACTCAGACGATAGCTGTCACTTTGACAGTGACTGCCTCGTCGGCACCTTCCATTGATGCCACTCCTTCGAGTCTGACATTTACTGGCGTGGCGGGTCAGAATAATCCTGCGTCCCAGAAGATCACTTTGTCCAATCCCGGCGGAACGACTCTGCACTGGAATACGGATCGCTCTACAGGGACAGGTGGAAATTGGCTCCATGTCAAGCCATCCTCTGGCACGCTTAGTTCTGGGCAATCGACTACTTTAACCGTTTCCACGTCATTGTCCAATCTGTCCTCCGGTGACTATAGCGGGACGTTCTCTATCAGTGGTGACGATGGTGCCGGGCATAGTGCTTCAGGCAGCCCGCTGGCGATTCCTGTGGCTCTCACGGTCACGGCGCCGTGTACAGTGACCGTCACTCCCAATTCTCTCTCGTTCAGTGCGATAACTGGTCAGGCGCAAAATCCGTCTGCACAGTCTATCTCGGTTGCAACCAGTAACGGTTGCGCCAATTCAGTGAACTGGACGGCTAATGCCTCTACACAAACCGGCGGCGCTTCGTGGCTCGCTCTCTCTACAACGACAGGTCAGACGCAGGCAGGGGCAACTTCAAAGATTGGTGTGAATGTCACTCCTGGCACGCTGGCTGCTGGTGACTATACGGGTACGGTGACAATTACTGCTACGGATAAAAACACACACGCCACTATTGGCACTCCGCAGACGGTCAATGTCGCGTTAAATCTCCAGGCGAACTGTAATCTGCTGGCACCCTCGAAAGCCAATGCCACTTTTACTGCGAATACGGGGGGGAGTGCTGCTTCGCAAACGTTTAGTATCGGGGTGAATGGCAGTTGTAATAGCAATGTCACGATTACTCCCTCTGTGACATTGTCCTCTGGCAGCGGCTGGCTTACCGTTGGACCAACAACGGCCCAGGCCAGTCCAAATCACGATGCCACGTTTACTATGAATGTGACTGCCGCTAAATTGCCCGCTGGCACCTATACTGGCACTGTCACGCTTGCCGCGAGCAATGGCTCATCTACTCTGACAAATAGTCCACAAGCAGTCAGTGTTACATTGACAGTGACTGATCCTGCCTCGCTTGGCGTTAGCCCCGCATCGGTTTCGGCCAATGTGACGACGGGGACAGCGACGCAAGATATCGCTCTTGGTAACAAGGGGGGGTCGCCGCTGAATTGGGCGGCCTCTCTGGCAAAAGGTGCGCCATCCTGGATGAAGCTGTCAAGCTCGTCGGGAAGCTTGCCGGGTGGCGCAAATACGACGCTGACATTGACGATGAATGTGAGTGGTGTGGCAGGTGGCAAGAGCTACACAACAAATGTGACGGTCAAGGCTACCGATCCTGCTAGTGGTAAGGACATTACAGGTAGCCCCTTTTCAATCCCTGTTGTTGTCAATGTTGCAGCTCCATCCTTACAGTTGAGCACCAATAATGTGCAGTATCAGGCTACGCAGGGCGGGAATGATCCGGGAACGCAAATACTTGTGCTGACCAATACGGGAGGCAATACGTTGAGTTGGCAGACTGGAAAACCGTCTCAACCCTGGCTCACTGTTTCTCCTTCCAGCGGCAGTGATGCCTCTCAGGCGACGTCATCACTTTCCTTGCCTGTGTCCATCTCTGCCCTGTCACCGGGGAATTATAATGCGACGGTGGTAGTCACTCCGTCTGTTGGTTCTCCTGTCACCATAACTGTTACCCTGACTGTGAGTCCGGGGGCGACGCCCACGCCGCCCCCATCGACTCCCACCCCTACTCCACCACCTCAAGTAACCTCGACTCCTACCATCGTTCCCACACCAGATCCGACACCAACTCCCATTCCCACGCCGACGCCAACAGTAGCTCCGACGCCGACGCCAACGGTAGCTCCGACGCCAACGCCAACGGTAACTCCGACGCCGACGCCTACTTCCGATCCAAGCCCCACGCCCAAACCAACATCCAGTCCGACGCCCAACCCGACTCTCCTCCCAACAGTGACTCCTACCCCGCGTTCAACGGGAACCCCTACTCGGGGTAGATAGAGCAGTTCACATTTCTCTGCCCACGACTTACTTCTAGCTTCCTCTATTCAAAATCCACCGTATAAGAGATTGTTCCACTCATCTTTTCCCCTGCTTTCACTTCCAGCAGATGGCCGATCTGGTCTAAGTCGCGTGCATGCAGGTTGATCGCGTCAGTTGCGCAGGTCTGGTTTTCCAGGCAAAAAAACGGTCCACCATCGGGCGGAGTATAGATCACTACGTGGGTAAAATCTGAGGTCGCCGAGAGGGAGAGCCGCATGTGTTGTTGGGGATAGTGAATAACTGCGCTGGCACCCGGGGTAAGATCAGTATACACATGATCAAGCTTGAGTGTGTGAACCGGTTGCGGCTCGCGCAAATCAAACATCTTATACATCACTGTTCCGACATCCAGCAGCCGTGTTGTTGGCAGCAGCATGGTATCGGCTTCCATAACTGTCTCTGCTGGAATACTGACTGTGACATCACTCGTGTCCGAGAGGAGCGAAAAATAGGGATGGAGTGCAAACCCGAAAGGTAGCGTCCGCTGGCCCTTATTGTGTACCGTATAGCTGACAGCAACTCCCCGCCTGGTCAATGTATACGTCAGAGAGAGACGACTGTCAAAGGGATAAGCTGCGTAGTACGGACTCTCAGGTGTTATGTCGACAAAGGTTGTGACCTGGGCTTTATCGGGCAATACGACCAGCTGCTGATGATGCCAGCTACGATCATACACCAGACCATGGATCAGGACGGGTTGATCGGCGGGCCGTGGAACATCTGCCAGCGAATATTCCTGGCCGTGATATGTATATTTTTTATCGCGTATTCGATTGGGGAAAGGCCAGAGGACAAAATTGCCTGTGAATGCCATTTGTTTCAGCAACTCGTCCTCGCAATGGATCAAGTCGTAGTTGCCCACACGATACGAGAATAGATTGCTGCCCAACTCTGGCGCAATTTTAACGGACAGATTGTGATCAGCATTGAGCGGATCTGTGTATGAGAGGATAATCACGGGAGAGTTCAGGCCCTGGTCCTGTATCACCTCGCCGTGAAACTGACCCGATTCTTTGCCTGCTTGATGATTGTGTGTGGTCACAAGAAAACTCCTTCCAGCATTTATGGCTATATTTTTCTATTCTATCATTGTACGCTATGGTGTTTGCTTGCAATGCGTAGCAGAAAAAAGGAGAACAGGAATGAGACTCGATAGTGTATAATAAATTGCCCCCTTTCAACCTTTCTCTCTTTGGGGCGTAAATGAATAAAGGACTGATTCAATGCTTTGTTGGGAGTCCCCAGAAAGGATTTTTTATGAGTGTGAATCCGAACCAGGGCCAGAATCCCGATTCCTCCGGGCAGTATGGTGGTTATACGGGATATACTCCGCCACAATCAAACAGCCCGAAGGATGATCCATATAATGCTCAGTGGTATGGTGGTCAGCAACAACCAGGCGCAGACGCGCAGGCGGGGGCGCAGCAACAACAGTATAGCGCTGGACCACAGCAGCAGCAGCAGCAATACTATCAACCCCCTCTCAGTGCAAGTGCCCGACAGAGCGGCACGGGTGGGGCAAATGATATGTCATCCTTTGGCCTCAATGCGCGGATAGTGGCTCTTTTGAGCTACCTGTTTATATGGGTGGGAGGTATCTTCTTCCTGCTCTTTGAACGCAGGAATCGTTTTGTGCGCTTCTCTGCCGCCCAATCTGTCACGATCTTTGGTCCACTCTTCATTCTCTATGTATTATTGCGCTTGATTGCTGTTATCCCTTTCATCGGGTTCTTGCTTGGCCCGGTCATCGGTTGCCTTGTGGGCCTGCTCTTGATCGGCGGTGGCCTGCTCTGGGTGTTTCTTATGGTTCAGGCCTATCGTGGCGTTGCTGTACGCCTCCCGATCGTATCGGATTATGCGGATGCATTGCTCGCTCGCTTCTCGCGATCCAGGCGCGGGACTACAGTGTAGGACTGGATGATCGCGGCTGCGTTTGCCTCCAGGAGGAAATCCAGATATGAATATTCCACCGCAACAGGAAGCGTGTTTTGTCTGCCAGAAACACAGGGGAAAAATTGCGCTTCCAGGTGGGGCGATTTACGAGGATGATCTGCTCTTCGTAAGCCATCACATTCCTGAAGATGAGCCTACTTCGTATCTGGGATGGCTCCTTGTTGAGCCAAAGCGGCATATCTCCGGACTTGCAGAACAAACGTCGGAAGAAGCACAAATCTCTGGCCTCCTCATTGCTCGTTTGAGCCGCGCCTTGACTCTCTGTGAGGGCGCAGAACATATCTATGCTTTTGTTCTGGGGCATCACGTTTCTCACCTCCACGTCCATATTATGCCACGTTACCCCGGTACTCCCCGTGAGTATTGGGGCATACGCGTCCCTGAGTGGCCCGATGCACGTCAGGGTGATGCTGCACAAATCGCCCTGCTCTGCGCACGCATTCGCGACTATCTCGCCAGGGAAATAGAGTAACTGGCTAGCAATCTCCGTTTTTAAAAACTCCTCTTGACAGGCGAGTGTTCACTCCCTATCCTCTTTCATAGAATGAGTGAATGCTCACTTCTATGAAAAGGTCTAGCGAAAAGAGGAAAAGCATGCCAGAGACAGCAAAAAAAGGGAAGCTACAGGTTGGTGACGCTGCACCAGATTTTACATTACTCTCTCAGACGGGCAGCGAAGTACATCTGAGCGATTTTCTTGGGAAAAAAGCCGTTGTGTTATATTTCTACCCGAAAGATAATACTGGCGGCTGTACTGCTGAAGCCTGTGCTTTCAGAGATAGCTATGAGGTGTTTACCGCTGCCGGGGCAGAAGTAATTGGTGTCAGTTCGGATACTGTGGATACGCACCAACAGTTTGCCAGCAGTCAGAAGCTCCCGTTTATTCTTCTCAGTGATAACAATGGTTTTCTACGCAAGCTCTATGGTGTTCCGGCGACCTTTGGCCTCTTGCCTGGTCGTGTGACCTACGTGATTGATAAGCAGGGGATTGTGCGCCATATTTTCTCTGCGCAGTTCACACCCGAAAAACATATTGATGAAGCTCTTAAAATCATTCGCGCTCTTTAGAAGATCAAGCAAGTAGGCCTCCTCAATATCTACTAGAATGAAGAGAAGAGGGATTGGACAGCATGTATCTTTGCCCAATCCCTCACGCTCATTGCTTGCTATCCCAGCAATGCGTACGGATCTTGCAGCAGGCGTTTCACTTCCTGTAAGAACCGTGCGACCGTTGCGCCGTAGAGAATACGGTGGTCAGCGGACAGGGTCGTGGGCATAATATCGCGAATCACCGGTTGGCCGTCTATCGGCACGAATGTCTTGCGCGTCGAAGCGACTGCCAGAATGGCTGCCTCGGGCGGATTAATGATTGCGCTAAAATCGGTCACGTCCATCATTCCCAGGTTGGAGACGGAGAACGTGCCACCAGTGTAATCGTTCGGACCGAGCTTGTTGTTGCGTGCCTTCTCGATCAGCGCTTTTGCCTCTTTCGCAATCGTGCGCACGCCCTTGATATTTGCATCGCGGATCACCGGAACAATCAGCCCATTCGGCACATCCACGGCAATACCGATGTTGACATGCGCATGCCGGATGATCTGATTCTCTTTCCAGGAGCTATTCACTTCCGGGAATTTCTCCAGAGCCAGAGCGCATGCTTTTACGATCAGGTCATTCACGCTGATTTTGACCCCGCCCTCGCCTGCGCTGGCATTGAGTGCCTGACGCATTGCCAGGACTGCGGTCATATCGATCTCATTGCGCACATAGAAATGTGGAACCGTTGTTTTGGACTCGGTCAGGCGGCGTGCCACGGTTTTCTGCATCTGCGATGGATTGATGACCTCGTCATCGGGTGCGTACGACACGCCTGATGCGGTTGGTACCGGCTGAGGCTGGGGCTCTGGCGCTATCTGTACTGTGGCAGCAGTAGCAGTAGGCGCGGCCTGGATATGACTGGCCAGATCGTCGCGCACAATTCGCCCTCCGGGGCCCGAGCCTTGTATCTGGCGCAGATCGATATTATGCTCTTCCGCTATCCGGCGTGCCAGTGGAGAGGCTTTGATGCGCGCTCCGTTTTGTCCCTGCATACCAGCAGTGCTGAAACTCTCGCCCTGCGTTACCAGCGGCTGGAAACTATTGTTCATAGGAGTGGAACCGCTTGTCGCAGCTGAAGCCTGAGAGGTCGTTGCCTGCGCCTGGGCCGATGCTGATTTCGTCTGCACCGACGAGGCCGATTGCTGGGCGCTCCCCTGGCCAGAACCGATCAAAGCTATTGGCTGCCCGATAGGGGCCGTCTCTCCCTCTTTGACCAGAATCTGCTCCAGTATGCCGGTATCGTAGGACTCGATCTCCATATTAGCCTTGTCGGTCTCAACCTCAGCCAGGATGTCGCCCCGCTTTACAGCATCACCAGACTTTTTTAACCAGCGGGTAATTGTTCCTTCCTGCATAGTATCGCTAAGACGCGGCATGGTTACTTCAGGCATGACTAAAGCTCCTTCGACGGGGGGCAATCTCATTGATTGCATCGGTTAACTGTTTGGCTCCTGTAAGGGCAGCCAGCTCTAAGGGTTTCGAATAGGGCAATGGCACTTCAACACTGGCTACGCGCTTGACCGGGGCATCAAGATAATCGAAGGCTTCTTCCTGAATGGTCGCTGCTATCTCTGCGCCCACGCCGTAAGAACGCCAGTCTTCTTCGAAAATGATTGCGCGATTCGTCTTTTTTACGGAATTGATAATGGTCTCGCTATCCAGCGGACGCAGTGAGCGCATATCGATGACTTCGGCGCTGATCCCGCTCTCACGCTCGACGCGCTGTGCTACATCCAGCGCGATAGAGGCCATGCGCGAGTAACTGATGATGGTGACGTCAGAGCCCTCTTTGGTCACTTTTGCTTTCCCAAAGGGAATGGTGTACTCTCCGTCTGGCACCTCGCCTTTAGTATTATACAAGGCCAGGTTCTCCAGGAAGATGACCGGGTTGTTGTCTCGAATTGCTGTTCGTAGCAGCCCTTTTGCATCCGCAGGCGTCGAAGGGGCAACGACTTTCAGTCCGGGAACGTGTGCGAACCAGACCTCCAGGTTTTGCGAGTGCGTCGCGGAAAGCTGCTGACCGCCGCCGCCTGGAGTGCGGATCACCATGGGAATCGGAGACTGGCCACCAAACATATAGTAGATTTTCGCCGCATGATTTACGATCTCGTCCATTGCCAGAATGATAAAGTTGATGGTCATAATCTCGACAACTGGACGGAGGCCCAGCATCGCAGCGCCCACTGCCATGCCAACGAAGCCGTTCTCGGCGATTGGCGTATCGACTACGCGTTTGGAGCCAAACTCTTTCAAGAGACCGGCTGTGATCTTGTAAGACCCCTCAAAATTGCCGATCTCTTCCCCCAGTAAGAAAACATTCTCGTCGCGCAACAATTCTTCACGGAGTGTATCGTGGAGCGCTTGCCGAAATGTGATCTCGGCCATGGCTATTTTTCTCCCTTCAATGCATCGTCAGATGCGTACACGAAGTCATAGAGTCCCTCAACAGATGGGAATGGACTCTCCTCTGCAAACTGCACAGCTTCGTCAACCTCGTGCTGCGCTCGGGCATCAATCTCTGCGATTGCTTGCGCGTCGAGAAGGCCTACTTCGCTCAGCCTTTTAGCAAAGCTTGCAACCGGGTCCTGCTCAGAACGACCGCGTTCAACCTCTTCGCGATCTCGATAGCGATCGGGATCAACTACGGAATGTCCGCGGAAGCGATAGCTTACTGCCTCTATCAGGCTTGGTTCGTGCTGCTCTCGGGCCAGCGTTACAGCCCGTTTCATGGCATCGCGTACCGCCAGGACGTCGGTTCCGTCTACACGCTCGCCGTACATGTCAAATGCGCGTGCTTTGCGGTACAGCTCGGGAACTGCCGATCCCTGCTCGGTGCGCAGGCCCATGCCATAGCCATTATTCACAACGAAGAAAATAATAGGGAGATGATAAATCTTTGCAAGGTTGAGTGATTCATAGAAGGGACCACCATTGGTGGTACCATCTCCCATCTGACAGGCGACCACTTCATTGCTACCACGATAATTAACCGCAAACGCAGCGCCGGTTGCGAGTGGAAGCTGACCACCGACAATACCATAACCACCCATCAGGCGATGTTCTACGCTGAAGAGGTGCATGGAGCCGCCGCGACCTCGAGAGCAGCCAGTCTCTTTCCCGAAAAGCTCAGCCATCACTGACGGCGTGGAAATGCCGCGACCCAGGGCGTAGCCATGCTCACGATAGTTCGTATAGACGTAGTCTTGTGGTTCAAGCGCGGCGCAGAAGCCTGCTACGGTTGCTTCTTCGCCCAGATTGAGGTGGCAGTAACCGCCGATACGTGCCTTATTATACATCTCTCCTGATTTTTCTTCGAAGTGGCGGATAAGAACCATTTGATAGTAATAATGCAGCAAGGTATCCCGGTCTTCATTCGCGGGGAGCGTGGCAACGCCTGGCGTACTCTTCGCTTGCAAATCGCGTGCCTTTTGCTGGTCCGTATTCATGACGTCTCAAGATCCTTTCTTACTCAGTGTTGAGCAAGTCACAAGTGTTTCGAATATATATTTCTGTTAGAGACGAGAAATAGCGCGTGCTTTTGCCTGTTTCCTGTCTACCCCTTTTGCTTTCACTGAAAAAGGAAGGGTCCTGGCAGAGCACTACGAGGCTCACTCCTACGCCTACAGGCCTCACATCCTCGAGCTGATATATGGCTCTATAGTTTCGCAATGCATTGTATCACTCATTGCCATACTGGCAAATGTTAGAATGACCTCTCAATTCTCAATCGGATTGTATGTTTGTACCAACGCTGTTGGCTACTGCATCCTTACTTGCCATAATTCGGCAGTAGTAGCGCTCTGTTTGATCGACACCCTGGTGGCGGCTTTGTCTCCTTCTGACAGATGTGAATTGATAACGGCATGCGCTTTGTTCCCTCTGAGGAGCCTATAATGTGAATAGATAAGGGCTACGACGATAGGTATTCCTTGAGCAGACTGCCCTCTCTATGCTGGCAGCCTCTCAGGGCGACAAAAAAGCTTCCATGGTGTCCGGTCGGTGTTGCGGTTGAAATTTGCTCTGTCAGGAGCAATGCCTCAAATCATAAAATTTCGAATATTTTATCTGGGCCCACCATATTTCGTCATCACTCCCTTATCATATCATAGCAAACAGTACGTTTCTACTGGTATGCACTGGTACTCCTGGCAGCGTAGAAAAACTGCAAAATTATGAGTTATTGCATGCTTCTCTCTGGTCTGATGCTGCTTTCTGCTATACTAAAAAGAAAAAGTTGGAGTACATCTTATGGCATGGACACCCTCTTCTCAGTTTCGCAGTATTTCTCCTGCTCACGACTGGGAACATGCTTTGATCAGTGGCAATGGCTCCCTTGGCGCATTGGTTTTCGCTCATCCTACACACGAAACGATTACGCTGAGTCACGAGCGCCTTTTTATGCCTCTCTTTCGCCCGTTGCCCGCTGTCAACACCGCTTCCTCTCTTCCCGAACTACGTTCTCTCCTTCTCTCCGGCCAGTATCAAGCTGCCGCTGATAAGGTGATCCAGCTTGCTAAGACGGAAGGCTACGAAGCATGGCATTGGCCCGATCCTCTGGTGCCTGCCTTCGATCTTCGCCTGACTACCCGTACTGGCCCTGAAATCTCGGACTATGCCCGTGGGACCGACTTCAGCACTGGCGTTGTGCAGGTGAGCTGGCTGGATGATGATCAGGCTCTCTGGAAACGCCGTCTCTTTGTCTCGCGTGCTGACGATGTTGCCGTCCTTTCTCTACAAGCCCCCGCTGGTCATATGCTCGATTGCACCTTGACCCTGGCGACCACTGGTTTCAGTGGTGAACGCGAAAAGCAGGTCTTTTCTGATGGTGTAGAGCGTGTCGAGATCAATGCAGAGGGCGATTCCCTCAGCTATCGCAGTCGCTTCCGCCGCCGCTGGCCTGGTAGCCTGCGTGGCTGCGATGGCCTTGTGAGAATCTGTGCTCCACAGGGCTCACTCAGCACCAGCGAGAATTCAGTGATGGTACACGGCACGTCCGAAATTCTCGTCCTGATCGGCCTGACGCTTTGCTATGACGATGATGACGCGTCGCCACTCAGCACGTTACGCCAGCGTTTGCAGGCGCTGCCAGCCAGTTTTGACCAGTTGCTGGGACGCCACGTTACTCTGCATGCTCCATTCTTCAACCGGGCCTCTCTGAATCTTGGCTCCCATGAGAACAACGATCAATCCAGCGAAACGTTACTTGCAACTGCCCTGCAAAATCCGAGTGATGCTCCTCCTGCTCTTTTTGAAAAACTTTTTAGCGCCGGACGCTATGCGATCCTTTCCAGTTGTGGTCAACTTCCTCCCACTCTACAAGGTATCTGGGCGGGCTCCTGGACGCCAGCCTGGTCTGGCGATTTCATTCACAATGGCAATCTGCCTATCGCTATTTCCAGTCTTTTGCCTGCCAGTACTCCTGAATTGATGCATTCCTATTTCGACTATCTGGAGTCGTTCATGGATGATTTCCGTGAGAATGCTCGCCGTCTCTACAATTGTCGCGGCATCTATTTGCCGACTTATACCGCCACGCATGGAAAGCAGAACCATTTCCACCAGCACTGGTGCCACACGTTCTGGACTGCTGCAATTGCCTGGGCCGCGCACTACTATTACGATTACTGGCAATATACCGGCGATCGCACGTTTCTCGCCCAACGAGCTCTCCCTTTTATGGAAGAAGCCATGGCGTTCTACGAGGATTTTCTTATCTCGGGCGATGATGGTAAACTTCTCTTTCTCCCTTCTACTTCGCCTGAAAACAGCCCGGCTAACACTGGCTCACAGGCGTCTATCAACGCAACTATGGATGTCGCTCTTGTCAAAGAACTGGTTCGCCATACTATTACTGCCAGCCAGTTTCTGGAGGTGAATGGCGAAAAAATCCCTGCCTGGGAGTCTCTGCTACAGCGTCTTCCTGCCTACCGCATTAATGACAGAGGAGAACTGGCCGAGTGGCTCTGGCCCGATTTGCAGGACAATCATGCGCATCGCCATCCTTCCCATCTCTACTCTCTCTTCTATGAGTGTGATCCCGATATTGAGCACGATCAACGTTTACAAGAGGCTGCTCGCGCCGTCATTGAGGCTCGTCTTGTCTGGTGGCGTGGCGAGGATATTGCGCAGCACGATATGGCTTTTGGTCTGGTCATGCTCGGTCTCGCCGCTACACACCTGCGTATGACTGAGACGGCATATGAGATTGCGAGCTGGCTGGCGACCCGTTACTGGCGCTCATCTCTGGTATCGACCCATAACCATGGCTCAATCTTCAATGTCGATCTTTCGGGAGGATTCCCGGCACTGCTTATCGAGATGCTTGTGCAATCCCACGTTGGCTCCATCGAACTGTTACCTGTACTCCCGGTTCAATGGAGCTATGGTAGCCTGAAGGGCGTAACCTGTCGCGGAGCGATCACCCTTGATCTCTCCTGGCAGCCGCAGCACATCCAGCTCACTTTACACACGAATCATACGCAACACATTACACTCCTCTTCCAATCTGATATTGTGGCTGTAAATGCCCAAACAGAGATCACCTTTCAATGCTCAGGAAAGCAAGTTTCTCTAACACTCCCTGAGCACCAGACAATCACATTGGAGGTGAATGTCGCGTAGATAAGCTTGTATCCGGTGCCCATCGCCCCCATCCTTGCAAAGTCGCCGCTTGTCTGCAATGTCACGTAGAGAAGGAGAATCTCCGATCAATTTCGTCGCATCCGGTCAAACGTCGCACCCGTTGGCACCGTTCCCCAGGCCAGTAGGGACGCCATGGAGGCACGGAATGGCGTCCGCGAACTCGCGCGATCCCGCTGGCTCCGCAGACGTAGCGTTGCGCCCCTTCCACGGTTTCGCTTGCCACAGAAATGTGTGCCATGACCTTTGACGGCGTCCCACTGGTCTCTCAAGCTTCATGGTGTCTTTTCTCCCACCAGGAACATGCGCTCGAGAAGCTTCTAGAAAGGCGAGATGGCCGGTATTCGCCATGGCGTCCCTACTGAGAAACGATGCAGCGAAGGTGGTCAGAGCACGACGGGATTGATGGGTGATTCGCCTTATTTCCGTGACATTGCGGCTTTTGTGATGCGCTCCAAGAATTCTACGAAAAGGCTACACATCCTGCACAAAGGCGGATGTGATGAGAATCTTGATGCTACACGGATGCGACATTGCCTCGCTATTAAGGCTACACTGCTTCTTTCTCAGACGACATCGTTGTCGTGAGAGATACGATAGAGGGCAATCTGGATCTTTTGTGACGCGCTCCAAGAATTCTACGAAAAAGCTACACATCCTGCACAAATGCGGATATTATGGGAATCTTGACCCTACACACAAACTATACAAGTGCGACACTGCCCCTCATCGGGCTAAACAGCGTGCGAACGCGCTACAAGATTTTTACGCTACGAGCATTTTTACGAAAAAGCTACATATCCTACACAAACGCGGATATCATGGGAATCTTGACCCTACACAGATGCGACACTGCCCCTCTATTAAAGCTACACTGCTCTCTATCAGGCGACCTCGTTGTCGTAAGAATGGAAAGAGAGGCATTTCTGTTTCTACTTATTGTATTCGGCAGATGGTGAGATTTCTGAAGGGCCGATACGAGATGTGTTCCTTATCTCTATTATGTGCATATGGTTTCAGTTTCAAGAGGATCAGCCAGCCACACATCACTTCCCAGACGTTCCAACTCCTGGCTGATCATATGAGCATGATTGTCATTCACTAACATAAGTAGATCGCGAGAGTTCGGTTCCACGATCTCGGTTCTTTTCCCTTCCTCGACAATATACCAGGCCATGATCGTGGGCATATCGGGCGCAAAGAAGATATCACGTAGCGGATCAAATGTGGTCGTATCCACACGGCGCTGTTTTTTACAATAATATAGCAGTTGTAATGCCAGAGAACGAGCGTGACGATCTTCTTCTGTAAGGAGCTGGAGATGCATCTGCTCCTGTAAGAGCGCGCTGACCTTCTGCTTATGCCAGAGATAGAATAAATTTCGGCGGCGTGAGCTGGTGAGCAGGCATAATCCTTGCTCATGCGCTCGCATCGTCGGCATATATTGATGATGTTCGGTATCGAAGGTGCGCAATCCCAATTTTTCAAGGTAGAAGGTCATCTCTCTCGAGGTCTGCCCAAAAATGATGCTCAGTTCGGCCAGTGTAAGCCAGATCTGGGGAAATCTCTGCTGGATATCGGCACTATTCATGTTATGTCCTTTCCCTGAAGCTACAAATGCGGGAGGAAAACGTTTCTTCCCTCTCTACTTTTGTAATACTGAAGATAGAGCCAAAAGCGGAAATTTTTTTTGGGCATTTTGTATTTTGTTTTGTTCTATGATGAGGATTGACTTGCCTGCGTTTCTATGTTACAGTGGGAATGTAAATAAAAATGAAGCTGTGAATGGGACAGGTTGAGACGATGTGTCTGGCCCTCAGAGAGCAATGTCGGTGGCTGAGAGCATTGCGGCTAACCCTTCTCAATGACACCCATGAGCTAAACAGTGAACCGGTGCTCGCACCGCTGTAGCTGCTTTTCGGTTGGCAACCGTTATTGTGCCACGATGCGCTTGATGTGTGTCTTGTTCACGAGAAGTTGCATCGACTGAGATCCCTGATGAATAGATAGCAGGGATGAATGGTGGTGGTACCACGATGGCTGCGACATAATCGCCCTCGTCCTCCTGATGTAAGAGGATGGAGGGTTTTTTTATTTGTCTGCTTTTTGCATGAGAAGTAAGCATGAGAAGGAGCAAAGGTCTTATGGACGACGACGATGATCCAGGGGAAGACGCTCTCTGCCCGTTTTTCTGCTAATGGGGCTTGCCGGAGTGTTCTTCCTCGTTCAAGTATAACTTTCTGGTAAGCCCCATAGTTTTCCATTTATAAATAAGGACTACAGGTAGTACTGACGACCTGTAGATAGGAGGACTTTGCCATGGAACGCTTGCGAACTACGGAAGTGATCGCTCATGTGGGTGAACGTGTCAGAATTGAGGGCTGGCTCCATTCGCTACGCCGTCTGGGTGGTGTGACGTTTCTGGTTGTGCGCGACGGCTGGGGTTTGCTTCAGGCTGTGACCGAACAGGAAGCAGAACTTCGCCCCATTGTTGAGGGCGAGGTGGGAATTGAAAGTATTATTGCTCTTGAAGGTCAGGTAGTAGCTGAGGCCCAGGCTCCCGGCGGGGTGGAACTTCATGATTTGCAGCTGGAGGTGATCTCCGCAATCGTCGCACAACCGCCGGTCCCTTTGAACAAACGCAAGTTGAACGCGAGCCTGAGCACATTGCTCGATACTGCCGTTGTGACCAATCGCCATCCCACACGCCGCGCTATTCTCCGTCTGGCGGCTGGCTGTATGACAGGTTTTCGCGCGCATTTACAATCTCAGGGATTTACGGAGATTCAGACGCCGAAGATTGTGGCCGCCGCGACCGAGAGCGGCGCAAATGTGTTTAAGCTCGACTACTTTGGTCGCCCGGCCTATCTCGCACAGAGTCCGCAGCTCTATAAGCAGATGATGGTTGGCGTTTTTGAGCGTGTTTTCGAGGTAGGCCCGGTCTTTCGCGCTGAACCTCATGACACAACGCGCCATATTAATGAATACGTGAGCCTGGATGTGGAACTGGGCTTTATTCAGGACCATTTTACGGTGATGGCTCTCCTGCGCAACGTGCTTGCGGCAATCTTCACTCATCTGCGTACAGACTATGCGGTTGAACTGGCATTGTTGCAGGTGAAGATGCCCGAGATGCCGCAAGAGATTCCTCACATTCATTTTGCTGAGGCTCAGGAACTGATCTTTCAGCGCCACGGTGTCGATGTGCGTGGGGAGCCGGACCTCTCGCCGCAGGACGAGCGCTGGCTGGGAGAGTGGGCACGCCAGGAATATGGCAGCGATTTTCTTTTTGTGACAGGCTATCCCATGCAGAAGCGCCCATTTTATACGCATCCCGATCCCGCTCGTCCCGCCTACTCGAACTCGTTCGATCTGCTGTTTCGCGGCACAGAACTGGTCACAGGCGGCCAGCGTTTGCATCGCTACGAAGCCTATATTGCGGCTCTTCAGCAGGCTGGTCTGCCCGTTGAAGTGTTCGCCAGCTACCTGGAAGCTTTTCAGTATGGCATGCCACCCCACGGCGGCTTTGCCATCGGCTCGGAGCGCCTGCTGATGCAGTTGATCGAGGCTCCCAATATTCGCCTGACAACGACGTTCCCGCGCAGTATTACTCGTCTTCTGCCTTAGGAGAGTTTCGTATGCGATTTTATCTCTCCAAATATTAAGGATATAATTACGATGTGCAACTCCGTTCACTACAAAACGTATCTCTCTATATGGGATCAATTACATGCGCATAGTCCTTCTATTCAGCAATTTTTAGGATATTATGATATGTTTCGGATGCTATTGACTTCAGTCACATCTGCTACGCCCAGGCGTTTGCCATGGTTCCTGCTTTCTGGCCTGCTCTGTGCTGTGGTTCTGAATCTCTTTGGTAGTGCTAGCCTGCCTGCCTATGCCCAGAGCCAGCCGGGAGGAAATGTAAGTGATCCTGTGGTGCGGGCCGTCGATATTGCTAACCCGGCCTCGGTGCGTATTTATACTTCTCTCGGCAGCCATCTTACAGTGCATTTCAGCAATGGCGATGTCACTTTCCCGCAAAATAACAGTCAGGGTTATATGCTCGGTATGTCGGGCAGTGGTGCATTCATAAGTGCCAATGGAGATATTCTGACGGCTGACCATGTGGTCAATCCCCCGCAGAATACTGAATTAGATCAGCAATTGCATCAGCAGGCATCGTCCGATGTTGCGGCGTATATCAGTCAGAATAGCAGTACGGTTGGCCTGTCGCAGATGGACCCTTCCCAGGTTACGCAAGAGCTGAATAGTGGTCAGATTCGCTCAAGCAGTGTTTATGGGACGCCGAGTAGCGAGGCTTTTCTCAGTACCAGCTATACCGGTCCACTTACGGCTAGCAGCATGAATCAGGTGCCCGCAGCTCTTCATGCCCCGATCGATAAAATTGAGGCGCAAAGCGCGGTGAATGCAGAAGATGTGGCAATTGTTCACGCAGGCTTCAGCGATACGCCCAGCGTGGCATTGGGCGATTCTTCCTCGGTTCAGGCACAGGATGCGTTAAAGATCATCGGGTTCCCTGGCAATGCTGATATCAACGATATTCCTACCAATCTTCTGACACCATCGATTAGCGATATCAGTGTGAGCTCGATCAAGACGACGAGCGGTGGAGCGCCGCTGATCCAGGTCAGTGGCAATGTTGGCCCGGGCGACAGTGGTGGTCCGGCTCTGGACGCGGATGGCAATGTCGTCGGTATTGTGAGCTTTGGTACAGTCACTGCCAGTGGAACCAGCACCGGCACGAGCTTTTTACAGGCCAGCAATAGTGCCAATACGCTCTTGAAGACGCTCAAATTGAATGTTACGCCGGGGAATTTCCAGAAGCTCTGGAATCAGGCTTTTAGCAGCTACGTGTCGACTACCCCCGGTCACTGGCACACTGCGCAACAACAATTTCAGCAGCTTGCGACACGCTATCCCAATTTTAAAGCCGTCCAGCCGTATCTGGACTACACCACGACGCAAGCTCAAAGCGAAACGGCCACCACGCCAGCCGCCACGACGGTCCCGCCAACCTCCGTCCCGACCCATACGAGCAGCAATACATCGACGCCTGCGCCCGTTGTCAACCAGACTGTGTCTCGCGTCCCTGCCCTGTTGCTGACGATTGGCGTGCTGGTCGTGCTGGTGGTATTGGCCTCACTCTTCGCGGTCGTCAATATACGGGGACGCAGGCGCAAGAAACAGTCTGCCCGGTTGGCAGCCGATACAAGTCAGAAGTCTGCCGACTCGACCAGTGCAGCAGCGACACAGGGACAGCCTGCTGCTACTCCCTCTCCTGTCGCTCAAACGCCTGTAACGCCCATACCCTCTATGCCGACGGCGGCTCTTCCCACGACTACTGCCACGCTCAGACCGTGGCCTTGTGGACATATGAACCGTTCCAGTGCGCGTTTCTGTAGCGTGTGTGGTGAACCAGCACCGCCACCACCTACCTCTATTCGTCGTGCCTGAGCGTGTGGGAATGGAGTTTGCTCCATTCCCACTTTTTTGCCTAGATATGTGGTAGCTCTTTGAGAAACTTTTCCAGTGCGCGCGTGCGATATTGACGCGTAAGATCGACGATGTTGGTATGTTCTTCCGAAAAATGTAACTCTTTCATGACGCGCTCACGTAAGAGGGCCACGTCATCGCTCCAGGCAATATCCAATATGATCTCTGGAAGCTCTTCTTCACTATGATATCTATCCAGCCGTTTCAGCCAGAGCACGAAAAGACGTTCGAGCCATTCGCGGCGCATGGGCGAGGAAAGCAGCGGAGAGAGGGCAATGGCCGTATCAAAGAGAATGTGGCTGCTGACCTCGCTCAGCAGCGTTTCCAGGGTTGGCATTCCTTCATCTATCGCCTGGTCGAAGAGGGGCGAAAGTGCCGGGTTGGTTTCGGCAATACGCGCATTGATGAGCAGCGCAAACAGATCTAACGCAGCGTGGTAGTCGCGATGATCAACCCGCTCCTCTCCCTCCTTCAACAATTCCATGAGCTCCTGATCAATCTGTTGATACGTTTCTTCCTGGATCTCGATGGTATCGTAGCTTGCGAAACGCTGCTGATAGGCCTCCAGATCAAGGGGGAGCAGGCGTGAACGTGGCAGTGTCTTATACGTTGGGCCTATTTCGCCATTGAAGTCCCAGTCTTCGTCGGTCTTTTTCTCATTTACATCTTCGTCACCACTCTCTTCCAGGAAAAATGAGGAAGTATTGACATCGACCTGCTCTAGTAGCGAGGAGACTTCGGTAAGTAGCTGCGGATGGCGTGCAGTCAGTTCTTGCACAAGCAAGATTAATTGTGTTTTATTGATACACTGTAGACGGTGCTCTAGCTCAGGCTCCATTGCGGCATCCCTCCTTGAGGAATTGTTGCAAACACTTCCTGGTGTTATTTTAGATGCTATTTCAACTGGCGCTGCTTCAAAAGGAATATCTGTAATTGTAATAGATAAAGGCAGAGTTTACTAGAGTGTGTTTTTTTACTGAGGCAGAAGACTACAGGCGAACCAATTATGCATTGGTGATTGCAATGGGGAGTGTAAATGTAAAGGTGCTACCTTCGCCTACACGACTTTCGGCCATAATTCGCCCGCCATGCGCTTCTATGACATGACGGGCAATTGCCAGTCCGAGGCCACTTCCCCCCCCATCCGGTCCCATAACATGCGTTTTTGAGCGGGCACGATCCGTTTTATAGAAACGCTCAAAAACGCGTGAGAGTTCTTCCGCACGTATGCCTATACCTGTATCACGAACAAAGAAGCTCTGTAGGTGTTGTTCCGCATCGGAGGCGGTTCCCATCGTAATGACGCCTCCTGAGGGGGTAAATTTAACCGCATTATGCACGAGGTTGACCAGGACACGCGCAATCAGCTTGCTATCCGCAGCCACCATCGCGTTCCCCTGGCTGATCTCTGTAGCCAGACGTACGCGGTGGCGTTGCGCGAGCGGCAGCATACGCGCCATAACTTCGCGTACGAGTTGCTCAGCCTGCACAGGCTCTATGGTGATTGGTAGCTGACCAGATTCGATACGCGAAAGCTCTAAGAGTTCGGCAACCAGACCGGAAAGATATTGTACCTCCGTCTCGATCTTTTCGACGAACTGTTGCGCTTTATCGGGATCGGTATCGATGGTATCTTCCAGGGTTTCTGCGAGCAAACGCACAGACGAGAGAGGGGTACGCAGCTCGTGCGAGATATTCGCCAGAAAATCACGCTGCGCCTGTTCGAGTCGATGGAACTCTTCCATATCTTCGATAGTGATTGCAAAATAGTGGTAGTAGGTGGCGGGAGCAATCCTGTTCGAGCTGGTCTTGCTATGAGCGAGTGGGGTAGTGGAGACGCGCCAGACAATGGCCGAGCCATTTTTGTGGTACTGGCCTTTTTGCGCTTTACCAGACTCAATGGTGGCCTGGACAAGCTGTACGATATTCTTCTCTGGTAATAGATCCTGTAAGGACTGCCCTGCTGTGAAACTTTGCTGGCCACAAAGACGCAACGCCGCTTGATTCGCTGCAACCACCTCTAGTGTTCGGTCAGCGATCAATACTGGTAGCGGGGACGCTTCCAGGAGGTTATAAAAAAGTTGCTCATACTGTACGCGTGGCGTTTTATTGTTGGACAAGCAAGATCACCTTCCTCGCTGCCTGCCTTATACAAAAAAGGCCACCTCATGGGTGGCCTTTTTAAGAGGCTCCTCGAGTAGGATTCGAACCTACAACCAATCGGTTAACAGCCGATTGCTCTACCGTTGAGCTATCGAGGAATGTTTGCTCTCACGAACACCGTCAGTATATACTACTGTTGCGATTTCGTCAATACCTTTTCAGAGGAATTTCTCTGGATCCAGAGAAATTCCTCTGTTCTCCTCGGCCCGCCTTCCACGCGCTTATACCTGTCCACTCTCTACATACCTACGCTTTCAATCAATGAGAGGGTGATGGCGAAAAAGGCCACCAGACTGATGATTGCGATGACTGGATCGAGCAGGGGCGCTGTAATCAGGCTGCCTCTCAAGCGCAGACGTTGCAAGATCTTCGGCAGTGCTACCCCACAAAGCGAGGCGATAAGCAGAGCCAGACCAACGCCTATGCCGAGCGCGAGCGCTAATGGGCCGGATTTGAAGAGGCCGAAGCTGAGCAGACATACGAGAATTGTCGTGAGTATCCCGCCTACGGTTCCTTGCAGCAGCTCTCGGAAGAGCCCACGCCAGAAATCACGACCGCGTTTGGAGCGCAATTGCCAGCCAACAATACCCAGCGATTGCGAACCGGCACTTCCTGTGGTCAGTAGAACTGTGGGCATAAGGCAGATGACGCCTGCCAATGCCAGATGCGAAGTTGAGGCCTGGAGCAGGCTTGTGCCAACCAGAGCCAGGGCCGTGCTCTGGGCCAGCAAGGGCTTCCCTATCTCATAGACGAATAATGCCAGCAAGAAGCCTGCGGCGGTATTGAGCGTCAGCCAGGAGCTGCGCGTGAGCGTTCTACGCCAGGAGAAGCTGACCTCTTCCTCTGCTTCCTCGACATCGGTGCCTGCTATCTCGGAAAAATCTTCTGCTTGTTCCTCATGAATAACATCAATGACGTCATCAACAGTGACCAGACCAACCAGCCGCTCTTCTTGATCAACAACGGGCACGCCGAGCAGGTCATATTTGGCAATAATATGTGCGACTTCTTCCTGGTCAATCTCGGTATGAACTCTAATCACCTGATCGTCCATGAGGTCCCGGATCAGGGTCTCGGGCTCCGCTGTGACGAGTTCACGCAAGGAGACCACGCCTTTCAGATGTCGCTCTTCATCAATGACATACAGATAATAGACCATCTCCAGATGCTGCGAATTCTGGCGCAGATAGAGCAGGGCATCCGCTACGCTGGACTCTTGCTGGAGGGCTAATACCTCTGGCGTCATGATGCCGCCAGCGGTTTCGCTGCCATAGCGCAAAAGCTCGCGGATCGGTTGGGACTCGGTGGCGGGCATGAGGCTGAGCAGCCGCTCTGCCTCTCCCTCTGGCATCTCCGCCAGGATGTCTGCGGCATCGTCTGGCGCAAGCCGCTCGAGCAGATCAGAGGCTCGTTCTGGATCAAGCTCGCTCAGCAGCTCAGATTGTAATGGAAGCTCCACTTCGTTCAGGGTATCCGCCGCAGTCTCGGTATCCAGTCTTTCCAGCATTGCCCCGGCTTCATCCAGGTCGAGCTGCTCGAGAATGTCGGCGATATCAGCAGGCCGCAAGTCGGCGAGCTTATTGTGACTGACGTTAAGCTGTACCTGCGGAATGACCCCAGGCGCATGTGCTACGGCCCCTGCCAGCACGGGCGCAAATGATCCGGTTGTGCTCGCCTGGACCATCTGTAATGGCTCGACGTAGTTCCAGGTAATGGTTCGCTCCGGGATTTGCAGCGGAACGATGCGCCCGACCATGTCCAGCGTGGACTGCATACCCAGGCGGCGCAATAAGCCTCCCAGGCTGATATCTACTCCTACGAGCCTCGCGGTCTTTTTGATCTGGGCCAGTTTGAGGTCATTGACTTTGACGACACGAAATCCCTGCGTATCTACGATCTGCTTATCGAGCACGTCCCGGCGCAGTAAAATTTCATTCTCATAGGGCTCATACGCTGCAATCTGTTCCTGCTTGACCGAAAGCGGTACTTTATGGTCGTCTTCTTCTATTGTATGGATTTGTGACCAGGGAATATAGAGCTGTCGGCTCCCTGTGCCTTTTTGCACAACCAGCGCTGTTACCACTGGAAAGGTCTCGTTTAAGGTGACGCATACATCTCGCAAGGTTCCGACACGCTGGTTCTCGCTGTCATAAACACCCTGGCGGAGCAATGTGCTAAGAAAAATCATGAGTATCACCGCCTTTTCTATGCTAGAGTTATCCATCCACTTATCCACATATATGTGGATAAGTGGATAACTCGTCCGTCTTGTAACTGTTGTTACGATGAACCACAGCATAGCGAGATAAGATATCAACAACGTTTGTAACGCGTGTTATCTTAACCTGTGTGAGTTCATCACGGGGGGCTGCGGAGCAGCTTTAAAGGACTTACTGGCAGGCGGGAGAGTCCTTACTCGATAGTAGAATGCTCATCGAGTAAGGCTAATGAGGTTAAGAGTGCAGTCTCACTCTTTTCCGTTCGGCGGCATACTCGATGAGGAGCAGAACAATCCCTTGAGTAGGCTCGCAAATTTTCTGCGACCTACTATGACTAGGGCCAGCGTCCATGTCCCTCACCTCCTTTGCCCGCTCAATTGCTACTCTCTTCAGCACATGACTATGAAAGGTCATATCGTTCTCTTGAAATTTGCTGAAGCGCTATCACAATTGCGGGTTTGAAAAAAATTTTCTTTAGCTCTCACGAAGTATAGCATGGCTGCTCTAGATCGACAAGAGACAGAGAATACATGATTATATGGTACTATTGCTGAGGTAAATCCATGCCGGGCTGCTTTTCACCTGCATTTCTGATTTTGCTCAGGTCTCTACTAGTATTGTAAACGTCGTTGGAAGAGCATTTTCTTCCGTGGCTTTGCTTTTCTTCTATTTACGCGTTTTTAGCAGTTTATTTGGTAGATATCATAACGCGTTTTTGCATTTGTTTGTTTCCAACAACAAAGAGGTAACAAATGCATTGCAAATATTACGTTTTTGTCATATGCGTAGATATTTACGCACAATCTATTGCCGCTTTCGAACTTTGTATGGTAATATTCCTGTGGTATAATCCTGGCCTGAACGGTCGGCATCTATCAGGTTTTATGCGTCCTTCGTACGTAAAGTACGAGTTATCTATCACTTTTATCTCAAGGTTGTGTGTAGAGTACCTGCTCTTGTGTATTGATCGGTTGTCAGGTACAATTGGATGGTAGTGTGGAAGAGAGAAAGAAGACAAGGACACTTTATGAGCAAACTCGTGATGGTCATCGATGATTCAACAACGGTTCGTAAAATTGTGGAAACCTGTCTGGGCCGTGAAGGTTTTGAGGTAATGGGCTTTGCTGATGGTGTTGAGGCCATGCGCTGGTTTACTACTCCTCAAGCTCGCATTCCCGATCTGGTTATTCTCGATATCGGTTTGCCCAAAATGGATGGCTATGATGTCGCTCGCCACCTCAAAGCTAAGCCTCAGTTTAGTAATACGGTGATTGTGATGCTTTCCCGCCGCGATGGGGTAATTGATCGCCTCAAGGGCCGCCTCGCAGGAGCTAAAGATTACTTGACGAAACCTTTCAAGACCCAGGATCTGGTTGCAACCATTGAAGCGCATCTGGGCATACCCACTACAACTACTAATACTTTATAAATCTACGTTTCTAAGAGACTATTCGTATGAGTGAGCAACCTGTTTTTACTTTATCCACAAGCAGTAGCGATTACGCGCAGTTCCTGGCTCAGATGGATGATTCTGCGTTCTGGGAGTATGCTGGCATTCTGGCTCAGGAGAACGCTCCTTCCCCTTCTCCTCTTGATCCCGGGTTGCTCCTCTGCACGCTAGAGGACGTCTCCTGTCTTCTTCCTTTGCAGCATCTCCGCGAAATTCTCTCGGCTCCTCGCCATTATACGCTTCTCCCTATGACTCCCTCCTGGATGCTCGGGTTGATCGACTGGCGCGGTGAGGCGATCCCCGTTCTTGATCTCTCTGCCTATTTGCTACAACATCCGGCGCGCAGCCGCGCTGACGATACTCTCCTTGTGACTGAGCATGATCATTGCTTCGTCGGTTGGCTGGTATCGGCTGTTGAGGCAAGCCCTACCTCTCTACTGGAAGCGGATGCGGGCGCGTTCGCGCAGACGACTCCTCCCTGGTACGAGCCACTTCCAGCGGATATGATTACGCAGATGTATGCTCGTTTGCCTTTGCTCGATCTGGCCCTGTTGATTTCGGAGGCTACGCACGCTATCGGGAGTGTTCCTGCTTATGACGAATGACAATTTTCACCCTTTTTTTGATGAGAGTGAACTCTCCTCTGATGATCTGGCGATCCTCAAAGCGTTCGATAGCATGAACTGGGATGAGTCTGCTTCCGAGCCTGACGAGGAGATGCTTCCTCCTGTGCAACGCCTGGCCCCGGAAGATGATGCGAACTTTTTGCGGGAAATGCGCGTTCTTTTTGTGGAAGAGGCTGGCGAAGATCTGGCGACGATGCAAAGGGTCTGGCATCAACTGGAAAACGCCGGGTCGATATCTGCCGAGCAGTTTTTCCCTTTGCGCCGTGGCGGCCATAAGATTCGCGGCTCAGCTGGCGCGGTAAATTGCTTTTCTATGGCGACCATTGCAGGCTATATTGAGGATATCGCGGAACAGGTGGTGCAGGGCCAGCTTTCACCAACCCTGGGTCTGCTCGCGCTTTCTCCTTCTCTCACTGCGCTTGAGGAGACTTTACAGAGTGTTGTGGCGGGGAGTGAAGATGAGACTCCTCTGGCTCGCCTTACTCCTCCGCTAAAAGTGTTAACCTACGATTCATCGCCCGCGGCCGCTCCACCCCAGGCGGTTGTGGAAACGCGACCTCCACTCCCTGAACCTGATCTTCTCTCTTCTCTCCTTTTCCCCGAGGCGCAGACAAGCAGCACTTCTACAGAGATGCCGTTTCTGCGCGTTGAGCCATTTCGCGTTGAACAGCTATTGATGCATTCCCAACAGTTGACGGAGTTGCGCGCAACTCTGGAGAACTCGCAAACTCAGGTGACGCAGGCTCTACAAGAACTGCATCGCGCTCAGGTTCGTCTACGCCAGTTGCAGCCGATGCTTTCGACGCTTTCGGCGTCTGTTCCACGTTCCCCTCTGCTCGAGGAACAATCTTCTTCTTCGCTGATTTCTCGTATTCTCGCGCAGGCGGAGCAACGGGGCACGCATGATCGTCTGCGTAAGCTGAAAGGTCCTGCACGCGGCCTGCCAGGTACGCCGGGCGTGGTGCTCTGGGATGAGCTGGATATGGAACACTATTCGGAGCAGGATCTCTTTCTGCGCTCCCTTGCGGAGGCGATTGCTGATGTGTCGCTCAGTTCCGCGCGTGTTCAGCTTGCCTGTGAGCAGCGTGAACTGATGCTTCAGCAATATCTGCATCAGGCGGCGCAGGTGCATAATGGCGTTTTGCAGCTTCGCCTTGTCCCTCTACGCCTGCTTTTGCCGGAGCTGAGGCAGTTCATTCAGCTTTTCTCGGCACAAAATCAGCCTCTGGAGTTCGATGTGCAGGGGGAGACGGTGGAGGTTGATCAGGCTGTTCTGGATACGCTGGCTCGCCCTTTGCTGCAACTCTTTCAGATCTGTCTTGCCGATGCTACTATTTCTCTGGGCAATGGCGAACGGCCGCAGCCTGCACGTAGCTGGCTTCATGCGCAACAGCTGGGCAATGAGGTCGCTTTGGAGATTGGCTTTTCGATGCCGGTCAGTGGCGGCGCTCTCGAGAGTATTCGTGAGCCACTTCAACGTATCAATGGCTCCTTCTCTCTGGGCCGAAATCCCGCCAATGGGGTGAGCTTTTATTTTCGCTTCCCGCGCGCTCAGGGGGCTGCTCACTGCCTGCTCGTACGTGTGGGGAGCGAACATTTTGTCGTGCCCGCTGCTCAGGTGCAAAAGATCAGTGATTATCAATACGAAACGTTGAGCATGCTCTATGATCTGGGCACGCTGCTGGGTCTGGCCCCTGGTAGTAATGCGGATCAGCAGCGTGTGCATCCTGTGCTGATTCTGCCCACGGCCAATTCGCCTGTGCTGGTGGGTGTGAAGGTCGATGAGGTAATTGATGAAGTGGAGCTGGCTATGAAGCCTTTGCCGCGCTATCTTCAGCGTCCGGGCATTGCTTTCTCGGCTACCGATGGCAAAGGCAATGTGCTCTTGTTCCTGGATCTTCCTGAATTGATTCGGCATTACAGCTTGTATGGTCAGAAGGCACCGATGCCGGTGCGGGAAGATGCGGCGCTACCTCAACGCTCCGGGACGGCAACGGTGTTGATTGCTGACGATTCGGTTTCCATGCGTCAATCGCTTCGCCAGATGCTCAGCTGGGCACAATATAATGTTCTGGAGGCTCGGGATGGGATGGTCGCTCTTGAGCAGTTGCTGGAGCATGTTCCAGATGTTCTTCTCCTTGATATTGAGATGCCTAATCTCAATGGTTACGATCTACTGCGTGCGATGCGTGCCTATCCACAGCTTGCGCATGTGAAGACGGTGGTGCTCACGTCTCGTTCCTCTGAAAAACACAAAGGTCAGGCGCGCGCACTCGGCGCTCATCTCTATTTGACGAAGCCCGTGGTCTCCGATGTGCTGCTCTCAACGATTAAAGAGCTTCTCGCGACACCCTGATTACTTCTCTGTGAGAACTCTAAATGTATAGGTATAATCCTCTGCTTTCAAATTTATTACTCTTGTATCGTCATGAGAAATAATTATCCACGCTTTATACGGAAAATTCAGAAATTTCCCGTATTCTACCTTAAATTCCGCTAATCACCTGAATTTCTATCCTCGTCTCCTAAAGCTCTAAATGTGTCCCTGGCGTCTTCCTCTAACAAAGCTCTATTTCTCCGCTCTCTTTCTAAACCTCTCCTTAGTTCATATGCTCTGTTAAAGTTAGAACCTCTTTGTATGGTATTCCCCTCTAATGCATCCAAGGTGTGTCGTACATTTGAATTATCCCTTGCTAATCTATTCACATCTCTTACCGGTTCTTGATCCTGCGTTTCCCTCAATAAACCCGACATAAAACGTGAACTACGCCTAGATGAATCTCGTGAAGGGGTCAGAGGGGATACCTCACTTGGTTGATACTGTCTTGCCGGCTGCCCGGTATCGATACGGGGGGGGCTCGGACGCATGCTTCTACTTTCGACAGCAGATGATCCTCCTGCAGGCGACTCAGGAGGTACATCACGTGATCCTCTCGGAGATGTTTCTCCTCCCCATGCAGATGGCGAACCATAGTACCCAATTTGCGTAGTAAGATCTTGGGCGAGGCGTGTACTCTCATTTCGCGGAAGGTCTCCAGAGCCTGGCTGATTCACCGGAGGGTCGTACACCGGTCCGGCATCGATTCTTATAGTACGGCTCCGAGACAGGTAGTCCATTTGGTCTACAGTGCCTGTCTCTGCTTGAAATCTTCTCAAATCCTCTGCCGTCACCCCTGATCGATCACGCTCGTAACCAGGTAGGGGCTCTACGCCTGCACGAAGCTGATGTTCGGCGCCTGCTCGCTGATAACGCTGACGTGCGTCGGCCGCTCGCTCACGACTCGCCATGTTATTCATCAGATCTCCCCATTGCTGTCTACTTGCCTCTGTTTGCTGTGACTCCTGCCGCTTCCTTTCATCAAATTCCGTAGCTCGCTCTTTACTTTGAATTTGAATGTCTCGATTGCGTCTTAGCCTTTTTGTGTCGTCACGAGCTCGCTGGAGGTCCGCGGCGCTGCGAGGGTTAGAACCATAAGATTCCTTTAACGTAGCCCCATCTACGACGTGCCTCCGCCGTATTGCCCCATCTCTAGCCGCTGGCTGTGCAGACATGTCAGGATGGCCTGTGGGAGTAGCCCTCATGGCATCACTCGACCTAGCCTCTGGTGGAAGTAGATTGGATAAATCGTACGGATGGGGTTGGCGGTCAGGTCTCATCTCACTGGGACCTTGAGAAGGAGGGCGATCGCTGCCGCTTGATCTCTGTTGTGGTTGAAACTCTTGTAGATTACCCAGCAGATTACTAAGCTCGTTATTAGAACCAGAAGAAGAACGCTGAGTCCCCTCTGTTGGCCGTCGTTGTCTCTCAGGTTTGTCTGCTAGTGGCATACCTGTTTATCCTTTCTGATTACAAGAAAAGTGCAAAAGAAGATGAAACATGTTTCTCTGCGCTTTTCCGCTAAACCAAGTAATCATCGGCGAAAGTTTTTCCCTCGCCAGGAGGTTAAGTAAGCTTGAGCCAGGGCATGGGATGGGACAAATCTACTCAACCGTCTAGAATGCGTCTCGTTGAGATACCTACTTCTCATTCAATTCTATCATAAGGATTGACGGAGGAATGTATCATTGAGCGCGAACTAGCCAATTGGGGGGATATGTCATTTGCTAGTGGTTAGAGCATTAGATGAGCCGCTTTTCTTGATCCTATACTCAATTTGGCAGAAGAGGGATACTATGGCGCAAATAAACGACGCCACGACGAGGATTGATCTCTCCATTCCTCGTCGCGGCGTGTGAAATCCCGGCACTCTACCCCACTCTAACGATACGAAGCGGGCGCCGAATCGATTGCTCCTGTCTCGATCATAATCTCGCGCAACTGTTTTGCATCGACGGTCTCGTGCAGGCGCAGGGTTTTGGCAATACGATCCAGGGTCTCACGATGCGCTCTGAGCAAGGAAACTGCCTGCTCGTGCGCACGATTGACAATGCGATTGACTTCGGCATCAATGACGCTGGCGGTCTTTTCGCTGTACTCGCGTGAGCCAGAGGCAAGCGCTGTGCCCGCGAAGGGGTCCTCTCGCTCGCTATAAGAGATGGTTCCCAGGCGCTCGCTCATGCCCCAGTGCGTGACCATCTGCCTCGCTATGGCCGTGACACGCTGGAGGTCGTTCTCGGCTCCTGTGGTGATACGTCCAATGGCTACCTCTTCGGCTGCTCGTCCTCCCAGTGCGGTGACAAGCTGTGCCTCCAGGTAGTTCTGGGTGTAGTTGTAGCGATCATCCAGGGGTGTGTACTGGGTGACGCCCAGGGCCTGACCGCGTGGGACAATGGTGACTTTGGTGACCGGGTCAACGTACTCGGTGAGCAGGCCAGTGAGTGCATGCCCGCCTTCGTGATAGGCGATGACGTTGAGGTCTTCGTCACTCAGGACCAGCGGACGCTCGGCCCCAATCAAGATCTTGTCCAATGCCTCGTCAAAACAGACCTGTGTGACTGCATCCAGGTTTCTTCTGGCAGCCAGCAGGGCCGCTTCGTTTACCAGGTTTGCCAGATCCGCGCCAACCATACCCGGTGTCGCTCGGGCGATAGTGATCAGGTCCACATCGCGGGCCAGGGGCACGCTGGCGGTATGGATTTTCAGGATTGCCAGACGACCATTCCAGTCGGGTCGGTCGACGGTCACGCGTCGATCAAAACGCCCGGGACGCAAGAGCGCTTTGTCCAATCCATCTGGACGGTTAGTGGCGGCGATGACGACCACGGCCTGACGCGCATCGAAGCCGTCCATCTCGACCAGTAACTGGTTCAAGGTCTGCTCGCGCTCATCATTACTGTTGATGCTTGATCCACGCTGACGACCTACGGCGTCAATTTCGTCGATAAAGATGATGCTTGGCGAGGCTTTCTTGGCCTGGTCGAACAGGTCGCGCACGCGACTGGCACCGACACCAACCAGCACTTCGACAAACTCAGAGCCGCTCATCGAGAAGAACGGGACCGCCGCCTCTCCCGCAACTGCACGTGCCAGCAGCGTTTTACCGGTTCCCGGAGGGCCCACCAGCAATACGCCTCGTGGGATTTTTCCACCCAATCGCTGGAACTTCTGAGGCGTTTTGAGAAATTCGACAACTTCAACGAGGTCGTTCTTCGCCTCATCAACGCCTGCAACATCGGCAAACGTTGTGCTGGGACGATCCTCTAATACGAGCTTCGCCCGGCTCTTGCCGAAACTGAAGATGTTCTGCTGACTCTGCGAGGCTCGCCGGAATATCAGGATAAATACTCCAAACACGAGCAACCACGGTAACAGGTTGATGAGGATATTCAGCAGGAGGTTATTGTCACTGGCTGGCTTGGCCTGGATCTGTACATTGTGCTGTAAGGCCAGCTGGATCATATCCGCATTTCCGTTAGGAAATGAGACAAAATGGTAGTTGACTCCCGTTTTGGTCGTGCCATTATTGTCAACGGTTATGGCTGTGTTGAACTGGCCGGTAATGTCCTGACCCTGTAAGACCATCGTCTTGACATTGTTTGCTTTGACCTGTTGCTCGAAGGTGCTGATTGGCACTTCAACAGTATCCGGAGTGGTGGTATTGCTGGTTCCCTGTGTAAAGTATTGGAAGAAGTACCATACAATCAGCACGACAACAATCAGGAGAACTGAACGAATGAGAAGCGAAGTTCCGTTGTCTTTTCCCCCGCCATTACTATTTCCCCCGTTGTTATCCGGATTCTGCGGCCCGCGCGGCTGCGAATCTTTCGGACTGTTCTGATACATATATATAGCCTGAGCGTCCATCAGTTCAGACCTGCTTTCTTCTTCTGTCAGGACACTCTCGCAAAAGAATGTTCCCGCAGAGATTGATATGGTTGCTTACGTCTATTCCTAAATAGATGTTTCTCTGCATGTTTTGTCTACCTGCTTCCCTCTCCCGGGACCATCCCTGTACACTCAATGCGTACGTAGAGGTTCTGTTATTGAAGGTATATACTTATACTAACAGATATGGGATACTTAAATTACGTTTATCCCCCTGAAAGGTTTCACGCACGCGCCTCTCCGCCTTCAGAGCGGCCATCCCCTGCCTGTTCGTCCCTGCTGCCAGCATATTGACAGCATTCAGTAGATGAGTGCCAATAACAACAGCACTGATAAACAGCGCCCAATCGCTTTCCTGATAACAATATTTTAAATTGTACATGCAAAGTGGGTAAATTGTAATGGTTTTTCTCACAAGAAGCAGGGCTTTGCAAAAGTCGCTTCTTGTCATCCCTCTTTGTGCCTGCTACGCTGAGGCTCAGGAGAAGTTGAATTATCACGCTAAAAATCGATCTTCTCCTTGACATCCTAATATTACTAGTATAATATGAAATGATACTAGTAATAATGCTAAAGCTGTTAGTAGCAAAAAGAGAGGAAACTGTATGCCCCATAGAGCAGGACTGGACCAATCGACCGTTGTGGAAGTTGCGGCAAAGCTGGTAGACGAGGAAGGCGTTGCTCAACTGACGCTCGGTCGCCTCGCCGAACGCTTAGGTGTCCGTACTCCTTCTTTATATAATCATGTGGCTGGTCTTCCTGGACTCAAACACGACCTGGCTCTCTACTGCCTGCACGATATCATCGAGCGCGTGACGCGTGCTACGATTGGGAAATCACGGACCGAGGCTATTTTTGCTTTCGCTCATGCTTATCTCTCCTATGCTCGCGAGTCGCCTGGACGTTACGCCCTCACTCTGGCTCCCGATCCAGACGATCAAGAGGTTCAGCGCCTCGCTCGTCAACTGATAGAGATCGTACAGGCGGTCCTTGCCCCCTACCATCTCAGCGAAGAAAACTCTATTCACGCTATTCGCAGCTTGCGCAGCATCATTCAAGGTTTTATTTCGCTGGAATCTGCTGGCGGCTTTCGTATGTCCGTAGAAGTGGATGCTAGCTTTCACTGGCTCATTACAATGTTTATAGCGTATCTCCACCAGTTATCAGCTTGAGGTTCTGGGCCTTCTCGTTCTACGGTCTCTTGCTCCATTTTCGCTCATGCGCGTTTTATTCATTGCTAACAAAAATAAACAGCATGAGATATTTTGGTAAATGTTGCATTTCTGCCGTGATTACTGTTGACAAGCCGTGTGCCCTTCCGTAGAATCCAAGGGGAACAATTTTTTGCATACGGCAACAGGTCATCCCTTCTATACAGTGAGATGCACATTAGATGAACAATCAAGAGAGGCAGGCTGCTGCTTCAAACGCGAACGCGCAATACACTCTGGGTGTGAGCTATAGGACCGCTCTGGATGGAGATCGTCAGGTCAATCTGAAACAGGCCATCTCTTGTTTCCAGGCTGCGCTTGATATTTACACCATTGATATGTTTCCGACCGAATGGGCGGGGGCTCAATATGAGCTCGGCGAGGCGTATCGGGAACTGCAACTTGGTGATAGACATTTCAATTTGCGTAAGGCTTTGCTCTATCTCCAGTCTTCGCTGGAAATTTATACGTATGAGACTTTTCCCTCTGAATGGGCGCGCACTCAGTATGGTCTTGGCCTGGCCTATGCTTTCATGCCTGGCAAGGATCGTCAGCCCTTTCTGGATAAGGCTCAGACAAGTTTGCAATCTGCTCTGAGAGTCTATACTTATGCGACCTTCCCGGAGGAATGGGCTAGCGTTCAGGCCAGTCTGGGTGATCTCTATTGCCAGTTCCCTGGCGATGATCGCCCCTCTCTGCTGAAAAAAGCGATCGCTTGCTATGAGATGGCTCTCAAGGTTTATACACATACCTCGCATCCGGAGAAATGGGCTGAAACGCAGCATAGTCTGGGGAATGTCTACGCTTTTCTGCCCGGGGCGAATCGCAATGTCCATCTTACCCGAGCTATTCACTGTTACCGTGCCGCTTTGCAGGTGAATACGTATGAGCAACACCCTCTGCTCTGGGCGGCGACAATGCATAGTATGGGCAATGCTTTTCGCAATCTACCCGGCACTGATGCCGATACGGATTTAAAAGAGGCTGTTCGCTGTTACCAGTCCGCGCTCAAGGTCTATACGCGCCAGAAGACGCCCGATGAGTGGGCTATTGTGCAGACCAGTCTGGGTATTACCTACAATCTGCTCTCGCAAGGTGATGAGCAAACGCGTCTGGAACAGGCCATTCGCTGTTTTCGTGCCGCGCTTCAGGTTTATCGCTACGAGCAGAATCCCTATGATTGGGCCAAAACACAGAATATGCTTGGCCTGACATACCTCGATCTTGCCGATGATAATCTCCAGGGCAATCTGCTGTCAGCCATTGCTTGCTTTGAGGCAACGTTGCGCGTCTATACGCGTGAGGCGTTTCCTATGGGCTGGGCAGCCGTCCAGAATAATCTGGGCAATGCGTATTGTAATCTGACGGATGGCGATCAACAACAAAATTTGCAAAAAGCGATTGTCTGCTATGAGGCGACATTGCAGGTCTATAATCGCAAAGCCTTTCCCCTCGATTGGGCCAAAACGCAGAATAATCTGGGCAATGCCTATTGTTCGCTCTTGCTTGGCGACCATTTGCATAATACTGAGGAAGCGATCAAACATTATCGCGCAGCTCTGCTGGTCTATTCGAGCGCTGAAACGCCTAATGAATGGGCTTCTACGCAGAATAATCTGGGGAATGCCTACGCTTCTATTCACAATGAGAAGCGTCAGGCTTTTCTCGAACGGGCGATTGCCTGCTATGAGGCCGCCTTGCAGGTGCATACGCGTGAGGCGTTTCCCTTTGATTGGGCGAAAATTCAAAATAACCTTGGCGTTGTCTATGCCGAACTGACCTCGGGCGAACGTCAGCAGCACCTCCGTCAGGCGATTGCTTGCTATGAAGCGGCCTTACATGTGCGTACGCGCCGTTCCGCTCCTCTCGACTGGGCGGCGCTCCAGTTTAATCTGGGCAATGCCTATCGCGAACTGCAAGGGGTGCATCGCCAGCATTATCTGGAAAAAGCGATTGCCTGCTATCAGGCCACACTGCTCGTCTATAAACGTGCGGAGTTTCCTTTTGAGTGGGCTGCGAGCAAAAACAATTGTGGCAACGCCTATCGCGATCTGCCCGATGGCGATATTCATGCAAATCTGGAGGCTGCTATCACCTGTTATGAAGAGGCGCTTCAGATCTTTCTTTCTCTTCAGCTTTCCGAACATGTACGTGGAGTACGCGAGAACCTGGAAAAAGCGACGTTTGATCTGCAATTGCTTGAATGAGAAGAAGCTGAGCTTCGCGCAATACCGTTTTTTCCCTTGACACCTTCCTGCATGCCTTTTATACTCAAGGTATAAGTACTCTATAGCAGAGTAACATCAGAATTGATGTATCGACGTATTTACTCATGGCTTGTAGGGACGAAGGAGGTTCTTTTGCGCACTCCACTTCGCGTTTTGCCCCTGTTAACGCTACTTGTTCTGCTGTGTGCTGCCTGTGGCGGGCAGACGCAAGCGGTTACTCCTGGTGGCACTGGTACTGCTACGAATGCTACTCCTGCGACAACGTTGAATATTTTCGCCGCGGCCTCGCTGACTGAAGCTTTCAATGAGATCAAAGGTCAGTATGAGACCTCTCATGCCTCGATTCGTCTGCAATATAATTTTGCCGGTTCACAGCAGCTCGTGCAGCAAATTGCGAATGGCGCTGCGGCCGATATCTTTGCCTCGGCTGATCAGACGAATATGCAGAAGGCGATTGATGGGAATCTGGTGCAAACTCCCAAGGTTTTTGCGAAAAATCGTCTGGTGTTAATTGTTCCGGCGAGTAATCCGGCCCATATCACATCGCTCAAGGACCTGTCGAAGTCGGGCGTCAAGATTGTCCTGGGTGGACCTACGGTGCCTGCCGGTAAGTATGCGCTCCAGATATTTGATAAGCTCGGCGCTTCTCCCGCGTATGGCGCAAGCTATGAAAGTGCGGTCAAGAAAAATGTGGTCTCTCAGGAGGATAACGTCAAGGCGGTAGTGCAGAAGGTGCAGTTGAACGAAGCCGATGCGGGCATGGTGTATCTCTCCGATGTCACTTCTGCGGTGACAGGTAAGGTGGAGATGATTACGATCCCCGATGATTTCAATGTCATTGCGCAATATCCTGTGGCGGTGACCAAAGGCTCGACGCATGCCAGCGATGCTCAGGCTTTTGAGGATTTCCTGCTCTCTTCACAGGGTCAGGTTATTCTGACGAAGTATCACTTCCTTTCGATTGTCAATAACGCTGGTGGACAGGATAAATAGCCGTCATCACTCTGCTCTCGCCGAGCAGAACAAGCAGCCTGCCGGGAGCGCGCTCGCGATGGGCCGCTCTCAGCGCTGGTCTCTCTTGCTTACCAGAGGAATATTTGCTTTGCTGGCAAGTACATTCCTTTTATTTATTGCTATTCCTCTGGTATCGCTGCTGTTTCATGAGCCTCCGGCGCAGGTCTGGGCGGCTCTCTTGCAGCCGGATATCTTTCAGGCATTGCAACTCAGTCTGGTGACGACAACGCTGAGCACGGTTCTTGCTGCGCTTTTTGGTCTCCCCGTTGCCTACGTACTCGCTCGCTACGCTTTTCCGGGCCATGCGATCCTGGAAATTCTCGTCACTCTACCGACGGTCCTGCCGCCTGTGGTCGCAGGTGTTGCGCTCTTGCTGGCCTTTGGGCGTGTGGGTTTAATCGGGCACTATCTGGCCCCGTCTGGTATCACGATCCCCTTTACGACGGTTGCGGTCGTGATGGCTCAGACGTTCGTGGCGGCTCCTTTTTTTATTAACAGTGCCCGTGCAGGTCTGGAGCAACTCGATAAGCGCTATGAGCAGGCGGCCTATACGTTGCATGCCTCCCCATTCTATACGTTCCGCCGCGTCGTGCTGCCGCTGATTCGCCCGGCGCTCTTCTCTGGTCTGGGGTTGGCCTGGACCCGTTCTCTGGGCGAATTTGGCGCTACAATTACGTTTGCAGGTAATTTCCCGGGCGTCACGCAGACGATGCCCATTGCCGTGTATATGGCCTCTGAAAGCGATCTCGATACGGCAATCGCCCTCTCTATTCTGTTGCTGGCGGTATCCTTTGGCCTGCTGTTAGCCCTGCGTCTCATCCGCCCCACGCTGGACGGAGAAAGGCGCGCCACAACCGTCCCCTAAAGGCCCATCAGAGCGTGACATATATCTCACCTATGCTCATTCTTCTGAAGACGTATGCTTGCTTTTAAGCTGTTGCTATACTGGTCTCACAAGGTATAAATTTGTAGCAAAACACGGCAGCAGCATGATATTAGGAGTGGAATGTATGATCGAGGCTGATGATGTTGATTGTAGTCTGGCCGTTCCTTGTCTTGAGGAGCGGCATGATCTCGGATGCTATCTGGAGCAGATATGGCGTGCCTATTTCGCTGATACCCCTCGTGTGAATGAGGTGACGATCGGGTATTGCTATCCCTGGAAGAGCCGTCTGGGCTTGATTAGACTCTCTCTCGACCATTGTGTCTCTTTCATTGGCGTCAATACGCTTTTACAGAGCCCTCTTATTCCCGAGTATGTCGTGCTGGTGACGATTGCGCATGAACTTGCCCACTATGCCCATGGCTTTGGTTCTCCTCTGCCCCGGCTTTGTTCGCACCCACATGCCAATCGTGTCGTTGATCGTGAGCTGGAGAGTCGCGCGCTGGGCGTGCAATTGCGTTGTTGTAATGAATGGATTGACAAAAACTGGCTTTCGTTCTATTATAAGCAACGGGATATGGGTTGGGCTGATCTGTATGGAACGTGCAGAGCCTCAGCGCTTTCCTGAAAATGTGTAAGCCTCGTGCTTGCCGGGTGGGCATGTGTCTGGATTCGGAACTTGTAGTGATAATATGTCGGTATTTCTGTGAAATTGTACAGCATGAACGACCACTGAGCTGAAACTTTGTGGTTTTCTCGTCAAATCTTATAAATTCGTTCTTGACATCTCTATGTACCTGTGATATAGTCAGGTTAACTCCGAAGAGATGTACCGCACCACAACAATGTTTCCCGGGCTTCCCTTAGTGTTGTAGATGTGTTGTACAATGTCTTTGGTACATTGGCAGGCACCTCTTACATTCACCTAAACTACTTGTTGCCGCATGTCATTCAAGCCGGGTGTTTACGGGATCGATTGCAACTTCATCTGGATATACAGCACATGTCCACTTTCCTGATTAAGCTGTGTGTGATCCTTTATCATCCCAATATGTCAAAATTCCCACCTGACCTGTCAAAGGTTCAACCGCAGAAAGGAGAAAGGGCGCTTCCTCGATTCCTACCCGCGCGCCCTACGCAACGTGAACATAGCAGAGCTAGAAACAAAAACTATCACCGAGTTACGCGATATTGCTCGCGATCTCGAACTCTCTGGCTACAGTGCCCTCAAAAAGCAAGATCTTGTCTTCCGCCTTCTCCAGGCCAATACTGAACAACAAGGGAATATCTTCAGTGCCGGTGTGCTCGAGATTGTAGAAGATGGCTTCGGCTTCCTACGTCAGGAGCGCTATCTGCCAGGCAATATGGACGTCTACGTCTCGCAATCCCAGATCCGCCGCTTCGGCTTACGTACTGGCGATATGGTCTCCGGCCAGGTACGACCTCCCAAGGATAACGAGAAGTATTACGGCCTCTTACGTGTTGAAGCTATCAATGGTGTCGATCCCGAAATTGCGAAACGTCGTCCTCACTTTGATAATTTGACTCCGATCTTCCCCCGCGAGATGTTCAATCTGGAAACTGGCCCCGCCAATATCTCTGGACGCCTCATCAATCTGGTTGCCCCTATCGGACGTGGACAGCGCGGTCTGATTGTCTCCCCTCCTAAAGCCGGTAAAACGATGCTCCTCAAGTCGATCGCCAATTCTATCACGGAAAATTATAGCGATGCTCATTTGATGATCGCTCTGATTGGTGAGCGTCCTGAAGAGGTCACCGATATGAAACGCTCGGTGAAGGCTGAGGTGATCAGTTCGACGTTTGATGAGCCTACGGAAGCCCACACACGTGTGGCTGAGATGGTTCTTGATCGTGCGAAACGTCTCGTTGAAGGTGGTCGCGATGTGGTGGTCTTGCTCGATAGCATTACCCGCCTGAGCCGCGCCTATAACCTCGCAGTGCAACCCAGTGGTCGTACTCTCTCCGGTGGTCTTGATCCCAGTGCCCTCTTCCCTCCCAAACGTTTCTTCGGTGCCGCTCGTAAGATCGAAGAAGGAGGAAGTCTGACTATTATCGCCACTGCCCTGGTGGATACTGGTAGCCGTATGGATGATGTGATCTACGAAGAATTCAAAGGCACCGGCAATATGGAGCTTGTTCTGAACCGCAAACTTGCCGAACGCCGCGTTTTCCCCGCGATCGATATCGCAACCTCCAGCACCCGCCGCGAAGAACTGCTGCTCGACGATCGCACTCTCCGTGCTGTCGTGGTGATGCGCCGTATGTTCTCGACTCTTGCCGACCAGCAGAGTGGCAAAGGTGGCCTTGAGGCGACAGAGGCTCTGTTGCAGTCCATGTCTAAGACCAGCAACAATATGGAGTTTCTGGCAACTCTCCACAAAACTATGATGTAGCCTCTCCTTTTTCCCTTTTCACCCTAAGCGAAGGGACATCCCTTGCGTGCCGATGGTTCAATATCTCGTTACGCAAGGGGTGCCCCTTCGCTTTTTCTGTAGGTGGTACGATGCTTGTCCTGTATTTTGTCTCTCATCTCAGAAGGCCCGCTTCACGTATGGCTTCCGCAGAAGATGTTTCTACTCAGGCTGTTGACAGCAAGGCTCTGTACCTTTACGATGCATCTGTATTCATCGATGTTGATGTCCTATGAAAAGGGAGGAGTCCTATCTTGCAAACTCAAATGAGACGTCTGGTGGACTGGAGACGGCATTTCCTGGCTTATGGCATGTGGGTTGTGAGTGCCTTTCTAATATGGCTGCTGGTCTATGGATATATCTTTTTGCCAGGGAACATCTATACCCAGATGGATCGTTTACCACTCTGGCTGATTGCACCGATTTTGCAAGCCGTCATCGTATGGGCGATTTTCCAGATGGTTATTCCCGATCGACGCCTTCCCTGGTTCGCCGCCGTCACCCTGTTGGGCTACATTTTGGGGCACTTCTTGCAGCACTATCTCTACGCCTCCGTGTATGCTTCTATCTTCCACTTTTTCCCCCTCTCTGCCCACACAGAACTACAGATGTTGCTCGCAGGCATCATCATCACGTTGATTGCATTAGTTGTGATTGCCCTTTTGCAGGCGCTATTTATGGGTTCGATCTTGAAACGTGTCAGCTGGAACTTTGCGCTGATCTGGATTGCAGCTGCGGTGTTTGCGGGAATAGTCGCCTCAACCTGCTCGGTATTTTTCGAGCTGAAATACTACTTGCCCTCTGAGATCTATCCGTCACTCATCCGGAGCGTAATTGCGGGCGCTATCTCTGGCCTGCCCCTGCTCTGGTTGAGAGCCCGATAAGATATCCATATATCTTCGTACACATATCTTCGTAGTGGCGCGGCTTGTCTGCGCTCAATACGCATCAACCGAAGGCCGAGAGGGGAATGCGCCCAGGCCCAGTAGCCTGCGAACTCGCTCGACCACGTAAACCCAGTAGTGGCACGGTGGAGTGGAACGGAACTGTGCCTGGGAACTCGTGCGATTCCGCTGGCTCCGTAGGAGGAGAGACGGGCGAGCAGAGGGGCCTTCGCCGCTGATCTCGGTGCCCGAAAAAACGGGTGCCTGCAATCTCCATCGCCTCTGTTGCCGTCATCGTCTGCGGAGCCAGCGGAATCGCACGAGTTCCCAGGCACAGTTTCACCGTGCCACTACTGGATCCTGGCTGTCCACGAGCTCCACAGCTTTCAGGTTGATGCGTATTTGGTGCTACTCTTGCAATGCCCGCCAGAGCCCCAATTGCGTGAGCGCGATCAGAATGCAGAACGGCAACAACGACCACAAACCGATATGTTGTGCCAGATTGCCCATAATCCAGGGGAAAAATGCCGCCCCCATGCTTCCCAGGCTCACGATAAAACCAATCGAGCTCGCCAGGATGCGCGAGGGCAGGGTGCGCGACGTGACCGCGATCGTGGTCGGGAAGATCGGCCCCAGACTGAAGCCCGTGATGAAAAGTCCGATGGCTGAAATGGCCGCCACTGGCGCTACCCACGTAATCACCAGCCCTACAACTGTTCCTAATAGACAAAATTGGATCATGCGTTTATCACCGATCTGCTTCGCAACGCTACCTAACAACAATCTTCCTAATGTGAGACCAAGCCAGTAGCCGCTGACGATCCAGCCCGAAATGAGCGCCAGCCCGTGCCTATCCTGCGTCAGCAAACTATAGCTCCAGTTGCCGAGCGTCACTTCGCCTCCGACATAAAATAGCATGAAGATCGCGGCAATCCAGACGTAGCGCGATCTCAGGATGATAGAGAGCGTACTCTTCTGACCTTTCTCTCCATCGCTGGCCTGCGTTTGCCGCCAATCGCGAAAGATGATGCTGAAGCTTGCCAGCAAAAGAAGTGCCACTGCGAACCAGAAGACGTAAATACTATTCCAGCCGAAGCTCAATGCAAGTAGCGCAGATGCGATAATTGGTCCCAGTAGCGCCCCGATCCCGTAGAATCCGTGCAAATAGTTGAGCAGAGCTGTATTTTGAGGCAAGCTTGCGATATAAATATTCAGGCCCGGATCGATAATGGCTACTCCCATGCCAATAAAGAAGTAGGCTGCTGGTAGAATCGTAAAGGGCGGCTGAAGAATTAAGGTCCCTGTCCCGAGCAGGAAAAGCACAATCCCAAGCAATAAGGTTTGCCAGCTGCCAAATTTCTCCATCAATGTGCCGACGTTGAATGAGGCAATCAGATAGCCACAGGTGCTTGCGAGAAAGAGCAGACCAATGGTCGATTCATTGACTGCGTACTGTTTCATAATACTTGGCAGCAGGACACCGACTGCACCATCGTTGGCACCAACGAGAATAAAAGTAAAAAAGCTCAACCCCAGTTTGAGCCGTGGGGAAGTCAAGCGTCCTGATACCTTCGTTCGCTGTTTTGTGCTATCGGTTTCCCCCTGTTTCAAGACGTTCAAATCCATTTTTTGTCCGTTCATTCTGTGTATGTATTTACCATATTGACAGCAAGATTGCTTCTGCATATACTGCTCTATGATCAGCATACCTGCAAAAACCGGCATTGTCAATGTGCCAAAAACGCAGGAAAACGCATAAAGGTGCAAAGTTATGTTGAAAGAAGAGCGTCAACGCCTGATTTTGGAAACATTGCAATTACAGGGAACGGTGCTGGCATCCGCTCTCAGCGAACGCCTCAATGTCTCGGAAGATACTATTCGCCGCGATTTAAAAGAGCTTGCCGATAGCGGTATCCTGCAACGTGTGCATGGCGGTGCGATGCTGCGCTTGCAAAATGTGGACTATACTGTACGGCGCGAGCAGGCGCAGGAAACCAAAATTGAAATTGCCCGCGCAACTCTCTCGCTCATTCGCAATGGACAGGTTATTATTATGGATGGTGGCACAACTACCTTGCAGGTGGCCAGACATCTGCCTCGCGATCTGCATGCGACCATCATCACGAATAGCCCTCCGATTGTGATGGTGCTGGCCGAGTATCCTGCGCTCGATGTAATTGTGGTTGGTGGTTCATTGTATAAGCCCTCGCTTGTCTCCGTGGGCGTGGAGGCTGTTGAGGCGCTGCGCAGTGTTCGGGCCGATCTCTGCCTCCTTGGCATTTGTAGTCTGCATCCCGAGATTGGCATCAGTGTGCCGGAGCGTGAGGAGTTGTATACTAAAAGGGCGATGATCGCCAGTTCGGCGGAGGTTGTTGCGCTCGCTTCAGCTGAAAAACTCTATACGGTTGCGCCCTACGTTGTTGGCCCATTGCAAGATTTGACCTATCTGGTCACGGAAAACGCTGCAACTGCTGAACAGCTTGCTCCCTATGAGCAACTGGGCATCAGCATCATTCGCGGCTCGCAAAATCCAACGTAAAATCTGGTATATCTGATCGATCATCCCTGTTGTATGTAGGTTGTCCCCATCCCCATAGAGGCGCGGCTTGTCTGCGCCCGGGGAGACGTTTCACGTGAAACATCACAATCCGTTTCTCGCAATCTCTTATGTAGAAGGAGACGATCATGAGCCAACCTCTTAACGGCATACGTGTGTTGGACCTATCGCGTCTACTTCCCGGGGCCTATGCATCGCAAATGCTGGCCGATTTCGGTGCAGATGTGATCAAGATTGAAGAACCTCGACAAGGCGATTACAGTCGTGGCATGCCTCCCTATTCCTCTGGTGGCATGGGTCTTTATTACCTCGCAGTCAACCGCAATAAACGCAGTCTGACGCTCAATCTCAAGAGCGAGCGTGGACGAGCGCTTTTCCTCGAACTACTCGAGCATGCCGATGTTCTGCTCGAAAGCTTTCGACCGGGCGTGCTCGCACGGCTCGGCCTCGGCTATGAGCAGCTCAAAACGCGTTATCCTCGCCTGATCTATTGCGCCATCAGCGGCTACGGTCAGGACGGACCCTACAGCCAGCGCGCCGGACACGATCTCAACTATGCTGGCTATGCCGGGCTTCTGCACTACAACCGCGATGAGCAGGGCGAACCGGTCCTCCCTGCAACTCAACTGGGCGATCTGGTTGGTGGAGGTTTGCTGGCGGTTATTGGCATTCTGACCGCACTGTTTGGACGTTCTCAGAGTGGACAGGGCTGTCTGGTTGATGCGGCAATGACTGAGGGCATCCTGTCCCTGTTACCTGTGATCTCTTCTATCTATCTGTCTACTGGCAAGGCTCCTTCTCCTGGCTATTCGCTGTTAGATGGTGCTTTGCCCTGTTACAATATCTATGAAACGAAGGATGGTCGCTATGTGACGCTGGCAGCGCTGGAGCAGAAGTTCTGGCATGCTTTTTGCACGCATGTTGGTCATCTGGAGCTGTTGCCATTTCATTCGCCGGTTGGTCCCGATGAGCGGAATGAGGCGATGCAGTTGCTGCGTGGCATCTTCAAAACGAAGACCCGCGACGAATGGGTGGCTGAACTGGCTGAGATTGATGCCTGCGTTGGTCCTGTTTACTCTCTTGAAGAGGCGTTGCAAGACCCACATATGCAGGCGCGCGACGTTGTGCAGGCAAACGACGAGTTCCGTGGCCTGCGTAGTTTTCCGCGTCTCTCCACGGTTGATCCGGAGCTGCGTTATGTACCTCCTCATCATGGAGAGCAGACTGAGGCTATTTTGCAAGAGTTGGGTTATCGCGAGAATGAGATCGCGCAAATGAGAGCAGAAGGGACTATCTAAGATGCAGACGATAAATACCCGGCAATTTGTACCCCTGGCTGAACAACATATGGAACGCTATCTTGCTGATTTGCAGGCAATCGTGAATATTGATTCGGGCACCTATAACCGGGCTGGCAATAATCAGGTTGCGGCGTATCTCCGCGAACGCTTTCACGATTTTGGCTTCACTACCCGTGTGGATCCTCAGCAAGAGTACGGCGATCATCTGGTTGCCGCGCGCGACGGACGCAATGAGAAGGGGGCGCGTATCCTGCTCATCGGACATATCGATACCGTTTTTCCCGATGGCGAGGCCGAACGCCGACCCTTTACGATCACCGAACGCGACGGAAAACGTGTTGCTCTGGGACCGGGCGTGCTGGATATGAAGTCCGGGGTGCTCATGGGTATGTATGGTGTGCAACTTCTGCGTACGATAAATCAGGATACGTATCGCAATGTGACGTTTATTTGCAATACTGACGAAGAGATTGGCTCTCCATCCAGCAAACCGCTGATTCAGCAGCTTGCACGTCAGGCTGATGCGGTGATTGTGCTGGAGCCGGGACGGGCCGTCGGGACGGTTGTCTCTTCGCGCCGTGGCTCGGGCCTCTATCGCGTCGAAGTGCATGGACGTTCGGCCCATGCAGGCGTTGAGCCGCAGAAGGGCCGCAATGCCATTCATGCACTCTCCTATCTGGTCCAGGCGATGCAGGAGCTGCACGGCACGATCCCGGGCACCTCGCTCTGTGTGACGACTATTCACGGTGGCGAGCGTTCCAATGTGGTGCCAGATTATGCCTATTGTGAGATGGATGTTCGTGCCAGTGATCGGGACGGTCTGAAGGCAATCGAGGCTGCGATGCAGCGCGTGGTCTCGCAGGCAAATTTTGAGGGGACCACCGCCACGGTAAGTGGTTCTATGCGTTGCATGCCCTTTGAGCGTTCACCGCGTAATGCTCGCCTTGTTTTTTATGCAAAAGAAGCAGGCAAAGAGCTAGATCTCAAGATCGAAGACCTTGGCAGCGGTGGTGCCTCGGATGCCAACAATACGTCCGCCATCGATATCCCGACCATTGACGGCCTGGGTGCTGGTGGTGGTCTCGCTCACAATCCCGACGAATATGTCGAACTTGACTACCTGCCCACACGTATTGCCCTGCTCTCCGGCCTCGTCCAGAAGATCAGCGACAAGGGCATGCGCTAATCCGTTTCGTCCCCCCCGTCTCATCAGAGGGACGGGGGCCTATGCCTGCTTTGCCAGCATACGTGTTCTGATGCGAATAAGCAGTCTATTTATGAGATGGTAGGCGATAAAACTGAGAACAACAAAGTTTATGGTACCAAGCATCGTATAAAAGAAATCTCTGGGCAGCACTGGCCTCTCCATGACATAGAGCGCGGCATCGATGATGACAATGCCAATACTTGCGCCTACGATCGATTCAGATGAGCTTTCGGCTTCATACTGTGGCATTTCTTCCAGGGTAGCTTTACGTAAAAAATGTTGTATAGCAATAATTGCTGGTATCAATATACAAACGATAAGGCTTATAACAATGAGCGCAATCAGGCCGGAAGCGACGCTTCCGGGCAATGTGCTGCTATCCATAAAATGATCCTTTCGCCGCAAGAAAAAAAGAAGATGAGATTGCGCGCGGTGGGCAGTGTGAGGGCACCTTCTTCCTTGTTCTCGTCGAGGCGCTGCTTGTCTGCGCCATGCCAGATATATAACTTATTCTAATTGAGAATATGTTCTGTCTACAACAAGTATATGACTTTTGTCACGAGGGAAGCAGGTCATGGAGTGCTTAGCTATATGCGCTGGCCTCACTGGCTTTGAAGCTTGCGAATATATGCAGACCTTCATGTAATTGCAGGCGATTGGCGGAAGTCTCGCTGATCTCCGCCGTGAGTGGCGTTGTGTGGCCGGTTATGAGCAAGCTCACGCGCAGGCGACCACCTTCGGAGGCGGTACCATGTGCGGCGTTGCTCACGCGCAAAATCTGCACTACATTTCCCTGAAAGAGATTGCGCGCCGAGCTGTCTGGCGGCGTCTGATGTAACGTAACATTGCGGGGATCTACGACAACATAGGCCTCGCTGCCCAGGGGTGGTCGCGGCTCGGCGCTCTCTTGCTCTTTCAGGGTGGCGACAACCTCCAGCGTCTGCGAATTTGGGGCAAGCTGAATAATGCAGGTCCGTTCAGCTTCGTAGCCGCTTATTCGCCCCTGAAAAAAGTTCATACCGACAAGCTCGGCAATATAAGATGAGCGTGGATATTCCAGCAGATCGCGCTGCGTGCCCTGCTGGATCACATGACCCTGATCCAGCACGAGAATCTGTTGCCCGAAGAGCAGGGCTTCGAGGTATTGATGGGTGACAAAGACGGTGACGACATTGGTAGCGCGCAAAATCTGGCGCAATTCCTGGCGTACCTCACGTCGAGTTTGTACGTCGAGTGCCGCCATCGGTTCGTCCAGCAAGAGCAGCTGCGGTTGTAAAGCCAGAGCGCGTGCAATGGCGACGCGCTGCTGCTGACCACCCGAGAGTTGCGCGGGCTTACGTTGCTCCAGCCCGCTGAGATGAACCTGCTCCAGCGCCTCTTGCACACGCTTACGCACGAGCGAACGTGAAAGATGCTGGGCGCGTAAGCCAAAGGCGACATTCTCGAAGATCGAAAGATGGGGAAATAGCACGTAGTCCTGAAAAACCAGGCCAATCGAGCGTTCCTGGGGCGGTCGTGCGATACGCTTCTCACTGTCAAAGTAGCAAATATCATCCAGCTCAATATGCCCCCGATCCGGCATGAGCAATCCTGCCAGCAAACGCAGCATCGTGCTCTTGCCCGAGCCACTTTCGCCCAGCAAGACCAGCGTTTCTCCTGCCTGAGCTGTGAGCTGAACCTGTAAATGGAATGTATTGAGTTGCGTTTCCACATTTGCCTGTAGCATTTCACACTCCCATCGACAAAGATAAATACGGGGATAGTCCCTATGTCAGGGTGAGAATAACTCCATGTTAGATGAGGGAACTCTCATAATAGATGAGAAAAACCCACAATGGATGAGAAAACCATATAATAGGTGAGAAAACCCTACGATAGGTAAGAAAAACCTTCGCCACAGGTGGGGTTTTCTCCACCTGTACTTACTTTTTGTCGGTAACCTTACTTGCCTTAGAGCAAAAAACATGGTATAATGAGACCCAATACAACCCGTTTGGCATTTAGATGGTACTGGAGTGTTAGACAAGCAGCAGGTATAACTATACTATACTGTATGTTCTTAAAACGCGCCACTCCCAGAGAGAAAGCCGGTTGTGCACGACATATATCTTTGCTAGGCGTCTATACTAACCCGGGTTCACATTGTTCGGATCGGAAATGGCAGGCAATTATGGCGACGAAGCCGATAGAATCTACACACGTAACTACCTCTACTGAAATAAATAAGTGTCCTCGTTATGAACATGCGATTCAGGTACTCGGGAAGCGATGGACCGGTCTCTTGCTCGATACGCTGATGTTGGGGCCTCGTCGCTTTTGTGAGCTGACTTCAATCGTGGAAGGACTCTCTGACCGTGTCCTGAGCGATCGTTTGCGCGAATTAGAGGCTGAAGGTTTAATTTCACGTATTGTGTACCCGCAGATCCCTGTGCGTGTAGAATATCAGCTCACTGAGAAGGGCTACGCACTCAAGCCGACGATTGATGCGATCCATGCCTGGGCCGAGCGCTGGATTGATCTCCCTGAACTCTCTGTCTCTGAGTCTGAGAAGGATGAATCTCGTCAGGCACATTACTAATTTACTGATCACGCAAAAAATGCTACACTTTCTACTCAGCGATTGAATCACAGTTGCGATTTAGAGTTACGGATGTAGCGTTTTTTTTGTGTATCTGAGGATAATGTACGATGGAAAATTTATGGGCCCCCTGGCGTATGACCTTTATTCGCCCGAAAAGTGAGCCTGCTCCCGGCTGTATTTTTTGTACGCAGCCCGCTGCTAATCGCGATGATGAGTATTATATCCTGCACCGAGGCGAGCATTGTTTTATGATGCTCAATCTCTATCCCTACAGCAATGGTCACCTGATGATCGCTCCCTACCGCCATGTGAACAGTATTGAGAAGCTTGCTGCCAATGAACTGGCCGAACTGATGGCTCAAGCTCAACTGGCGCTACGTGCTTTGCGTGTGGCGATGAATCCCGACGGCTTCAATATGGGTATCAATGAAGGCAAAGTTGCCGGAGCCGGTTTTGCCGATCATGTCCATTATCATATCGTTCCACGCTGGAATGGCGATACTAATTTCATGCCTGTCATTGCTGACATCAAGGTCATGCCCGAACATCTTGAAAATGTATATCGCGAGCTAAAAGCTGCTCTTGCCACCGTCAAACAGGCCGAACAATAAATAGCGGGACAGATTCTGTCCCAATCTCCTCCCCTTTTACATGGTGGTAGCGGTAGAGATGGGTGGCCTGTCCCTGCATCTGAAGTCCAGCCGGAAAATATGGAATATGCGATTCTCTTGCGTTGTTTCTTTCTATAGCAAACAAACAATGATTGTTCGTGAGTGCAACAATCAGGCACAGAAAGTTTATAGAAAGAGATCTCTTACTGATGGAAACACGAAAATTGGGACGCACAGATTTGCAAGTCTCCGCAATATGCTTCGGCGGCAATGTATTTGGCTGGACCGCAGATGAGTCGGCCTCTTTTGCTGTTCTGGACGCTTTTGTCGCGGGGGGTGGCAATTTTATTGATACTGCTAATGTCTATTCGGCCTGGGTTCCGGGGCATAGAGGCGGCGAGTCTGAGACCATCATAGGCAGTTGGGTGGCCTCCCGCAAGAATCGCGATAAAGTCATTATTGCGACCAAACTTGGCTTTGAGATGGGCGATGGCGGTAAAGGTCTGTCTCGCGCTTATATTTTCAAAGAGGTTGAGGCTTCTCTGCGTCGCCTGCAAACCGATTATATCGATCTCTATCAATCTCACACCGACGATAAAGATGTACCTCTTGAAGAGACATTAGGTGCCTATACTGATCTGATCAAGCAGGGCAAGGTTCGTGCTATTGGCGCTTCAAATTATACTGCTCCTCGTCTGGCGGAGGCGTTGCGGGTCAGTGAGAAGAATAACTTTGCGCGTTATGCGAGCTTGCAACCAGCCTATAATCTGGTCGATCGAGCTGGATACGAACAGGAGCTTGAGCCGTTGGCGGTCAAGGAGAATATCGGTGTGATTACCTATTATTCTCTTGCCAGTGGCTTTCTGACTGGTAAGTATCGCCCTGGCCAGCCGTTGCCCGAGACCCCGCGTGCTGGTGGCATTCAGCAGAAGTACCTGAACGCGAAAGGTTTCGCGATCCTGGCGGAGGTCGAGAAGGTTGCTCAGGCCCACAATGCTACGATCAGCCAGGTTGCTCTCGCCTGGGTCCTTTCTCGCCCTGGAACCACTATCCCCATCGCCAGCACCACCACGGTCGCGCAAACTCAAGAACTGGTCGGTGCCAGCGATCTGAAGTTGAGCGCTGAAGAGCTTCAGTCTCTGGATAAAGTCAGCGCCTGGCAGTACGCCTAACAGTGTGATCCTGACGAAAAGATACGACATATCATATAACTATATATTGGTTACGATTCGGCTTCCTCCTCCCCCAAGAGGGCGAGTTGGATCACGTCCTCTCCTTGTTCAGAAGTTCTCTCGGGTTCGGAGATCGGTATCTTCGAGCAACGAGAGCGATAGGTATGCGACCCCTGATATTCACGCAATGGACGAAAGCCTTCCGGAAGGGTGAGTTCAGGAAAGCTGAATACCTCCGTTGCCCTCTCTTGATGAAGCAAGAGAAGGAACGGAGGCTATCGGATGTCCTTTGAGCTCGATCACCGTTGAGGGGAGTTCTACCTCGCGTGTGTCTTGCCACCTGTTGAGGACCCTGTTGCTGTACCGCCTTTCTTGATGGCGGCTCCCCACGATCCGCATACGTATACCTTGCTGATTGATATTGGCCCTGATACCTTCTCACCGCTGCCGCCAGGTGACGTACGTGAGGCATGACAATCACCTGCGCCAACTGGGCTGGTGATTTTACTGGTGGCTGCATGAGCCGATGGTGGTGTCAGGAGTATCAGGCCTGTCACGCTCAGTACTAGCGCAAGAAAGCCGATGAAGAGCCAGATCCGTCGCATAGGGGGACGATAAACTTTTTCCACAGAGAGAATGTCCTTTTCTTCTTCATGAACACTGACGAGGCGTGCACCATCTCGCTCTTGCATCTCCTGGTGGAGCAAAACGAAAAGCTCCACCAGGAGATGCAAGAGCGAGATCGCTGCCCTCTAACTCTGTCTAGGATAGTTTAGTGGTGTGAGGAATTGACGAGGAACTTGCCAGGAGCCGATCAGGATTTTGCGCTGCTTTTACCTCTCCATGGTTTTTGGGGGAGGAGACGCTTCCCTGTCTGTACATAGGACGGGCTGGGACTGGTAGCGTCAAGGTAAAACAGGCCCCTTGACCTTGCTGACTTGTGACAGTGATCTGACCCCCGTGTGCCTGGACCATCTGCTTGACAATTGCCAGACCCAGGCCGCTGCCTCCAGTGGCGCGTGCGCGCGAGGGGTCTGCACGATAAAAGCGCTCAAAGAGATAGGGGAGGTGTTCGGGTGCGATGCCTGGCCCGGTATTCTGCACGCTAATGTGGACCCAACTCTGGCTTCGATGGGCGGTAATGCTGATCTCTCCCTCGGCGGGCGTATGCGTGATGGCATTGCGTAACAGGTTGCGCAGGATCTGGGCCACACGTTCTGGATCGGCTTCCAGACAGGGTAGCGTAGGGGAAAGATGGATGTGTAGTGTCAAGTGTTTCTGCTCTGCCTGCGGTCGGAGGATTTGGACGGCCTGGCTCACTACGTCCGCTAGTTCGACTGGCTGGAGTGCCAGATGCAGTTGACCTGCCTCCGCCAGAGAGACCTCCTGTAAATCGGCGACTAATCGGCTCAAGAGCGAGGTCTCTTCGTAGAGCGAGCTGAGGGTGTCCGGTGTTGGCTCCAGTACCCCTTCAACAAGCAGTTCCAGGTAGCCGCGAATATTCATCAAGGGATTACGCAGCTCGTGGGCGACATCGTTGACCAGATGGCGACGTGCCTGCTCTGAGCGGCTCAGGCTCTCCGCCATCGTGTTGAACGCATGGGCAAGCGCGCCGATTTCACTTTTCTCTTTGATGCAGACTCGCTGGCTCAGGTCGCCTTGTGCCATCTGTTCGGCTGCTGCTTTGAGCGTGTGAAGCGGTTTGAGGAGCGTATTGGCAAACACGAGGGCCAACAGCAGAGCGGTGAGCCCTGCGATAAGGACCGCTAGCCAGAGCGCGTGATTCATGGAAGTCAGAAAGGTGACTCGGGAGGGAGAGGCGACGATGTGCACGAAGTTCGGATCGAGAGACTGAGGGGACTCATCTGTGGAAATAAGGAGTGGGGAGGCAGAAGGAGAGGAAGTAGAGCCTCTGCTAGAGGAAGTGAGAAGAGCGTGCTGCATGCTGACTGGGAGCCCTTGCCCGATTAAGGTGTGGTCTGAGTCAGCGAGAACGCGTTTTTGATGGTCAAACAGGATGATGCGTTGGTGCGCACTGCGTGCCAATTGTTCAGACAGAGCCTGTAATTTTTGCAGGCTCTGATGCTGGCGGTAGGCGGTGAGTAGCGTCGAGATGAGGTGCTGCTCTGTGTCCGTCTGCATATAGACCTGGAGACCGTTCGTGCTTGCCTGGCTGGCAATCAGAGCCACTGTGCCCACTGCTATCATGACGACGAGCATAAACAGCATGATGAGGCGCAGGCGCAGGCCAGACATGAGCGAGACGAGGCGCGGGTAGGGACTACTCACCACGATCTGCCTTCCTGAACTTGTAGCCAATGCCAGGCACCGTTTGGATCAAGGAAGGACGCTCAGGATCGCTCTCGATTTTCTTGCGCAAGTTCCCCAGATGAAAGTCAATGGTGCGGTCAAATCCTTCGTAGTCGGGGCCGTAGACTCGCTCCACTAGTGCCTTGCGGCTGAGTGTTCGGCCTGGAGAGGAGGCAAACGTTTCCAGAAGTTTAAACTCTGTGGGGGTGAGACGGACCAGTTTGCCAGCGAGCCAGATCTCGTGCGCAGACAGGTCGATCACCAGTTCGCCTACCTGGAGGGTGGCTTCCCATGTGGCTTGCTGGTATGTACGGCGCAGCACGATGCGTACACGTGCCACCAGTTCTCGCAAGCTGAAGGGCTTGGTCAAATAATCGTCAACATCCAGGGAAAGGCCCAGGAGCTTGTCCTCTTCCGTTGCTTTGGCCGTCAACAGAATCACGGGAATTGTAGACTCCGAGCGGATGAGACGGCACAGGTCAATGCCGCTGATATGCGGTAATAGCCAGTCGAGAATGATGAGATCAGGAGCCTCACTCCTTGTGATTGCCAGTGCTTCGATGCCGTCGTAGGCCTTCAGTGTCTCAAAGTGTTCGTTGCTCAGGGAGAGTCGGATCAACTCTACCGTTTTTTGATCGTCATCGACGACAAGGATTTTGTAGGTCATGGTTCTGCTTTCAATGAAGGTGCTATCTGAAACCTATTTTTTGTTTGGTGCATCAGCAGTAAAATCGTGTTTTACGAGATTTGGTGCAATAGATAGCGTATGATTGCTGTCTGTTGTCTGCGTTCCTCTCAATTTTATAAGAAAAGTGTAAGCTTTTTGTGAGGAAACGCCTGGAAAGGTGTAAGCTTTTTGTGAGAAGGAAGCATCCTTTTCCACGTTCGAGTCGCCCCCAAAAGCAGGTCAACCTCAACTACCTACATCGCTGAGAACTCAGATTTGAACAGTTTGGTCCTCACCTTGACACGCGGGTCTTACACGTCCATGTTCTTCTGTGTCTTCAGAACATTGTAGACGATTCTCTCGTCTTCCCTGGGTGGGCATAACTGAGGGTTGAGTATTTGATGGACCGATTATCAGGCCAGTCTGCCCTTAGCGTAATTAAGGGGGGAAAACGGAGAGACTCCACTTAGCGAACTCAATAGCTTTCTATCAGTTATATGGTACGTCGTATCTTTTTGTCAGAAATACATTTATAGGCCAGTAGGCATGCACAGAACCACTCATTGTCCGGGGTAGCGCAAGCTCTCCAGCAATGGGTGGTTTTTCTCTGCCGAGTTTCAAGAAAAGGTGACTCAGTGTGATGGGGCGCATAGATGCCAGTAAGGTCAAAACCCGAATTCTAAAATTTACACGTTGGGATGGTTGGGGGCAGAAAACTGTTCACGAATCGCTTGCACTCGTTGATAGAGCGGTTCGGCCAGATCGTTTCGGTCTTGATCCTGATAGAGTCGCGCCAGATCGTACAGAGTATCGGCGGTGCTGGGATGCTCGAACCCCAGTGCCTGCTCGCGAATGGCCAGAGCGCGTTGATAGAGCGGTTCGGCTTCTCCATACTTGCCCTGCATCTGGTAGAATCGTGCTAATGCGTACAGGGTATCGGCGGTGTTGGGATGCTCGGCACCCAGCGCCTGCTCACGAATGGCGAGGGCGCGTCGATAGAGCGGTTCGGCTTCTTTATACTTACCCTGGATCTGATAGAGCCATGCTAAGGCGTGCAAGGAACCAGCGATGCTAGCGTGATCAGAACCCAGTGCCTGTTCGCGAATGGCGAGGGCACGTTGATAGAGCGGTTCGGCCTGATCGTATTGGCCGCGATCCTGGTAGAGTTGCGCCAGCGTGTGCAGGGTGTCGGCAATGTTGGGGTGATCAGAACCCAGAGCCTGCTCGCGAATGGTCAGGGCACGTTGGTAGAGCGATTCGGCCTGATCGTACTTGCTCTGGATCTGATAGAGCCATGCTAAGGCATACAGGGTATCGGCGGTGTTGGGATGCTCGAAGCCCAGCGCCTGCTCGCGAATGGCGAGGGCGCGTCGATAGAGCGGTTCGGCCTCTTTATACTTGCCTTGCATCTGATAGAGCCATGCTAAGGCATGCAGCGAACCAGCGGTGTTGAGATGCTCGGCACCAAATGCCTGCTCGCGAATGGCGAGGGCGCGTCGATAGAGTGGTTCGGCCCGATCATATTGGCCTCGATCCTGATAGAGTCGCGCCAGATCGTGCAGGGTATCGGCGGTGCTGGGATGCTCGGCACCCA
>DATJHM010000107.1:0-13314 GCA_035493895.1 Ktedonobacteraceae bacterium
TCGGTGGGGGAACGCAAATGACCGGTTTTTTCGGGCTCATGCCTCTTTCCTCCCGATCCTGTGTGACACGATTGACCCTCTCGGCTTTCTATTGACCTGCATAATGGCATCTGAACCATTCTTAGGTTGATGCGTATTGGACCGGCATAAAGCCCGGTCCCTACCTGTAGAGAAGGGGGAAGATGGTAGGTGGGGGATGCGGTTTTTTTATCGCGGTATAGGACGTTTGGGTTGGTTTTGCGCAAATCTTTCTTGATGGACACGTTTTGTAAGTTATACTGAAGGATTAGAAAGAGCGTATCGCTCGCTACGTGTTTATTGAGAGTAAGCGGTTTATGTTGAATATTGTGTTTATGGCTCTTTTGTTGTTGACAGCATCGATAGCGAGTATTTTCCTGTACAGATATTTACCGCGTTTGCCGTGGCGTCAGCGGCTCTCGTCGTCGCTTTCGCTTGTCTGGTACAGGCAGGTGCGTGCGCTGGCCTCGTTGTCGATGTTGGTTATGATGGTGCTGGCGTTATTTGTGCAGAGCGGTCTGGCTGAGGGGACCATGCAGCATCTGGGGATCAGTCTGAATCAGATGGTGATGCATGCCGGGGCGGATACGACGACCTTGCGATTGCCCTCGCATACCGTGCCACAGACGGCGAGTATGCAACTGGTGCGGGTGGATTCGGCGGCGCGTGATCAGTATGCCAGCGCGTATGAGTGGCAGGTCTGGGCCTACTCATCGTGTTCCGGGATAGCGATGGAGACGGTGATGAACGCGTATGGTCGCCATCTGATCGCCTCTGATGTCTTGCAAGTTGAGCAGGATCTGGGGGTCTGGAATGTGCAACTCGGGCTGTTGCGCGATGATGGTGTTGCGTTGACGGCTGACCATTTTGGGTTCAACACCAGTGCCAGCCATGCGCTGACCGTGGAGCAGGTGGTGGAGATTGCGAATGAGGGAAAGCCGGTAATTGTGAGCGTACGTGATTCTGTGAATTATCCTGCCGGGCATATTTTTGTGGTACGTGGCGGGGATGCGCAAACGGTTTTTATTGTTGATTCGTCGTTGTTGAATTTGCATCAGTTGACGCGTGCGCAATTTAGCGCGATGTGGCAGGGATTCAGTGCCGTTTTGACGCCGCGTGGAATCAGTAAATGATGATGCTGGTGTAGAGGGTGACGTAGGCGTAGAGCCAGGCGGCGTTTTGCAGGGAGAGATTGACGCAGCCGTGGGAGCCCTGGGCAGAGAAGCTGTTGCCGCTGGAGTCGGTATGGGGGAAGTTAGTTCCGGGGCCATAGTCGTTGCGCCACCAGCTGTCGTGGATGAAATAGCCGTTGCTGTGATATTGCATGGCGTAGTGGATTGGCGTGTCGGGATACCAGTCGGGCGAGCTGCGCAGTACGCCGGATTTGAAAGTCGTGGGGGACAATTTTCCTTCGACCCACCAGACACCCGGCGGGGAAGGACGATCTGGCCGACCAGTCGTGACGAGAAAAGCATTGATCAGCTTTTGCTGATCGTAAACGCGTAGCGCCTGCTCTTCCAGCGAGATGACCACGGTTCTGCCATTGGCGTGATATTGCTGTAATAACTGCAAATCGGTTTTGTGGGGTTGAGCGAAGGGAGTGTGGTCACTGGCATTCTCTTTCATGGCCTGAAAATTGGTTTGGAACATATGAATATCTTCGATGAGCTGCTGATAGTCCGCGGGCGTGCGGGCGGTGGCAATACCGTCCTGTATCCATGCCCCGATACCGTTATCCCCATATTCATAGCCAAGCGGATAGTTGATGTTATCAGCGGGATTATGAAAGACATGCGTATGGCCCCAGTCTGTGACCTGCTGGCGAAGTTGCCGTTGTAATTGTTGGGCTTCGGCTTTCAGCGCAGGCCCCTGGATGGCGAATACGTGGGCTCTGAGTTTTGCGAGCACGCGATTATAGATGCGCTGATTTGTTGCATGCGTCAATGCCAGTGTATCAATAGCGTATTGTTGATGGTAGGGGGCAATCTGTCCTCCAGACAGTTTGAGCAGGTGAATCCACTGAGCATAGGTTTGCAGTTGAGCCCTGCCCTGTTGTTGCAGCAGGAAGGGCAGAGGTTCCAGACCGGACTGGCTATAGAGCTTTTTTGCAGGGACAGAAGTACAAGCGCTGAACACAAGCAGGATCAGCGCCAGCAGAAAAAGGCGTACGAGATAGAATTGTTGAGGGGAGAGCCGCTCCAGTGGGAGAGGTTGGTTCCCCACGCAGTATTTATCTGGCATAGGACATCATAGCTTTCTGGAGAATACCTGTTCGGGAGATTCCGTATCTTCTATTACTATGATGAACTATAGTGCAAAATACTGCGGAAATTGGCTCAATTCAGACGCGTAATAATCTCTTTGTGAAGCTCTTTCGTGCTTGCAACGACAAGAGAGAAGCCCTGTTTTAAATTGATAATGGGTTGGAGCGGTTGGCCCGTGGGATCGCTAACGGTACCGCCAGCCTCAAGGATAATCGAGAGAGAAGCCAGAAACGATTCCCCGGTGAGAATATTACCAATGTCGATATAGGCATCGTAGGCCCCGCTTGCGACATAGACCGTATCGACGGCAGCGCTGCCGCAGCGGCGGATCCCACCCAGCGTGGGTTCCTGCGTAAGCAAAGCGCGGATAGAGGCTTTATCATGGCCATCAAAATTCATGCCAGCCAGACAATCCTTGATATGTTTCGTGCCGCTGACCTGGCAGCGGCGGCCATTGCGGAAGGCACCGCCGCCCCGTTGAGCCTGATAGACAGTCCCATTAAATAAATTGCCGACCAGCGCCCATTGCACATTCTCGGGCAAGATCGGAACATCGGACGGCAGAACCGCGAGGGCCACGCCTGCGGTCATAATGCCACGCGCCACATTGCGTGAACCGTCAACCGGGTCAATGACAATACGATATGCCGGTGACGAGTTTGTGGCAAAGGTTGGTCGCTCTTCCGTAAAAACCTCGAAGCCATGCCCACTGTCAGTCAATCCCTGGATGATAATGTCTTCTGCATCGCGGTCAAATTGCATCGTCGTGTGGTCAGGCGAATGGAGGTAGACCTGATTGCGGTTGAAGCGCTCTGAGAGCGCATACGCACGTACCTGGCGGAAGAGTTGCTCTAGTAATTCTAACATAACTCTTTTTTGCCTATCCCTTCGGCTCGTCTGTTTGCTTGCTCCATAGCTCTATCGATTATACCATATAGCAAGGGCCCGAAAGAACGTCTATTTACTATCGTGTACTGGTTTCGAGATGTTGAAAGAGGAATGGCCTCTGGCGTTGCTGGAGGAGCAGGCGAGCCCTGGTAGTGGAGATAGCTTGCTCGCTCTGATCGCTGGCAATCCATCGTCGGCCCAGACGTTCAGCGACGATAGGAGTGACGCCGCTGCCGCAGAAGCAGTCGAGGATGAGATCGTTTTCATTGGAAGAGGCGAGGAGTATGCGTTCGAGCAAGGCCTCAGGCTTCTGCGTCGCGTACCCGGTGCGTTCGGGATCTTTTTGATGTAAGTGGCTGATATCGCTCCAGACATCGGGCAGGGACATATACTGATCCTCATCGTAGCGATAGACGCGGCCACCGGAGCGGATCGTCCAGAACGTACGGCCATCTTCACCGATCTCCTTGCGCATATGATTGCGTTTTTGTGTGCCCCTTTTCTCGCCCAGTTGCTCGCCATGGAAGCAATAGTGGGCAGATTTCGTATAGAGGAGAATCGTATCGTGTTTACGGGCATAGTACTTTTTGGCGCGACCGCCGGATTGATAGTGCCAGATAATCTCGTTTTTAAAGCCCGCCCCCTTCGTCTGCGCCTGAGCACTGAAGATTTCATCCAGAAGAAGTTTTGCGTAATGTGCCGTGCGCCAGTCGAGATGGACATAGAGGCTCCCATCGGGTGTCAGGAGTTGATGAAGGAAAATGAACGTTTCATATATCCATTGTAGATAGTGATCCAGGCTATTGCGCCAGGTATCGCGATACGCGACCTGATTGCCCTGAGTAAAGGTGCGACCAGTCATAAAAGGAGGGTCAATGTAGATAAGATTCACCGTATTGGCGAAATCCTCCAGTAGAACAGGTAGCAAGGCTTGCTTATCGGCATGAATGAGCCGATTGTGCCAGGGAAGGGCAGCGTCAGAGAGTGCAGGAAGAGGCTGTTCAGTTGTGGGCGTGGGAGAATAGCTCTCCTGTGTACGCAGGCGTGAGAGAGACAGGCCAGATTGCCCTGAGGAAGGGTCACGGCCAGGTATATGTTTCCCATGCCAGACAAGTTCTGTCATCGCTATTCGCCTTATGTTTAGTTGTTCTTGATATTCACTGTAACATATCTATGGAAAAAGCGCTACGGTGAGGGGTAGGAGCGTGCAGATTGGGTGAAGCCGTGTGGTATGGGGAGGATACAACGCAGCAGGGACGTGGTACAATGGCGATACAGGAAAAACGAGCGTGGCAATAAGCGCGACCGGCAATGATCGTACAGTTCAGCTAGAGAAGAGAAGAGACCGTTTCCCGCTGAGAGAGACAGGTCATGTCGTGTTTACGTGGAATGAAGACACCGTTAACATGCGTGCTGCGTTCTATCTGTGGATAACTGTTTTGTCAGATCGTCGGGGCGTCTATCGAGAATGGATAGAGGTCCTGGAGTTGAGTTGGGGATACGTTCATGCAATATGTCCTGTGGGTACTTTGCTGTCTGCTGGCTTATATAGGTGGGTTGGTGATTATTGCACGGGTGACGCCAGGATTGTTGGTGCGGCAATTCGATGAGGGCTGGTTTATGGGTATCGCGGCCCTGGATATACTGGGCGCGTTGCTGGCTTTTGGCGCAATTTTTGTGCTGTTTGCACTGTTTAATGGTGCGCTCGGCATTCGAATTTTGAATGTCTTTCTCCTGATCGGGTTTGGCCTGATCGCCGGGCGGATGTCTCTGTACTGTTTTCGTGGGGCGACGCGGGCAAAATTTGTGCAATCCTCGCGCATCATTGCCGGGGCGTTTTGTGCATTTCTGGTTTTTTCCGCAATTTTTTATATGATACAGCTTTTCGCGACGAAATAAGGGGGGGAAGGAGTTCCCCGGCGTAGACAAGCGGCGCCTATAAGCATCAACCGAAGGGCCGAGAGGGCCGGAGGGGGACGTGGATCGGCATGAAGCGCGATCCCTACCTCAGCCTTTCTTCGAGGGTGGGGACCACATGCACGCCCTTGCCAAACGAGATCCGGTCCGTAAAACAGAACAGGGCCGGTGGGGCTCGTCCCGCCCGCGAGCCCCACCGGCCCTCTCCAATAGCTCACCCTTTTTTCGATTGATGCGTATTTGGCGCAGAGAAGCCGCGCTCATACGCATTCAGTTAACCGCCTCTCCTCCTGCGGAGCCAGAGGCATCGCGCGAGTTCGCAGGCACAGCTCCGTTCTCACTCCACCGTGCCACTACTGGGGCGACGAGGTTATACGAGGCGTTCGAACCATTCGACGGTGCGGCGTAGGCGGTCCACACGTTGCAGGGGGGAGCCGACAGTGGGCCAATCCATGAGATGGCTGGCGTGTGGATAGCTGACGAGCACGACGAGCTGTTTGCGACGGCGTAAGGTAATGAACAGTTGTTGCGATTCGCTGAATGGGCACTCGAGATCGTCCTCGGCATGTAAGAGGAGGAGAGGAGTGCTGATCTGTTCAGCGAACGTCAGGGGTGAGCGCTCCTGACGGAGGGCCGGATCGGCCATCGTTTGCAGGAGCGTGGCGCTGTGATCCGAGAGCAGGCTGGCCGTGATCAGTGAGCTGAAGCCATTGCGACTGACGGCGGCCTTGAAGCGGGTCGTTTGTGAGATGGCCCAGCAGGTGAGATAGCCACCGTAGCTCATGCCTCCGATGCCCAGGCGTGCGCCGTCGATGGGCTCGGTTTTGCTCACATAATCAATGCCGAGCAGGAGATCGCGGAAATCGGTCCCACCCCAATCATTGAGCGTTTTGCGACTGAACGTTTCCCCATAGCCAGCGCTTCCGCGTATATTGGGAGCCAGAACAGCATAGCCTCGCGCAGCCAGCACCTGAAATTCGTGGACATAGCTATCTCCCCAGGCCAGGGAAGGGCCGCCGTGAGGAGCAATGATCAGCGGGGCCTGCGCTCCCGGTGCCAGTGGTGGCAGATAGAGCCAGCCCTCGATCTCCTCATTGTCAAAGCTCTGCCAGGTGATGCGACGGGGGCGAATAAGCTGGTGGCTTTGCAGAAAGGCGTCGTTGATACCGCTGAGTTTGCGGAGATTTTTGCCTGTGCCATCCATGCTCCAGAGATCACCGGGCGTGAACCAGTCCGCGCGTATCGTGACGATAGTCGTGCCATCGTGGCTGAGCTGGGAGGCCAGATAGCGTCCGTTATTCGTCGTCAGGCGCGTACTGCTCGATTGAGTGAGATGGAGTTTATAGAGATGAATTTGTCCGTGCTCCTGCACGGGGACGAGCAGAGCGTGGCTGTCTGGATACCAGCGTGGAGGTTGTAGCCATTCCGCGTGCAGCTCGTCAATGATCCAGGACTGGCAGGTGAGCTGTTCGGCACCCGGGACGGCTGGTCGAGGGGCCTCGTGGCCGCCGCGCACACGTACGAGCCAGGGGGCATAGTTGCTCGCCTGCGTAAGATCGGCGGTAGAGAGGTAGGCGATATACTGGCCGTCTGGAGACCAGGAGGGGCAAAAGGCAAAGCCCTCCTCATCGGTCAGGCGGCGGAACTGCCCGGTTTTCAGCGTGAGCACCCAGAGGGCCATGCCTGGATTGAGATCGGGATCTTTTCGGCGGTTGGCACAGACGGCGATTTCGGTTCCGTCCGGCGACCAGCAGGACTGAACGAGATCGACCGGCTCAGCGGTGAGGCGCATCTCCTGACCATTCATCGCAATGAGCCAGAGTTGTTGATGGCGTCCCTGCCGATGTCCCAGACCATCATGGGTCGCATCCAGGCGCGTATAGACATTGCTGTCTGGTTGTGTCTCCGTTTTTGGCTGATCGTCCGAAGCTTTCCACGGGCTGTGAGCCAGCAGAGTGCCTCCAGCGGGATGCCAGCTATAGGCGCTCACGCCCTGTGGCAACGTGGTCAGCAGGCGAGATTCTCCGCCCCGCATAGGGAGAAGATAGAGCTGATTCGTGCCCGTGCGATCGCTGAGAAACGCGAGCGTATGACCATCGGGTGACCAGCGTGGTTGGGTATCATGGGCTGTCCCGCTACTGACCTGCCAGGGTGACGCATTTTTGTCAGAGCTATTTCTTGCCAGCCAGATAGCGCTGCTGGTGCTATCCGTTTGAGCGTGGCATTGCTGGACAGTAAAGGCAATCAGCATACCATCGGGCGAAATCTGCGGATCGCTGGCGACATGTAGGGCTAGAAGATCCTCGACAGTCACATATGGACGTGTAGTTGGGGCGGGCATGACTGGCGGGCTGACGGGCGTAGCTGGTGGGCTGGTGGGTGTGGGAGGGACCTGGATAGTAGTATCGGGAAGATCTGCGGGCTCTTGCGCCTCCTGAGTGGGCTGGGGAGGCTCTTCCTCCGGTTTTTGCGTATCCTCTGCGGGGGGCGTGGCGGGTTCTGGTGTTGTGTCTGCTTCGGACTCATCATGAGGTTCCGGTGTTGGTTCTGTTGTCGTGGGCTCGCTGGTTTCGTTTTTAGTGGGCTCGCTGGACTCATGCGCATCTATGCTGGTTTCGTCAGGTGCGGGCGGCTCGTCTGCGATACTGTTTTGGGCTGCACCTGGAGCTTGAGATTCTGCGGGCGTAGTTATAGAAGATGAGAGAGCATCGTCTGATGGATGCTCATCCCTGGGAAAAGAGGGCCGAGGTGTTGTTGGCGTATCTTCGTTATCAAGCATACAAGCTCCTCTTTAAAATGATTTTTGCTACAAAAATTTTTTGTATCAATAGCATCATACTACAACCGCGCTACCAGGCATTCAAATAGCTATGCATTTTCATCTGAATAGTTCTAACAATCTGCGTCGTGGTCGGGGAAGCCTGTTCGCGAGCACATGGGCAATAGCGAGCATGGGGAGAAGTAGCAGGGTGAGGATCGTCTGCAACCAGGAGGTGGGTGTGAGGATCGTATTGATGAGCAAGAAGGCGGCGGCAGGATAGCTCGCAACGCTCCAGAGGATGAGGCGGGTGCGCAGAATCTGGCGGGTAGCACAGACCATCGCCGTGAGACCCAGAACCCAGGCGCTGCCAGTACCATGGCGTCCCTGCCAGATGCCGTGCTGGCTCATGAAAGCGACAAAGCCGAGCACCAGAGAGGCGAGGATCGCGAGAGCAGTCAATTGAGCGGTGACCTTGAGGATCGTTCTTTGCTGATTGTTGCGTTCTCGTATCAGGAGGAGAGAGATTGCCAGGGGCAAGAACGTGGCGATGCTGATGATAGCCGGGAGCCACCAGTTTCCGCTCACATCGGCCAGATAGATCATCACAATATAGAGGATAATCGCCAGCCAGCCAGCGCCATACTTTTGAGGGCGTTGAGGTTGAGTGGTAGAGAGGACGATGCCGGATGAGAAGAGAAAGAGAGCCGGTTCGCTCGTCGCGATCCAATCCAGATGGCGATATAAGGTGAGAAGTTCCAGGAGAAAGATAGAGCTGGTAAGCAGAATAGTGGCCCCCATGCCAGCTGCGCGGATGTAAGGTCCAGGAGGGGCCAGGAGAAGCGAGGCGATGAGAATACTGAGCAGAAAAGCGGCGGCAATCACAATCGGGAGCCAGAGAGAATCGCGATAGAGAGAAATGGCGAAGACACCAGCAATGAGCAGGAGAGTTGGTAACAGCGCGAGGCCGTTGCTCCTGATACTGCTATATTCGCGGGTATGCATTCTGCTCATCGGTGTCACATTACTTTCTTTTGTAGAGCCAGCCAGAGTTGTCCTGTACTATTTCTAGCATACATGAGTTATCGTTCAGTGGTCAAACATTTCTTGACAGCGTTGAGTTCAGATGACAAAATAAGCGGTGGAAGCAAAGGAACCTTTAAGGGGAGGGCGAGAAAAATCGAGGAACAAATTATGCGTGAGATTACCATTTTCAGTGGTTCGGCCCATTCTGAGCTGGCGCGAGAAGTGTGTAATTGCCTGGGAGTGACGCTTGCAGCGACAACCATTCAGCATTTCAGCAATGACTGTTTATATGTGCAGATGAATGCCAATTGTCGTGAGAGCGACGTTTTTTTGATACAGCCGCTAGTCACGCCCGTTCAGGAAAACCTGATGGAGCTGCTCTTCATGCTGGATGCAGCCAGGGGAGCGTCAGCGAAACGTATCACCGCCGTCATCCCCTACTACTCATATGCGCGTTCGGATAAGAAAGACGCGCCGCGTATTTCCATAGCTGGTCGTCTGGTGGCTGATTTATTGAAGACAGCGGGAGCCAACCGTGTCCTGGTGATGACGTTGCATGCGCCGCAGGTGCACGGTTTTTTTAGCGTGCCAACCGATCATTTGAACGCCTTAAATGTGCTGGCGCGCCACTTTCGCAACCACGACCTCAGCAATACCGTCGTAGTCTCGCCCGATCTGGGCAATGCAAAAAACGCGACCCATTTTGCGCGTTTGCTCAAATTGCCCGTCGCAGCAGGAAGTAAGCAGCGTTTGAGTGATGATCGGGTCGTGATTGATCGGATTGTGGGGGATGTCGAGCGGAAAGATGTGATCGTGCTCGATGACGAGATCGCGAACGGGGGAACGATCGTCGAGATATTGCAGCGTCTGCGTGAGCACCATGTTGGGCGTATTATCGTCGCTTGTACGCATGGACTTTTCACCGGAAAAGCCATCGAGCGTCTGGCCGCCCAGCCGGACATTGCAGAGATAGTGACAACGAACACCGTGCCCCATCCGCCGGAGAAGCGGCTCCCCAACATGACCATCCTGTCGATTGCGCCGTTGCTGGCCGATACCATTCAGCGTATACATAATGGCGAATCGGTGAGCAGTCTGTTTGCGGACACCATGTAAATGTAGTAGAGAGGAAAAGTGCCCACCTGAGAAAAACAGCAGGTGGGCATTTTTGTGAGAGCGAAGTGAGCGTTTAGCGTGGGCCAGCGAGGCGAACCGCATCCGTGGAGAGTTGGAACTGTGTGAAGTTCTTCTTGAAGCGGTCGGCCAGATGATGAGCCTGGCGGTCGTAGGCAGCCTGATCGGCCCAGGTTGTGCGTGGATTGAGCAGTTCAGTGGGCACGCCGGGACAACTGGTCGGGATATGCAGGCCGAAGATCGGATCGGTCTCGGTGGGCACCTGCTCCAACTGACCAGTGATGGCCGCGCTGACCATCGCGCGTGTATAGGCGATCTGGATGCGTTCGCCAACGCCGTACGGGCCGCCGGTCCAGCCAGTATTGATCAGATAGCAGCGGACCTGATGGCGTTCGATGCGTTCGCGGAGCAGATTGGCATATTCTCCAGGTTGTAGTGGCAGGAAGGCGGCCCCAAAGCAGGAACTGAACGTCGCCTGTGGGGTCGTAACGCCAGCCTCAGTACCGGCCAGCTTGCTGGTATAGCCTGAGAGAAAATAATACATCGCCTGTTCAGGAGTCAGCTTTGAGACAGGTGGTAGGACGCCAAAGGAGTCAGCCGAGAGGAAAATCACCGCCTGTGGTTGTCCGCCCACCCCCGACTCGATCACATTATCAATAAAATCGATGGGATAGGCCGCGCGCGTATTTTCCGTCAAAGAATCGTCCGCATAATCTGGAGCGCGCGTCTCCTTATCGAGAACGACATTTTCATAGACAGAGCCGAAGCGGATCGCATTCCAGATCTGAGGCTCATACTTTTGCGACAGATTGATGCATTTCGCATAACAGCCGCCCTCAAAATTAAAGACGCCGTTATCGCCCCAGCCATGCTCATCGTCGCCAATGAGGCGGCGATCGGGATCGGCAGAGAGACTGGTTTTGCCAGTGCCTGAGAGGCCGAAGAAGAGAGCCACATCGCCCTCAGCGCCAACATTTGCCGAGCAATGCATAGGGAGAACGCCCTCGTTGGGGAGCAAGAAATTGAGAATAGTGAAGATCGATTTTTTCATCTCCCCGGCATATTCAGTCCCAGCGATCAGAATCAGGCGCTCTTCAAAATCGATAATAATAGCGGCTTCCGAGCGTGTGCCATGAGCGCGTGGATTGGTACGGAAATGGGGGACGCAGATGATAGTGAAGCCCGGGCGATTGCTGGTAAGATCGTTTGCATTGGCGCGTAAGAAGAGCTGGCGAGCAAAAAGATTGTGCCAGGCAAGTTCCGTAACGACCTGAATAGGCATGCGGTAGCGGGGATCGGCCCCGGCGGCGGCATCCAGGACATAGACGTCGCGTCCCTGTAAATAATCTGAGAGACTACGTCGTACGACCTCAAAGTTCTCATTGGTCATAGGATGATTATTATCGCCCCACCAGATGCGATTGGCCTGAGCTTCATTGACCACAATGAACTTATCTTTGGGAGAACGACCTGTATGTGAACCGGTGGTAGCGGCAAAGGCCCCGTTGGCCGCCAGAGCACCTTCTTTTCGCGCTAAGGCATGCTCTACGAGCACAGCAGGTGAAAGGTTCCAATGTACAGTACCGAGATTGACCAGCCCATAATCTTCCAGGGCTTTAGGACTCATAATCATAGTCATGTTCGCACATCTCCTTTTGGGCACATGTTTCTGGTTGCTTGCGTTGGGAACAACATCAGTGGTGTATCTATGCTAGTTGATGCTAGCGCAACCGGCCCACCCCTAACGTTTGTTAGTCTAACAGACTTATAGTTGGAGTGCAACCTGAATCGTGATTTTTTGCGGCCTTTTTACCTATTGTTTTCCGGCAAGAAAGTTTCTTCTAAAAGGTTGATTGAGCGAAGAAAGTTGCGAAACGTATTTTGTTTAGTACATTTCGGGGAGTTACCGCGGATCTGTGTTTTATTGTGTTATTATTGCTCATATATTTACAGCGTATTGGATGGAGAAAGATGTTTCAAGTAGCGACATTGAGCAGAAAGCCAATGATCGGTGTTGGACTGGTAGTGCTGGTGATTGTGATGAGTGTGGGGATATTTTTTGCGGTCGCCCATCCTCTGTCAGTTTTGCAAGCAAAGCCGACGCCAATTCCCTATAAGGCTCCACCACGTTCGATGGAGGTGCCGCTTACCACACATCGTACACAATCGGTGGTGGCAGGACAGGCCACGACGACCTTGAATCCGTGGGGGGTTGCGATTGATCAACAGGATGGTTATGTCTGGGTAGCTGAACCTGGTTGTGAGATGAACCCTGTTTGTAACCCCGCGCGAACAGCGATGCTGGGCAAATTTTCGTTTGCAGATGGAACCTTATTGCAGGAATATCAGGAGCCAGCTGGCTATTCCAGTCCGCTTTTTGTGGCGGTTGACCCCGAAGGGAACGTCTGGTTCACACAACCGAGTACTGATGCGATTGGAGAGTTCGATCCGGTGACAGCAAGTTTTACGAAATACGCAGTCACGAAAGGGAGTGGCCCTTACGATCTAGTGATTGACAAGAATGGCAATCTCTGGTTCTCTGAGTTTACCGGCAACAGGATAGGTTTTCTGAACACGAAGACACATGCCATGGTCGAAACGCCGATACCTACGCTCGACAGTAATCCATATGGTATGACCATAGATCCTCAGGGCACAGTCTGGTTTACCGAGAACAGGGTAGGTGTGGGGAGAATCGGCAGTTTTCCTGTGACGACATCTGGCAAAATTACGATTACCGAGCATGATGTGGTGGCAACACAGCCCCACTTGCTGGTAGTGGATAAGGCGGGCAATGTCTGGTTCAGCGAGGCGTTTGCGGGCGAAATTGGCGAGTACAGTCCCTCGGCAGGCACGACCAAAAACTATCCAGTATCGGCGGCAATTTGTCCGGCCCTGGCCTCCTGTATAGGATCACATATTTCGGGCATTGCGCTGGATAAGAACGGGAATGTCTGGTTTACGGATTCGCTGAGTGGTCGTGTGGGGTATATTGTGCCTGCGACGGGGCAGTTGCATGAGTATATGTTTGCCACCAAGAATCTGCATCCGCACGATGGACTGGTGATCGACAAGAATAACACCGTCTGGTTTACCGAGCAGTATGGGCGAGCGCTGGTGATGTGGCCCGGGGCGAAGTTACCGGCAAAGTGATCGTCAGGCGTAGAGAGGCGCTGATAAGCAGCGTTTAATACGCATCAACCGAAGAAAGGATGTGGCCTTCGAGAGAGCCGGTGGAGAACGCGGATCGGCATAAAGCGCGATCCCTACCTCAGCCTTTCTTCGAGAGAGCCGGTGGGGAACGCGGAT
>DATJHM010000108.1:0-8568 GCA_035493895.1 Ktedonobacteraceae bacterium
GTGCAACAACGTTCTTTAGGACGGCGTTTTTTGGTCGCGCTTTTGCTATACTCTTCGTCCAATCGGTTGAACAAACGAGGAAGAAAAATATGTCTTGTTTGTTCAGCAGCAGCGAGATTTGTAAGAAACAGCCTCTATGAATATGAGAAGGGACTTCAAACATGAAACGGCTCTTGCCTCGCTCTCAGAGACAAGTAGTCCCCGAGAGCATCTCCGCGCGAGAAACGTCCACGATCAGCACGCTGCGGCCATCAGGCAAGGGCTTGCTACAGGCATTTCCTTCGTTACTCCATCGCAATTATCGTCTTTATTTGTTTGGCCAGATGATCTCGTTGACAGGCACCTCTATGCAAACGATCGGGCAGGCCTGGCTGGTGCTGAGTTTGACGCACAGTGCCTGGCAGCTAGGGATCGTGGGCGCATTACAGGCTTTGCCGATACTGCTCTTCTCGCTCTTCGGAGGGATCTTCGTCGATCGCTGGCCCAAACGGCACGTCTTGCTCGTGACCCAGGTGGCGGCGATGATCCAGGCGTTTCTCCTCTGGCTTTTGATCGTGACCGGTACTATCCAGCTCTGGCATCTCTATCTCCTGGCGATACTGCTGGGATTCACGAACTGCCTGAGCAGGCCCGCGAGCAGGGCAATTGGCATCGAGCTGGTCGGACGCGAGGATCTGCCCAATGCTATTGCTCTGAACTCTTCGCTTAATCAGATGATGCGTATTGTGGGCCCTGGTCTGGGAGGCGTCATTATTGCGGCCAGCTCCGTGACCGTGCTCTTTTTGCTCAACGCACTCAGCTTTCTGCCTCTGATTGTAGGTCTGGCACTGATGAATAAGCGTGAATTGCATATTCAGACGTTTCAAGATTCCAATGCGCGTCAGAAAATCTGGCAGAGTTTGCGTGAGGGCGTGGACTATGTCTGGAAAACGCCTGCGGTATTGTTGATGACGCTGGTGGTTGGTCTGGTTTTGCTCTTTGGCTCGAACTTTGGTGTCGTGCTGCCCGTCATCGCCACCGATGTGCTACATGTGGGCGCAACGGGCTTTGGCTTGCTCTCTGCTGCAACTGGTGTGGGAGCCTTGCTTGCGGCCCTGGGGTTGGCCTGGGGCAACCAGAAGCCAACGGTTCATCGCATGCTGATCGGCGCGCTGGCCTTCGGGGCATTGGAGGCGATCTTCGCGGTTTCGCATATCTACCTGTTATCAGTCGTGCTCATTGCAAGTGTCTGCTTTGCAGAGGAAACGTTTGCTACGCAGGCCCTGACTGCGCTACAAACCGTCGTTCCGGACCATTTGCGCGGACGTGCTACGAGCGTGCAGGTACTCTTCTTCGACGGCACTCTTCCCCTGGGCTATCTCCTGGTTGGCTGGCTATCCGGCCTTTGCGGGGCGAGTACCACCCTGCTCATCTGTAGCCTTCTCTGCCTGCTGGTAGTGGGAGCCGGATGGCTATATTCCCATCAAATAGGGTAGATGCACCTGGCAACAATGCGCTCAAAAAGAGTAGGGACGCTATGGAGTGCAACGGAATAGCGTCCGCGAACTCGCACGATCCCGGTCGCGCCGCAGACGATCCCGGGAACTCATGCGACAACGTTCTCGTTCACCTGATCGCACGTCCTCCGAGATCCCCCCTTCTTGCGCGTCTATCCATCCCTTGTGGAGCCATACCGTCTACGGATACTGTTCCATCACACTCCACTGTGTTTCCATCGCTCCACGTAGAGGGCAGTTGTGGGGCGTGCCCACACACATTAAATTAACCACCTCTCCTCTCAAGGGCGAGAGGGGCCGATCGAGTTCGCAGGCACTTCACCATGAACTCCAACACATGTGTGATTTGCCAAACGTTTTAGCCGTCTCGGACACCATATGGCTCAAAAAGAAGTTGGACATGATATGGATCAATTTCATAAGTGGTCCAGACTGAGATGCAGATCCCAGAATGAAGTGAGGCCGAATCTGTACAATGAAGCGGGAGACTCTCTCTGAAGCAAGAGAGTCTCCCGCTTCATTTACTCAATTCTCTCCCATTCAATCCTGGGATCTACAGGAGAGAAGCTCCACCTCTGAGTATCAGCCGCAGTATGGTGGGATTTACTCTTGTGGGAATGTCGCTTGCCGCAGGTGCCGAGAGAGAAACAGAAATCCGGTGATCAGAAGCAGGCCACTCCACACGATGCCCACGGTCGGCAAAATGCCCAGATGCTCCAGGCTCAGCCCGAGTGCGGAAGAGCCAATGGTGAGGATGCTGAACAAGATCACGTGATAGACGCTACTGACGCGGCCTTGCAGGGCATCTGGGACGGCAGCGAAGCGATAACTGTCCATGAAGATCGCACGGATCGAGTCGGAGAGCGCGATGGCAGCGAAGACGGCTCCCAACAGCAGTGGCGTCGTGATGAAGCCATAGAGAGGGAAGAGCACCACGAACACGATGAGGGCACAGCCCAACACTCTGCCAAAGCGTATGCGCCGCTGCAAAGGCGGGCAGAGCACCGTGCCAAGCAGGTTCCCGACTCCGCCGGCTGCGACGATCAGGCCGTAGAGCACCGACGGGATATGCTGCTGTTGCACAATAGTCAGGACGAGAAGCACGCTGGCTGTGATGGTGAGGTTGACATAGCTGGAAATCAGGAAGATCGAGCGTATGACCTTCTGCTCCCACAGCCAGGTGAGTCCCTTGCGCACTTCTCTGAGCAGGTGGTGACGCTGCGTCCTCCGTTCGTCTTGCATGGGCGAGCGGATGAAGAGCAATGAGCCGAGCAAGATCAGAGAGGAAAGCGCGTCGGTGACGAACGGGAGCAGCCTGCTGATGCTAAAGAGCACGCTGCCCAGCGCGGGTCCGACAAGTGCGCTGGAGCCAACGATCACCTCGTTCTGTGCGATTGCTGTGGTGAGCTGGCTCTTTGGCACGATCCATGCCAGTGCTGCAAATTGGGCCAGCTCATAGAAAAGCGAAATGGCTCCCAGGCCAAACGCGATGGCGTAGAGGAGAAGCAGCCGCAGTGGTCCGCTGGGAAGGCTCAGCACCAGGGGAATGCTCGCCACGCACACCATCAAGCAGAAGGTAGAGAGCAGCATCACGCGTTTGCGCGGCCAGCGATCCACCAGCGACCCGGCGGGGAGGCTCAGGAGGACGTAGGGAAGCTGTCCCAGGCTATACGCCAGCCCGGCAGCAGCGATCGAATGCGTCAGTCCCATAATGAGCAATGGAAACGCGAACTGTGTGCATGAAGTGCCGAGCGAGGAGACGGCGTTGCCGAGCCAAAGCAAAAGATAGTCACGATTGCGCCAAAGGGAAACGGGCGGTTGTGGAATGACTTCTGTGTTGGTCATGAAACATCCTTTCGTTCGATGTATTTCTGCAAGAAAGGAAAAGGAGCCCGGCAACACAGGAGGGGGCCAATCAATACGGGGCTAAGATCCATCGCAGGATGAAGGCAATACACACCCTCGCACCAACGCGATCAGCGTTGCGCGTGAGGAGGATGCTATTCACAAACAGCCACGTAAGCCAAAAGTGCCGGGCTTACGCGGTCAAAAGCAGTTTCACACCGCCTGAGGGGAACAGATATCTTTTACTCATCAGTCAGATGATAGCATGGAGACCGCAGCGGCGTCAATGAATACTGGTCACTCCACAGGGCTTTTTAGTTTATCCGTTTTGCCTTTTTTAGCAAGGAATAGCCTTCTTTTTCCATCCTTCGAGACTTTCGGGTAAACTAAAAAGCCCTGTTTGCTCAACGCACTCAGTTTTTTGCCCATGATTGTAGGGTTGTCACTGATGAATAAGCACGAGGCACATGATTAGTTGCCTTGATTTATTTGCTTTAAGTCCAGTTTGGGACCTGGCTGAATAAGCCCACGACCCTGATCCTGAAATGCAGGATTAGAACGGAGGTCTTCCAGTTCACGTGATCCTCTAGAAGTACGACGCTCGGCATCCGATCGGCGACGCTCAGCATCCGATCGGCGACGCTCAGCAGATAAATCTTCTCTCATTCTTACGTCCTTTCTACTAGGGTGAAAGACAGTATCAATATCTTAATTGTAATGAAAAATGTAGTATTAGTCAATACATTAGAAATTACTAAAAATATACATCTTGTCATAATACTTGTTTTATGGGAGACAGGCGGCGTTTCCTTCAATTTATTGCCATTTTTAATTGTGCCCTCTCTATCGCGGCATGCTGCGCAGCGGCTTGCAGCTTCAGGCAGGAACGGTCTATGTCGTTTGACCTTTGTGCGTAAGAATATTCTCCACCCATGAACTCCAACACATTCATACCGAAAAACGAATCTTGCAGAGACTCTTCAGAAATCTCACCATCCGCCGAATATATATACCAGGAGGAGCAAACACTCCCTTCCGCCCGGCTCTCACACTTACGATGTTGCCTGAAAGAGGGACAGTGCAGCATCGGCATGGGGACACGTGGCGTGCTGGTGTAGGGGAGCGTGTCAGGGGAAGATCTCGCTGCAATCGGCATGGTGTAGGTGATGTAGCATGTGTAGCCTTTTTGTAAAAACCGTGGTAGCGCGTCAGTGTAGGTTATGTAGGATGTGTAGCATTTTTGTAGCGCGTCACCCAAAAGATCCACACGTCCTGCCTCACACTACTCTGTAGCTTGATGTAGGAGTCAGTGTAGGATCAAGATCCCGATCACCTCCACCTTTGTGTAGGATGTGTCGCACTTTCACAATTTTCATCACGCATTGCCAATGTGCCTGGAACACACGTACCGGCATCACTTCCTGCTCAGGGAACGTTGCTGGGAGGAACGGCGCGTGCCATTGGCTCCAACACATTGCCCCATCATGCGCAGCAATTCGCGTCGATCTCCTTCTCTTTTTCCGGCATGTGTTGGAATCAATGCACTGCACCACGCCCCTACGATTTTGATGAATGCTGCAAGAGCGGCTCTGCGAGGGTATGTGATGCGTGGTCGCGTAAGAACGCGCCAGCCCGGTCGAGTAAATCCGCCGCCTCCGGGAACAAAAACTGATGTTGCTGAATCAGCAGAACGCACATTTGTACTTGTTCGAGGTAGCGCTGGCAGCGGAGCCAGGAGGTTATATTGCTCTCCGGATTGCGCGGAAACACGCTATGGATCGCGCAAATCACCCGTTGCGCCCATTCACGTCGCTCCTCAGGTTTCATTGTTTCCATCTGTACGATCTGTACCAACCGGTGGATACTCAGCAGATGATCCTCCGATAGGCGCTTGATCAGGGAAAAAGAGAGCAGGGTTTCCAGTAGATGGTTGAAGGCGAAGAGGTTCGCGACGGCCTGTTGCAAGAGGGGAGGCCAGTGCGCCGCGCCTTCCGTGAGGATCTCTTCGGGGATATGCTCAGGGGCAAAGCAGGTGCACAGACAAAGCAGTTCAGCCGCCGCCGGGTTGCTGCGTTTGACGCGTTCAAATGCGAGAGACCAGGTCGTAGTCACCGATTCTGGATAGCCCGTAGACTGTCGCCCACGTCTGGCGAGCAAGGCATGACGGTGTTGTTCGTAGAGTTGTAGATAGTCGCCTAAACTGCATCTTGTTTCTTCGATATAGGCTCCAGCCTGATCAAGAGCCAGGGGAAACTGCTCAAGCGCTATCACAATATTGATTGCTTCGTTGATCTCTTCCTCTGATGCGCAGGTCTCGCGTTGTGCTCGTCGGAGCAAGATCTGGGCTCCCTCTACGACACCCAGCGTTTCGACCTCAATGCAGGCAGCAAACGAGCCCACCGCGCTGGCCCGCGTCGTAAGCAGCACGCTGCCGTTGCCGCGACGAGGCAGATAGGGCTGGATGAAAGATGGATCATCGACATTGTCAAAGATGAGTAACCAGGGTTGCTCCTCTTGCTCAAGCCACACTATGATTGCGGTGACAAGCTGGGGGTGGCCAATCTCATCTTTCGTCGTAGCCGCCGGGAGCAGGTAGGATAGCTTGGAAAAGCTGGTCAATATGCTGTCTTCACAGGAGGCTGTGATCCAGAGCGTATGCGTGTAACGTTCCTGAGCACGGGCACGATAGGCGTATTCGACCGCAATCTGTGTCTTGCCGATGCCGCCCAAACCGGTGATAGCCTGGGGCTGGCGGATGGTCCCCGCCTGGTTTGCAATCGAGGGGTCCAATCGCTGCTCCAGTTGGAACAGCAGATCCTCGCGCCCGGTAAAATGGGGATTGCGCGCATACGGAATGTTCCAGCGGGCGATCCCTCTGGCAGGAGACGCGCTCGCTGGCTCTGCTTCTGCAATCTCGTCTTCGGACAGGGAGGGTGTCGCACCCACCAATCCTAGCTCCTGAGCACTGAGGCCGAAGAGTTCACAGAGCTTTGCGCGGTAATAGGCTCCTGGTTGCTGGCAACCGCGTTCCCAGCGATGGATCGTTGTGATGGTAGTCTCCAATTGGTCTGCTATATCTTGCTGACGCCAGTTACGCTGAATGCGATGCTGACGAAGGCGATCATTTCTTGGCATGAGGTTTTTCATCGGTCCTTCTTGAAGAGACGAAACATGGAGCATAAGCTAGAAACGTCTTGAAAAAGAGCATCTTGAGCACCACATAAGCTCTTCAAATGAGAATACGTCCACAATGAGAAGTGTGGACACTTTTTCTCACCATACTGTATCTCATGGCCAATGATTTTTGCCAGTCCTAAGCGCTTCTTATCACTGAAAGGCATGTATTGCCCGGATTGCCACGGGAAGAATGGACTCAATTGCTACCAGGATTGACAACTCTGTTGTAATATGTTTTGCTAGAAAAGCAGAGTCAGACGGCTCTTGCGTGGGGAATGAATGCGCCTCTAACCATAGGCGAGCGATGATTTTCAGCAATAATGTAAAGGCGATAGGATGTTATGGTAACACAGTATACGCGGTGGGGAGACCCTGAAGGGACATTCTCCTTAACTGAACGCGATGTCCATGTCTGGCGCATTCCCCTGGAGACCTCACCCGCGTCTCTTGAGGGGTTTCTCCTTCTGCTGGACGCGGCTGAAAAGGAGAAGGCGAGACGGTTCCGTTTCGAACGCGATCGCCGCCGCTATATTGTGGCGCATGGCGTCCTGCGTATGCTTCTGGGAGCCTATCTGCAAATGGAGGCGAGCGCATTACGTTTTGTCACGAATGCCTACGGCAAGCCAGCATTGGCCCCGGCTCAACATGCACCGCATCTCTCTTTCAACCTCTCCCATTCGCATGAACTGGCATTGCTTGCGGTGACGTGGCAACGTGAGCTTGGCGTAGATGTGGAGTATAAGCGCAATGACATCGAGTATGATGAACTGGCGCGCCACAGTTTTTCTCCCTACGAGCAGGAGCAACTGCGCACGCTTCCGGCTGCGCTGAAAGAGGATGGTTTTTTTTCGTGCTGGACACGCAAGGAGGCCTATATCAAGGCCAGAGGTATGGGCCTTTCCCTGGCACTGAACCTCTTTGATGTGTCGCTGCATCCCGCCGAGCAGGCGCAATTTCTGGCCAGCCGCGAAGATCCACGCGAGGTCGAGCGCTGGTCACTGCTCAATCTGGAGCCTGGCTCGGGCTATGCGGGTGCTCTGATGGTAGAAGGCAATGGGTGGGACCTGCATCTCTGGCAATGGCCCGGTTCTAGAAAAAGTGAGCAATGAAACTCTACGCGATCAGCGATTTGCATCTTGGGCATTCGATCAACAGACAGGCACTCGAGGCACTACCCTTTTACCCGAGCGATTGGCTTATCCTGGCTGGCGATGTTGGGGAGACGGCCAACCATCTGCATTTTGCGCTCTCTCTCCTGAGCAAACGTTTTGCACAGGTCATCTGGGTACCTGGAAACCATGACCTGTGGACGATTCCCTCAGCACGCACCGCTTCTGATGGATTGCGGGGTGAGGCGAAGTATCAGCAATTAGTCTCTATTTGCCGAAGCTATGGGGTGTTGACGCCCGAAGATCCCTACGTGCGATGGCCTGGCGAGGGAGGCCCATTGTTGCTTGCACCTCTTTTTCTGCTCTATGACTATAGTTTTCGTCCCGCCGATATTCCCGCAGACAAGGCCGTCGAGTGGGCAATGGAAACCGATGTCCTCTGCTCCGATGAATATCTGCTTCACTCCGACCCTTATCCCTCCCGGACTGCATGGTGCGAGGCGCGCTGTCTCTATACTGAACGTCGCCTCCAGGCGGTAGATCCGGCAATACCTCTCATTCTGATCAATCATTTCCCTCTCTGCGAAGCTCCTCTCGCACGGCTCAAGCAGATCCCGCGCTTCTCGCTCTGGTGCGGAACGCGCCGTACCAATGACTGGCATACGCGCTTTCACACCGCTATGGTCGTCTATGGACATCTGCATATTCGCGCGACTGATATCATCGATCAGGTGCGTTTTGAAGAAGTTTCGCTCGGCTATCCCCGCCAGTGGGACTCCCAGAAGGGCGTGCAGGGATATCTCCGGCAGCTTTTGCCCTGAGGAGGGTCCGCCCATACCCGTCTGACATCGGGATAGACCGCTCCTCAGGGCAAAAGCCGCTCTGATAGATTTTTGCTGTGATCCTGGTCCTACCTCAACGATTGAAATGCGCATTGTTGG
>DATJHM010000109.1:0-22324 GCA_035493895.1 Ktedonobacteraceae bacterium
ACCATCTCCTCAGACAACGAAAATCCTACCTCCTGATCATCAATGCTTGAATATCTGGAACGTGCAAACCTCTTTCTTGTACCGCTGGACGACAGGCGACACTGGTATCGTTATCATCGCCTGTTCGTCGATGCGCTTCAAGCTCGTCTCACTCTGTTGTATCCTTCACACGCTGTCGAAACCAACATTTTCCCTTTGCTGTTGTCTACACAACGATCTGGTCTGTTTGCTCATTGCCGAAAGCCATGACTCCTTTTATACTTACAACAATGTTGTATACACCAGACTGTTGCTTATACAACAGCGTCGCGTATCTGCTGATCATTATTGAAAGAGGAAAAGGAAAGAGATCTATGGCAATTGCACTTTCCAATTGGGCCAGAGAGTTTCTCCGCGAAGACCGCGTGGCAGTGGTCAGTACGCTAAACAAAGATGGGAGTCCCCACATCACCACGATCTGGTATCTACTGGCCGATGACGGTACACTGGTCATAACTACTCCTGGCCGCAGTCAGAAAATCAAGAATCTGCGTCGTGATCCCCGCATCGCGTTTTGTGTTGGCGATGCGGGTCGCTCTATCAGCCTCTATGGACGCGTTTCCATCAGCGAAGATCCGACACTTGTGCGACAGGATATCGAGGATGTGGTCGCACGCTATGTGAAAGAGGCTGGCATACGACCACAAGTGGTTACGACTTTACTCCAGCGCACTCCTGTGGCTCTGCGTTTCCTGCCCGAAAAAGTCACTGAGTTTTCCGCTGCTCGTGCCGGAAGTATCCTGAGCGAGTAGATGGGGTAATTGAAACGACACTTATGGACTGAATCTTCCAGTTCGTTCTCGCTTGCCTGAACTGCAATCCGGCACTATGGCGTCAAAGGAAACCCGTTCGTCGCTTATCGGAAGCGCGTCATCGATGCCCCAATGTCGCGTAAATAAGAAAAATCCGCTCCGTACCCGGTGCCCATCGCCCCCACCCTTGTAGCGTTGCGGCTTGTCTGCAACCGGGGCAATGTCACGGAAAGAAGGAGACTCTCCGATCAATTTCGTCGCACCCGTTGGTACCGCTCCCCAGGCCAGTAGGGACGCCATGAAGCCGCAGCGGAATGGCGTCCGCGAACTCGCTCGATCCCGTTGGCTCCGCAGACGTGGCGTTGCGCCCTTTCCACGGTTACGCTTGCCACAGAAAACGTGTGCCATGACCTTTGACGGCGTCCCACTGGTTTGTCAAGCATCATGGCCTCTTTTCTCCCGCCAGGAAAACGCACTCGAGAAGCTTCTATAAGGGGGCGATGGCCGGTATTCGCCATGGCGTCCTTATTGAGAAAAGATGCAACGAAGGTGGTCAGAGTACGACGGAAATGATGGGAGATTCTCATTATCTACGTGATATTGCACCGATGCCCAGATGGATCGACAGCGTATCGAACGGACTATCGCGTCTGCACGCCAAACGACCGTGTTTGGCACGCAAGCCTTACTTGCGGCCTCAATTATAGAGAGCCCTTTGCATCAATGCTTCCTATGGTGTTTGTGGTGCTTATGGTGCTCATATTCTTGCTGCTGTTGATGTCGTCGTTGTTGCTCCTGTTGCCACAGCTGTAACTGTTGTTGCTGTATTTGTTGCTGTTGTAACTGTTGTTGCTGTTGCTGCCGTAGCATTTGTTGTTGCTGTTGCTGTGACTGTGACTGTTGCCATTGTTGTTGCTGTTGCTGTCGTTGTATTTGCTGTTGAATCTGTTGCTGTATTTGTTGCTGTATCTGCTGCGTTGGATCGAAACTCTCAGTGTACCATCGTGCAGGCATCTTCTTTTCGGTCGTGGCAGTTGTGCTGAAAGCGGTGGCAGAGGCATGGGGAGCTGCAATACTTGAGAGCACAAAAAGCGCGATGAGCAGCATACCAGACAGGAAAACCCGCAATGTATTCCGCATGCATGCACCTTTCTTTCTTCATCGTGAGAACACTTACGTAAAGTTTGACTTCTACGAGGCCAGGAGTCCATTCACACGAATGCATGGTTTTTCAGCGCTGCTGCCGGATAGCTCATCTCTTTCGTTTGAACTATATATGCTTTATAAAATTATACGTCATCGCGTCTCTTTAACAACCACCAGACCAGAACTGCGTCCGCGTCGCCCCCGGCCATCTCGCCCCCACGCAGAGGTAGGGATCGCGCTTCATGCCGGTCCAATATGCATCAACCTAAGGACCGTGGAGCTCGCAGACTGGCAAGATTTTTGATCCAGTAGAGGCACGGTGGAGTGATAACGGAACTGTGCCTGGGAACTCGCGCGATTCCCCTGGCTCCGCAGGCGATGATGGCAACGGAGGCGATGGCGCGTTCAGGCACCTGTTTTTTCGACCACGGAGATCGCGGCGAGGGCCCCTCTGCTCGCGCGTCTCTCCTCCTGCGGAGCCAGCAGCATCGTGCGAGTTCCCAGGCACAGTTCCGTTATCACTCCACCGTGCCTCTACTGGGCTTGGGCGAATTCTCCCTCTCGGCCTTAGGTTGATGCGTATTGATCGCGCTTCATGCCGATCCGCGTCGCCCCCGGCCATCTCGCCCCCACGCAGAGGTAGGGATCGCGCTTCATGCCGATCCGCGTCGCCCCCGGCCATCTCGCCCTGCCGCGTCTGCGGAGCGAGCGGGATCGAGCGAGTTCCCGGACGTCATTCCGTGCCTGCATGTCGTCCCTACGAGCGCCTGGGGAGCCGCCAGACGAATATGCCCGGCAGACGCCCTGCTGCTACTGAATACTATAGTTTATTTTCTGCCAGCTCTTCCCGCCATCCGTCGTATGCATCAGCGTGTTGCTGGTGACTCCCCAACCAGTGCTGCTATTGACAAAACTCAATGCCTTCAGGTGGGAGGCCGTGTTAGATGTTGCGGTCCAGGTATTCCCGCCATTTGTTGTACTGTAGAGAAGGCCGCTCTGACTATCCGTCGCCCAGGCATGAGTGGCGTCAAGCACATAGGCATTGTTTGCGCTGATATGAGCCACGCCCGTCTGGAACCAGCTGCTACCGCCCGTGTTTGAACGATATAACACAAGCAGATCGCCATTGTTTGTGCTGACATTCACCGGCAAGAAGACGGTGTTGCCGAAGAAAACGGGCGGTTGGGTGTTGTTCATATTCACGCTATAGCCACCCAGCAGATGTGGCAGTGACTCCATTTGCCACGTTTTGCCGCCATCATGGGTGATAGCCACCGCTGGCTGTGTATTATCCCCGCCAGCTCCCCGGTTGCCCGTGGCGATCCCGGTCTGTGCATTTTGGAAAGAGATGCCCGTCACATAGCCGAGGGCCAGACCGCTGCTACTGCTCCCATTGGAAGCAAGTTTTGTCCACGTCTGACCACCATCGGTCGAGTGCCAGATATCCGACCCGGCATGACCGGCTCCCGGCGTGCTTGAAGCTTCGAGCCAGCCCTCCTGTGCATTCAGGAAGTGAGGTACATCGATGATCGAAACGAGCGGATCGTTGACCTTCGAACTCTGCCAGCTCTGCCCCCCGTTACTCGTGCGCAGAATCGCGATTCCCGGCCCCTCTTCTTGCTGCGGAGGCGGAACGGCAATCCAGGCATACTGACCATTGAGGAAATCGCCGAGCGCGTCCTGATTGAGTCCAGCATTCGCAGGCGTGACATCTTTCCAGTGGACGCCGCCATCCGTCGTTTTCAGAATGCTGCTAGCAGTCAATGCCCAACCGTTATTAGCGTCGAGCATGCGAATCCTTGTAATCGGCACAGTCGGTTTGGTTGGCGTGCTGCCTGACGTCGTTGTGCTCTGCGCGGGCGGCAATGTAGGGGCAACAGTGGTGGTCGGAGCCGTTGTTGCTACAGCGGATGTCGGTGTAGACGCTGCTGGTGTGGAAGGGGTATTGCCACAGGCAGCCAGTATTATCAGAAGCAGGGTAGTGAAAAGAAAGAAAGGGAACAATGTGCCACCCGTTGGCTTCCTATCCCATTGTCCCCCTGCTTGCTGCATCCTTTTCAAGAGCTTCATTTCTCTTCTTCATCTTTCTCTTATTTTCCGAAAAACGTTTCGGGGTAAATGATCCTGTATCTCCCCGGTGCAAAAACACTTGACCGGGTCGTTTTTCGTGTGTCTACTCTCTCCCTCTAGGGGCAGTAAGAACAACACCCTTTGACGACCCGCTTGAGGGTACTGAAACGGAGATACGCACGATCTGTAAGAGCCAGTATACTCCTGAAAAAGGAAATCTGTCATCGGTTAAAGAGCACATTATCACGTTTTTGCAGCGAAATGTGAAAATATACCATTCGTTATTTATGTGACATTTCTGCCTGTATCGCTCCTGGCAATGAGCACATGTCCCCCTGCGTCCCTTATTGTGCAGCTTTGCTTTGACCGCCCGGTACCTCCTGTTTCGTGCGTACACGCGCACGCAACTTCAGCCAGGGCCGCTCCACCAGCAAATAAGACGCGATTGCAACTGGAAATACGCAGATCAGGACCCATACCCAGTACGCGAAATAGACACGGCGCGGTCCGCCCAGATCCAGATGCGGCAGAATTTTATCGTGAAAAAGATCGAGCAGGGGCAGGTGCCACATATAGAGCCCAAACGAGATCGTACCGATTTTCCGCAATGGCAGGAAACTGAAGACACTCGTCAAACTGCGCGATCCAAACAGAATCGCCAGTATCCAGGCACTATATCCGGTCGCAATCACCATCTCGTTGAGCCAGTCGAAATTGGATTTTAATACATCGAGAAAATGGAATTGTGCCACGGGCATTTGCAGAACCTGGAAGTGCCAGATCGCTGTGAACAGCAGCAGGATCAGACCGAGACGACGCAGCCAGCGGCTATTACGCAGCAGTCCCTCTTTCAATTTCACGCCGAATTCGGGATGTTGCGCATAACTATAGCAGGTGCAGATGATCATGCCCATCGCGAAATTTTCCAGATATTTGCCGGTCATGCCATAGAGAAAGAAGACCGCAACGTTCCGCACAACAACCGGCAGGTGAAAGGTCTGCTCTGGATGCCGGGCACAGTAAATGCCGATATAGCGGATGAGCAGACCATACACAATCAGTGCCAGACAGCAGCCCAGGACACTGAATAACCTGCGCTGTGACGAACCCTGAAGCTTACGCACTACCCAGTAGAAACCGAACATAATCAAAGGCATCAGCATGTAGAATTGCCACTCAATTGCCAATGTCCAGAAGGGACCATCGAGCTGGCGGAAGGTCTGCGGGGATGAGTCCATGAGCATCGTCACGAATAGAAACAGGCGCTTCCAGTACGCCGGTTGCAAATACTGGCGTTGAAATAAAACGATAATCAGAATGAGGGCTGTATAGTATCCTGGTAAAATGCGCAGCGCACGACGCACATAAAATTGCCGTGCCGAAGGCCACTTTGCGGCAAAGAGCAGCGCTTTGGCATACGGCATGAAGAGCAGGAAGCCAGAGAGCACAAAAAAGAGCGTGACACCTGAGCCGCCAAACGTAATCAGCGCGCTGGCAAACGGATGTTGCCAGGGTACCCAAAGATCGGTCTTGTTAATCGCGTCGATGTGAAACCCTATCACGAACAGCGCCGCTATTGCGCGAACACCGTCGAGTGTGGCGATAGTGGATTGTCCTTCTTGTTGCGTTATTGATTGACCACGCTTGAGTCGCGAATAGAACGATTGATATATACCTTTGATCGAGTATTGCATTCTACGTCCCTTTGCTTGCATAAAAACTACCTTAAAGCAGGTTTATGCTTTTCTCCTCCACGTCTAAGAGAGTAGTATCTAAAAAATGGCGCGTACGCGCAAATAATCGGACTTCTTGGGGGGAAGCGCTTAGGAAAAAAGTAAGGTCGTAGGAGAAGAGAAACAACAAAGATCATCTCTTCTCTTGTTCATGTGCTTTAGTTCGCGCTTATGGGCATAGTTCCTTCATCTTTTACTACGCTTGAGAGCCACCTCTGGTCTCAAGCAATATGTCTGCTCTCACGTGCGACATTAGTACGTATTCCTGGACATGGTTTACGCCCACATCATACTATGGGACAACAGGCGGATACCAGCCTTGTCTGCTATCTGGCATTCCAGGGTTTCTCAAAAACGTATTTTCGTAACAGGGAAGCCAGGATGGCAAAGAGTCTGGTATGCGTCTTTCTCATCCTGGCTTCCCTGTGAGAAACGTATCTGAGCATATGAACGGCAGCGGCAGGAAACACATGCAGCGCTGCCGTTTTTGTTTGACCTGTGTAGCGGGGGAGTGTGGCAAAAATTTTGAAATGGGAAGGTAAGCTCAAAAAACACGTATGAATAGTTTCATTGATGACAAAGAACATCGAACCTCGGAGGAACTTACGCGCACTGTCGCTCTAAGCGATGGAATTTTCGCAGTGGCTATTACGCTGCTTGTGTTAGATATTAGTGTCCCCGAGATAGAGGGTCTTTCTGGTAACGCACTGAATGGACCGTTACTCACTCATTTGCACGACTCTATAAGAGGTATTATTTGCTACGTCATTAGCTTCCTGGTGATTGGGGCCTATTGGCGAGCGCATCATCAGATTTTTCAATATATTCGACGCAACGATGCGGTCCTGACTTATCTCAATCTTTTGTTGCTGCTGCTGGTTGCATTTTTACCTGTCCCTACCGGTTATATTGGCAGCTATGGTAGCTCTCCGGTTGCTGTCGCATTTTATGCGCCTGTTGTTATTTTGACGGGCTTGTTGTTATGGGCAATCTGGGTCTATGCAACAACCAACCACCGCCTTGTGGACCGCGATCTTAATCCAGATCTCATCAGGTATTATACGATCACTTTTCTTCTTTCACCTGTCGTCTTTCTCCTCTCTATTCCCGTTATATATATCAATGTTTTCGCTCCTATCGTCTCGGGACCTGATCTCGCAAAGTATTTCTGGATATTAGCCCTCCCTGCCCATACTATTTGCAGACGTATCTATGGCCGATACGTAAATTCGCGCAACAATGATGAAGTAGCGTAGCCACGATAGCTTTGGGCGAGAGAACGGCCAATCCACATGTCCCCCACCACCACCCCTCTCGCCCCTGAAACCGCCTCGCATTCCCTCACCGGCCTAAAAAGGAAATACCACCGCCTCTACCCGCGCTAACATATCGCGTATATCATCATAGTGCTCGTCGGTTACCGCGACGAAACGCTGAATCTTGCCTTTGCTTAATTCGCGAGCCGCGTGCGGGTCCGCGTGCATCGAGAGGAGAACCGTCTGAATCTCTCTCTTCAATGTGGCATCCAACCTTTTAGACACAACCAGCGGAGGAATGGAAGAGGGACCAAGTATATCAATAACTCGTAGCTTTGCCGCAAGCTCTGGCTGCTGAGCGCGCAAAACGTCGAGCACATGGGAATCGAGCGCCATCGCATCCGCCCTCCCATCCAAAACCATCTGAAGAGAGCGCAGATGCGCGCCACTGGCGATCATCTTGCGAAAGTAATTGGGCGTCTTGTCTCGTTCCAATAAACTATAACAGACCAGATTGTAGCCAGAGTGAGATACTCGCTCATTGTAGGCCCATACACATCCCTCTAGATCATCGAAGGATGCGTATGGGCTGTCTTTACGCACAAGCACGTCGGAAAAATAGATCGGAGCATCCTGATAACGAGCCCCCTGCAACACAGGAGCCGCCAGCAATTCGAGCGGGCACGATGGCGCGCTCGTCGTGCGTACATAGAGCAAGCCGCACAGAAAGCTGATATCCACCTGATCCGCAACGATTTCCTGAAGCGAGCAGTCTGTACACAGCGTCGTAGCTATGCCCAGGCGTTCGCCCACGTACCTGACGATATAGTCATAGGTCTCGTAGAGCACAGGTGAAAGCAATGTTGCGAAACGAATGGTTGCGTCTGTCTGTGAGCGTTGCCGCATCGATTACCTCCGATCGCGAAGATCTGATCTTAACTTTTCCAATCTGTGAGGAACACTTTGTCTTTCTCCTCTACCTGCACGCCGAGCATCGGATGCAGTTCCATGGCGGGAGAATATTTGCTCGCCGGGACACTCCTGCCGATCGCCTCAGCCATTGCGCGTACATAATGAGGTGCACCACCACAGCAGATGCCGATGTAGTTGACGCCGATGGCTTTTGCCTGTCGCGCAAAGTCGGCCATTTCAAAGCGATTGAGCAAAAATGGTTCGAGCGCGAGCGGAAAAGCTCTCTCTCCGTTGCTTAATGCCAGCGACTCAAATGTCAGTGCCTGCTGCGTGGTGCGGTAGGGGACCGGCTGAGCCGCGACGTAGCACGAGACGGTCGAACGAATCTTCTCGATGAGTGGCAGCATCGTCGCGGGTCCACGATCACAGTTTAAGCCCACAATGTCAGCTCCATGATCGGCCAGTATCTTGCAGGCCTCGACATAATCGTAGCCGTCCCGCGTCTTCTCCGCTTGCACAGAGGCCAGCGTCACCATCGCAGGGAGTCCCAGCTTTTTAATCACTTCCAGCGCAATCAACGACTCGCCCAGGTAGTCATTGGTTTCCGCGATCACAAAATCGATCCCTTCTTCTACCGCCCACGCCAGTTGTTCTTCATACATCGCGCGTACGATCTTGCCGGACTCCTGCGGATTGTTGGGATCATATGCCCAGGTGTTGCAGATATTGCCTGCCACCAGCGCATCTCCCTCGCGCGCAACCTCGTTGGCGAGGCGTACCGCCTGACGGTTCATCCGCTCCAGATCGTTTTCTCGACCCACATCTTTGAGCTTTTCGCGGTGCGCATAATACGTCAGGGCAACCATGACCTCGCATCCCGCGCGCAAGAATTCGCGGTGAAGTTCTTTGACGGCATCGGGAAAATCAAGCACGACCTCTGGCACATAAGGTCCCGCCTTAATGTATCCTCTGCGTTCAAGCTCAAATACGTATCCTTCCGCGCCCAGCACGTTGCCGTTTTGCAAGCGTTCAAGGATGCCTCTCGTGGTATTGCTCATGTTCTCTCCTCATTTTACCGCATACTTTGATTATCTGCGCTTTATCATTTCTATGCAATAGGCTGTACAGAAAGATTCGCTATCTGGCGAATCGTTCCGGGTTAAATTGGCTGATATCGTAAACTGTGCCTTGCTGCAAGGCGAGCTGCATCAGTACTCGCCCAACCCAGGGCGAGTACTTATACCCGGTCCCGCGCCAGCCTACGCCGACAGAGACATTCGCGTATCCCGGCACATGGCCGAGGATGAAGTTGTCATCGCCTACAAGATCGTAAAAGCATTGGTCCACGTCTTGCACATCGACCGTTTCGGCATCCTGAAGCTCAGGCATGCACTCCGCGACGAAACTATGCACGTCTTGAATGTTCGTGTTCAGCGTTTTGACATCGGGCGGGTTATAGTAACCGATCTTCACGCCGGGCGTTCTTCCTGGATAAATGGGGTGGCCGTAGATGCCAACATCGAGATAGGCGAATACGGGAAGCGCATCCGCAGTGAACTGTGCCCATTTTTTTGCTGGCGGAATAAAATATTTGCACTGGCTTGGACGATCGGGTGTGATCGGAAAATGCGTCGTGTAGCCCGGTAAGAGGCGCAACACGTCATTTGTGCCATGCCCTGCCGTGACCACAAGCTGCCGGGTTGCATACACATCGTCGCCCGTGCGCATGACAAGGAGATCGCCTTCTGGCTCAATATGCGTAACAGTGGCGTTCTCCACGATACGGACCTGACGCGCCTGTAGTGTGGAGAGCAGCGTCTGTGTCACGGCCGGAAGATAAAGAAAACCGGCCTCCACATCGAGCCGTGCAAGGTCCACTGCAAACTGAGGGAAGCGCTGTTGGAGCGTGTCCTGTGTGAACTCTTCAGACTTCAAGTGTAAATCTTGCAAAACGCGGTAGCTCTGCACGGCATACGTCTCAGTAAGATCTGGCGTGACGCTCTCTTTGGCGATATTCAAACAGCCGCAATCAATAAAGAGCGGTTCAGCGGCGTTCTGTTGCACCTCCAGCCATAATCTCTGCGCTTCATAGGCGAAGCGCGCGTAGAGAGGATCAAGATAATCGTTCCTGATGGAGCGCGTATAGCCAAAGGAAGCCGTCATTTTGTTCCCAATCGTCGACTTCTCCAGAATAGTGATGTTCCTGGTAAAGGCGGAAGCATAGTACGCAGTGAATAGTCCCATCACGCCGCCACCGATGATTGTCAGATCCTGTATTTTTTCTCTCACTCCATAAATCTCCTTATCCTTCGGAATGATGTAGTTCCATCTTTTCATATATTACGTCGTGCATCGCTGGTAGTCGACCCATGCCCGGAAACGTGTAATACTTTGTCTTCTGAAGAAACATTTCACGGTTCACCAGACCTCCTGACAGGAGACCGTGGTGAAGACGTATCCAGGCATAGTAAGCAGGGGCCAGTTCGTACGCCGCATGTGTGTGCGTGACCTGCTTCTTCACATGGGCTTTCGCATCATGATCGTTGAAAAATATCAGGTTAAACCAGTTCCCGGAACGCAACTCCATCGAGGAATAGCTGATCAGGCCGGGTAGGTGTGCAATTTCGGCAAGCATCTTCTTGTCGGCTTGTGCAATGTCATCGATGACGTGCTGGGAGGCCGCTTTTTGCCTGCAACTGACAAAGCCCACAAAAAAAAGATCGTCCTTCGTCAATAACTCTTGCGGTTTGTAAATAACAATGCGATGCTGGCGTGCATGTCGCTCTTCAATGGAATAGAGCAATGGCGCAATACTATCGATCGGTTGTTCTAATGTACTGATGGTAAAATAGAGCTTTTGCGCCATATACTTCAGTACGACCAGATCTAATCTGGCTTTCTTGACCAGGGGTGCTATGGAGATAGCGGGTTGTTGCCTATCAAGCTGAAAGTCATTGCCCATAATTGCGGCCCCTCTCTTGATAAGAGATAAAAATAAGTATGCTGCAATCGCATAGGCGACCTACCTGCGTAAAATCGCTATGAGATATACATGCGTATAGTAATATCTATGGATCTATAGTGCTCTGTTAAACATCATAGCGTCTCTTTGACCTCGCTCACCCCTGATCAGTAGGGGCGTGGTGCAGCGAGAGCGGAACTGCGCCCCCGTCCCCCACCGGCCATCTCCCCCTTCTAGGAGCTGCTCGAGTGCGTCTCCAGAAAAGACGCCATGAAGTTTGCCAGCGCAATAGGGACGTGTTTGTCGCTGGGATGCGCTGATCGCTACATCCGTGGAGTGGCTGAATGGTGATGATGGCAATGGCCTGGGGCGTGGGTGGAAGAGCAGAAGAGGGGACGAGTGCGCTGAGTGGCGAAAGAGAGAAGTGGTGTAGGCGTGCTTGCAGATCGCGCTAAAAAGATCGCGAGCATGGTGAATGGGATAATAATGAGCTTGTTCATCTGTACTTGCGCTCCCCATCTGAGATAAGATTCGTGCATCCTTACATTGCGTCGTTGCCCTAGTAACAGATGTTACCCAAATTGTAAAGGAAAAGGCTGGGCTTTGTCAATGCCTGGAACGGCTATTCTCTTGTTTTTCCCGTCAATCCCTGTGTAGAACGCCTATGTTCCTTCGTAGAGGCGCGGCTTGCCTGCAATATCACGGAAATAAGGAAGATCTCCCATCAATCCCGTAGAGTCGCCGCTTGTCTGCAACTGGGTCGATGACGAGAATCTTCGATCGAAGAGCAACCCAGACAAGCAGCAATGTCACGGAAAGAAGACGAATCTCCCATCATTTCTGCCTTTCTCAGTAGGGACGCCATGGCGAATGGCATCCGCCCCCACCGGCCATCTCGCCCTCCTACGAGCTTCTCGAGCGCATTCTCATGGTGGGAGAAAAGAGGTCATGAAGCTTATCAGACCAGTAGGACGCAATCAAACATCATGGCACACATTTCTGTGGCACGCGAACCCGTGGAAGGGCGGCACGCCACGTCTGCGGAGCCTGCCGGATCGCGCGAGTTCCCGGACGCCATTGCGTGCCTCCATGGCGTCCCTACTGGCCTGGGGAGCGGTGCCAACGGGTGCGACGTTTGACCGGATGCGACGAAATTGATCGGAGATTCTCCTTCTTTCCGTGACATTGCGGCTTGTCTGCAATGAATACGCATCAACCTGAGAATGTATGAGCTATTCGAGGTGGCCGGGGGTACACGGGTGAGACAAGCCCGGCACCTCTCTGTGGTGTTGAGTGAAACCGGGTCGCTCCTGACAAGGGGGTACAAACAAAGGTCCCTCATCCTCGAAGAAAGGCAGAGGTAGGGATCGCGCTTTATGCCGATCCGCGTCCCCCACCGGCCATCTCCAATCGCGCATATTTTCTTCGGCTGATGTATATCGCGCATATTTTCTTCGGCTGATGCATATCGCGCATATTTTCTTCGGCTGATGCATATAGAGCATATTTTCTTCGGTTGATGCATATTTGGTGCAAACAAGCCGCGCCTCTACGGCTGTATGGGTTACGAAGCAGGTAACCCATACACAGAAATTGCTGAATATGGAAGAACGTCAATCCCAGACAATGGCAACTTTGCCCGTCTTACCGCTATCGAAGAGCTCATAGGCTTCCCGGGCCTGATGCAGAGAGAAGCGGTGTGTGACCATGACTTCGGGATGCAGATTCCAGCGTACAAGATTCTCGACGAGATCTTCCATTTGTGGCACGCTACAAACCCACGAGCCATGCAAGGTCACCTGCTTATGGATCAATAATGGGCTGGGCTCAAAAGAGACGCTACCACCCTCGCCAACGTACACGATGCGTCCCCACTCGCGTATCAGCTCCAGGCACATATGGCGCGCACTCGCGTTCCCGGAGCAGTCGATGGCAACCTCGAAGCCATGCCCGTTTGTTTTCGCACGCAATATCTCGCTGGCATCGTTTTCGCTCGGGCTCACCAGATCGGTAAAACCAAGCTTACGTGCGAGCTCAAGACGTTCCGGTATCGCCTCTACTCCGACGACGCGTGCGCCCATTTCTCTACATAAGAGCGCCGCTCCGATCCCAACGGGACCCAGGCCTGTGATCAGCGCAACGTCCCGACCAGAGACATTCGCGCGTACACAGGCGGCATAGGCCGTCCCCATGCCACAGGCGGCCATCGCGCCATCCAGATACGTCAATTCATCGGGCAGCGCCACCAGCGTTCTCTCTTCTGCCAGCAAGAATTCGGCGTGCCCACCATTGCGTTGCCACCCATACGCCGCGCGGTTGGGACTGGTGCAGCCAATCATCCAGCCATTGCGACATTCATGGCACAAACCGCAGCCTGCGATATGATAAATAATGACCCGATCACCTTCTTGAAACTGCCGGACTCCCGGTCCAACGCGTTCAATAATGCCGCATGGCTCGTGCCCTGCAATGACCCCGCGATATGCCTCGGGACCTGTCCCCTGATCAACTGGCCGATAGATCGCGCGCAGATCGCTCCCGCAGAGCGACGATGCCTTCATGCGCACCAGAACCTGACTGTGGCCTGGTTCCGGCACCGCAAACTCCCGCGTTTCCAACTGTCGATTCCCGGGTAGCACCACACCCGTCATAGTTGCCATAGATAAGTTCCTTCCTTATGAGCCCTCTATTTTATGAGCCCTCTATTTTCCGTTTTGCTTTTTGAGGACCTCTAGTATTATAGCCGCGCAATCGCCCTTCTGACCGCATTGAAGCGCAAGGTTGCTTGTCTCTTTTGGAGGCCGCACTCACTGGCTTCCATAGGCATTCCGTTCCACCACGTCGACCCAGTAGTGGCACGGTGAAGTGATAACGGAACTGTGCCTGGGAACTCGCTCGACCCCTCTCGCCCTTGAGAGGAGAGGCGGCTCACTTCATGCCTATGGGCCGTTCCCTGCCTTTCCGATGTTCTAGCACCCTCCTGAGTAGTTACTAAACACTGTAGATCGATTGACGTTAGATATGAGCTATTGCGTATAGCACGAAATATCATGTATAATTTTATTGATCTTTAGTGCCTTAATTTTATGTAAACACGCGAAATTGAAGTTTTATGAGATTTGAAGCGGTTGGTGCTCTGGCATGGGGAAAAATTTACCATGCTTTAGTGGTTTCGTTTGAAATGGGAGGCATAAAAGCTCATGGATCTGGCAACTATAACGCAACTCCTGAATCTGGCTAATTCTGCGTGGGAACTTTACGAAAGTCTCCAATCGTTAGTTGAGGATAAGATGGCCGGGATTCTGTCTGTGGTGGGCGATACAGAATTTGATGCAGCGAAACGGCATCTTGAGAATATTAAAACGATGTGGGCGAACAATCCCCACTTGAGCCAGAAAGAGAAGCAAGAATTAGCTAATCGCTATGTTGAGCTTGCAATAGGTGATCTTGAGAGAGCATATGACAAATTTGTGCGCACTGCTCCAAAGGGGTTGCCTCGTTTCTTGAAAGAAAGCAGATTAGGTGGTAGTGGGTATGCTGAGAGAGCTGAAGCGTATGGGAAAGCCTGTGAGGCGGCTCTGCTGGAAAGCGTCTGTTATAAATACATAAGAGATTCAGGAACTGCTGCGAAATACCTTAGTAAAGCTGAAACTTTTTATGACGAATACTCGAAAGCGGCAATGGACGACTTTCTCCAATCGAAGACGTACTGGGCCCCAGGGGTAGCTGGAATGAGTTACGGTCGATGGATCGAACCCAGCAAATCCGAAGTCAAAGCCATGGAGGATCAGCTTAAGAAAGAGAAAGATCGGCTCAATAAGCTGACCCTCTGGACAACGACAGGCAGACGGCCCTGATCCTGCTCAAATATTGTCTGTCGTATTTCTTTCTACTCTCAACAGCGTGGCGTTAGAATCATTGATGGTTGCACTATAAACTGCGGTATGAGACGGAATCTCGTGGTTGGCGTCCGGTGTTTGATGGAAAAATGTCAAACCAATCCACTCTTCTACAGGGAGTATTCCGTCATAGCGGAGCATTTGCTCATCTTCTGTTGGCGGCTCAAAATGCTCAAGGACATGGGCAAAATCATCGTCTCGCACGTCGGCACGCACCGCCGTTTGTCTGTTCTCTTGCCAGCGGCGTTGGGCCTCAGACAAGGAGACATCAACATAGATCACTATTGTGCAAGCATCACGTCGCTGGGCTATCGCATGTAAGCGATCGCGTAGCTCCCTTGTGAAATTCACCGAGTCATCGATGACACTTTCTCCCTGGCTGAGGAAGGCATCGATCCGTCGGTAGGCTTCATTGTAAGTCTTCGTCCACTCTTCTGCGGATAACCCTCTTTCATCGTCCCATACCCCTCGTTCAGCATTGATGTCATCAATGGCAACACGTTTGATTCCTAGCGCACCTATGAGTGCTCTTGCTAAGGTTGTCTTTCCGGCAAAAGGGAATCCGCATAAAATATACAAACACGGCTTTTTCACACCATGCCTCCTCGTTTCATGAGATGAGCAGATCCTATCAGAAGTCGCATAAAAATACACCGTTCCTTTGGCCGATGTGCTTCCCTTGACGGATACTTTATACTCTCATGTGAGGTGGGTGAGGCTCACCAAATCGCTACGAGCAGTTGAACCGTTCTTGAGATAACATTCCTCTCCTCGACTTGCTTCCTCTTGCTATATACCACGTGTTCAAGATGTGGTCGTCTCATGCTTTCAGCGAGCAAGTAGCACCAGATGCGCGGAAGATGACAGAGAACCTCTTTTCATGCTTGTGATAAAATAAACTTGAAAAAAGAAGCAAGGAGTGCTATCTATGACCATATCCTCTGACCAGGCGTTACAGATCAAGTTTGACCAACGAATCCCCATGCGCGACGGCATCACCCTCTCTGCCGATCTCTATCTGCCCACGAAAACGCTGGCGCAGACTGGCAAAGCTCCGGTCATTGTGACACGTACCCCCTACCTAAAAGCGAATAATAGCATGCTGGAAACCGCGAAGCCGTTTGTACAGAATGGCTACATCTTCGTCGCTGTAGATGTGCGCGGGCGCGGTGATTCCGAAGGGAAGTTCGTCCCCTATTTCAACGAAGGCAAGGACGGCTATGATACCATTGAATGGTGCGCGACCCAACCATGGTCGGATGGCAATATCGGCACCTATGGGGCCTCGTATGTTGGGTGCAACCAGTGGTTAGCGGCCGTGGAGCGTCCACCGCACCTGCGCACCATGATCGTCCTTGTCACACCCTCCGATCCCTTTGTGGAAGTTCCCACAGGCACGCCTCATCCGCTGCACATTTGCTGGGAGCATTTTGTGAGCGGGCGCGTGCTGCAACCGATGGAACTGGTCGATTGGGAGCGCGTCTATGAACATTTGCCGCTGCTGACAATGGATGAGGCATTTGGGCGACATATCCCATCCTGGCGAACGGCGATGGAGCATACTCAGCTCGACGAGTTCTGGGAACCGCTTTGCTATCAAACCCGCTTTGAGCAGGTTGACGTACCGGTCCTGCATATTTCCGGCTGGTATGACGATGAGCAGATTGGCACGCCGCTCAACTATATTGGCATGACGACCAGGGGCGCGACCGCTCAGGCGCGCAGCAGCCAGCGTCTTCTGATGGGACCGTGGGGACATGCAACCAATCGATATACAAAACTTGGCGAGGTCGACTTTGGGCCGCAGGCGCTCATTGATATGCGGGCCGAACAGCTTCGCTGGTACGACCGCTGGCTCAAAGGCACGACGATCGAGGCAGAAGCGCCAGTGCGTATCTTTGTGATGGGGACAAATGAATGGCGCGATGAGCAGGAATGGCCGCTCGCTCGCACGAACTGGACGCCCTATTATCTGCACAGCATGGGCCGCGCCAATAGCCGCTTCGGCGACGGTATGCTCTCAATAACGACCCCGCCGAGTGAGGAGCCTGACGATAGCTTTACCTATGATCCGGCCTATCCTGTGCCATTTATTACCGAACCCACCTCGTCCCAGATCGGGAGCGCCGATGATTACAGTGCCGTCCAGCGTCGTGATGATGTGCTCGTCTACATCACCGAGCCGCTGGCCCAGGCCGTCGAAGTGACCGGGCCTGTGCGCGTCGAACTCTACGCCTCCTCTTCAGCGCCCGATACCGATTTTACAGCGATGCTACTCGATGTCTGGCCGAACGGCTTCCGCCAGCGCCTCTGCGATGGCATAGTACGAACGCGCTTCCGCGAAGGCATGGATCGCCCCTCGTTGATCGAGCCAGGGCACATCTATACATATACCGTGGATTGCTGGAACACTGCGCAGGTCTTTCAGCCGGGCCACCGTATCTGTTTGCAGATCAGTTCCAGTGCCTTTCCCAAGTATGATCGCAACCTGAACACCGGTGCCCCGCTCGGCCTCACAAGCGAAATGGCGGTCGCGGAGCAGCGCATCTACCACGACGCGGAGCACCCCTCGGCCATCATCTTGCCGATCATCCCGTACGACCGGTAAGATATGTACGTTCCTAAGAATGCCCTCTTGCGAACACGAACAGCAGAACCGCTCCAGCAGTAACTTGAGGACGTGGAGGCGAGCCAGTTCAAGGAATTGCATCGATTCGCCTGGGGCATTCGTCAGGACCGGGCGGCAGTGACGGCTGGGTTGAGTTGGCCCTGGAAACTTACTCAATATTTAAAACAAGCTTACCGCGTACATGTCCACCTTCACTCAGTGTATGGGCCTGAGCCACTTCTTGCAATGGAAAGACTCCATCAATATGGACGTTGAGCTGGCCAGCATCAAACAATGAAGTTATCTCCGCCAGTTGCGTTCCAGATGGATGCACCGGAGTAAATACAAATGCTACTCCATAGCGTGGTGCAAGTTCATCACCAATTGCCTGCACGTTCGTATGACCGGGCAAAGAAACAACTATTCCTCCACGTTTCACCACCTGAAACGCTTGCCGGAGTACCTCCCCACCGATAGTATCCAGCACGACATCAACCTCTTTCACGTGCTCCACAAAAGACTGTTGCGTATAATCGATCACGACATCTGCGCCCAGTTGACGCACAAAATCCACATTACGGGTTGAGGTGGTGCTGATTACTTTCGCCCCTTTCCATTTCGCCAGTTGGACAGCGATATGCCCGCATCCGCCAGCACCACCAGCGATAAACACGGTCTGCCCTGCTTGCAGATGCGCGATATCGAAGAGGTCTTGCCAGACCGTCAATGCGACCGCTGGTACGCCTGCTGCTTCCTGATAGGTCAAACGCACTGGCTTGCGCGCAAGGTCTTCAACTGGCGCACTGACATACTCACTATAGGCTTTTCCCTCCTGAGGAAAACGGATCATCCCATATACTGCATCCCCCGGTACAAATTGCGTGACTCCTTCGCCAACCTCAACGACCTCACCCGCAATGTCCCAGCCCAGAATATAGGGGAAATTTGCCTTGCCTGTCGTCAAGGGCAAAGGATGGGCACGCGAAATTGTGTCAATTGGGTTAATGCCCGCAGCATGTACACGCACTACGACTTCGCCTGCCTGAGGCTCAGGCCGCTCGACATCTTCATAGCGCAAAACATCTACCCCACCAGGCGCGTATATCTGTATTGCTTTCATCTTCACCATCGTATTTTTGTTCTCCTTATTGTCTCGAGAATAATCCGCTCACCCCTGCTGGAGTTGCGTATTCACCCTGCGTACTTATCTACTTTGTACCCTCACCTCGTCTGGCTACAAAGAGTATACCCTTGTATGTTGATACAATCTATGCCATACTATCCAAATTATATGTCCTATCGTCCACAAAAGGGAAACATGTCATGGATGTATTGACCGATGTACTCAATGCACTCGAACTCAAAGGGTGGCTCTCTTCACGATTGGAGATTGCTCCTCCCTGGCACATCAACTTTGCGCACAGTAGAGATTGCATCTTTCATATTCTTCATTTTGGGAATGGCTATCTACAGATCGAAGGAGAAACGACACCAAGACGGGTCGCGGATGGGGATGTTCTTGTCTTTCCCTATGGAGATGCGCACACGCTTTGCGATAACCTTACCTCGCCAGTCACCAAAGTATCATATCTAGACTATCATGCTCGTCGGACATACCAGATCTCCTCATTCGAAGGTGAAGGGACAAAGAACATCCTGCTCTGTGGTGCCTTCCATTTTGAGCATCCCGACGAGTATCCTTTGCTCCAATGTTTACCAAAACTCATCCATATTCCCGGAGAACAGGGACGCCTGGCGCATGGTTTTACCGATATTGTGAATCTCATTGCACGTGAATCGACCTCACGCCAGCCCGGTACTGAAACGATGTTGAAACGCTTAACCGAATTACTCTTCATTCAGGTGCTACGAGTCTGGATCGAGCAACAAACACAGGCACCAGCCGGGTGGTTAGCGGCGTTGCGCGATCAGTCCATCAGCACCGCGCTTGGACTCATCCATCAGTTTCCCGAACGAGGATGGAAGGTAGCGGAACTGGCGGATGCGGTTGCGCTCTCTCGTTCAGCCTTCTCATCGCGCTTTACTTCTCTCGTGGGTGAACCACCCATGAAATATCTCATCCGCTGGCGTATGCACCTGGCAACCCGTTTGCTCAAAAACGGCGTTAAAATGGGAAAAATCACAGAGATTCTTGGCTATGAGTCAGAAGTAGCTTTTCGCAAAGCCTTCACGCGAGAAGTGGGCACTCCTCCGGCTACCTATCGGAAACGGAACTAACCGGTCACATTGCTTGACTTCATTCAGGACCCTGTCCAATTCTGGTGAATGACGCTAGCCTCGGTACGTATGAGCTTTGAGTTATGATGGAATGTCAGATAGCGCTGCTAGTTTTGAAGGCAGAAAAGAACGCTTGTTTTACGGCACACGACAAGGTTGTTGTTCCTACAGCCCCCAAAGGGAGAGTATAGAACCGCCTCTCTTCTCAAAGGCGAGAGGAGGGGTCGCAGGCACAGTTCCGTTCTCACTTCACCGTGCCTCTACTGAGGTCTACGTAGCAGGCACAGTTCCGTTCTCACTTCACCGTGCCTCTACCGGGTTTCTGTAGATTAACAGAATGCACATGGGTCGCCATAGGAAATCCCTGGTCGCCCAGGCCAGTGAACCTGATTACAGATTGTGCAGTGGTCCTCCTGCTTATGCGGCAACACCGTTCAGCGAGGTCAGATCGTCCTCGGAAAGGGTCAGAGTAGCAGCGGCGACGTTGTCGCGCAGGTGCGCAACGGATGAGGTCCCGGCGATCAGCAGGATGTTCGGGGAACGCTGTAACAGCCATGCCTGCGCGACGGCCATCGGTGTAGCGCCGAGGCGCGTGGCGACTGCGTCCAGTTTGTCGGACTGCAAGGGGGAGAAGCCACCGAGTGGGAAGTAGGGCACGTAGGCAATACCCTGTGCAGCGAGCGAGTCGATCAGGTCGTCGTCGACGCGATGGGCGAGATTGTAGAAGTTCTGCACACACACAATCGGTGCGATGGACTGTGCCTCGGCGATCTGCTCGGCGGAGACAGTGCTGATACCAAGATGTTTGATCAACCCCTCCTGCTGCAATTGCGCGAGTACCGTGAACGGTTCGGCAATCGAGCCAGGAGTGGGGCCATCGAGCCCCCCGACGCGCAGATTGACGACGTCGAGTGCATCGAGGCCGAGGTGGTCAAGATTGTCGAATACAGCCTGACGCAGTTGCTCGGGGGCCAGTGCCTGGGGCCAGCCACCCTCGGCGTCTCGTAACGCTCCAACCTTGGTGACGATGTGCAACGAGTCGGGGTAGGGGTGCAGGGCTTCCTTGATGATCTGGTTGGTAACGTATGGGCCGTAGAAGTCGCTGGTGTCGATGTGCGTGATACCCAACGCGATCGCCTCGCGCAGTACGGCCACGGCAGCAGCGCGGTCGGCGGGCGGGCCGAACACGTGCGGGCCTGCCAACTGCATCGCGCCATATCCTATGCGCGTGACCGTCAGACCCTCGGCCATAGTGAACGTGCCTGCGGCTGCGGCTGGCAGACTACTCTGTTTATTCGCTGAATGCGATACCATAGAAAATTTCCTCTTTCTCTCGTTTGAAACGATGACAATCACGATGTGTGATACACTTAGGAGTATGACATGAAGGTCATTGTATGACCAGAGTCTCTTTATCATATGATTGAGACTAGCAGGATAAGGAGCAAAGAGGACGATGAGCGACGAACAACGCAGACAGGACCTGGCGGATTTTCTACGCGCTCGACGTATACGCCTCTCACCTGAACAGGTCGGGATGATAGGTGGTGGGAGGAGGCGCACACCGGGATTGCGGCGCGAAGAGGTGGCGCAGCTCGCGAATGTGGGCGTTTCCTGGTATACGCTGTTGGAACAAGGACGCGATATTCACCCTTCAAGGGAAGTGCTCCAGAGTATTGCTGATGCGTTACAGCTCACGCCCGACGAACGGCACCATCTTTTCTTGCTTGCCGATCAGCAACACCTCGTCGATATACAGGCATCTCATGAACAGGTAAGCCCTGCGTTACGCCGTGTGCTTGACGCGCTCAGTCCTATTCCAGCCTTCGTCATGGGTCGTCGTTGGGATTATCTCGCCTGGAACACCACCGCAGAGCAGATCTTTTTGCTGTCAAAGTTGGCGCCGCCATATGAATATAATGCTGTCTGGCGCATTTTTGTTGATCCGATGAGACATCTTGTATACAACCCTCAGTGGGAGCAGGTAGCGCAGAAAATACTGGCAGAATTCCGTGCTGATAGTGCGCATTATGCCGATGAAGCATGGTTCAAACGCTTAATAGCTGATTTGCAACGTGTAAGTCCTGAGTTTCGCGCATGGTGGCCCCGTCACGATGTACGCGGGAGAGCTGAGGCACGGAAAGACATAGAGCATCCGTTGGTAGGGAAGCTGATGTTCGAGCATACAACGTTGCAGGTGCCGACGAAGCCCGAGCTCAAAATCATGATCTATACACCACTACCCGAAACGGATACGCTGGAAAAGCTACAGCAGTTGATGGATCAGGGAGTCAGAATGAATGCGGTGGAAGAGAAATGGCCCATTACGTCTTGATTGCTGGCTTATGGGCCGATGGGGCTCGCGGGCAGGGATAAACCGCTGCCCCTACCTCTGCCTTTCTTCGAGGGTGGGGATCACATGCCCCCCTTGCCAAACGAGACCCGGTCCGCAACACAGAGCAGGTCGGGGCCGGGCTCGTCCCGCCCGCATGCCCCATCGATCCTCTTCAATAGCTCATCCTTTCTTCGGTTGATACGTATGGGCACAGATCAGTCAGGAACCCGCTCGATCCTTCTGCGCCTACACGATCGCGTTCGACCGAGACTCCCGGCGCAGACAGGCCGCAATGTCACGTAGATAAGGCGAATCTCCCATCAAATCTGTAGAGTCGCCCGCTTGTCTGCGACCGCGGCGACGACGAAGTGCCC
>DATJHM010000110.1:0-47207 GCA_035493895.1 Ktedonobacteraceae bacterium
TCAGGAGATGATCGAGAGAGAGCAGGCGCGTCTGACTCGCATCGCTGCCCGGATTCGCCAGATTGAACAGGAGGGAAAGATGCCCGCATACGAAGTGCTTTTGAAACAGGTTGATCCTGTGCTCGTCGCCTCTATTCGCGAGTTCGTTCCGCTGGGAAATGATCTCGCCCGATCTTATCTTAAGGTTGCTGCCTACCTCGACCAGCAGTATGTTTCGTACGCACAGCCCGCTCTGCTGCTGACACATTCGCGTCATGAGTTGCATGGGGACAGCCTGGAGATAGATGTCGAGATCGCCATTCCATTGTCCGCAGCTCTGCCCGAGCGCGAGCAGATCACGATCCGCACGTTGCCCGGAGCATGGGTGGCGAGTACCGTACACACAGGAGATTCCCTTTCCATCGGTCGAGCGTACGCTGCTCTGTATCGCTGGATGAAGGAGCATGAATATCGCCTTGTTGCTGTGCCTCGTCAGGTCTATCTTCTGCGTGAGGAGCATATGGACCCGAGCCACTACGTGACCGAAGTGCAATTTCCGGTCCAGAGGCAGTAAAAATAAGAGATTGCCTTGTAGGATGTTTCCCCGGGCAATCGTGATATAGCGCCATTTTTAGGAGGAAAATCTCGCCGAAAAGAGCGATTTACTGTGCCAATCGCAACTCGATGCCGAGCTGTTCTAGCAGGCCCCGAATGCCGCCGCCCTGGACAGGTTCTACGCGTATCAGTGTGATTTTTCCGTCGTTGAGCCTGAATTCTACTTCTTCGCTGGGAAGTGACACACTTCGAGCCATCTGAGGAATGACTGGCGTGCCGAGGGCGGGCAGGACAAAGCTGTTGCTCTGATAGCCCGCAACCTGGATTGTGCCGGTGACTTGCTGATTGGCGGTATCGGCGACGTTATGCAGATTGAATACCAATCCAGGTATGCCTTCTTTGAGCCCTTTGATGGTGCCGAGAAAACTCAGTTTATAGAGTGGCAGTGGAGTCCAGCCGGTACATGCAAAATTATCGCTCAGGTAGTCGCTGGCCTCATCAAACTCTCTGTTCTCCAGTGCCGAGATAAACGCTTTTACGATCTCACTGTTGGGATCGTCCGTTTGTTGCATAGCTGTGCTCCTGTTCTGTTTTTCGTAGAGTGAAGTTCTACTGCTTTACACGTAGCACTGCGCTATGGAGTATACGCTTTCTCTTTTAGCGGTACATAAGAAGAACTTTAAAATTTCCCATACCATGTGGATTTGTCAATGACTGTATGCGCTGGCGCAAGTTATACCATTGAAACAGCGCGGCCTGACCACGATCTGAAGCCCGATCCTGATCGATAATTGCAAATTCGCTGGCCCGTAAACGCTCTAACTCTTCATTGATGCCCAGATCGAGCAACCATTGGCGCTGCGTGGTATAGGTCTTCAAATGCATTCCGCGTTTTCGCCCCTCCTCAATCAGTGCGCTAAAGTTGACGTGGGCGGTAATATCTTGCTCGCCGGGCCGTAGCAGTGGACGGTCTGTAAGCTGGTGTTGATAATAGCAGGTTAGCGTACCTTGCTCGTCATACGGGTTGTAGAGTTCTTTTGCCTTGTCCCCATAATCAATGACCAGCAGAAATCCCCGCTTTTTGCGCGCAGACGTTGCTGGTGCCAGCAACTGTATACTCTGCTCCAACCATTGTTCTGCGGCAAGGTTAATCTCTGCTCGCCAGCCCTCAACAAAAGTTCTCCAGGGGATCTTATAGTGGTCCAGATAGCTGGCAATCTGTGTACTGCTCGGGTCTTTTAATGTCTCTTGCAGATGTCCATCCTGTATGTCCACATAGACCTCGTAGAGCTGCTCTCCGCGCTTCTCCACGACATGGACAGGAAAAGCATCGACCAGTTCGTTGCTGAGGATGACATGCGCACACTGGCCGCCAGGTCCGCTCTCCGCATTGCGCACATCCTGTCCCGCTCGGATATCTGCCGTCCGATACTGTAGTGCCTGAGACAAAGCCGGTTGCTCCCGTTCGGCCCACTGTTGTATGCCCTGAGCCAGATGACCGCGCCCGGCACCCTGCTCCAGCACATAAAATGCTGCTGGCTCGCCAAGTTGCTGCCATAATTGTAGTAGTTGTCGTCCCACACAGTGCGCGAAGAACGTCGAGACATCAGTGCTGGTAATATAATCGCCATCCCAGCCCATTTTCGCTGGCCCCGTCACATAATAGCCATAGTTCGGCTCATACAGTGCCATTTGCATATAGTCTGCAAAAGTGATTGCACCTTCGCGTTGAATACGTTCAAGAATACGTGTTTGTAGTGACATTTTCTGTTTCTATTCCAGCTTTCCAGAGATCTTCGCGACTGGCCCTCTCATAGAGTAGCTCAAATACTTGTGCCAGCGCGGGATCAAGTGCAATGGTTTGTTGATTATACTGGCGTGGTTGTTCCGGACGGATACCACGTTCTTGCCAGGCTCGACCCTGACTGAACACATTTTGCGCAACTGCTTGCAGTTTGTCTACGGCTCGGGCAAATTTTGCCTCGGATGTCTGTTGCGCTTCAAATTCGTGCCACCAGTTGTAGATCTGCTCATGTTGCTCAACAGGCAGGAGTGCAAATAGGCGCTGAGCGGCCTGCTCCTCTCGTTCCTGCTTATCTGAATGACCTTCTATATCATAGGCAAAAGTGTCGCCTGCATAGATTTCCACGAGATCATGGGTGAGAATGAGCTTGAGCGCGTGTGCAAGGTCAACTTCTATCTCTAGTTCTTTATGTAACAGCAAGGCGAACATTGCCATGTGCCAGGTATGTTCTGCATCATTTTCATGTCTGGCATGATCAGCAAGATAGGTAGCTCGATAGATGTGCTTGAATTGCTCAATCTCTTCCAAAAATGTAAGGATTTTTTCTATTCGTTCTACTTTTTCCATCATACTCCTGTTTTCTGAATAGTAGAAGTGGTTTTTTGCGGAGATAAGACCTGGAAGGTATAGTCAATAAAAATGATTACGCAGGAGCGGCCATTTCTACTTGCCGCTCCTACGTTGCCCCGTTCGCGCTAGACGCCAAAATTGACGACCAGCAGGTCCAGGGCCATCTCCGGCGTCAGGCGACTACGTTTGAGCGCAGCATCGGTCGCTAGAAGCTGGCGATATGCAGTTTCTAACTGCGCTATATTGAAATTGCCCACCTGACGCATCGCTTTCTCCACAATAAATGGAGCCATGCCCAGCGTAGCAGCGACCTGCCCACTGCGCATGCCTTTCTGCGCCAGCTCTTTGACCATCAGCAGCGAGCGTACCTGCGAGATAATCGTGCTGATGAGCTTGAGTGGCGGCTCACCATCGGCCAGAAGATCGTGCATGATATTCAGTGCCTGTTTGCGGTTGCGTTGGGCGAGGGCGTCGGTAAGGTCGAAGATACGCGCCTCCTGTACCTGAGCTGAAAGTTGACGCACATCTTCCACACGAATCGTTCCGCCTGGCCCAACATAGGTGGCTAGCTTATCAACTTCGTTGGCAATCAGACGTAAGTGGTTGCCAATGAAATTTGCCAGCAGGCTGACTGCTTCTGGCTGAATTTTGACATTGGTGCTTTTGGCCCGCTTGCTAATCCAGTTCTCCAGAGCAGCACCTTTGGGGAGGGTGCTCTGAAGAACTTTTCCATGCTGTTCGGCGGCCTTAATAAGCGGGCTACTGGCCTCAAGCGGCTCATCGAGAATCAGGATGAGAACAGTGCTTTCGGACATTTCGGCAATATGTTCAGCGAGCGCTTTTTCAAAGCCTGCCCGGGTTTGTGTTGTGCTCTTTGCGCTTTTTTTGCCGCGCTTGCCTTTCCCCTTTTTCCCCGCCTCTTCCTGGGCATTCTCGGTCGCTGGAGAAGAGCTGGCAGCAGAAGCTGCCGTCTCGCCGCGTTTTTTCTTCGGTAAACCGTCAACGACGACCAGACGTTGCTCACTGAGAAATGGCAGTGTGTTGCTCGTAATAATCAAGGTTTTCAGATCAACTTCGGCACCATTATAGGTATCTTCGTTGAACTGAAAATCTCCCTGGTGGCGCAACTTTTTGAGGTGCTCGCGACTGCTGAACTCGTCGTCGCCATGGAGAAGATAAAACATCGTCTAGTGCGTCTCGTGCGCCACCTGGCGTCCATAGTCTTTTTTATTCGTTGCACCAACCAGCAGATCCATGAGAATCCCACCGATAAGACCCATGGCTGCACAGAATAGGACAGAGCCGAAAAAGACCGGCGCGCCACTTGCACCCGACATTGGTTTGTCGTTAATCAATGTGCCAATCCAGCCGAGAATGATGAGAAAGCCGATAATGGCCCCCAGCAGGGCTCCCAGGATGACGGCCCATTTGCTTTTCACTGCGCTCATCCAGAATGCAAGGAAGAGGGAGACTGGTAATGCCAGCACCAGGCCGAAAATATCGCCGATTAATATTCCGGCTGCCTGAGGATCAGACATATTCAAAAAAGCAGCGGATGCTATGGTAGAGATCATGCTAAAGCCTCCTGAAGGATGATAAAAATAAATCGTTGCGCCCAGGATCCATGGTAGAGGCGCTATTATCTGCGCCATGCCCATATCGTAAAGGCGCTGTTTACCTGCACTGTAGAGGCGCTGTTTATCTGCGCCGATAGCCTTTGTAGATTATACGGCAGGTGCTGTCATTGTGACAATAGAGGCTTGCGTCGTTGCCAGTGTGCATACAGATAGATATGGTGGAGGTTTTGCAACATGTAACCCGGTTCTACGTATAGAAAACAAGATATCATTGTTGGAGACACAGGGCTTCCTCGCGTAGTCTGGATGTCCGAGAAATAAGAGGCTCAAAGATGCAAAAAATGACAACTCTTGGACTTGGGGAGCGCTTAGAAAGCGTTCTTGCTTACCTCTTTATGTTTTTTTCGGGTCTGGTACTGTTCTTTCTTGAGAAGAATCGTACTGTTCGCTGGCACGCCATGCAATCAATGTTAACGTTTGGCACGCTTTCCGTTTTGATGTTCGGCGTAAGCATTATGAAGCTAATGCTGTCCCCCATTTTTTTTATTGGCCCTATTCTCGCGTTCGGTCTCGGCCTGCTCTTTAATATTCTCTGGTGGGCGATGATTATTCTCTGGATCTGGCTGATGATTATGGCCTGGACCAGACCAAACTATCGCTTGCCTTTTATTAGCCAGTGGGTTCGCTACTTCGTGTAGCCATACATATATGGTTTCGATGAGCAGCCTGCTCTGCTATCATTTTCTGTTCTTTTTCTTTTGCGGCTGCTGCTCATCGTCCCTTCGCTATATTTTTTTCCTATCATGGTAGAGTAGACCCAGTGTCAGGCCAAAAGCCAGATGGCGGATCAGATTTTGTATGAATGCCTTCCAGGTAAAGAGTTTCGGGAGCTCACCATTTTTTATCAAAGGATGATGTTTATCGGCGAGGGGCGTGAGCCACCATGCACCTGCAATGAATATCTCACCAAAGATTGACCCTTTCAGCCAGTCTGGCCCTGGCAGGAAACGTTTGACAACGGCGGCATAGATCTCTGCCAGCGCCACGCCGTTCAAGAGATGAATGGTCCACGAAATAAGAAAAGAAGACGTTGAGCGTTTCTCTCCACCGATCAGGCCTTCAATAAAGCGCACATCACTAAACCGATTGCCGATCAGATATTTATCGCTCTCCATGGCGACACTATAAACAATGGTTGCCAGCAGACCCGCCCATGCAGCTTTGCCAGGTTGCCATTCTTTCCGTATGCTAATTCGCATGATAATACTCTCTTTCTCTCCAGTATTCTCTGGTTTCTATCTTAGTATAATGTGGAAAGCCAATGAAGCAGCATCGCGATCACTGCGCCGCTGAGGGTCGCCAGGAAGTTGACACCATCATTATTCAGCCAGGAAATACCTCGTAATGGGCGGGTTTGTGAGCCGCAACTATGGATATTGCGCTCAGTCTCTTTCTGGCAGACCGGACAAAAATACATTGCCTGTATCGTCGCGCCGAGATAGCTGTCACACAGGCTGCCCACGAGTCCGCTGATGAGCGCGATCCATGGTGTGTGCGCTGAACCTTTTCCGCGTTTGAGCAGGTGAAAGACCAGCCCTAGCGAAAGGGCCCCGCTCGCCGCCGCTCCAGTTCCAGAAAGCGTGATTCCACCGGAGGTTCCTGGTGCAGTAATCTCGCCCGTAGTGATCAGACGTGGGGGCGTCGTACTGAGCACGCCCAGCTCGGTCGCCCAGGTATCGGCGGTGGCCGTGGCAAGGCTGCCGACATAGCCAGCTTCGAGGAGCTCGCGAACGGTTTGCGTCCGAGCGCCAGCGTAGGCCAGGGAGAGAAGTGTCCCTACGCCGCCATTGGCAAACACCTGGCCCAGATCGCGCTGATTCCCTTTGCTAAATTTATCCGCCGCCGTCGTTTCCTTTTGTGGCGCTTTAAAATGCGATAAGATGCTGGAGGATACAAAAAAATAGATAAGCGATAGACCCCAGGAGCCTCCACCCAGACCGAACGTGCTACTTCCGCTGAGGATTGCCCCCAGAACGCCACTGCGGCTCAATGATTTTCGTCGATAGGCGAGCAAGCCAATTGTGCTGCTTAACAGAAGGCCAATGCCCAGTTGCGTATTCAAGCGACTGTTTGTTTTATTTATCTGGCGATTTATTGCCGTGTTTATAGAAGCCCTCATCTTGATAGTACCTCATAGAAATTGCTGTATAATCTGTTACAGAATGTGATTGTTATCAGTTTTATCTTAGAGAAGACCTGGTAAAGAGACAAGTTTGTGTGCTTAACTGAGAAGAACGTACTCTTCATCAAACTGCCAATCAACTACTGCCGCCAGCTCTACATAAAGATGAGGATGCAGTGGGTCGATATGTTTCACCAGGTGAATATCTACAACCCGGTTGTCATTCAAGCCCAGACCCTCACAGAGTGCGTCTTGCGTAATTTTGAGACCTCCGTCCAGGTCTCGCTTGAGTGGTGTGGAAAAGTAGAAATCCAGGAAGAGTGCCAGATAATTTTCGCGGAAATGGTTGAGCAATTCATCCGGTAGCATTCCTTGTCGCGCCAGTGCGCGCAGTGTCTGATGTACCTGTTTTTTAAAGCGCCGGGCGACGGAAGTACTAACGCGATGACCATCTATGGTAGCGTATTGTTCATTAATGCTGGGGGGGAGCGGCAAGGTGACGTGGAGTATCGCTGGCTTGCCGGTTGGTCGTTTTGGTGTACCTGATGTATGTTCTGACAAGGTTGCCTCCAACAATTAAATAGTACTTTTGGAATGCCGATGTTGTGCGTATTGTATCATATCAGCATGCTTTATCTTGTTCCTTAATTGTCGAAGTTTATATGAATGTTTATAGTGTAGGAAAGATAGCTGTATTCGCGTCCGCGTTGAATTGCAAGTCGGGGAAAGTATATACACTGCCATGAAGCGAGGTCTGGCGAAAGTGAGGAGCTAAAGTGATTACGTGTAACCGCTGTGGGAGTACAAACCCTGCTGGCGTTTTGAATTGTCAGATGTGTGGTACTCCACTCGTGAGTAAAATCGAAAACGAGCTGAGCCCACGTACGGCCGCGCAAAGTCAGCCGCCACTACCCGCCTGGTTGGAGACATTGCGGGCTGGCGAGCGGCCCGCCTCGCCAGCAAATGTACCAACCGGTAATAGTTTTTCGGCGGCTGATCTACTCGATGAAGGCACGTTGCCAAGCTGGATGCGTTCAGGACGCAATGAGTCGGAAGGAAATGCCCCAGCTACTGCTGCCGATGCTTTTTCGCCCGATCCCTTTTCGCAAAATGCGCCTCAAATTTCATTGCGTCAGTCTTCCCAGCCTGGCCCGAATACTGGTGACGATATCTTGCCCCCAAGAGGGCTCGCGGCCAATTCGCTTATTGATGAGAAAGCTTTGCCATCCTGGATGCAGGAGAATAAAACCTCTCAGACTGAGCCTCCAAGCAGTATTTCCGCTGCCAGCCTGCTCCAGCCTGACGCTTTGCCTGAATGGATGCGCAATATGCAACCGCAGCAAACGCCGCCGTCTGCGCAGGGATCGGGTCCCTTTGCTCGACAGACGCCACCACCCGCGCAGGGATCGGGTCCCTTCTCTCAGCAAACGCCTGCTTCGCCCCGGGCTGCTGTACCGCCGTCGAAGCCAGAGGTCTCTCCCGCTGCGTTAGCTCCACAGGGGTTCTCGGCGGGCGCTCTGGTTGATCCGCAGTCTTTGCCATCCTGGATGTCGCAACAGGGCAATCAGCAAAACGCTCCCGGGACACCTTCCAACGGTGTACAGCCAGGTCAGACTGGTTTTTCGGCGGGTGCTCTGGTTGATCCGCAGTCTTTGCCGTCCTGGATGTCGCAACAGGGCAACCAGCAAAATGCTCCCAGTACGACACCTTCCAGCGGTGTACAGCCAGGTCAGACTGGTTTTTCGGCGGGTGCTCTGGTTGATCCGCAGTCTTTGCCATCCTGGATGTCGCAACAGGGCAATCAGCAAAACGCTCCCAGTACACCTTCCAACAGTGTACAGCCCGGTCAGGCTGGTTTTTCGGCAGCCTCTTTGCTCGACGCTGATGCGCTACCTTCCTGGTTACAAGGACAGGGACAGGGAGGAGGACAGAGCCAGCAGAGGCCCAATCCCAATCCCCCGAGTCCCGCTGGCAGTGCTCCATCTCGCCCGCAGCCTGCTGCACAGAATAGTTGGCCGCCTGCACCGTCACCGATACAGACGCCACCTGCGCAACCGTTTACAGCAGGGATTGCAGCTTCATCATTTATTGATATGAACTCGCTGCCTGAATGGATGCGTTCAGAGGGGGGAGCAGGTCAGCAAACTGGCATGGCCGGAGCGGGTCGTCCCGGGTTTTCTGGCCCTCCACGTGTCGAAAACGTACGCGTGCCCTCTCGTCCACGCACTGAGCTAGCCGCTGCGGATACCAGTGAAGCTGCCGCGAATGTTTTTGCTTCGATGCTCGGAGTAGCTTCATCGACACCGCAGTATCCTGCTCAGCCAGCTAGCTCGCCTCTTCCTCCGCAGGGAGGGCAATATACTCCACCGCAGATGCCTCAAGGGGCGCAATCCCCGATGGCTTCTGCGACTGGTATGAATTCTGGTTCGTATGGGCAGCCACCAGCGACACCTATGAACTCCGCTCCGCTCCCATCTCCTGCTCCGTCTCCGTATGGGGCACCAGGTGGGTATCAAAATGGCGTTTATAAGGGAAATACTCCTGGCTCTTACTCTCCAGGTGCGCCGCAAGGTACTGGCCCATTTAATAATACTCCTGGGGCTAATGCTCCCTATGGTTCAACTGCCTATCCTGGCAATGTTCCTGGGGCTGGTTCAGCCTCGCCTGGTGCTGCTGAGGCACAAAGGACTGCGAAACCTGCGAAGCGGAGTTTCTTTGATTCGCTTCGCGACTTATTCTTCCACTAATCGAGAGAAGCAAAAAGGATACCGGAGATGTATACACAACCCTATCCAGAAGGAGGACAGGGTCAAGCGCAAGCCAGTTCGTCAGCGGCAGCAAATTCTTTGCTCGTCGCTGATTGTGGTGCCGTTTTTACCAAGGTTTCTCTATTTGGCCTTGTTGAAGGCCAATATCGTTTGCTGGCACGTGGTGAAGCGCCAACGACTCTTACTCCTCCAAATGAAGATCTCACCGTGGGCATTATTCAAGCTATCACGATTATTGAATTTATTACTGGTCGGCGTTTTGTTTCAGATAAGCGTGTGCTTACTCCCGAACAGGACAGTGGTGACGGCGTTGATGTTTTTATTGCGACGGTCAGCGCGGGTGGCCCATTACGTCTGGTAGTGCTTGGTGGGGTCAGTGCGACGCTTGAGAATCTGGTCTCACAGGCTATCTCCGGTCTCTATGCTGAGGCACAATTTTTGCCAGCTCCAGCGTTTTCTGCCGCGTCTTCTGGTGCGTCGCCCGCGCCTGTCGCGGCAGGTGGACGGCCATCGTCTCCCGGCCAGGGCGCTCCCTGGACGCCTGAGCGTATAGCCATGGAATGGGATCGTCAGCTTGGGCGCGTACGTGAACTGAATCCTCATGTATCGCTGATTGTGGGTATGGCGGATGCTCCCGGAGGTCCAAATTCTTTACAGGAGGCGTGCCAGTTGCTGGTCAAGGCGACTCGCAATCGCAATGAGCGACAGGGAGCCGGTGCTTCTGCGGGTATTCCTCCACAGGATAATGTTGCCAGACAGATTCCCGTGCTCTATGCCGGTGCTCCTCAGTATGTTGAGGCGGTGAAGCGTATGGTCCAGGGCGTTTCTGAGGTGACACGCGTGGATTCTCTGACCAGTCCGGCTCAGGTTGGCGCTATCAGCATCGCCGCAGGCACAATGCATGATCGTCATGTCTTGCGCAAACTGCCCGGCTACAATCAATTGCAATCCTGGTCTGCAACTGCGCCGATTGCAACCGCAACGTCTCTGAGCAGCCTGGTTCGTTTTCTGGCGCAGCACTATACGATGAATGTTACTGCGCTGGATGTGGGTGGTGCCACGACGACGGTGATGCAGGCCGGTGAGCAGGGCGATTTTATCCCTATGGTCAATGTCGGGCTCGGCGTTGGACCGGGCGCTGGCGCAATTCTACAGCGCGTGGGCTGGCAGCGTATTGCACGCTGGCTGCCTTTTGCGATAAGAGAAGAGGAGATACGCCAGTTCGTCGCCAATATGCTCCTGCATCCGTATGAGGTACCTTCCGCTTCGCGTGAGTTGCAACTGAGCCATGCCTTTGCACGTGAGGCTATTATTCTTACCACCGAAGCGGCAAAGAAAAATAGCGGGAAATGGTCTGAGGCTGATCTAATTCTGGCTACAGGTGGTGTGCTGGCGCATGCGCCCAAATATGGACAGGTGGCGATGATGTTGCTTGATGCGCTACAGCCGCGCGGCGTGACTTCTCTGGTTCTGGATAAGACGATGCTCATTTCTCAGTTGGGAGCAGTCGCTGCTGTTGCGCCAATTACGGCTGTGCAGGTAAATGAGAATGATGCCGTCACGCATCGCCTGGGAACCTGTGTCATTCCCTATGGCGAGCTGCAACCCGGACAATTGGCGGTGCGCGTCGGCGTTGAGTATAGCAATGGTCGTCAGCAGACCGTTGATGTTATGGCTGGTTCTGTTGAGGTCATTCCTTTGCGTCTCAATGAGCAGGCGTTGCTGACACTCTTCCCGGCACCTACGGTAGATGTTGGCCTGGGAGCCGGTGAGCGTGCGCGTGCTGCTGAGGAAATAGATGGTGGGTTAGTTGGGCTGATTATTGATGCTCGTGGCCGACCTCTCGTCTTGCCCACTGACCAGGCTGAACGTCAGGCACGTCTGTTGCAGTGGTCACAAGCACTAGGGGCATAGTGTCTGGTGCGAGGTGTCCACCATGGCTCATTCTCCAGATTGGCCAGTTGTTTCTCAGACGGTTCTGCAAAGAGAACGCTGGCCAGGATATCTGCGTGGTTATCGTCAGGTGACTTCTCTTGTTCGCCCTGGTCAGGAAGTACTCCCTGATCAGCCTATTATCCGCCTGGAAAGAGAAACGATGGCGGGGCCAACCCGGGCTGCTCCTGTCACGTTGCCTGCTGGCTTGCGAGGACGTGTGGTGGATGTAACGCACCGTGGCGGGGTGGTGATTGAGAGCTATGGAGCATTGCTTCAGGGGGCGCTTGGTGCAGGCAGGCAGGTAGCTGGTGTGCTGACGATATGGCAGGAGCCTGCCAGAGCGTCTTCTCCGCCAGTGATCCCGCCCGGCGCGCTTCTCGTCGTGCCTGGCCCGCTCAACTTTTCTCTCTTACGTCAGGCACAGCGCTCAGGCGTCGCGGGCATTATCGCCAGCAGTATCGCCTTGAGCGACCTCGAAGGCTTTCTACGCACCGATTTTATTCAACTTCTTGAAACGCCCGATGTTGAACTGGCTCAGTCTCGTCTTCCCGATCTGACGCTGTTGCTGACTGAAGGTCTGGGAACCATAACGATGCCGACGGCTGGTAGCAATTTCCTGAATCGCTATCGTGGTTCAATTGCGCTTCTTTCGGGTATAACATCGCAACGCTATCACATTGTGCCCGAATTGATCATCTCGTTCCCTGCTCAACAACAGAGAGATCCCTCGCAGATTCTCCCCTCCGACCTGATGCTCACGCTCGGGGCTCAGGTGCGTGTCTGTGCTGGTGAGTATATTGGCTTTATTGGTCTTATCGATTATTTCTTTGTTTATGAGCAGGTATTCCCGTCTGGCATTCATGCACGTGCATTGCGTATACGGCGCGAAGATGGCTCTTTCATAAAAGTACCTGTAACACACGTAAAACGTATCGGATAGGGCATTTATCCACATCCATTGAAAGTTATCCACATACTGTATTGTAATATGTGGATAACTTTTTCATGTGTATACAGAAAAGAGGCTTCTGTGTGCCGTTTGCTTAGCGTGATGGCATTTCCAGCAGCGAGCGCCCCTGCATGTCTTTCGGCTGAGGAATATGCATTGCCTGTAGAATTGTGGGGGCAACATCTGCCAGGATACCGTCATTGCGCAGGTGTACCTGGGCAAACTGCGGTACAACAAAGTAAAGGGGTACGGGGAAGGTCGTATGGGCTGTGAACGGCTTGCCATTGGTGTAATCAATTAATTGTTCGGCATTGCCATGATCGGCAGTGATTAACACACCACCACCCACGCTCAAGGCTGCTTCTACGACGCGTCCCACACCGGCATCGACGGCCTCGACACCTTTGATCGCGGCCTCAATGACGCCAGTGTGCCCGACCATATCGGCATTTGCATAGTTCATGATGATCAGGTTATAGTTGCCGCTACGGATGTGTTCGACCGCTGTATCGGTAATACCAGCCGCACTCATTTCGGGCTGTAAGTCATAGGTGGGCACTTTGGGGGAGGGGACCAGAATACGCTCTTCGCCTTTGAAGGGAGTTTCGCGTCTGCCATTAATAAAGTAGGTGACGTGTGCATATTTCTCGGTTTCGGCAGTGTGGAACTGGCGCATGCCCTGCTCGGAGATCACGCGAGCCAGTGGCATATCAACCTCGTCTGCGCGGTAGGCAACCTGAGCGTCCAGCCCTTCTTCGTATTCGGTCATCATCACATAGACGAGATCGTTCAGGCGAGGGCCACGATTGAACTTGCCTTCAGCCTGTGGAGGAAGCTCTGGGAGTACGAAGGCCTTGGTGAGCTGGCGAGCGCGATCCGGTCGGAAATTATAGTGGATGATCGCATCACCTGCGTTGACCGTCGCGACGGGTCCTCCGCTCTCCTGATCCATAATGACGGTGGGGAGGATAAATTCGTCAGTCACATTCTTGTCATATGATTGCTGAATGGCAGACAGGGCCGAGTTGGCGCGCAGTCCCTCTGCGCGTGTCATCGCAAGATACGTTGCGCCAGTGCGATCCCAGCGATTATCTCGGTCCATCGCATAGTAGCGTCCGGTCACCGTCGCCACTTTTGCTGGATGTTCGCCACCAATTTCACGGGCACGAGTCTCCAGGCGTTGCATAAATTCGATGCCGCCAGTGGGCGAACTATCGCGGCCATCAGTAAAAGAATGGATAAATACCCGTTCGACATTGTGCGTTTGTGCGAGCTTTAACAGGGCTTCCAGATGTGTCTCATGAGCATGAACGCCGCCGTTGCCGAGCAAGCCACAGATGTGAAGCTGTGAATTATTTTTCTTGACGTGCTCAATTGCTTTTAAAAATGCAGGGTTCTGATAAAAGCTGCCATCTTTAATCGATTCGCTCACCCGGGTATAGTCCTGGAGAACACGTTTCCCAGCGCCGATATTCTGATGCCCAACCTCGGAGTTGCCCATCTGTCCTTCTGGCAAGCCAACGGCCTCGCCAGAGGTTCTTACGGCGGTATGTGGCCATTCGCGGGCGATTTTATCGATATTGGGGGTGTGTGCCAGGGTGATAGCATTGCCCTCTTTGCGTGGATTAATGCCCCAGCCATCCATAATTATCAGCACAAAGGGACCTTGCCGTCCCGAGCCTGTGGTACTCATATCTCTGCTCCATAAAAACAAAAATCAAAACTAAAAAGACAACGTATAGTCTGGCGTGATGGCGAGCTTCTCTTCTCAAAATTTTTGAGAGGCTGTCCTCAGCCGATAGTGCGATCTCAGCTTGTCTCATTGTAGCATGCATCTGCGTATCATGAAAACGAGTGATTCTCAGGGCTTATATTTTTCAAAGTGTGCCTTTGTTGTTGCTCCTTGCGCCTGTGGAGCCCGTAAAGGGCTTTTGTAAAAAGGGAAAGATATTGTTTGTGAAGTGATGAGAGGAAATTTGTGACTTTTATGTTACTTTGAGGAGCTAAGCGACTGTACATTTTTTTAGCTGAACAGTGTATAGTTTAAATGATATGTGTACACTGTATCTACTGAGGCGGGTAATTCGTGTTCTTGAGTGTAGTGTAGAAAACAGCATTTTTGATTTTTACCTACATACGAACGAGTGGGAATAGGAGACAATGCGATGTCGCCAGCAGATTCTGTCATCATTTTCATTCTGGCTATCGTCATAATTTACGTGGTGCTTTTCGTTGCAACTTTGAATAGGAGAAGTGCACGTGATCGAGCCAGAGCAAAGAACAGCATGCTTGTTGATGCCAGTCCGACTCCTGTAAACGCTGATGATGCAGCAATCGCGAAACGTCTGAATTCATCAGCACCAAATGCCAGAGCAAGAGATTCGCATAGTGTCGATATCGGAGGCAATTATTAATCCTGGTTCATAGGTGAGAGGCAAATCGTAGGCAGATGGGTGGTGAATACACTCATGGCGCATCCTGTGGGTTCGATTCCAGGATAGCGAGGGAAGCTAACTGATCCTGGTAGTGGAGATGATGGTGGTGTGCGTGTCTATCGTAGATTGGATCATAAGCTTTTTTTTACGTTTCTCTAGTATAGGGGAAAGAACGGGAAAAAAGCGAGTTATGAAGCATGCGATAGTAGATTGTGGCGATGAACAGTCAGTTTCATCAAACATAAAGAAGGATGGTTATGCATTACAATTATTCACCGCCTCTCTTGAGGCATGTGCGATTGAGCCTTATTGCTTTGTGTATATCGCTGGCTCTATTGCTCACCTGTGTGGCGAGCGCTTTTGCAGCCACTGTAAACATCTATGATAATGCAGGTGTGCTGAACAGTGGGCAGATTCGCAGCCAGGCTTCCAGGCTTCAGTATCCTATAGATATCTATACTACTGACGCTTTTACAGGCTCACGTGCCAGTTTTGGCCAGCAAGCCGATGGTAAGATGCGTGGTAACTCGCTTATTCTGGCCGTAGACACAGTCAACAGGTATATCTGGGTGAACGGTAGCAAGGGCGTGCCACTTTCGCGGACTCAGTATCAGGATGCCGCGAATAGCTTTGCCAGCGAGTTCAAGAGTAGTAGCGACTACACCAATGCGACCAATAGCGCTGTGCGTTCGTTGCAGGGTTCTCTGGTCAATGCCACCAGTAACACTTCGCGCGAAAGAGGTGCTGGTGCGGCTCCTGTGAGTGGCGGGTTTAGTCCCGGCGGTACTGCCTGCTGCATTGGCTTGCTTGTGCTGGCGGCCCTGGTAATCTTTGGCGTGATACGTTCGAGGCGAGGGGGAGCAGTTGGCGGCCCTGGTGGCTTTGGTGGTTTTGGTGGTTTTAGAGGCTTCCGTCGCAACCCTCCTGAAGGCCCGTATGGTCCGTATGGTCAGCCCTATAACCAGGGGCAGGGAAACTATCCACCGCCCGGGTATGGTCCTGGTTATCCTCAGCAGGGGCAGGGGATGAATCCTCTGGCCGCAGGTGGTCTGGGGGCGGCAGCAGGTGGCCTGCTTGGATATGAGCTGGGCAAAAATGCCGGGGAGCGTGATGACCAGGGCAATGTTGGCGCTGATCAGGGAGGCAATTATGGCGGCGGCGGCGGAGCGGACTTTGGCGGAGGAGATTATGGTGGCGGAGGGGCAGGGGCAGACTTTGGCGGAGGAGATTATGGTAGTAGCGGAGGAGGAGCGGACTTTGGCGGAGGAGACTACGGTGGCGGAGGGGCAGGGGCAGACTTTGGCGGAGGAGACTACGGAGATAGCGGTGGAAGCGGGAGTGACTTCTAGCAGCGTAGTTTGAAGAAAGAGGGTACCGGACAAATCTGCCTGGTACCCTCTTTTTCTCTGCCTGAATAGTCAGAAATAAACTGGTTATACTCTTCGATGGCGGCGACCCGTCTCTGCCACTCTCAAGCGGAAGAGCGCGCGTTGAAGAGCTGCTTGCAAAGCGGCCCGGTCTGAGGATGCCTGGGTCTCTTGCAGGCGTTCTTGTGCCCGTCTACGAGCGGCTTCGGCGCGTGCCGTATCAATCTCTTCTGCATGTTCAGCCGTGTCAGCCAGCACGGTAACGCGGTTATTTGCCACCTCGATAAAGCCACCTGAGACGAAAAGATTTTCCTCCGACCCGCGCAAGTCGATGCGTAACCCTCCTGGTGCCAGGAGAGCGAGCAGCGCTGCATGGCCCGGGAGAATACCCAACCTGCCGTCTGCGCCAGGGGCACTCACGAGTTCAGCTTCTCCGCTATACAATTCACGCTCGGCAGTCACTACCTCGACATGCATAGTATTGTGAGATGCCATGGCTTAATCCTTTTTCTGATCTGCCTGGTAGGCCTGTTCAACCTCTTCAATGCCACCCTTCAAGAAGAAATATGTCTCAGGGATGTGATCATACTTTCCTTCGAGTAGTGCTTTGAAGCTGCTGACCGTCTGCGCCAGGGGCACATATTTCCCTTCGATGCCGGTGAATGCCTGAGCGACAGTGAATGGCTGCGAGAAGAAGCGCTGCATTTTGCGGGCACGCGCAACCGTCAGCTTATCCTCGTCGGACAACTCATCGATGCCGAGAATAGCGATGATATCTTGCAGGTCGCGATAGCGCTGGATGACGCGCTGTACGCCACGAGCGACATCGTAGTGTTCCTGACCGACGATCTGTGGATCAAGGATACGGCTGGTCGAAGCCAGTGGATCGATGGCAGGATAGATGCCCTGCTCTGCAATCGAGCGCTCCAACACCAGCGTAGAGTCAAGGTGGGCGAATGTTGTCGCCGGAGCGGGATCGGTGTAGTCGTCAGCGGGCACATAGACGGCCTGCATCGACGTGATCGAACCCTTCTTCGTCGAGGTGATGCGTTCTTGCAGTTCGCCCATCTCCTCAGCCAGCGTGGGCTGATATCCCACAGCGGAAGGCATACGACCGAGCAGCGCGGAGACTTCAGCACCAGCCTGCGTGAAGCGGAAGATATTGTCGATGAAGAGCAGTACGTCCTTGCCTTCTTCGTCGCGGAAATATTCCGCGATCGCCAGGCCTGTCAGGGCCACACGCATGCGAGAGCCAGGAGGTTCGTTCATCTGGCCGAAAACCATCGCCAGACGCTCGATAACGCCCGCTTCCTGCATTTCGTGATAGAGATCATTGCCCTCACGTGTGCGCTCGCCTACACCCGCGAATACGCTAAAACCGCCATGCCCTTTGGCGATATTATTGATGAGTTCCTGAATGATAACCGTCTTGCCGACGCCAGCGCCACCGAATGCGCCGATCTTACCACCTTTCATGAAGGGGCAGATCAGGTCGACGACTTTGATGCCCGTCTCGAACAGCTCAACGTTCGAAGCTTGCTCTTCCAGATCGGGAGCTGGACGGTGAATAGGATAGCGGGGCGTGTCGGTTACTTCCGGCTTGTTGTCGATTGCATGGCCCAGGACGTTGAAAATACGGCCCAGGGTCTTCTCTCCGACGGGAACAGAGATCGGGTGACCAGTATCGACGGCATCGGCACCGCGCTGCAAGCCATCGGTTGGTCCCATCGCGACGCAGCGCACCCAGTTATTGCCCAGCTGCTGTTCAACTTCGAGCGAAAGATCCTCTTTTGCACCGGATGGGCGTGTGATCAGCTCATTATAAATTCCTGGAAGTTGGTCTGAGGGGAACTCAACGTCTACAACGGCCCCCAGTACCTGCACCACTTTTCCTTTGGTGCCTACATGTGTTGCCATATATTTCTCCATAGGGTGGGAAGCAAGAAACGTGTCCGCCACCCTTTGTGCAATTACTAAGCGTTAGCGCCTGCAACGACTTCGAGAATCTGGGTCGTGATCGCTGACTGACGTGCCTTGTTATAGGTTAACGTGAGATCGTCGACGAGTTCTTTGGCGTTATCGGTTGCGTTCTTCATCGCGACCATCTGCGCTGAGTAGAAGCTCGCGATCGTCTCAAGCAAAGCCTGGTAGACCTGTACATCCACATAACGAGGGAGTAAGGCGCGGAAGATGCTTGTCGCATCTGGCTCGTAGATATACTCACTCGTTTTCTGCTCGTTTTCTGTATGCTCAGGAGGCTGTACAGGAAGGAGCTGGATAGTTACCGGCGTCTGCGTTACTGTATTGACGAACTTGGGATAGACCAGGAATACTGCGTCGACCTCTCCTTGCACGAAGGCGTCTACGGCAACCTGGGCAATCGCAGAGGCATCGGTCAACGCTGGACGATCACCATAATTGGTGAACTCAGCCATGAGATGCTGCTGGGTGCGCGTCACGAAATCGCGCCCTCTGCGACCTACGGCAATATACTGAAGTTCAGGTAATTGCCCCTGCTCGGCAAATTTTTTCTGCTGCTCCAGCGAACTGGCAGCGATAAAGCGATTGATTGTGCTGGGAAGCGCACCAGCGAGGCCACGATCCGGCGTCAGAACCAGAAAGCCGATTTTGTGCACAGGTCGTGGCTTTAACAGCTCCAGTTCTTCTGCTGCATCGGAACCGGCAGCGACCGCCGCGAGGCGTGAGACAAGACCACGAATCTGGTCAGAGTAAGGTCGGGCCTGTTGGACCCGATCCTGTGCTCTGCGCATTTTGCTGCTTGCCACCATTTGCATCGCTTTGGTGATCTGCGCCATATTCTTGGTCGAGCGTATGCGCCTCCGAATTTCTCGGGTTGATGGCATATGCTATGTCTCCTAGCGTGGTGCTGCTGTCTTCTTATATTCGTTGATAGCAGCTTTGAGCTTATTAAGAAGATCGGGGCTCATCTTATTTTTTGCTTTAACCGATTTCTCGATAATCTCTTCGATAACCTCTGGATGATTGGCACCCAGATAGCTGTACAGGTCGGTCTCCCATCTGGCAACCTGGTCCAGGGGCACATCATCAAGCAGACCATTGGTAGCTGCGTAGACGATAATGATCTGATTCTCAACAGCAACCGGGCTATACTGGGGCTGTTTAAGAATTTCGGTGACGCGGCGACCACGATCGATGCGGCTCTGTGTGGCTTTGTCCAGGTCCGAGGAGAACTGGGCGAAAGCGGCCAGCTCGCGGAACTGTGAAAGGTCCAGACGCATGGTTCCGGCGACCTGCTTCATACCCGCGGTCTGTGCGCTCGTCCCTACGCGTGATACCGAAAGACCCGTATTCACGGCAGGACGCTGACCGGAGTTGAAGAGATCGGTCTCCAGGAAGATCTGACCATCGGTGATCGAGATCACGTTCGTCGGAATGTAGGCCGAGATGTCGTTTGCGCGCGTCTCAATGATGGGCAGTGCGGTCAATGATCCTCCACCGTATTCTTTGCTCAAGCGTGCGGCACGCTCCAGCAGGCGAGAATGCAGGTAGAAGACGTCTCCCGGGAAAGCTTCGCGGCCAGGAGGGCGGCGAATGATCAGAGACATATTGCGGTATGCTTCTGCATGCTTGGTCAGGTCATCATAGATGATCAGAGCATCGAGCCCGTTCTCCATGAACTCCTCGCCCATCGCACAACCGGCGTAAGGGGCCAGATATTTCAATGGAGCCGGATCAGAGGCACCGGCAGCCACGATGATCGTGTATTCCATGGCACCGGCCTGCTCCAGAATTGCCTGCGTACGGGCGATTGTGGAGTTTTTCTGTCCGATAGCCACGTAAATACAGAGCAGGTTTTTGCCCTTCTGGTTCAGGATCGTGTCAATGGCGATCGCGCTCTTGCCCGTCTGGCGGTCACCAATGATCAGCTCGCGCTGTCCGCGACCAATGGGGATCATCGTGTCGATCGCTTTAATGCCGGTTTGTACGGGCGTGTTCACCGCCTGACGGGTGATAACACCAGGAGCAACGCGCTCGACCGGGCGGAATTTGTCGGTGGTGATTGGACCTTTTTCGTCGAGTGGCTGACCCAGAGGGTTCACCACGCGGCCCAGCAAGGCATCGCCAACGGGTACCTGAATGATACGACCAGTTGTGCGAACCTCGTCATCTTCGCGAATATGCGTATAGTCGCCCAGGATCGGGCAGCTCACCGTCTCTTCTTCCAGATTAAAGGCGAGGCCAAACAGACCTGTGCGAGGGAATTCTACCAGCTCAAGATATTTCACATCTTGCAGGCCATAGACGCGTGCAATGCCGTCCTGCACCGCGATAACGGTGCCGACGCTGGCGGTTGCAGTGCTCTCTGTACCGAAGCCTGCGATGTTTTTCTCTATGATGGCACTGATTTCATCAGCCCAAGATGCCATCGTGTTCCTCCTAGCGATTCCTAGCGGTTCTATTCTAGATAATTGGTTTGCTTACGTAAATTTTTCTTTAGATAGACTTCATCACAGCGACGAAGTTACTCATGTGGGCATGGTACGAACGAAGCGTCTTATTATGCTCGCTCCGTTACACTACTGGCACCAGGGACAGAAGGGTAGGCTATTGAGGGGGTATCTGTAGTGGTCGCGTGACCTTGCTGCTCTTCGGCAGGTAAGTCGTCGAGGAAATCAATGTCGGCAGTAGCGGCACTATTTAAGAGCCGCTGTTGGAGCGCTGCCAGGCGGTAGCGCACACTGCCATCGATGATCTGGTCTCCTACGCGGGCTACGACACCGCCCAAAATGCTCGGATCGACCCGAGTTTCCAGGATAATTTGCTTGCCTGTTTGACGTTCCAGAGCTTGCTTGATAACACTGAGCTGTTTTTCATCCATAGCTGTCGCTGTAGTTACCTGGGCAACGGCCTGATTTTTATAATCCAGGACGAGCTGTTGTAACTCGGCAGCGAGATTAGGCATGATTTCGACCAGATTGCGCTGGACGACCAGCAATGCAAGGTTGAGCGAGGCAGGCAGCACCTGTGACGCCAGTGCCTGGCGTATAGCTGTCTCTTTACGCTTTGCCGAAATCTTAGGCTCACTCAGCAGATACGCCAGTCTACGCTGTTTGAAGAGCTGAGCAATGCCCTGAATATCTTCGAGGGTACGATCAAGTGTGTTCTGCTTCAGCGCAAGATCGAAGATAGCCCCGGCGTAGCGGCGTGCAATCGCTCCCTTTAGCATTAGCTTGCCCTCGACTGGTTGTTACTAGCCGTCACAAAATCTTCCACCAGACGACGATTGTCGTTCGTATCGAGAGAGCGGCTGACGACGCGACCAGCTGCATCGATAGAAAGATTGACGACCAGGCGACTAAGTTCATTACGGGCGCGGTTGGCTTCCTGTTGGACGCGGGCGATCTGCTGCTCACTGATGCGCTCTGCATCTTTCATGGCCTGTTCGCGGATGCGATTGGCCTCCTGTGTTGCGGCATTTTTTGCCCGCTCAATGGTTGCCTGCGCTTCGCGGCGAGCCTCGCCCAATATCTCTTCTGCGCGCTCATTGGCGGCAACCAGATCGCGTTTCGCCTTTTCTGCGTTCTCAATGCCTTCCTGAATCACGGCAGCACGCTTGTCGAGTATGCTGGTAATCGCAGGGAAGCCCCAGCGCCATAAGATGAGAAATACAATACCGAAGCTGACAAGCTGCGAGAGGAAGGCCACGGCATTAATGCCAAGGCCACCGGTTGCAGCCATTACGCTTGCGAATGTGAGTTCCACCATACTTACATCTCCTCAAGAGTAAGTACTTACTCTGTAGTAGCGCGGAGACGCTGCAAGTCAGAAGTCTCAGTTTGTGACAAATATGTTGCCAGAGATCTTGTGACAGCTTGCGGCGTCTCTTCGCACTATGATCACGAATAAGTAATTATCTGACGAACTCGACCAGGAACGCGATCAGCAGGGCATAAATAGCAATGGCTTCGGCAAAAGCGAGACCAAGAATGAAGTTCGTTCGAATGACCGGCTCCGCTTCAGGATTGCGACCAATAGCCTGGAAAGCCTGACCGGCTGCAATACCAATACCAATGCCCGGTCCAATAGCTCCAAGGCCAATTGCGAGAGCGGCTGCGACTGTATGAAGATCCATGGAAATAGTCCTCCTTAAAGACAAAAGTCTTTATTATTCAGTTCAAGTAGTGAGATTTTTTTATGCAATCACAGAGATTTCTCTGCGAGTAGCAAGCATTGTGAAGTTACATGCTGGCCTCACGCTTATCCGCGCGTGGCTGTTGGTTGCCTTCTCATGAAAGATCAGGCATGTTCCAGCTTTTCCAACTGCTCGTGTTCGGCTTCTGACTCGCCATGCCCTTCGTGGCTGGTGACAGCAAGCTGAAGGTAGATGAGGGTGAGAAGAGAGAAGACGAAGGCTTGAATTGCTGCGACCAGTAATTCAAAGGGAATAAAGATTATGTTTGCTACGAACGGCAGCACAAATGCGAAGACGGCTAGCACAACACTACCAGCAAAAACGTTACCGAAAAGTCGCAGGGACAGAGATGCGATGCGACTGAGTTCGCTGATAATATCGATAATGCCAACGAAGAAATCGATGAAGCCTTCAAAATTGTGCTTCTTGATTAAGCTCTTGAAGTTCAAGTACTTATTTAGATGCTCGCCTGCGCCAAGCGTCATGAAGCCATAGATCTGGCAGGTGACGACAACGACAACCGCCATGGCTATGGTGAGATTCAAGTCGGTTGTGGCAGGGCGAATCCAGGGAATCAGCTCATTCGAAGTGTTGCCAAACAGTAGAAAACCGAGAACCGGTTGCCCGCCAGCAGCTTCACCTGGAGTGTAGGTTCCAATCGTCTCTACACCTGGAAAGATGTCGAGCAAGTTAGAGACCAGGATGAAAACAAAAAGAGTTGCGGCCAATGGGAAGAACTGCTTCCCATACTTTTTGCCGACAATGCCTTCAGCCAGACCTCGCAAGAACTCGACAATAGCCTCTACCGCGTTCTGAATGCCCCTGGGGACAAGCTCGCGGCGTCGGGTTGCAGCAAAAAAGATTGCTACGAGTACAATAATAGAAATCCAGGTACAGAGTAGGGTATTGGTAACCGGCAAATTAATCCCTGGAATAGTAAAAATTACGTCGGGTGAAAGGCTGATCTCGCCAAGTTTCCAGAGCACGCGGTGTCCTCCCTATGTCAGGGCACTGCTGTTGTAAGATCTGTCTTTTGTGAATGATGGTGTCCGTCTATCATGTGAGGTTGCTATAATTGCTATAGGACCCGTGAGCGGGTCAATAAACGGTATGCTCCACTTATTCCGACGATCAGGCCAAGCAGCAGCCCGAGCAGTAAACATAAATATCCTGTGTGTAATTTTCCATCGAAGTAAGCTCCTAAGAAGGCGCCTATAAGGATGGGGATGCATATCGTGAAGCCAAGCCCTAACAACAAGCCCATCACTTCTAGAGGCGAGGGTGGAGGCTTCTGCTTCATCTTTCTAATCCCATTTGTGTTCTCTTCTTTATTATACCTGTTGGATTATAGCACAGAGAACAAAATTTTTGCAACAGTAGATACATTTATTTTTGCCAATTATTCAGCATTGCCACTTTTTTCATTCTTGTTGGAAGTTGTATCTTCAGTAGAAACTGGAAAATCATCTGTTGTCGTTTTCTTTGCGCGTAGAGATTGGGTATATAGTGAGGAAAAATGCTTGCAGTAGCGTTGTTTTGCCTATGTATAGTTTACTAAAAGAATGTGCTCCTACTGGCGATGAGGATGTTGTAGGAGCACGTTGTGCATTCGACTGGCTTACGCCTCTGGACGCTCGTCTATCGCGACAGGCGCGTGTGTGGCACGTACAGGTAGCTCTACATGCGCCATTACTGCTGGCTGAACATCGCTATACTCATCCTGTTTCTCTCCTCTGGCACCGTTGCTCGCGACACCCATGGCGCTGGAGACCGTCAGGCCCAACGCGCTCAGACACATCAGGCCAGAGACGCACATCAGCAATGCCGCCCATGGGTGCGAGAAGAGAAACATGGCGGTAACGCCATTTTTCGAAAAGTGCAAAAGGCCCGTAAAGATCAAGAGACCAATTGCCTCGTTACTGCCTACCTGCCCCGGAGGCGTGGGCAGAATATAGAACATGTTATAGACGGTGTAGCCAAAGATCGCAATACCAAAGGGCATGGCAACTCCGACTGTATCAAAGGCAAACATGGCAAAAAGCCCATCGCAGACGACTGCAACAATTGTGAGCAAGATGGCCGGAATGAATATTCGCGGCTGGCTTGCTCCTGCCAGCAATGAATCGACAAAACCGGTGGCGAAACCTTCGATCTTTTCCCCGATTCTTTTGGGTAGCAAGCCAGTCAGTTTTTGTAGCAAGGTGATTGCGCTGCTGCGCTTCCATGCGGCCAGCACGATGAAAAAGATCAGACAGACGAGGAGTCCGCCAACAGCTGCCAGCACAAACCAGAGCTTGATATCCATACTGACGCCCAGCGCCGGAACGAGTGCCATAATGAAGAGTGCTGGCATCAAATCCAGCGCCTTGTCCATTGCGACCGTCGGGAGCGATTGGCTGATCGGGATATTAGATATGCGTTTGAGCATCAGACTTTTGGCGACTTCTCCCCCGCGAATAGGCAGGAGGAAATTGAGAAAAATCCCCACGAGAAAGAGTTGAATCGCCTTGAGCGTGCTCACTTTCCCGATTGGATTGAGAAAGAGTTTCCAGCGCACGCCGCGAATGCTGAATGCGGCAAGAAAGGCAATCCCCGAGAGGAGCGCAAAACCGATGCCCTGGGGCGTCGTCAAACGTACACGTAAAATAGCGATGGTTGCTGGAATATTGACGATCTTTGAGATAAGAAAGAGCAGTCCGATGCCGATCAAGAGGCCGAGAATGACTCTGACTGTTGTACTCTTAAGGAGGCGTTTCCATACAGGTTGCACATTGCCGGGCAGTGGCGTCTCGGGTAGCGGCTGTATCGTTGGCAGATCGGGATTGGTGCGTCCAAAGGGAACGGTGCCATAAATATTCACAACAGGCACTGCACCGGTCTGCTTGATGCCTTTGGGCCAGTACTCCTCTATGTTACCCTCAGCCGAGGGTTCATCTGTCTGAACCATGCCGCTGAGCTTCATAAGATCTTGCTTACTTTGTTTGCTTCTCTCTTGCTCATGGTCATCGTCGAATTTATAGTCCTCTTCATTGAGTTCAAATGTGGAGCCGTGCAAGATAGCGTGTTGTTTCTGTACCTCTTCTCCAGGGCGCAAGGCGGCTGGTCTGGAAAAATCCTCTATTCCTTTGTTTTGCTTTTCGGCACTATCACTTTCTCTCGCTGTTGGGATGCGCTGAACGTCTTCGGGGGCGGTGGAACGAATACGGTGGTCGGGATCGTATTGATTTTCCTCTTGCATCTCTACTCTTCCTCACAAAAGCAAACGTACTATTTTTCTACCGTTTCTGTATTGTCAATACAGATCCTTCTCATAGTAGCAATTATTACAAATGTAATACAGTACACTCTGGCTCATTTTTTGGCGCAAAAAGTATCTCTTTGCGCCAAAAACCGACCACGATGCCAGGTTGAGAACTAGATATAGAGCTCAATGGATCAATTATAGATATCCATGTTGATGATACCAGGCAGCCGTTAATTTCATACCGTCTTCCAGGGTAACCTTTGGCTCGTAGCCTAGCTCATGTCTGGCACGCTCAATGGAATAAAGACGACTGTTCGTGAGAAACTTCACGCGGCTACGCGTCAGAGGGGCATCTTCACCCTGGATGCCTGGAATGACTGAGAAGACATCGGAAGCCGTATTTGCGACCCAGAGGGGAATGCTGACGCCGGGGAGCTCTTTACCCAGTGAGTGAGCAATCGCGCGGGAAAGGTCCTTGAAGGTAACGGGGAAATTGCCCGCGATATTATAGCTGTGTCCGATGGCCGCTTTTTTCTCAGCACTGAGGAGGAAGGCATCAGTCATATCGTCGATGTAGACCGGATGGATCAGGGCTTTACCGCCATCAATCAAAGGCGGAATACCTTTTTTGATCGTGGAGAAAAAGCTTAGCAGATGTAGATCGCCGGGACCATAGACCAGTCCCGGACGGATAACGCTGACTGGTAGGCCCTGCTCTTTGTGCGCTTTGAGCGCGAGTAGCTCGCCTTCCAGTTTTGTCTCTTCATAGGGATTGGTTGGGCCAAAAGGAGCGTCCTCAGCTGCCGGTCGACGTCCCGTGACGCCGTGGACACCGGTTGTGCTACAGTGGACAAAGCGCGTGAGCTGACTCTGATCCTGGCAGGCCCTGAGGATGATCTCTGTCCCTTTGACATGCGTTTCACGATAGAGCTCGGTTGGCACACTCGGATGATAGAGGCGGCCCACCAGATGGTAGACGACGCTGACCCCAGCGACGGCCTTGCGCACTTTCTCTTCTTCTGTAATCTCGCCCTCAACGATAGTGACCACGTTCCCGAATTGTTCGCGTGCCTTTTTCGCGTCGCGCACGAGAACGCGCACGTCGTCCTGCTGTTTTTTGATGAGCGCCGTTGTCAGTGCCGAGCCGAGAAAGCCTGTAGCGCCTGTTACAAGTATCGTCATTTAGCGTGCTCCCGAATAGCCTTTTACGCTGATCGCCTTCTCCGGGCAGGCCTCGTAGCAAAGGAGGCAGCGCTCGCAGGTGGCGGGATTGATTTTGAGTGTTTTTAAATCGATAATATTGGGCAGTGGGCAGGTATCAACACAGACGCCACAGCGAGTGCATTTTTCTTCGTCGATGACGGGACGTGTGCCGACAATGCCAGTCTGATAGAGAGATGTTACGAAATGTTGACCGCGCTCGGAAAACAGGGTAAAGGGATAATCCAGCCAGAACATCATGCGGAAGGCTGTATTATAGAGCTTCTTTTTGGGGGGCAGGTTGAATTTCATAATGACGCCGACATCCTCACCGACCGATTGCCAGAATGGACGGCCCATGTGTTTGAGAGCCAGGTGCAGATGTGGCACATCGTGCGGGTCGACGCCGACGAGATCGCAGCACTCAAGATCCACCGCAAGCGAATTGCGCCCGGCTACAAGCACCTGCAAATCAGCCTTGTCGCCGTAGACGGGACCTTCACCGTGCTGACCGACGCTGCCATCGACGATGTTGAGATCAGGCTTGATGCCCAGATTCATATCAACAATGCTCTGATGGATATCGAAGCTGTGCATATGTCGGCGATCAGGACGAGGCAAAATCCCCATCAGGTTTTTCATGCACAGGGTCATCGTGGAGACCACGTGGGTTTTGAGCACGGGAAGATTGATCAGGCGCGCCTCTTCGAGAATACGTGGTTTGTGGAAGTGATGCAGCACTTTGGTTCCCTGAGGATTCAGCTCGACCCAATCGGACTCGCCTCCTTCGGGATCAACGCGTAAAATACCGATATTATTTTCCTGGCAAAACGTATCGATGCCCAGAATAGTATAGGTGTTATCGCGGTCAAATTCGGTGCCCGGGGTCTCACAGATCATCGGCTCGGCACCGCAGGCGCGAACCTCATCGGCCACAGCCTTCATCAAGGCAAAGCTGGTCGTCGAGCCCGTTTCGGCACTGCGTCCGGCAACCAGATTCGGCTTCAGGATCACGATCTTTGCGCCCCTCACCACAGATTCCATGCCACCAATTTGCTCAAGGATGCGATGCGTCGCCGCCTCAACCCCGTCGAAGGTACGGGTTACGGCCACGTTATCGGTGCCTGTTTGTGTCGCTAACATGACTTTGAAGTCCTTTTTGATGAATATTTACATAACTATATATTGGGTCTAAATGACGAAGAGGAGTACTCCATGCAAGAGTACTCCTTTGTATACTACCCCATGAGTAAACGTCTATCCACAGGAGTAGTACCTACAGCGAGGGGAGGCGGTGGAGCGCCTCCAGATGGTGTCATCGCTATCGGCTTAGATCCCGTGTGTTGTATACAATAGATGTCTATCTCGTAAAAGTCGCTACTTCTGAATCTCGCGCAGGGAACCGGCTTGCCATCGGGACCAATCGGGCCACTATGCTGCATGAGTGCCTCCCTGAGGAACATGGCCTCTTTGGGCAGCAGATCCGAATTAATGTAGTTGTACACTCCCGAGTCAGCGACAATATAGTCGATCCGATTCCAGTTGCTCCCTTCCAGCTTAATCATGGCCGGATCAGTCGCGATATTGATATACACATCAGCATTTGGGAACACTGAACCGTCGCCGACAGCGGCCCCGCCCGGAGCGCGTAGCTCCATGTAGAGATAGCTGTTCATGACCACATAGGAGTCGCGAGGAACATTTGCACGAATCCAGGCCATTGTTTGTGTCTGGGCGAACGTTGCATCGCTATCATACACCTGGCTGCTATGCGTTGCATCGAAGAGGGCGAAGCCTGCCAGTGCACAAAAGATCAGGAATGCGCGCATTAGATCGAAGCGTACAAATTTACCGACCCAGTCTGTGAGCGTATTAATCATCAGCGCGGTATTCATCGCGACGAGTGGAATCAGGGGAATAATATAGAATGGGTATACAACGCCACCACGTATGAGCAGTAACCAGAAGCTGATGCCCAGGATCGCGAAGAACAATTGCTTGCGTCTCCACCAGCCTACGCCAACATTGAAAGCCAGCGAGAGAATACTCATGATAATCATCGGCTGGTCTGAAGAATACCAGTCCCCGATGCTTGTCCCGATGCTGCCTTCAGTCTGGCCGCGTCCGACCTGAGAGGTAAATGTTCCGATGAAGCTCAAGTGTTGACTCTTATCCCAGGGGAAAAATCCAGCCGGAAAGAGCTCGCCTTTCAAAACGGCCATCAGGACCCAGAGAGAGGCGATTGCTATGAAGCCATAGGTAAAAGCGACCAGAGAAAATTTGCGCTGGAATTTCGTCGAGTGTATCCAGATGCCGTAGATCATGCCAGGGAGAAAGAGGATCAGCACCTCTTTGGAAAGCATGGCAAGACCGAAACAGATGGCAGCAGACACAACAACGAGTAGTCGGCTACGGCTGATCACCAGCAGATAGAGCGAGAGGAGAAACCAGAACGTCGCGATATTATCCAGCAGGACCAGACGTTGAAAGTCGACTCCCAGAGGCGAGAAGGAGAAGATCACCGTCGCCAGCAAGGCAGTTGCTCGACTATCGCTGGTTCTACGTATGATCAGATAGACGAGCAATGTACTGCCCAGGGTATAGAGCAGTATGAGTACGCGTCCCGTATTGATTGCGTTGCCAAAGAGAAAAAAGCCACCGGCTAGTTGAATCAATCCGGCTAGCTGCATCCAGGCAAACGGAGGATGGCCATAACCATAGGCATACGGGTAGATTTTGCCGTTTACCACCGCCCAGGCTGCCGACATGTAGGTGCCCTCGTCCATTTCGTAACGAGGGTAGTTGAACATATTGTAGGCATGGGCGATAACAGACGCCAGCACTGTCAGGGCGACAACAACCGTTTCGAACCAGGGTGGAATATAGAATTTTTTCCTGGGTGCATTCTCAGGCACATCCAGAGCGGGCATCACACGTGTCTCGCTCTCGGCCACGCGCTGTTCCTGGTTGGGAATAACCTTGGGCATCATCGTCGTATGCCCGCTTGGTTTACGTAAAGGGTTGGTGCTCGAGCTCTTATTGGGATGAATCGTCGTGCGCACATAGAAGTGCGGACCACGAAACAGGACGACCTGCCCGGTTGGTCCCGCAGGAGCAGGAGCAGGAGCAGGCATACGCCCTCCTGGCCCTGGAGGACCCTGACGGTTACCGGGATTTTGTGGCCTTGGGGCCCCCTGAGGACCAGGAGGGCCACCGGCAGGCTTCATGGGTCCGCGTGGCCCGGGCTGCTGAGGCGGTGGCCCGCCATTAAAGCCAGGCCTTGGCTGCTGCTGTGGAGGTGCGGAAGGAGCATTATAGGCCTGCCCACCCAACAGCCCTTTATTTGCAGGCGGTTGTGGTGTATTGGCAGGCTGTCCCCCCAGCAATCCCCTGTTAGCAGGAGGTTGTGGCGTATTCGGCTGGCCGTTTAGCAACCCTTTATTTGGCGGTGGCTGTTGTAGATTACCTCCCTGACCACCTGACAGGCCAGGGCCGGCACCTCTACCATTTGGTGGCGGCGCGACTTGAGCCTGGGAGGGGAGATAGCCAGTAGGTAAATGTTCAGGGTTTGAAGGCACCGGAGAGGCAACATTCCCCGGTGCGTTCGCCCCACCGAACTTCCCTCCACTCAGCAGTCCACTGCCTTTCTTTTCCTGATTGTTGATCGATGTCATATATTCCTACTTTATCTTTATGCGGCTTTTCGGTGCTGTCCAACGTGCGCAGTTTTCTCCCAGTCGTTTGTGCGTCGGAGAAAGCGATAGACGGCGCGAAGCGAGCCAAGGCCCAGAAGAACCTGATAGGGAACGAAGGCAAGCAAGGTCACAATGGCCTCATGCCAGCGCCATGGCCGGTGATGGGCTTTCAGGAATTCGTGTAGCCCGGCCACGTCGATAAAGATAGCCAGAATGAAACAATAGAGCGGCAGATAGGTAAACATCGCCATCCACAATGGGAGTCGGGCAAAGAAGAACATCACCACTGAGACCGGCACCATCAGAGCGAAGAGCGCCTGCACTTCAGGAAGGATCAATACGTAGAAGGCGAGAAGCTGTTTGGGGAGCGTTTCAAGCTTTCTCCATTCACCCTGAAACAGAATCTGGATGAAGCCTTGATTCCAGCGCGTACGCTGTTTGATAAACTGCGGAATACTATTGGGAGTCTCTTCGTGTGTCACAAATTCATCGTCATAGACGATGCGGATGCGGGCGTGGGTCAGGCTCAGGCGAATACCCAGGTCGGCATCCTCCGTGAGCGTGGTTTCGTCCCAACCTCCGAGCTGCTCCATCAGATCGCGGCGTATAAAGACTGTATTGCCGCCCAGTGGGGTCATACCCACGCGTGCAAAGAAGTGAAGAGAAGATTTGAACCAGAAGAAGTACTCAAGCACGTTCAGGTAGCTGAACCAGTGAGTATTATGGTTCATCAATTGCACTCCTGCCTGTACAACATCAACATCTTCGTTCAACATGGTTGTATTGATGATGTTGAGAATATCTGGGTGTGGCTCGTCTTCGGCATCGAAGATCGTCACAATATCGCCTCGGGCAATCTGCAATGCGTGATTCATGCCGCGTGGCTTGCTGGTTGGTTTATTTGTATAGATGAGGATCTGTACATTAGGATCACCAAGTTGATCGATCTTCTTTTGCGCTTCCGCAATCGTGCCCTCATCATCATCGCTACAGATAGCAACGATCTGCATCAATTCTTTTGGATAATTCAGGTTATAGACTCCCTGGATCGTATCTTGATAGACCTCCTCCTCATGGCGTGCAGGAAGCAGGATCGTAAAGGAGAGGCACGGATCAAGATAGACCGTAGGCGCAGTATTCATCATCGCATTTTCGGGCGTTTCCCATATATAGAGACGCAAGCGAATATTAAAGAGCGCCTGGAAGGTCATCAGCATGATGATGAGCAGATAGACGCACTGGAAAAAGTTGCCAATAATCTCCCCAATCACTGTTTTTTCCTCTCATTTAGCATGGTACATTGGTATCCAGTACATCTGCCTTTTTGCCACATATGGCCTGATTGACTGAATTGACCTGATTATCATTTTGTGCAGAAACCTGGAAGTAGTTGGCAATGGGAGCACGTCCATCACGATACAACGTGAGCACAATCACACTATTTGCGCCTACGCTGATGTTTACACTATGCCAGGGGCTCAGACCCAGGAAGTTGTTCACCGGATTTATCTGTGCCGACTGAGGTGTATTCGATTTGTTGACAAACAACAGGCTCACGATCTGGTGCGTGCTATTCTGGGTTGCGTAGACACTGATCGGGTCACGCTGGATGCCCATTGGTACCAGATTGCTTTGCAGGTTTGCAAAGGTTTCCATCACGCGTTCCATCGCCGTATCGTGCAGACCATCGGCACTGAAGAGAGGAATACCCGCTTCAACGCCGGAGGCTCCGAAAAACGAGACATAGCCGACATTTTCGTTCATCAGTTCGCCCAACGTGTCGGCCCACCAGAGCGCCGCCTCACCCTGTGTAGGAGCTTTGCCAGAGGCATTCGTATTCACTTCAGAGACGCTGATGGGAAGATCATGTCCCATAATTTGCTTAATAGTATCGTGCAATTGTGGAATGGTATATGCCCATGAATCGGGATCGCTCATCAACTGAGAAGGGTTAACGTTGGCCTGACCCTGCAATGGGTAGTAGTGAAATGAAACGCCGTCAAGCAGGTGTCCGGAAGTAGAAATGCTCTTGATATCTGCTTGATGCGCTGATTCGTAAGCCGCCACCCCTTTTAAGAACGACTCCATCCATTTCTGACCGTTGGCATCGCTTGGTCCGACACCGATGCCCTGAAAATTGCTGATTTCTGGACCAAAGACCATAATATTGGGATCGCTTTTGTGCATGGCGATGGAGAATTGTATAAATGCATCCACGTATTCACTGACCAGGTAAGGCTTTTTCGTGAGAGGATTAATTTGTTTATCCGGCTCATCACCCACACTCCAGTATTTCACTGGATGGAAATCTTTCAAATTTGCAGGGCGGACATCGCTCTTGGAGTTGTTCATGAACGCAACCCATGAACCAGCCAGAGAGGCACGTGTTGCGACATCATCTGTGAGGTTATGCGGATTGCCATGAGCAGTTGGACCGCCCAGGTGCGCCTGTACCATGCCCTCTGCATGCGTATCATTCAACATTTTTGCAAACTGGTCAAGCTGGTCGTATGAGACAATATTTGTCTCACCCACGCTTCCACCGGGGAAGCGTAATAGGCCCAGTTTCATTGTCTGCATGTCCGTGGCCATTTTCGTCGTATATTTCATAATATCGGCAGAATATGAGCCATCAACATCCTGAGAGTTATCCTGGGGAAAGACATTGGCACCACGCAATTGTGGACTGATAGGCATGCTCTGCCGTAGATCAACAATCGCACTCTGCTGATCACCTACAAGGACCTGAATCTGGTCATTGGTGCCACTGAGCGTTACGCCCAGGCGGACTCCGGCGAAAACAAGCATCAAGATAAGAATGGTACTGAGCAAAGGTAAAATATAACGCCGCCTCCCCTTAGGCTGAAAGCGTTGCGACCCCATCTCTTCCCAGCTTGTGCCCGGGTCACCAGCACGCGGAGGAGCAGACTGAGGTGGCATTGGAGCCATTGCGTTGTTGCGGCCAGCAGAATTATTGAATGCCATTGTTACCTTCCTAAAAACATCTGTCATTGAATATGCTAAGGCAGATTTACAGGTAGTCCGGGCTACCCCTATCTTAGAGCGAGCGTTTTATAGAGAAAAACATCTAAGTGCTTAGACGTATTTAGCATACGTTAGATACAAGCGTGGGACATTTGTCTTGGCAGTTTTGCAGTTTGCTCCAGGTCCAGGAACATATCGCTGCGAACATTCCTTTGTGCGCTTTTCATATAATTCTCATTATTACTAAACGTCCGTTGCCTGGTAAGGTATTATCTGGCTGCCAGAGTTAGTACTGATTGGTATTCTATCTTCAGACCTTGCCTGCTACTCTTGCTCTGTTTCAATGCTGTTATTGCCATATGTTATAAATATTGCACCCTTGTTGTGTGCTGATGGCGCTTCTCCTGCTGTTCAGTATAGGTTCCTCGATCCGATTTTTCAATATGCTGCTGTATCATGCTAGCTCATTATGGCTATATTTCTATCAATAGAACGATAACATCATCATCCTTTTGTGTGTCAACGTATGTCAATGGTGGACCGTTCGTGTACGCTGAAGCGTCTTCAGGTATGCTGTCTGGCGGTTCGGGTTGCTTCTCCTCTTGCTACCTCGATGGTATATCGGATAGACTGAAGAAAAGCAGGAGCACCCAGGAAAAATCTACATGCGAAGGAGCTTGATGTTGATATGGCTGATCGTTTGAATGTGCTGAGTGCATTTCAGTTTTCGTCTGCCTCGCTGAAGCTTTTACGTGAGGCTGCGGGAACGGAGGTGGTGTGTGTCGCTAACAATGAGGAATTGTGGTCGCGTTTGCAAGAGGCGGAGGTGCTCTGTTCTTATAGCGTGCCGAATCAGTGGCGTGAATTGGCTCCTCACTTGCGCTGGCTTCAGGTAGCGAGTTCCGCCGTTGATAGCCTGCGCTTTTCCGGTATTCTCGAAACGGGTGGGCAGGTGCAGATAACGACGGCGATCGGCATGAATGCGACGGTGATTGGTGAGTATGTGTTTGGCAGTATTCTGATGTTTAACCGCAATTGGCCGGAAATGGTGCGTTTGCAGGATCGCCACGTGTGGCCGTTGAGCTCACACTGGTATCGATTGGGTGGACGTGAGCTGACGGGGCAGACGCTGGGAATTGTTGGGTTTGGCAGTATTGGACGCCGTGTCGCACAATTAGGGAGGGCTTTTGGGATGCGGGTGCTGGCAACTCATCGTTCGGCTCATGCTGGTGATCAAGATGCAGATGTTGATCAACTCTTTGCGTCGATTGATCTGATTGCTATGTTACGTCAGAGCAATTATGTAGTGCTGGCTGTGCCTCTGACCGCGGAAACGGAAGGACTTATTGGCGAGGCTGAACTGCGTGCAATGCCAACGCAGAGCTATCTGGTAAATGTTGCCCGTGGTCGTGTTGTGCAGCAGGAGGCACTCATTCGGGCATTGCGTGAAGGCTGGATTGGTGGTGCTGGCCTGGACGTGGTGATGGATGAGCCGCTGCCTGCCGAGAGTCCATTGTATCGTATGCCAAATGTCATACTGACCCCTCATATTGCAGGCGTGAGCGTGCAATATGATCAGCGCTTAGCCGCGCTCTTTGCTGACAATCTGCGGCGTTACCGCGCTGGTCAGCCTTTGCTCAATCGCTATGAGCCTGCGCGTGGATATTAACGTCTGGCAGGCTAGAGAGGTGTTTCTATGAGTGTTGATTTAGGACGAGTGCGTATCCTGGGGGCTGATGCGGTCGGTCAGCCAGGACAACGCCGTTTTCGTCTGTTTGCGCAGAGTAGCCGTGGTTCTCTGGTGGTCTGGATGGAGAAAGAGCAATTAAATAGTCTGTCGATCGCATTGGATCGTGCGCTGGCGCAACTCTCGGAAGGGCAGGTGTTGCGTACAGAGGCGCGTGCAGGGGGCCGTCTGTCACCCCAGACGATGCCTGCGGACTTCCCTTCTCCGCCAACCTATGAGTTTCAGGCCGGGCAGATCGGGCTGAATTATGATGAGAGTGACGATCTATTTCTGCTAGGTATTACGCCCTTCGAGATCATGCTACAAGGTGAAGAGCCAGTTGTGCAGTTGCGCGAAGAGGACGAAGTCACGTTTCTTTTCAACCTGCACGAAGCGCAGAATCTGAGCTCGGCTATCACTAGCGTCGTGGGTGCCGGGCGTCCTGTGTGTCCGCTCTGTGGAACGCCACTCGATGGAGGGCCACATGCCTGCGTCAAGCAAAATGGACATCGTGAGATTCTACAGATAGAAGCAGAGGACGAGGATGAATAGAAACGGGGCGCTCATGTGGCGCCCCGTGTTGCTATCTACCGAGGGAAAACAACTCTGTAGCGGAAAACAATCTACATTGCCATACACGATCGGCGAGGACAGCTATTTCGGCTTCCATGGAGTGCTCAGTCGATGCATATATACTTATTTGCTTTCTGCAAATAGTTCTCTTCATTTGCTTCAATCATGAGTTTATGAAGCAGAACGATATCTGCATCTGGCAGGCATTCAACTGGTTGCACACAAAGCCGCATAGTGGCGCGACCATTCTCTAAAACCTGAACGTACCCCTTCGTTCTTGGTACGCGATATACCCGCTGTGGTTCAGATGGACTTGGTATCTCCAGGTAGCCTCGCCAGATAAGCTGGCGCAATTGCTCAGGCGTGAGTATATCACGTAGCAGATCGCTAGCCCTTCGCTCCGCACGCGACCAGCCCCTGAGATATGGTTGTAACACGAACCACACCATAGGGGTGATTGCGAGGGCAATTACGACCCAACAAAGGATAGTCAGTACCTGAGTGATCAGGTTCATCCCCCGACTACTCGTGGAACCATTACTATCTGCTCAGCCGTGGCGTCAAACTGCTCGATGCGTTGTATGGGCTTGCCTGTCTCCACTTTAAAGGCAGTCGCCCCTTTGGCGCGTTCTTGTGCAAAAATTTTTTCCGCTTCCCGGACAGCAGCAACTGCATCGGATTCACCCGCCAGAACTTTCTGCTCGTCCCAGGTGACACGGTCATCACCACGCCGTGACATCACCCGTAACATTCCCACAGTCGTTCCTCCTTCGTTTTACGCCATACCTGCTTGGCTGGCAGTTTCCAACGAACATCTGTAGTATGGGGACCTTACGGCTCCCAGATACAAACAACGAACTACATGGTACAGAGAAGTGGTTGCGCCTCCTTGCGGATACGACCAACGACACAAACTACGCGATGGCTTGCGTCTTTTCGGACTCGTGTGTGCCTGAAGTAGCTCTAGTATTGTGTCCATATCCTCGGTAGCAATTGGAATGTTGTGAGCATTCTCTCCTTCTATTGTACGCAACACTCTAGCGATAGTCAATGGCAACAAGTCACATTCATGATTATCCAATTTGTCTTATATTACGTCAGCCGGTATCCACACTCCTGGCAAAAGCGCGCATGGGCCTCCCGTGGTGCTCCGCATCCTGGACAGAGCGGCTGCGCTTGCGGAAGCTTTGTGCCGCAGTCCTGGCAGAACTTGCCCGCTGGTCCGGGCAACTGGCATTGTGGGCAAGCAACCATAGTGAGTTGAGCACTCTGGGGTGTTTGTGGAAGCTGAGGTGTGTTGACGTACGGGGGAATCTGGGCCGGAGGCTGTGGCGTGCTAAGCATTTCAGGCGTGGCCGCTGATGGTATGGCGTTAACGTTGAACTGGGGGGGATTGTATGCCTGTGCGATCTGCTGACGCTGTGCTCCGATATTGAGGTCATGTTTGAATTGCGCCCCATCGGCGCGCAGGTCTGGTGCATCACGTATACAGAGTCCGAGCTGGCTGTTAAAGCAGCGCGCACAGACGGTCTCCTGACACTTTGGGCAGAAATGGAAATGGTGTCTGATCTCGCCCCAGGCTTTCTGGAGGGCATCAGCCTGTTCCTGGTGCCACTGGCTGCCGTAAATCTTCTGGCCTGCTTCGGCGGCACGACCCCAGAAGCCACCGATCAGGCCAATACCAATATCTGCAATATTGCTCACCGTGCTGATGGTCGAACGCGTTGCTCGAGTGTCGATCTGCCACCTACATTGCTGACAAACAAAACGAAATGCGAAATATCCCTGATTCTGGTCACTCAAATCCTGATAAATATTAGGCACGACATAATTCTGTTCCATCATGAACTCTCCTTAGGGGCAGTATGCCTGTTACAGTCATTTGTGTGCTACTGTGTACGCTACGGCTGCTGTTCCGGGACCGGTGTGGGTGCCTAGAGCGGCTCCCAATTTGTAGGTGTGAATTTCGCCCGGAGCGATCTCCTGTATGGCGGCTGTGAGCTGTTCTGCAACTTCGTCGTTGGAGATGGCAAGGTCTATACTCTCAATGGGGCCTGCCTCTTTAATGAGCTGGGCCACGCGTGCGTAGGCTTTACTGCGTGTGCGAGGTTGCTCCACCGGGACGACGGCTCCGTCGCGCAGGGTGACGATGGGCTTGACGCTGAGCATATTGCCCAGCAGGGCCCTGGCTGCTCCGATGCGTCCACCCCGCTTTACCCATTCCAGGGTATCCAGGACCGCTAAAATGCGCGTGCGCGAGAGCTGGTCCTCGACATACGCCTTGATCTCCGCAAGTGATTTCCCCGCGCGAGCCTGGGCGGCTGCCTCTAAGATGCTGCGAGACATGCCTGCGCTGATACTTAAAGAGTCAACCACTTCGATAGGAATCGTTTTCAGGTCATCAGGAAGGTGATCCCGCGAATTGCAGGCTGATTGGTATGTGCCACTGAGTTTGGAGGAAAGATGAATAGAAAGAATGCCATCGGCGCCTTCATTGATCAGGCGCGTGTAGGCTTCTTGAAATGCGGCAGGAGGCGGCTGCGAGGTGCGTGGAAGCGATTTGCTCGTCGCTAATTTGCGATAAAATCCAGCATTATCCAGTTCCACGCCATCGAGATACGCTTCGTCCTCGAAGAAGACGCTGAGAGGAACAATAGTGATACCTTCTGCTTCTGCCTGTGCGATGGGAAGATCGACGGTGCTATCGGTTACAATACGAACTGCCATAAGCTCTCTCCTACCTGGATGTGGGCTCTCAGCGAGACTATTCTACTGAGAATATATATGCATAATAGGGCTGGCCGCCATCGACCACCTCGATTTCGAGATGCGAATGTCGCAATTTAATGCGGCTGGCAGTTTTTTGTGCGTCCTCTGCCGTAATATCCTCGCCATAATAGAGTGTGATGATTTCGAAGCTCTCAATATTCATACGTTCCAGGGTGTCATCAATGACGCACTCCATCCTGGCTTCTGTGACTGTGAGGTTCCCGTTGATAATGCCAATGAAGTCCCCCTCGCGCACGTGCAATCCGTCAATCTGGACTGAGCGCACGGCAGTGGTGATCTCTGCTGTCTGGACCTGTTTGATCGCTTCGGTCATCGTTTCGCAGTTGCTGGCAAAATCGGATTCGTAGTTGAAGCTAATCAGCGCGGCGATGCCCTGCGGGAGGGTTTTGCTGGGCACCACGTAGACAGTTTTTTGCGTCAGACCCAGAACCTGTTGCGCACTCAGGATGACATTGCTGTTATTGGGAAGAATGATGACCTGCGCTGAGGGCGCGGCTTCGACCGCTTTCAAGAGTTCTTCGATGCTGGGGTTCATGGTCTGACCGCCAGAGATGATAGCGTTAACGCCAAGGCCCTGGTAGACCTTTTCAAAGCCATTGCCTGCCACGACGGCAACGGTGGCGATCTGAGCGTTCTCCTGCTCTTGTGGCGCTGCTTCTCCTGTATGCTCTAGCGCGCTTTCGGCGGCATAGGTCAGGCTCTGTTCTTGCAGATTTTCGATGTTAATGTCGAGCAGGCTTCCCAGGCTCACGCCATAATCAAGGATTTTGCCGGGCGTCGGGGTATGCGTATGGACCTTGAGCATGGTTTCATCACCTGCTACGACGGTAGAGACGCCGCCCATGTCGATAATGGTCTGACGAATGCCTTCCACATCCAGGTTGCTCCCCTTCAGCAGGAAAACGACCTCATAGCCGAACTCTTCCTCGATTGTGACACGCCCTTTTTTTATATGCTCTTCACTGGCAATTGGCGCGATAGATAGCGGAGCACCGCCTGCCTCGCCACGTATATAGCGCAAAATGCCTTCCAGGATCGTGCAGAAGCCTTGCCCGCCTGCATCGACAACGCCCGCCTGTCTCAGAGCAGGAAGCAGTTCTGGCGTGTGCGCGACCGCTTTCCGTGCAGCCGCAACTGTCTCTTGCAAGAGGCCGATCAGGTCCTCTTCTCCGTGAGCAGCATGTGCTTGCGCGGCTTCGGCCGATTCGCGGACGACGGTGAGGATTGTTCCCTCAACTGGTTTTATGACGGCACGGTAGGCGAGTGTAGATGCTTCTTGCAGGGCCGCAGCCAGATCGCTGGCATTAAAGGTTGGTTTGTTGTGCAGACCTCTTGCCAGGCCACGCAGGGTTTGCGAAAGGATCACACCTGAGTTGCCCCGCGCTCCCAAGAGCGCGTCGTGGGCGATTTTCGCGGCAATAACACTTGCTGCCGTTTCGCTGCTGTCGACAATGTTGCGCACTGCTGCCTTCATCGTCGCCGACATATTGGAGCCAGTATCTCCGTCCGGCACGGGGAAGACATTGAGCGCGTTAATAGATTCGCGGTGTTCTTCCAGCCATGCAGCACCCGCCAGAACGGCTTTCTTGAGGTCCTGACCGTCGAAGACGCTGATACGGCGTGGTCGTTGGCGTGGTGTATGCGGTGATTTTTTCTGCATAGCTGCTTTGCTACCTCATAAATTCTTCAGAATTATCTGTGTTATTTTTGTTCGGAGGAGCTGGGGCCGTGGAGTAGACCCTGGACATTGACGTTTACCTGGGCAACTGGCACTCCCAGCATTTTTTCGACGGAGAATTTGACGCTACTCATAATATTGTGTGCGATCTCTGAAATGCGCAGCCCGTATTCCAAGGCGACATAGACGTCGATGAAGAGCTGATCATTGATGACTTGCACACGTACTCCCTGGTTACTGTGTTCTGTTGGCAGGAGGATCGCTTCTCCATTTCTCAAGCGTGGGGAGGCGATGGCCAGGACGCCATAGCAGCCGTAGATTGCCTCAACTGCAATCGAGTGGATGGCGTTTGGCAGGACCTCTATTTTTCCCCGTGGGCGTGAGCCATGTTGTGGATGGATAACTGATGCTTTTGGCGTACGCATATATCTTCTCTCTTGCCAAAATAACCATAATCGGTTATACTCGCATAACGTGTTCGGGTTCCCCAAGCAGTGCACGAGTTTTACGGATGCAGTATACCAGAGACCCCGATGATAATCAAGTAAACGCAACGGCGCATACGTTGGCACCCAACAAGGGGTTCGAGCGCGTCCGTTGATATCTTTTACGGAGGTAGTAGAAAAAATGGCAGCAGGTCGTTGTGATATATGTGAACGCAAGCCGATGTATGGCAATAATGTGCCTTTCTCGCAGCATCGCACACGTCGTCGCTTTGTGTTGAATGTGCAGCGCCGTCGTATTGAGGTGAATGGCACCTTGAAGAATGTGAACATCTGCACACGTTGCTTGCGCACGATGAGCAAATTGCCGAAGGTTCGCTAATTGCCTGAATGCAAGAAACCCCGCCCTTATAGAAGGCAAAGCATGCTAATGATGTAGAGGGTGCTTGCAACGGTTGCTCCCACACGGGGGCGGTCGTTGTAAGCACCTTCTTTTTATCTGCGCCACGATGCTGCTGCGTTTTGGCGAGGGTGGCCGGAGGGGGACGCGGATCGGCATGAAGCGCGATCCCTACCTGTGCGTTTCTTCGAGGGATGGGACCATCGGTGCCCTCTTGCCAAACACGATACGACCCGCAAAACACCACAGGGAGGGGCCGTGGTTTATCCCTGCCCGCGAGCCCCTCCGGCCCTCTCGGCGCTTCGGTTGATGTGTATTGGGCGCAGACAAGCCGTGCCCTCTACGGGGTCTGGACCGGAAGCCGTTTTTTGCCCTGCTCGAAGCGTGTGCGCAATTGGCCACAGGCGGCTGCAATATCGTCGCCCCGTTCGGCGCGGACACTATTGCTGATGCCACGCGCAAAGAGTGTATTGCGGAAACTGCGGATCGCCTCGGGGCCGGGCGTCTGATAGCTGGCCGAGGTCACGTTGACGGGAATACAGTTGACGTGAGCGAATTGTTTGAGCGGGGCCAGCAATTGTGCGAGCTGTTCAGCATGCTCAGGGGTATCGTTGACGCCCGAGAGCAGGACGTATTCGAATGTGACCTGCCTGTGCGTGGTGTCGATATAGTCCTGACAGGCCGCGAAGAGTTCTTTGAGCGGATATCTACGGTTAATGGGCATCGTCTGGCTACGCAGTTCGTCGGTTGGTGCGTGCAGCGAGATGGCCAGATTGACCTGGAGCGGTTCCTGACTGAGCTGGCGGATCGCTGGTACCAGCCCTGCGGTCGAGATGGTGATATGGCGCGCCCCCAGATTAAACCCCTCGGCACTGTTGAGAATGCGGAGTGCCTGCAAAACGTTTTGATAATTGTGCAGCGGTTCTCCCATGCCCATGAGCACGATATTGGTGATATGATCGATACTTTTGCTGCCTGGAAGACCAGCAGCACTCCAGGCAGCCTGTTTGAGTTCGCGCGCAAAGTGCAAGACCTGTGCGACGATCTCGCCAGCGCTGAGATGGCGATCAAAGCCCATCTGACCCGTGGCACAGAACGTACAGCCGAGTGCGCAACCCGCCTGACTGGAGACGCAGACGGTCGCTCGTGCGCTACTCTCGCCCAAGGGCGGATATAACATGAGCACCGACTCGATTAATTTCCCATCGTCCAGCTCGAGCAGAATTTTTCGTGTACGGTCGTCTTTTGAGTGCTGCTCGCTACGAATGACGCCCGGACCGATGGTGGTCTCGGCGGCCATCTGCTCGCGTAGAGCCTGAGGAAGATTGCTCATAGCTGAGAAATCCGTCACCAGATGCTGATAGAGCCAGCTATAGACCTGTTTGGCCCGAAAAGCTGGTTGTTTATGTTCTGCCATCCATTGCTGCATCTGCGGGAGTGTCAGAGAGAGCAGATCTGTCTTCGGTTGTGTTGTTGGTAGCGTCGGTGTCATTTCCATAGTGCGTAATTATAGCACAAAATCAGCATGAAAACCCTCTTTATGCGAAAGAGAATCTTTTCGCGTTCTCCAGACTGTCCCGGCTTTTACTCCAGAGCGCAAATGTCGCTTATAGAAATACTGTACTGTATTTGTAACTGAAAAACTTGCCACTTTTGGGACGCTCTGTCAGGGTAGCAATAAAATAGTACCTTTGTCAGATGTTAATTAGTTGAGTATCTGTTACAATCATACGTAGTAGCAGGTAACCATACAGGCGTCACCAGCGTATATGGAGAAACGTGCTGGTGTAAAATGAACCGTGGAAAGTCGAGTGCAGATGTCAATTTCAACACAACCTCTTGACGCAGAGCAGAAACAACCAGGTGTCACCAGTTTTCGGCTTGTGCTGAAGAACAGGAATTTTCTACTGTTATGGTGTGCCCAGCTTATCTCTCAGATTGTGCTGAACGCGGCAAATTTTGGTGTTATTGTGCTGGTCGATGATGTGACGCATAATTCGGAATTGATGGCAGGTCTGGCAATTACGGCTTTTACCTTACCCGCTGTACCCTTTAGTGCGATTGCTGGTGTCGTTGTGGAGCGTGCAAGTAAGCGCCATGTGTTATGGATGACAAATGTGTTGCGTATGATTACGATGCTGTTGATGTTTGCCTCCTTGCTTTATAACCGCACGAGCCTGGTCCCACTCTTTTTCCTCTGTTTTATCACATCGTTAATCAGTCAATTTTTTGTTCCGGCTGAAGGAGCGGCGATTCCTCTCCTGGTGGGAGAGCGTGAGTTGCTGCCAGCACTCTCTCTTTTCAATATTTCTTTGACGGTGGCGCAGGGTATTGGCTTTCTGCTTGTAGGGCGGATTGTAGCGGCTCTTTTTCCGCCTTTTGACCTGCCGATAGGGACCATCATCTATCATGTACTCCCGGCGGATATGCTCTTTATTGTGGCGGCGGCGTTGTATGCGGTGTGCGCGGTCCTGATCCTCTGTATTCCGAGCAGGGCATTGGAGGAGACGCGGCTCTATGCGCGGAAGGAGGAGACGGTTGTGGCACTGCGGGTTGCGCTGCATTCGTTGTGGGAGGATCTGGTGGCTGGCTGGCGTATTATCAGTGCTGATGGCCTCCTGTTGTATGCGGTGATACAGCTTTCCATTGTGGGGATTTTGATGCTGCTGATTGGCGAACTGGCGGGGGCTTTTGTCAGTAAGTTTCTCCATCGTTCGACGCAGGATATGGCGCTGGTGCTGGCACCGGCCGCTGTCGGGCTCATTCTGGCTTCGGTGTTGATGCCAAGGATCACGGCTTATGTGGGCAAATTGCGTCTGACAATCGCTGGTTTTGTGATGCTTGGCGTCTGCTTTTTCCTTCTGCCAGTATTGCAATGGCTGGCGGTCCATCTTGATCCTCTGGAGGGGGTACAGGCCCCCTGGCTTTTCTGGATGACGCTGCTGCTGGTTTTCCTGCTGGGAGTGGCGATGTCGGCGGTGAATATTCCCACGGCCACTATTATGCAGGAGCGCGCGCCCGAGGATGGTCGGGCTCGTGTGCTGGCCCTGCAAGCGATGTTTTACAATGCAGGCTCGATTCCGATTCTGCTCTTTGCGGGTGCGTTCGCCCAGCTCATCGGCTTCAGCCAGCTCATTGTATTGATCGGGGCCATTATGCTCATCTTCTGCTGCTGGGGTAGCTGGTATCTCAAACGCAATGACCATGTGGATGAGACATGTGGGGCAGAAGAAAATGCTGTAGTTGTTGCACAGGAACACGTGTAGAAGCGCGGATCATCGCGGAAGGGCGAGAGGGCCGGGGTGACGCGGATCGGCATCAACCGAGGAATGGATGAGCTATTGGAGAGGGCCGGTGGGGGACGCGGGCAGGGATAAACCGCTGCCCCTACCTCTGTGTCTCTTCGAGGGTGAGGAACCTCTGTCCCCCTTGCCAGGAGCGACGTGGTTCCGCGCAACACCACAGGGAGGGGCCGGGGTTGTCTTGCCCGCGTGCCCACCGGCCCTCTCCAATAGCTCATACATTCTTCGGCTGATGCGTATTGGATCGGCAGAAAGCACGACCAATAGGCATCAACCGAGGAATGGATGGGCAGGCAGAAGGCCCGGCCTCTCCTGGCAATGTTCCCTGGATGGGAGACGATGCTGGTACGCGTTTCTCAGGCGAATGGATAATGCAATATGAAATTGTAAAAGTGCTACACAACCTACACAAAGGTGGAGGTGATGGGGATCTTGACCCTACACGCTTCCATACCAGTGCTACATGAGATCATGAGTGGCGAGACAGAGGCGGCTGGATCCTTGTTGGTGACGCGCTACGAGAATTTTTACGAAAAAGCTACACAACCTACACAAAGGTGGAGGTGATGGGGATCTTGACCCTACACGCTTCTACACCAGGGCTACATGGGCCTGTGAGTGGTAAGACAGAGATGGTCTAGATCTTCTGGGTGACGCGCTACAAGATTTTTTTTACGCTACGAGAAAAATTTCCTAAAAAGCTACACAACCTACACAAATGCCGATGTGATGGGAATCTCACTCCTACACTGCCCCCTGCACCAGTCCTACACTTCCCCCATATCGATGCTGCACTGTCTCTCTTTCAGGCGACATCGTTGTAAGAACCGGGAGGGAGGTCTTATTGCCTCTTCTACTATAGATATTCGGCAGGTGGTGAGATTTCTGAAGGGGTGAGACAAGATTTTTTTTGTATGCCAGCATTTTTGTGTGAAATGCAGTCACTCTCTTCCCTCTTTGCTCATTCCCTCTGGGATTGCGCCGAGAATTGAAAGAGTAGCGTATGGGTATCCTGGGAGGCTTCAGCAATCAGCGTATCGAAATGCTGAAGTTCCGGGAGCAAATCTTCAGGAGGAGCGCTGGCCTGCATGGCTTCTTCGCTTTCCCAGACGCTGATGAGTGTGTATTTGTGCTGTTCCGCCGTGTTCTGGAAGATGAATGCATCTTTAAAGCCTCGCTGCGCGCTTGCGCTGGGAAACATCCTGTTGCGAATGAAGTTGAGTGCTTCCTCTTCGCTATCCGGGTGAAAGGTAATCCTGGTCACTTTTGCGTGCATGGAACTATCCTTTGCCTTTTTCTTGAGAATAAGCCGAAAACACGTTATACTCATGATGAAGGATTCAATACATATATTTGCATATTGATATATTGTATGATTGATTTGCAGGATGCAACAAAAAACGGAAAAGAAGCCGCCATACCGTATTTTTCTCTCTTCGGCTCCCGAGGATGATGAGTGGTGTCGGCGTTTGATGGTACACTTCCAGCCATTCATTCGCCAGGAAAAGCTGAAAGTGTGGCATCAGGGGCTCGTTGAGCCGGGTATCTCTGCTCCAGAGGAACGAACTCGTGCCCTGCAAAAGGCTGACCTCATCATTCTGCTTCTAACTCCCGAGTATCTGGCTTCAGATCTCTATGCCATCGAAGATGCGCCCCTGGTTGTTGGATCACAGCAGGATGGCGGCGTGCAGGTTGTCCCGATTCTGTGCAAAGAGTGTTCATGGGAAATCATGGGGCTTGCCGATCTGCAACGCTTGCCTGATACTGGCTCACCTGTGCCGCAAGCAGGGGAGGAGCGGGATGCTGTGCTGAAGCAGGTTGTCAATGATGTGTATCATCTGCTCGATCCTGACTGGATTGTGCCAACGCCTCATTCTCTCTCCTACGACGAACGTAGGAATCGAAGGCTTTTGCTTCAGCAGGTGCGCACGACCTGGATTGAGAAGGGGGGGATGTTGGAGCAATCCTTGCAGCGGACGGCTGTGCATCTTGCTTTGCGACTACAAGAGCGGCCAGATGCTCTGGATAATCCCTGGACCAGGCAAGTGCAGGAACTTGTGCGCAGCCCACATATGCGCTCTCCCGGGACCAGCATTCTCCAGGTGTATGATGAGGCTTATGGTCAATTGCTCATTCTTGGTGAACCCGGTGCGGGTAAAACGACGCTACTGCTGGAATTGACCCGCGATCTCCTCAAACGTGCTGAACGTGCTGAGGATGTTCCTATGCCTGTCGTATTTAATCTGTCGTCCTGGAACTCACAGCATCCATCATTTGCTAGCTGGATGATTGAAGAGCTTAAATCTTCCAAGTATCAGATCTCCAGGCAGGTTGCAGCTGCATGGATTGAGCAGCATCAACTGATACCACTGCTGGATGGTCTGGATGAGGTTCCTGAGCCCTTACAGGAGGCCTGTATGCAGGCCATCAATGCTTACCAGCAAGAGCAGCAGCATTCTCCCCTGGTCGTCAGTTGTCGCAGCAAGGACTACGAGAAGCTTGTATCTCATCTGAAGCTCAGCAAGGCGGTGCGTATTCTTCCTTTGACCGATGAGCAGATCGAAACGTATCTTGCGCAAGATCAGGGTCATCTGGATACCGTACGCACTATGCTGCATCAGGATCAGGAGTTACTGAAGCTTGCCCGTCAACCTCTGATGCTCAGTATTCTGACGCTCGCCTATCAGAACAGTACGGTAGCAGATTTCCCTGCATACAATTCGCCAGAGCAACTTCAGCGTGTGATCTTCGCCGACTACGTGCGTTGTATGCTCCAGCGCCGTGAAGAACTTCCATCCTGGATATCGTTTACACAGGCGCAATCCTGGTTGCACACAATTGCTACCAATTTGCAGCGGAATAAGCAGACGGTGTT
>DATJHM010000111.1:0-7958 GCA_035493895.1 Ktedonobacteraceae bacterium
AATAGATTATAGAGAGAAAGAAGAGCGGGGCATCCTCGCAGATGCCCCGCTCTTCTTTCTCTCTATAATCGTAGCAATGCGCTCAGACGCATTCGCGCAGATTTGCATTATTGCTGTTGCTGCGTAATTTGATAAGTGCAACTACTTCAAGCTGGCGTACGCGTTCGCGGGAAATGCCAAGCTCTTTTCCTACCTCCAACAACGTACGACTTCGTCCGTCGCCTATACCGTAGCGGAGCGTGATAACTGCTTTTTCGCGAGGCGTGAGTGATGCCAGGGCGCGATGGAGTTCTTCGCCCAGCAGATGTTGGGATGCGGTCTCTGCTGGTGCCGGTGTGGTGCTATCTTCCAGGGTATCGGCTAACGAATAGCGTGCTTCATCGTCAACCGGTGCATCCAGCGAAACGGGTTGCTCGATGACTTCGAGGAGGTCAATAACTTCATCAAGTCCAAGATTGCACGCGGCCGCGATCTGCTCTGGCAGCGGATCGAGCCCGTTCTCCTGTGAGAGTTGTGCGGCGATTCTGCGCACTTTGCGCAGGCGGGTGGCGACATGTTCTGGCAGATGGATTAAGCGAGATTGCTCGCCCGCTGCTCGGCTGACCGCCTGACGAATCCACCAGGTGGCATAGGTGCCGAAGTGACAACCACGTTGATAGTCAAACTTTTCAGCTGCACGCATAAGCCCCAGATTGCCCTCTTGAATAAGATCGATCAAGGGGACGCCTGTACTGGTATAACGCCGTGCAATCGCTATCACCAGGCGCAGATTGCACTCGACCAGTCTGCGTCTTGCGCGTTCATCGCCTGCGGCTGCACGTTGGGCCAGCTCGATCTCTTCGCTATGTGTGAGTAGGCCGAGGCTACGTATGTCGCGGAGATAACTCTGAAAAGCATCTTCAGTTCCTGTTAATTGTTTGGTATTGGTCACCCCTGATCGTGTATAGGGGGTATGAGATAATCCCAACGTGTCAGTATTGACCTCGCTATGCTCTTCATCATCGATAGGAGTGAGCAGAGGTTCTACACTGTCAAGCTCATCGAACAGAATGCTCAGCTCTTCCAGTGGCTCAGTATTATGCTCTTGCGGACGTGCTGTTCGCAGGTCTTCTGGCGTCAGGCCAGGATCTGTTGCGATGAAAGAAGAGTGCCTATCAGTTGTTGTGGCTTTACTGGCTGACCTGGTTCTATGTTCATCTCTAACCGGATTAACAACAGCCATGATTCCACGCTCCCTTCAGGAAACTTACCGACAAGATCAGCGTCGGACTCCATATGGCCTCGTGGTCAGCATACACTTGCCTAAAATGTGCGTATGCCGAGATATACGTGTCCATTCTTTTCTTTTTTATTACTCCCTTATTTTAAAGGAATGCTGAGCCCATAGCATCAGGTGATTACCGTAGTTACAATCAGGTTACAACCGTATCTTCGCTCTCTTATCGTATCCTCTGTCGTAATCTTTTTTTATCTGTAATCAATTGCCGTTTTATGCTCACACACGGGAGTCGACTAAATGTAGAGTTCAGCGTTTGTGCTCTTTGCAGCTTTAAGACGTAAGTACTATGGTGATCAGGTAGAGCTTTTAGCCCTTATTGGGGCTGCCTGGATTGAATGGATCATGCACTCCATGTTCTCGGTCGTACATCAATTGGGTTGGATCACCTGGATGATCTTCGTAGTCCGGCCGCTTGTGCCAGCGTGGCTCTTCCGCCTCAGTGGAGGAGAGGGTCAGATGGACCTGCTCGTTCGTGACAGAGGCTACAACGCTATATGGCATGTAGATATGCTTCCCCACCAGCCCCCTGTGAACCTGAAAAGAGTCCTCATACAATTCACTAATATGACCCAGATTATACGTATCTTTTGTAAACACTTGCATATGTTTATGCAGATCCTGTTGCGTAATATCTGACATGTATTTCTCTCTTTCTTTTCATCCTTCCTCCCCTCATTGCTGACACCACCTCTACCGATGCCCCCCAGGCGCAGATAAACCGCGCAGCTACGAGATCGCACCTTCCCGCCCGTAATGCTCTGTCAAATCTCGCCCAGTAGGGACGCCATGGCGAATGGCGTCCGCCCCCACCAGCCATCTCGCCCTCCTACCTGCTTTTCGAGTGCGTTTTCAGAAAAGACGCCATGAACTTTGACAGAACGCCATGGAGGCACGGGATGTCCGGGAACTCATCGCACCTGATCCTCCGCCAACCGTCCCCACCGTTTCCCTGCCACCGAAACATGTGCCACTACGCTGGATATTTCCCTCTCTTCATGCGTATGAGCACGGTTTATTTACGCCTGTGCTGGCCCCTTCAAGGGTTATGATTCTCTCACTAGTAGTTACGTGTCGTATCCTGGAATGGTTTCAGTATAATCTGCCTCTTCAGGAAGAGCTAAAAAAACACACGAAGAAGTAGGATGTGTCTTGCATTTTTAATTACCGCGATATTTTGTCTCATTTCTATCTTTACTGCTGCTTTATTTATCTATCGAAAGCAAGAAAAAGCACCCTTGACAAAGCTCGGGGGAAAGTTTATGCTGTAAAAAATCAAATAACGCACAAGAACTGTGAACGAGCAGAGTAAAAGGATACGGGTCGCCAGCGAATGGGGGTCACCGGGTGCAAGCCTCCTCCGATTACGTCCTTTGAACGTGGCTCGTGAGTTGAACAGGTGAATGGGAGAGTAGCCTGCTCCGGGATGGCCCGTTAACGCTAGAGAGGATAGTCAGGCTCTCATCTGGTTGGGCGAGTCTGCTATCGAAACAAGGTGGTACCACGAGCTCTTTGCTGCCCTCGTCCTTGCTGACAGGCAGCGTTTTTATGCCTATGAGAGAAGGAGTACTATCTCATGTTGCCCGACCGTTATGTCTTTCGCGAGGCCGAGCCGCGTCTCGCTCAAACCTGGTCCACTGCAAACCTCTATGCATTCCCGCAGGAGGGGACCGCTCCCATCTTCACGATTGATACGCCTCCGCCGACTGTCTCTGGTGATCTGCATATTGGTCACTGCTATTCGTATACGCAGATTGATGTCATTGCGCGTTTCCAACGAATGCGTGGCAGGCGCGTTCTCTTTCCAATGGGCTTTGATGATAATGGCTTGCCGACCGAGCGCTTTGTCGAGAAGACGATCAAACGTAAAGCGCACGAAATGCCATTGAACGACTTTCTTGCCTGTTGCAGACAGCTCATTGCGCAGACTGAGGGACGTTTCGAGCACCTGTGGCAGCGCTTGAGCTTGAGCGTCGATTGGCGCTATCGCTATTCGACGATCTCTCCTGAGGCGCAACGTACGTCGCAATGGTCATTTATCCAGCTCTACCTGTCCGGTCGTGCTTATACTCAGCCCGCGCCGACTCTCTGGTGTCCCGAATGCCAGACTGCGATTGCGCAGGCTGAGGTTGATGACTCGGCCCGCGCAACGCTCTTCTCAACGCTGGCTTTCCAGCTTGAAGATGGGGCTACACTGCCGATTGCGACGACGCGCCCGGAGCTTTTGCCCGCCTGCGTTGCCATTTTTGTTCATCCCGATGATACGCGCTATGCTCATCTCATCGGCTCCCAGGCCCGTATCGCCAGTGCATCGTTCTCGCCGCAGGCGTATATCACGGTTCCGATTATTGCGGATGAACTGGCTGATCCACGCAAAGGGAGCGGTGCGGTCATGTGTTGCACCTTTGGCGATTCGACCGATGTTCGCTGGTGGTGGAAACATCAGTTGCCCCTGCGTACCGCGCTTGGACGTGATGGGCGTATGACCGAGCTTGCCGGTGCGCTTGCCGGTCTGTCTGCCAGCAAGGCTCGTCAGCGTATTCTGGAGTTGTTAGCCGCTCAGGGGAGTATCCTGTATCAGGAGTCTATTGAACATAACGTTGGTATCCATGAGCGCTGCGGCACGCCGGTTGAGTATCAGCACACACGCCAATGGTTTATTCGCGTTCTGAATCAGAAGGAACGTTTACTCGAGGCGGGACGCCAGATCGAGTGGCGACCGGCGTATATGCGCAGTCGCTACGAGCACTGGGTCGAGCATCTGCAATGGGACTGGTGCATATCGCGGCAGCGCTTTATGGGCGTTCCCTTCCCGGCCTGGACCTGTCGTGCCTGCGGTGAGATAACATTAGCACGCCTGGAACAGTTGCCCGTTGATCCACGTACCACTCAGCCCGCTGAGCCCTGTCAGCATTGTGGTGCGAACGATTTTGCGCCGGAGCAGGATGTTATGGATACCTGGGCGACCTCATCCTGCACGCCCTTGCTTATTGGACGTTGGACCGACGATCCGGCCTGGTTTGCGCAACATTTCCCGGCCAACCTGCGTCCTCAGGCCCATGATATTATCCGCACCTGGGCTTTTTATAGCATCGTTAAATCCCTCTGTCACACCAATGAGATTCCCTGGAAATCTATAATGATCTCCGGGCATGCGTTATCTGCGGAGCGCAGCAAAATCTCAAAATCGAAGGCCCACGGCGAGGCTGGCCCTCTGGCGCTGATCGAGCAGGAGTCGGCTGACGCTTTACGCTACTGGGCGACCTCCGTCAAGACCGGTCTGGATACGCCCTTTCATCCAGATACGCTTGCCAATGGACGACGCCTGATCACCAAACTCTGGAACGCCAGTCGTTTCGCCGAACGACACCTGCAAGATCTTACCACCGAGCAATTTGCGCATACGCCCACATTGCTCCTGCCCACCGATCGCTGGCTGCTGCACAGACTGGCGGAGACGATCGACGAGGCTACACGTGAACTGGAGCAGGGCGAATATGCCGCGGCCCGCGCTGCTGCCGAGCGCTTTTTCTGGAGCGATCTCTGTGACAATTACCTTGAGCTGATCAAAGCGCGTCTCTACCGTGAGCCCGGCCCCGCGCGTCTGGCGGCACAGTGGACGCTGGCTCAGGCATTGCTCAGTGTCATAAAATTGTTTGCGCCCTACCTGCCCTTTGTTACCGAAGAGATCTACCTGGGACTGTTTCGTCCCTACGATCGTGCCACTTCCCTGCACCTGAGTGCCTGGCCGACAGCTCAGCCCGCTTGGTTGGATCAACAGGCTGAAGGTGCTGGTACAGCATTATTAGCAATCCTGCATCAGGTTCGCAAATACAAAGCCGAACATGGTCTCTCAATTGGTGCCGAACTGGCAACCCTGCGCCTGAGCGTCCCCCCCGCCCTGCGTAGCTCATTGGAAGCGACCATGCTCGACCTAAAAGGCGCGACCCGTGCTCATACCGTCTCATTTGAAGATCCGCAAGCGTCGGAAGGAGAAGATGGCTTGCAGGTTATTATTGGCGCTCACGAGTAGCATTGACGCCAGGCAACCATTGTGATCGTCTCAAAAAACGCGTCATGTAGGCAAAGTAGAGGCACGGTGGAGTGCAACGGAACTGTGCCTGGGTAGCCACCGACAAATCAGACTTCGCAGACGATGGCGCAACGACAGGCATAGGTCCTCGTTCACCGATTCCCTCACCCTTCGAGGATGGGGCAAATGCCCCCCATCCTCACCTTCGGACCGTCATTGGCTACCCAGGCGCAGTTCCGTTGCACTCCGCCAAGCCGCTACTCTTTTTAACTGAAAAACAATTATTGCATAAAATACCACATTTACATTGCCTCATTGGCGTCCAGCAATGCGCGAATAAACATGCCATAGGCATCTTTCATTGGCAACTCCTCATCTATTTTGACGCGATTGCGTGTGGCAACTACCTCTACTTCGTGCTGTGGATCATAGCCTGCCTTCTCATAGCGTTCCCAGTAGATACCTGTACCGCGGCGCTGCCAGAGAGGTACTGCATTGAAATTAATTCCTCGCTGGAAGAGCAACTCATTTTTGAAGGCCAGAGATTGACCACTCAGAATATGCATGGCCTCAGCCGGTGCTTTCCCTTCTTTACGCAATGTCCAGTGGCACCAGCCGTTCAAGGCGCAACGTGCTGCATCTTCCTGACGCCAGCGAAAATAATCCACTACCTGAGCTTTATCGGTGCCTAACCAGATTCGGCTATCAAAATGGACGATATGCTGGCTGACGAGCGTAAACGTTGCGCTTGCTATAGCTGCGGAAAGGGAGACGAGTTTTTCTACTTCGCGGTCAAATAAATCCCAATCGCGGCGAAACAACACAGATATTTCGTCGCTTTCAGTGTAAGCATAGATACCGTGCAGCTCTTTCAGGAGTGCCGTAGCAGTTTGACGCATCAGGCCCTGAAACTTCAGATCGAACGGTTTCTCGAAGCCTGCCCGCTCAGTAAATTTTGTGAAGCCACGACCATCCAGACGTAAGACTACCCAGGCTCCCGGTAGACAACGCAATGTGTGGAAATACTCCTGTCTGCGCATATGCTTTTCAAACTCGTTGCTATCCATGTGGCGTTTCGTCCTCTACCCAATCACTAATCTCGAATGTGCCATCTTCGCCGAGACGTACATGAAAGATCCGATCAAATCCCTCCTCATAAGAAGGGCGGACCAGCCTCTTGAGTGTCGCGAAAATCGCCACATCCGGCACTCTCGCCTTGCCCGTGCGCTTCCGATTGCGTTCCAGGCACTGCGAGACCTGGGACTCAAAATAATAGCCGATAATAGTCGCATGATACTGGCGACCCTGGCGGATCAGTTCAGCGCGATCCTCCCGCGTAACATTGGTATTATCGATCACAACCGAGTGGCCAGCCTGCAACGCCTCCTCAATCAATTGCTGTTGCCTGCTGGCCCGATTGCGGTTGTTGCGCAGGAGATCTTTGCTCACATAAGTGTAGTTAGAGGCAAACCGTTGCTGATAAAAGCTGCTTTTGCCTGCTGCTTGCAGACCAATGAAAATGATCAGTTCCAAATTCACCTACCAGAATAACCGCTAAATCAGCGCGATCACTTCCGTGCTTATCCCGTAAATCAAACAAATGAGACCCAGCGCGACATACTCGCTATCCGTCGTTTGATCTGACACACTGGTGGCAAAGGCCCCCACAAGGGCAATCGTGGCAAGAACGCTGACGACGATGAAGAATACGATTCTGAGCCAGCCACGTAAGAGAGGCGTGCGATGCAGGGTGAGGGTGAGCGCAAGCCCCAGCAATGATAGCAGAAGGCCTACGATGAAGCCCGCCGCCGTAAGTACGTTATTATGGGCAGGCATAAAACAACTTGCCAGCCCGAAGCCCACCACAAATCCCCCCAGCACATAGAGGACAACTCCAAAGAACATACCGAGGCCCGAACGTTTGCGCGTGCCCTCGGTGTTATAGACGAGCCTTCCACTCAGTGCTCTCCAGGCTGGCGGCGCGTAGGTTGGACGATAGCTGGGTGGTACTTGCGCGACGGGATAGACTGGCTCGGGGACGGGGTATTGTACTGGTTGTGAACGGGCTTGCTGTTGATAAGGCGTTGCCGTTTTATAGCTCGTCTCACCCTGATGCAGAGGGGTGCCGCAGCTTTCGCAGTACTGGCTGGCTTCGGTGTTTGGCGTATAACATTTCGGGCATTGTTTCATGTGACCCTCCCCCTCAAAATAGATGTATATCACTGCATGCTTTTTCTTTGCTACTGGCGAAAAAGCAGAAGGAGACGCTCTATCTGGACTCAACGGATACAAGGTTACTATATCACAACTGTTCATCGTGTCGCATGAAATATGAGGAGAAGCGAAGTATGTGAATCTCGCCTGCCATGAAGGGGGTACAGCGGTTGCTCACTCCCATCCATCCCGTAGAGTCGCCGTTTGTCTGCGACCGGGCCGATGACGAGAATCTTCGCTCGGAGAGCAACCCGGTCGCAGACGAGGTGGGAGGTGATCGTCCCCGGTCGCAGACAAGCGGCAATGTCACGGAAATAAGGGGAATCTCCCGTCATTTCTGTAGAGTCGCCGCTTGTCTGCAATGAATATGCATCAACCTAAGGGGCGAGATGGCCGGTGGGGGCCGCGGACCGGCATAAAGCCTGGTCCCTACCT
>DATJHM010000112.1:0-12774 GCA_035493895.1 Ktedonobacteraceae bacterium
CAATTGTATTCATGATACGAATTTTGTATGAATGCTCTTATAAGAAGAGGAAAAGAGAACAGCCATACTACTAACTTAATATAAGTATCTGTGGTATAATGCGCTTATGGACAATGTAGTCGATCTGCGCCGCTTATACTATTTCATGATCGTCGCTGAAGAATTGCATTTCACACATGCCGCCGAACGTTTGCATATGGCCCAGCCACCGTTGAGTTATCACATCCAGCAGTTGGAGCGGGAGCTAGGAGTGCAGTTATTCGAACGATCGCGCCGTAGCGTGCAGTTGACGGATGCAGGGCATGTCCTGTTGAGCGAGGCCAGGCGCATTTTCGGGCAAATGGAGCAAAACATCCGCGTGGTCCAGCGCGTCGGGCATGGCGAGATTGGTCTGTTACATCTGGGATTCGTCCCTTCGGCCTCAAATACAATCCTGCCTTTGTGCCTGCATCTCTTTCATCAGCGTTTCCCCGATGTGCAGCTCTCCCTGAAAGAATTGAATCCAGATCAACTGGTAAGCGAACTGCATGAGCGGCATATTGACGTTGGCTTTTTGTATCTTCCCCTGAGCGACGATGACGTCAATACACAAGCTGTGCAGCATGAACCGCTGCTGGTCGCTCTGCCCCTGGCGCATCCGCTGGCAAATCAGCAAGAGATTACGCTGCAATCGCTCGCCGATGATCCCTTTATTATCCCGCCGCGTTATACCTGGGTGCCCGGCCTGCGCTCACATATTATGGAAGCGTGCCGACTGGCTGGATTTGTGCCAAAGATCGCACAGGAGGCGTGGCTGATGCAAACGATCATCGGGCTGGTCGCCGCGAACATGGGCGTGGCGCTGGTACCTGCCTCCGTACAAAATCTTCATCGCACAGGCGTCGTCTATAAAACGTTGCACGATAAATCAATCGAAGTGAATATGGGCGTCATCTGGCGACGCAACGAGATCATGCCCGTTGTGCAACGTTTTTTGCAGGTAACGACGGAAATAACAGTGACTGTGTAGCTATCGACTCATGCAATAGCATGTCAATTGGCGAGATTCTCTGCGGGCAGTTTGGCCTCCTCTCCGTACAGATGACAGTGGATCCAGTGATTATCGCCCAGGATCGTACGTGCGGGGAAACGTTCTTTGCAGACCGGCATCGCGTGTGGGCAGCGGGGGTGAAAGCGACAGCCAGAGGGTGGGTGAATCAGACTGGGAATCTCTCCTCGAGCTGGCATTTCTTCCGCTCCATCGCTTACTCGATCCAGCACTTTCGGGTTCGGGGCAGACGAGATCAGCAAGCGCGTGTAGGGATGGCGCGGCTGCTGCGTGATGACATCGCTGGGGCCACCCTCGACCATCTGTCCCGCATAGAGTACCAGCGTCTCTTCCGCAAAATAGCGTGCGCTCGCAATATCATGCGTAATAAAGAGGACCGCGATGCGCTCCTCTTTTTTGAGACGCAACAGCAGATTGAGAATATCCAGGCGGATCGAGACATCCAGCATCGAGACCGGCTCATCGGCTAAGAGCACCTCCGGGCGCGTTGCTAATGCGCGTGCGATAACCACACGCTGGCGCTGACCGCCGCTCAACTGGTGCGGATATTTGCTAATAAATTGTTCCGCTGGCGTCAGACTCACACGCCTGAGCAGCGCAAGAATATGCTCCGTCTCCTGCTTTGCGTTCTGCACATAATTGTTGACACGCAGAGGGCGGCTCAGATGATGCTGTACATTATGCACAGGATTCAGCGACGAAAAAGGGTCCTGAAACACCATCTGTACATTGCGCCGATAGGTGCTTAATGAGCCAGCGCCCTCTTGCTTCTTGAGAGGCTTGCCGTGGAAATGTACCTCGCCTTCCGTGGGTTCGTACAGACGGGCCAGGATACGCGCAATCGTACTTTTGCCGCTCCCACTTTCGCCCACAAGCGCCGTTGCCCGTCCCGCATAGAGCGCAAAAGAAACATTCTCCACCGCCTGCACCGCCTGCGTACGCGCAAGAGGATTTAAGCGATGCATCACAAATTTCTTGTAAAGATGTTTTACTTCTAGAATTGCCTCTGACGTCTGAGAAAGATCAGGATTTTCGAGCTGGCTGGATGTACTCATTCGACGCGTGCCCCTTCTGATAATGTTTCATAACAATAAGCGATCTGCTCGGTGGTAGGACCGCGTACAGAGAATCTGGGATCATACAGATGGCAGGCAACCTTACGTTCAGAGGTCTCGGCTGAAACTGGTCGTAGCTGAGGAACGACCCTGCGACACGCATCGAAGGCCATAATGCAGCGTGGATTGAACGCGCAACCTGGCGGGACCTGACGGAGATCAGGAGGCGCGCCGGGAATACCGACCATCTGCAATTGGGGACCATCAAGCGTCGGGAACGCATTGAGCAGGCCATAGCTATAGGGATGGCCGGGATGATGATACATCTCCCTGCTCGTCGCCTGCTCGACAAGATTGCCTGCATACATAATCGCAATCTTATGGGAAAGTTCCAGCAAGAGAGAGAGATCATGCGTAATGAAAATCAGAGCCGTATTGAACTCTTTACAGAGAGAGCTGATCAGCTCAAGAATTTCGCGTTGTATCACGACATCGAGTGCCGTGGTCGGCTCATCCATAATAATAAGATCGGGGCGGAGCGCCAGGGCAATCGCGATGACCGTGCGCTGGCGCATACCGCCGCTCAACTGATGCGGATAGCTATTGAGGCGATCGGCCGTAATGCCCACCAGATCAAGCAGTTCGATAGCGCGCCGTTTGTAGAAGCGCATTGGCTTGTCAGGAAGATGCGCCTGCAACACATCGATAATCTGCATCCCAATCGTCATCACAGGATTGAGCGCATTCATCGCGCTCTGGAACACAATGGAAAGCTCATGCCAGCGAAAAGCGCGCAACTGCTCCGAAGAGAGTTGCAAGATATCAATACTATCTTGCTCCTGCAACACATCCTGTAGGGACGAGGCAGCGGAATAATACGCATCTTGCCTGTCCTTGCGCGGATAGTAGAGTACCTGCCCTCCAGCGACCTGTGCAGGGGGACGTAACAGACGGGCGATACCATATGCCAGCGTCGATTTACCGCAACCGCTTTCACCAGCGATCCCCAGGATTTCCCCACGATGGAGCGTAAAGCTCACATTCTTTACCGCGTGCACCGTACCATTGGCAGCCTCATAGTCAATCGTTAAATCTGTGACATCCAGTAACTTCTGAGCTTGTTCTTGTATCGACACTCAGGCAATTCCCTTCTTGCTTTTGCGCAACTTACGCTCAGAGCGTAGAGCCGGATTAGCGATCTCATCAATGCCAAAATTGATAAAGGTCAGGCCCGCGCACAAAATCGCCACACAGAGGCCCGCAGGCACAAATTGCCACCAGCCATTCGCCATCAGAGCGCTATCCACCTGAGCCCAGTGCAGCACCGTGCCCCAGGAGGCGACCATCATATCGCCAAGCCCGAGAAACTCAAGCGCAACCGCAGTGAGCGTGGCATGGACAAAGGTAGAGACAAAACTGGAGGCAACCAGCGCGATCTCATTGGGCAAAATCTCGACAAGGATCACCTGCCAGGGACGCTCACCGATCACGCGGGCAGAGGTCACAAATTCGCGTTGACGGATAGAAAGCGTCTGAGCGCGCAGAACGCGTGCGCCCCAGGGCCAGGACGTGAAAAGCAAAACCAGCACAATCGTCACAGGTCCCTTCACCGCAAATGAGGCAATGACAATCGCAAGAGGCATCCCTGGCAAAACCAGAAAGATATTGATAAGGAAGGAAATGACCTCATCAATCCAGCCGCCGAAATAGCCAGCGGCCAGACCCGCAACGACAGCAATCAGCGTCGCGCCAATCGCAGCCGCGAAGCTCATAAGAAGCGATACACGGGCCCCATAGGCAATCTGCGAAAAGATATCCTCGCCTCTCTGAGTCGTGCCCAGCCAGTGAGCAGGAGAAGGCGCTCTAAACATATCAGAGGAGAGTGCGTTGGGATCTTGATGCGTAAGAAAAGGACCAAACAGCCCGATCAGAATAAAAAAGCCAACAATATAGAGTCCCGTAAGCACGCGGGGATTCGAGAGGAAGACCGAAGAGAAGCGCCGCCACTGCAAATCTTGCGCCTGAGACTCCGCCGCGGGCACAATCTCCCCGGCCAGCAGAACCTGCGCGCGCTGCGGTGCATGCTGAATAGCCTGTTGTACTGCATCTATACTGCCCGACGCCTCTGAGGCATCATCGGGCAGAGAGAACTGAACATCCTGCCGCATGGCTAACCCCTTTCATTGCGAACACGCGGATCGAGAACAACATAAGCAACTTCTGCAAGCAAGTTAGCTAAGAGCATAGTGATCGCAAGGATCAGAAAAACGCCCTCAATAGTGCCGTAATCCAGCAGCGTAATCGCAGAGAACAGCGCATAACCGATGCCAGGATAGTTGAAAACGATCTCCGTCAGCAAAGATCCTCCCAGCACAAAACCCAGCGACATACCAAACCCGGTAATATTGGGGAGAATCGCATTGCGAGCGGCATACGCAAACATCACCCGCCGCTCAGTCAGTCCCTTAGCGCGGGCCATCAAAACATAGTCTTCAGAGAGCGTCGTAATAAGCGTACTGCGCATATTCAGAAGCCAGCCAGCCATAGAACTGATCACAATCGTAAAAGCGGGCAGGAAGGCATGTTGTAGAACGCTCAAAATGAAATCCGGATTCCAGCCTTTCGTCAGATCGCCGAGCGTATCATAGCCATCGCCGGTAGGAAGCCAGCGCAACGTTACCCCGAGGAGATAGATCAAGCCCAGTGCGAGCCAGAAATAGGGGATCGCAGAGAAGAACGTCAGGACCGGAGTTAACGTCGTATCGATCCAGGTGCCACGCTTCCAGGCCACCAGAATCCCCAGGAGTGTTCCCAGAGAGAAGCTCAAGATAGCAGCCGTGCCCACCAGACCGAGCGTCCAGGGAAGATCGTAGCCAAGCACCTGCGTCACCTTCGCCGGGAACTGCGAGAGCGCAATACCCAGATCGCCATGCAGCACATTATTCAGATATTGAAAATACTGCACCCAGAGTGGATCATTCGTCAGGCCAAATTGTATGCGTATCGCATTCACCGCATTTGGGGCAATAACCCCCTGCCCTTGAGATTGTATCTTTGCAATATATGCCTCAACAGGATCGCCGGGCATCAGTCGTGGAATCAAAAACGTAATCGTCGCAGAAGCCCAGAGCGCAGCCAGATAAAAGCCGAGACGACGGAGTAGATAGCGCATCGTTTCTTCCTTATGATCATAAAGCGAAGAGGGCCCGTAGCAGAGAAGCCTGCTACGGGTAGGGGTGATAGCCCCATAGACCTCAAACACGAAAGGTGCGAACGTTTGTGAGCGCCAGATCGTATAAGCGCAACGCATCCTGACTGACTATTTCGTAGGAGTCAGATGAAGGATAATGTACTCATTATCTGGATAATTGAACGGCGAGCCATAATCATAGGCATTATGATCGTCAGGCCAACCAGTGACTTTAGTCGTGGTATATTCAAACCAGCCCACATTGTAGTCCAGAGGAATGGCCGGGATCTGCTCGACCATAACTTTCTCTAACCCTTGAATGGCCTGCTTCTGCTGAGCGGGATCAGTAGTTCCCAGATACTGCGTAAGAAAGGCGTCCGTGGTCGGGTCCTGCCAGTGCTCCCAGTTTGTGCCGATGGCATTTTTGCCCTTCGCCCAGGAATTGGTGCTCAGCAATAAGTCTTTCAAGAAGAAGTAGGGAGTCGGACCAGCGGTTGTGCCACCAATCGCAACATCGAAGTTGCCCGCGTTCAGATTCTGCTTCCAGAGCGCATCGGTAGCCAGAGCACTGACCTGCGCATCAATGCCGATCTGTTTCAGATTCTCGGAAATGACCTTCAAGCTTGCCACCCAGTCATTCCAGCCGTTTGGCACAATCATCTGGAACGAGATCTTCTTGCCATTTTTCGCGTAGATGCCATCGCTCCCTTTGGTAAAGCCAGCTTGCTGCAAGAGTTGATTCGCCTGAGCGATATCTGGTTTGAACTGCAAGGACTGATACTCGGTACTGATATAATCCTTCGTCGTGGGTAGAAGCGCACTGGGGTGAGCTGGAGTAGCGTAGAGGGCAGCAGCGGCATGGATCTGATCGCGATTGATCGCCAGACTGATGGCCTTACGCACATTAAGATCATTGTAAGGAGCCTTTGTCAGATTCATATAGAGCATCACCGTATTGGTTGGAGGGAACCAGTGATGATAGTGCTCCGGGTCCTTCTTTGTAAACTGAATGTCATATTTGGGGTCCCAACCAATGCCAGCCCAGTCGATCTGTCCACTGGAGATCATCACCTGAGCCGAAGTATTATCATTGGCCGCTTTGTAGCGCAGCTCATCCACCTTCACCTTATCGGCCTGCCAGTAGAGCGGATTCTTGACAAGGCTATACACCTCAGGCTGGAATTTCGAGAGCTTGAAAGGTCCCGTCCCAACAGGATTATCATTCGTAAACCTGGTCGGATCAGCAATACTGCTCCAGAGATGTTTGGGAACGATAAAAGTCTGATTAAAGAACCAGGTAGCCACAGAGTTGGGGGACTTGAACGTCACCTTAATCGTATTGGCGTCTGGCGCTGCGACATCCTTAATAATCGTAGTCCAGATGCCCTGAAGATCGAGTCCGGGGAATTTCTTCAACAGATCAAGCGTGAAGAGCACATCGTCAGAGGTGAATGGTTGGCCGTCGCTCCATTTTATGCCCTGGCGAAGAGTAAACGTGATGCTGGAGGCATCGCTGGCAATCTGGTAACTTGATGCAAGCGTACCAGTGACCTCGCCAGTCAGCCGATTCTGGAAAATCAAGGGCTCATAAATCATCCCGCGCGTACCTGAGCGGGCGATATTGGTATCAATAAAGGGGTTAAAGTTTGCAGCCGTGAAATTACCGCCAGGAGTGGCGAGGATATTGAGGGAGACCAGGCCTTTTTGTTGGGATTGTTGGGTACTGCTACTTCCGCAGGCAGCAAATAAAATAGATAACAGGATCAACAGAGAGAACGCAACAGTGGTAAATCCTCTCCTCTTTCCTTTACAGAAAGCAAGAGAGCATGAGCTGGGTGCCATTGAAACCTCCTAACGCGATGAAAGAATCAAGCAGCGATCCACGAAACCAAACTGTTATCGATATCAGACATACAATCCATTCGCTCGTGACACACATTGTCAGAGAGAGGTGATCCAGGGTATGCCTGGGATTGCTGAATTTCGACCGATCGTCATAATAGGCCGAATTTGCAAAGTTGGACTGTGTCTTTACAGTCCAGAAGATACTCACCGTGCCGTTATGGGAAGGTAGGATAAGCGATGTTACACCCGCACAACTATTTGCCCAAAGATATACATCCGGTCATTCTGACGGCTGCATGGACCTGGGGAAATAATCTACTGATATGATTCATGACTGCATGAACGTATTGTTTGTGGATGATCCTCCAATTTCTTGCCGACGAAGCGCACTGATAAGGGTTGCGGTAAAATTTGCGGTATCGCTACCGGAGTGATAAAAATAAGTATACTGATGAATAATCCTCTTGTCAAGGAAAGTAAAACAGGCATAAGGAGTGAAAAAGCATGGCTTGACAGGCAATAAACAGCATTTGTATACTTATTGTATAGCTTTATGAGAACGTTTTCACCATAGTAGATGCCTCATATCTTTTTTCAGCAAGCTTTTTTGCCTGGTGATTGTGTGGAGCGTACTCCTTGTATCTAGAGAAGAAGCGCTAGATTTGCTATAAGCCATCCAAAACTTTTCGTCGTCTGCGTCACAAAGACATATGCGATCGGGTTATGCTATTTTACTGAGATCGAGTAACGATTTACTAAGGAATGACACATGGTAGATAAGCTCAGAATCCAGGATATTGCGCGTCTGGCGGGCGTCTCTGTTTCCACCGTCTCACGAGTTTTAAACAAAAAGCCCGATGTTGACCCGGCAACACGCGATCGTATTTTGCAGATTATGAAAGAGCATAACTTTGTACCAAACCATGCAGCAATCAGCCTGGCAGGCGGGCACACCAGAATATTAGGGGTTATTGTACCTTCTCTTTCATGGCCATTTATTCCCGAAGTAGCCGCAAACATACGAGGGGTCATCATTCCGACGATCGCATGGCAGATTATTCCCGAAATTATGCGCGGCGTCACAGATACAGCTCACAAGACGCAATACGAGCTGCTTCTCTACAGCATCCATCGCCAGCAAGACCATAGCGAGATCATTCAGCGTATCCTCGCCACGCAGCTGATTTCAGGATTACTGGCAGTGTTACCAGGATCGGCCGCGAAGGACCTGCTCACCTTACATGAGCGGGACCTGCCAGTCGTGCTGGTGGACGATCAGGGGAAAGCGCTGCCCATGCCCTGGGTAGGGACAAACAATCGTCAAGGGGCTTATACCGCCGTACACCATCTCACCTCGCTGGGACATAGACGGATAGGGCATATACGCGGCCTGTACGAATGTTCTCAGGAACGTTACCTGGGATATCTGGACGCATTGCTCGAAGCGGATATTATGCCCGATCCGGCGTTAGTCGTACAGGGCGACTTTGGATTTGCCAGCGGATACCACCAGGCACAGCATTTATTTCAACTCGCCGAGCCTCCCAGCGCCATTTTTGCGGGCAATGATCAGATGGCTTATGGAGTGGTCAGTGCGGCTGCCGAGCATAATTTATGTGTGCCAGAAGATATTGCCATCGTCGGCTTTGATGATATCCCCTTCTCCGAGCATATTAAGCCTGCGCTCACAACCATTCGACAGCCATTTTTCGATATGGGCAAAAGCGCCACCGAGCTCCTTATCTCGCTTGTTGAAGCACACAATACCGCCTCCAATCCGTTAGCAGGCCATACTATGCTCACTTCTCAGCCACATAATGAACCTTCTCTCCGTCTGGAGCTGTCCACAGAGCTCATTGTTCGTGAATCATGTGGAACATTGAGCGCTTCTCGTCCTACCCCCACCACGGAAAAATTACGCTAATCTCTGGAGAAAAGTACGCTGCGACTCCTTATTTCCTCTTTCATCTGAGCAAAAAAGAATAGATTACTGTAAGCAGATGCAGTGTTTTGCATGATAAGCAGAAAAAAGGAGATGCATATGCCCGGTAAATCGCACATCGTCAGTCAGCAGGAGCTTCAGAAAAAATGGCAAGAACGATGTAACAGCGGCAATTTTAGCGCTGGAGTGCTTGGTGTTGGCACGATTCGCGTCTTTGGCCGTTCCGGTGATACACCGGTCACCTTCCCACGTATCGAGTCGCTGGCCGCATTGGACCAGCTTGCAGACGATGAGCGCTGGGCGCTGGATACGGCGCAAGAGATGATCACAGCCGCGCAAGCGCGCCAGCGACCGGTGATGGCAACCCAACCGCCACGGGCCGGGGCGGCCCCCAATCCCACGCCGATGCGCACATTTGATCCCAAAACTGAGAATATTCTGATCCTCAGCCTCACACGCGGTGGCTAAAATACAACGCTGAAAATTCTGGTAGAAAGAGAGAAATAGCAGATGCCGCGCAGCCTCGCAAACGGTGATTACAGCCTGATCATGGCGATTGAATCGGCCTCGCGAGCCAATTCCTGGTATCGAGTCCTATCCGATCGTCAGAGTGGCAATATATCCTGCGACTGCCCAGCCTGGACTTTTCGCCAGGCGGGCGGTGGCACCCGTACCTGTAAACACACACAGATTGCGCAATTGCTGCTCACTGCTCAGAATACCGCTCATCCCGTCATGCGAGCGCGTGGCGCGGCTGCTCAGGCCAATCTGCTCATCCAATCGACGCAACAGCAATGGCCGGGTCTGGGCGGCAGATGGTCGATCGAGCAGAGAACGGCGCAGATTGATGGAGTGCCCTATCAATTTGTGCTGCTGGGTCTGGTCACTGGCAATGGCACAACGGCAACTGGCACAGTAGCCTTTACGCGACGCTTTCATCCGACGCAGGAAAGCATGATTGCTGGAGTTGCGGGCTGGGCGGGCTATGCGCTCGCGGCGGAGGTAGCGCGCACGGCGGGCTATGCGCTCGCGGGTCAGCCACCGCAACATTTCATAGTCACACGTCGAGCTGGAGCGCGAGCTGGAACACAGCGTCCCGGCCTGAGCGATATTCTACGCGTTGGCGATCAGATTGACCTCGGCGATCATTATACGCCTGCACAACGCGCGGAAAATACCCTGCGTCTCTTCCTCGGTACAGAACTCTATGCTCGACTCGAACGTCAGCACTTCCTGGATGTATCCAGCGCCCTCTACGCCAGCGAGCAGCGCGTTTATCGCGTGCGCCGTGATCCTCACAAACAATGCGAACGCCGTGTACGAGTCTTTGAACGTGGACGATATGTGAACGACTTCTGCATCGTACGTGGTCAGGATGTGCCAGAGGCCGATCACTGGCTGACCGTCTTCCTCCAGCTCATTTCGAATGAGGCCGAAGCACTGTCTGTTGTGGAAGAACACAACGTTTTCTCGCCTCACTCGGACGATCATTATGCGCGTGAAGAGGAGACGGTTCCTGCGATCTGGCAGCCGCGCGCGGCATAAAGTGGATCGCGTGAGAAGTCTATGGGATAGCGATATGCCTATCCCATAGACTTCGGGTTAAGAAGAGGGATGCGAACCGTTTTTAGAGATGAGATAATCGACGGGGTTCGCGGATTGGCATCAAGCGCAATCTCTACCTCTGCGGATGGGCGAGATGGTTGGGAAGGCTAACCGTTTTTCGGGGCTATGATTCGAGGATATGTAAAACGAAGGAAAGGGATTTCTATGGCTGACGAAACGACCTATCTTGAGCTATCGGAGGCGGGTGGGGGAGCGCACAAATTTTATGAGGTAGTGACCATTGAGGCCCAGGTGCGGATTCGCTACGGGCGTATTGGTGAGCAGGGGCAGGCGCAAACGAGCAACCATGCAAGCGCAGAACAGGCGCATAAGTTTGCCCAGAAGAAAATCCGCGAGAAAATGCAAAAAGGGTATGCTCACGCAGTCATCGGCGAACGCAAGAAGCGCAAGGTAACGCGCCGTAGCATGGAAGGTATGCTGGCGACGGGAGCACATCAGGCGACGCGAACGGCGATTGCGCCGAGTCGTCAGGCACCGGTACTCTGGACCTTCGCCTCAGGTAGTGGAGCCTTTGGCATCTTTATCGATGAGCGCTGCTGCTGGCTGGGGAATGAGGCGGGGCGCGTTTTCGGGCTCGATCACACGGGGCAGGTGGTTGCACAATACCAGTTGCCGGATGGCGTGAAATGTCTGGTGGCCGATGATGCCTGGCTCTACGCGGGCTGCGATGATGGCAATGTGTATGATCTAAGCGGCAAAATCCCGCGTGTCTCCTACCAGATTGCGCCGGATGTCGACATTTTCTGGCTCGACATCCGCAACGGCTCCCTGGCAGTCTCTGACGCCGGTGGCAGAGTCGCGCTGGTCAATCACGAGGACGAATCGGAGTGGCTGCAATCGACGCCGTATAATCACGGCTGGATGGTACGTTGTGGAGCAGAGGGTGTCTATCACGGCCATTCGGGCGGCGTGACGATGTACCGTCAGCTCGATGGGCAACAAATCTGGCACCAGCACACCAGGGGAGCAGTGCTTTTCGGCTGGCAAGAGGAGACGATGATCTACGCTGGCACGAGCGATAGCAAGGTGTATAGTTTCACGAAACAGGGCGAGGCCGGGGCGGTCTATGCCTGCGATGGTGCAGTTTTCTCGTGCGCTACGGCGGAGCAGGGACGATATGTTTTCGCGGGAGATTCGCGATCTTCGATCTATTGCTTCAGGCAGGATGGTCAACGCTTATGGAAGCTCAATACGGGGAATGGTTCAGCTTATTCGATGCAGTACTTTAGAGAGCGGCTCTATATTGTTACTACTGCGGGACATCTGGTCTGCATTGATGTGAGCGAGGCGGCGATTGCGGCGGCTCAGGAGGGAACGCTTCCCCAGGCGTTGAGCATTAAGGCTCCGCCGATTGTGGCTACGCTCCCTTCCACGACACTGGAGACGACGACTTCACCGACTGAGGGGATTATGCTGGAGTGTTTTCGCGAGGGTGGGAAGCTGCGGATGCGTGTGCTGGCGGAGGGCTATGATGCGCATAGACGGGTGCAGTTCCCGCAGAATATTCGCGAGGAGAATGCGCGCTATCTCGTGGATGAGATTCGGCTGGCGGAGAATGGGGGATTTTATCGGGCGTATGGGAATATCAGGAAGCTTGTTTAGGGAGCGAGGGAGGAAACTCTAGTATTAGCGCACATCGGTAGCCCTGGATGTTGTGAGCTGCGATGTGCGCTACGCTCTGCGGGCGGATGCGTGTGATTTTTCGCAAAAATGGCACTGAAAAGTGAGGTTACGTGTAACCAAAAAAGATCGATGTGCGCAAATGGTTGTGTGAGAGGGCTTGTGGTGCTATACTGGGAGGGGGTCGGGCTAAATGGTCGCATACTCGCTTGCGAGATTGATACGTCCTTTTCTTGCATAGGTATCATTCGCTTGATGGATGGGCTAAATGGTCGCATACTCGCTTGCGAGATTGATACCAATCGCGATTTTGGAGTGATCTGGAGCCACCACCTGGGGCTAAATGGTCGCATGCTCGCTTGCGAGATTGATACTTGAGTACAGGGCACCGAGCGAAAGGGCTGGAATACCGGCTAAATGGTCGTCCGCTCGCTTGCGAGATTGATAC
>DATJHM010000113.1:0-3098 GCA_035493895.1 Ktedonobacteraceae bacterium
GACCGGGGCGGCAACCTCCCACCTCGTCGTCGCCCCAGTCGCAGATAAACGGGCGACTCTACAAGGGTGGGAGACGATGGGCGCCGGGTACAGGCTTATCTACGTGACATTTCGGCTTGTCTGCGACCAGGGCAACTACGCGACGTAGCCCCAGTAGTGGCACGGTGCAGTGATAACGGAACTGTGCCTGCGAACTCGTTCCGCTCACGATGCTCCAGAGACGAGAGGCCCCATACGACGAGGATGCGCCCCGGTCGTCGACAAGCAGTTCTACGGACTTGAGGAGAGTCTCCCCTCAAGCCGCAAGGTCACGTCTGAAGAGCGAGCGGGATCGAGCGAGTTCCCGGACGCCATTCCGTGCCTCCATGGCGTCCCTACGAGCGCCTGGCGAGCCTTTTCGTGGCCTGTACGAAAGGGGGCAATGACGTTTCACGTCAAGAGGGTGCGGAGCGGATTCTCCTTATCTACGTGACATTGCAGACAAGCGGCGACTCTACGGGATTGATGGGAGATTCTCCTTCTTTCCGTGACATTGCAGACAAGCAGCGACTTTGCAAGGGTGGAGGCGATGGGCACCGGGTACAGCCTTCTTTCCGTGACGCTCCCCCCTACACCAGCACTTCACGTATCCCCATGTCGATGCTGCACTGTCCCTCTCTCAGGCGGCATCGTGATGGTGAGAACCGGGCGGAAGGGAGTGTTTGCTCCTCCTAATTATGTATATTCGGCGGATGGTGAGATTTCTGAAGAGTTTTTGCGAGATTCGTTTTTCCGCATGAATTTGTTGGAGTTCGTGAGACAAGCCACATTTCTACAATGTCATCTCGAGAATACTTCTTGCCAGCACGCGCAACTCCTCCACAAGCTCCGCCGGTTGCAGCACGCGAAAGGGACAGCCAAGGTTCACCAGGAAGCGCGCCGTATGCCGAAGATCATCATCATCGGCCCGCAACAAAATGCCCTCGGATGTCTCCTCAAGGGTCGCGAAGGTGACGGGGACGGTATCGCGCACCTGCTCCAGGCTTGTTTGCAACAGGACTTCGATGAGCCAGCGCGAAGGGATAGCGGCAAATGCCTGGAGCGTATAGGCCAGACAATCGAAGTTTGCGGGCGGCGTGAAGTGTTCTTCACACACCTCAAGCGAGCGCATACGGTCCAGGCGAAAAATCCGCGTGTCCTGACGCAGATGACAATAGCCAACTGCGTACCATCGCTCGCTGCGATAGACCAGCCCATAACAATCAAATGCGCGCTCACTCTCCTCGCCAATACGGGCCTGATAGCGCATCCTCACCCTTTTCCCTTGATAGGCTGCCGTGCTCAGACGCAGCACATACGCGTTCAATTCGGCGCGTGGACGCGTGACCAGATCCAGCACCACCGTTTCCTGTACCGCCTGGACACGCTCGCGCAGGGCCTGCGGTAACACGCGCTCGACTTTTGCCAGGGCACTTTCAACGGTCGGGACGGTCTGAGAAAGCCCTAACTGTTGTACGGCCTGCAAGCCCAGCGTCACCGCCAGCGCTTCTTCTTCGTTCCACATCAACGGCGGTAGCTTAAAGCCCGGACGCAGCCGATAGCCGCCATAGCGTCCGCGCTCCGCCTCAACGGGAATGCCGATGTCCTGCAACATCGTAATGTAGCGCCGCACACTACGCGTCTCGACCTCCAGCCGTTCTGCCAGTTGCGCAGCGGTCACGCCCGGCCGCGATTGGAGCAGGTCAAGCGTCGTTAAAAGTCGCGTGACAGGTGAATAGGTCATAGCATTTGCTTTACTTACTTCTCATATAAAAATGCTTTTCAAATAGGACCGTTTCCGGCCACATTCTCTATTATACTGGCTACAAAGTCCAGTTCATACAGAAAACGCAGAGAAAAAAGGAGAACCATTTCATGACAACGTCACCCGATTTCGCAAAAGCCACGAACTTTATCTGGAGCACGGCACGCCTGCTGGAGCGGCACCGTTTTGCCCACCTCTTTCTCGATCAGAATCAGCAGGCCGTTCTGGATGCGTTACGTCCGTATCAAAATCCCGATGGCGGTTTTGGCAACGGCCTGGAGCCAGATGTGCGTGGACCCGTGAGCGAGCCCATACCGACCTGGATGGGGCTGTGTATCCTGGATGAGGCCGAGGCGTTTGACGATCCAATGGTCACGCGGGCCTGCGATTACCTGCTTTCTGTTACCACCGAGGAGGGAGGCGTGCCCTTTGTGTTGCCTACGGTACGCGCTTATCCACGTGCCCCCTGGTGGGAGTGTGGAGATCAGCCGCCCGCCGCGCTCAATCCCACCGCTGCCATTGCTGCCCTGCTGTATAAGCATCGTGTCGAGCATCCCTGGCTGAGTGCCGCAACCGAGTACTGCTGGCGTAAGCTTGACACCCTGGACCAGACTGATCCTTACGAGATGCGTGCGGTCCTGCCCTTCCTCGATTTTGTACCCGATCGCCAGCGAGCAGAGAACGTCTTTGCCCGCGTCGGGCCGAAAATCCTGGAACAGCATCTGGTCGCGCTGACGCCCACCACGCAGGCGGAAACCCACTCTCCGCTCAGCTTTGCCCCACGTCCGCAGAGTCTCGCACGCCGTCTTTTCTCCGCTGAGGTGATCGAAGCACATCTGGCCGCATTGTCATCCGGTCAGCAAGAAGATGGTGGTTGGCAGTTTAACTGGCTTGCCTGGAATCCGGCTGCCGCCCTCGAATCGCGAGGCACGGTGACCCTTGAAGCACTGGTGACGCTGCGAGCGTATGGGCGATTGCGCTAGTGCCTGATAAGACCCAAAAGTGCTGATCCATTTGCGAGCATCGCAGCCCTCCCATGGAATGTGCAACGAGATGCATATTCGACGGAATTGGCTTCACAGGCTCGTTCAACGCTCTCGGTATTTCTGATCGAAGGTCAGAAATACCTCTCCCTTATGAAAACAGGAGCGCAAGAAAAGATACTCTCAAGCCACTGCATTGATGAACTCCATCTCGTTGCGCATCGCGTGGGTGGGTGAGAGACGCAGCACGTAGGACTGGCCATCAACTGCATCTGCCCGCTACATCAGATTGTTTGTCCCACCGAGCAAAGGAGAAAGATGCAGAGGCCAGC
>DATJHM010000114.1:0-32713 GCA_035493895.1 Ktedonobacteraceae bacterium
CTGTGCACAGACCAGAGCTACATGCTTTTTAGACCAGAAAAATCCCTTTGATGGCTTTTTGCTCACAGTGAATAAATCCTCCTGGCATGATACCGGTAGGTAAGAAGAGAAGCGCTTATTTTCTCTCCAGCTTTCCTCCCCCAAGGAAAGAGTTATGGGGACCCCGAACAGGTGTGTGGATGCGCGTATACTTCCTTGCTTTTGTTTTTGCCTCTTTTGGCATCCGTCAGCTCATGCGGACAAATAGACACACTCTGCCAGAATAGTTCATATAGTTAAATGTACCTGTTTTTTCTTCCGTTCGTCAAACAGTGAGCAAGAATGTACTAGCAAAGAAGTCCTTGAGGTAGATTGATAGTTTATCTATACCTGTGTTTTTTGTCGGGAAAAGATGTGTGCGTTAAGAATTGAAGCGATATGAAACAAAGCGTTCATTGAAACGTCTATATAGAAACTCTATAGAAAAACCATTTTTCTATAGATAAAGTATACAATATCCTGTTCCTGATCGTGTGACAGATAAGGGGGCATTCCATGCAAGTTGACTCTCTTGCTATGCAGTGTCTAACCAGGGGACGTCTTCAACAGAAGATGAAGGAAGCATTTCAGAGAATACAGAGCACCCTGGAAGCGTTTCCCAGCTCATTTGTCGCTGATTGGCTGCCGAATTTATCAGCCTGTGAAGTTGCCGCCCTGCAAATTCTGGTCTCTGCTTACGACCATGGTACCAGTGAGCATGCCCTGCGTACCGCGGGACTGGTTGCCGCCGTGGCCGGGCAGATGCAGTGTGCTCAGGAAGAAGTTGCCCTGAGTTATCTGGCGGCTTTATTGCATGATATTGGCAAAGCAGCCATACCTGAGCCAATTCTTTGTAAGCCAGGGCCTCTCGACGAGCAGGAAAGAAAAATCATGCAGCTCCATCCTAAGATCGGGCGGCATATGCTGGTGCTGGCGGGTGGGATCTTCGCGGCAGTGGAGCCTATTGTGGTGGCGCACCATGAGCGTTGGGACGGAGAGGGATATCCCGCGGGCCTTGCCGGTGAAGATATCCCTCTGCTGGCGCGTATTCTTGCGGTCGTCGACTCATTCGATGCAATGACCTCGCCGCGTGTCTATCAACAGAGACGTACAATGGCCGAGGCGCGCTATGAACTTCTGCTCGGCGCGGGCCATCAGTATGATCCCCGCGTGGTTGCAGTGTTCGTCGCGCTGCTGGATACAGGCCACATTCCCTGTTGATAGACAAGGGTCTCTAAGCGTAGTCGCGTAGCAGGTGAAACTGAATCGGTTGGCGCAACGTACGGAGCGCTTTGACTTCGATCTGACGAATGCGTTCACGCGTCAATTTGAAGTAGGTGCTGAGCTCTTCCAGCGTATGGCAATAGCCGTCATAGAGGCCATAACGCAGCTCGATAACCTGACGTTCGCGTTGATTTAACGATTCTAGCGCCCGTGAAATCTGCTCACGCAAGACCTGATGCGTCAGTGCTTCCGCTGGAGCCGTGGCATGCATATCTTCAATAGTGTCCGCCAGACGATACTGCTCATCGTCGATTAAGGGAGCATCCAGGGAGATGGGTGTTTCTGCGATGCTCTGTAGCTCGACAATGCGCTCTTTGGTCAAATTAATCGCCTGTGCAATCTCTTCAGGAAAGGGGTCACGTCCCAGTTCCTGATAGAGTTGGCGTGTCATACGCTTCATTTTGTAGATCATTTCAACGACGTGTACGGGGATATGGATCGTGCGTGTGTGTTCGGCCACAGCGCGACTGATGGCCTGACGAATCCACCAGGTAGCATACGTGCTGAAGCGAAAACCGCGTAAGGGATCGAATTTTTGTGCTGCACGAATTAAGCCCAGATTCCCCTCCTGAATCAAGTCTAAAAGAGAGATGCCATGATTGTTATAGCGTTTGGCGATACTGACAACCAGGCGCAAGTTAGCTTCGACCAGCCGCTGCTGGGCCTGCATATCTCCCTCTATAACGCGTCTTGCTATGCTCATTTCTTGTTCTGAGGTCAAAAGCGGATAGCGTCCGATCTCGGCAAGATATTGACGAATAGCATTATCTACTTCGTTATCATCCTCACTTTCATCTTCCTCCTCTTCCAGATACTCCTCGTCCTCGCGATAGGTGGTATAGTATGTACTCCCCCGCTCACGTCGTGCTCCCTCACCCGTTGCTACGTCATTACGCTTTGAGTTGCGTCCCTGTCGTTCTTCCAGGCTATAGGTGTTCACATGTATATCTTCTGTAGAAGGTTTTTCAGCCTTTTTTTTCTTATTAGATGTATGCTGAGATGTGGTAGTTTGACGATGCTGTTGAGTCTTTCCGGTTTCATTGTACTCACGAGAAACTTTGCGTCGCGTCTTGCGACCCTCGCCTTCTCCGCTGTCGACTCGTTTGGCGATGGCTACCATATTCCTACTCCTTATACCTCAAATCCCAATCCACTACTTGGTAACCGGAGATGGTGATGCTAGAAGCAATATGAATAAAATGCATAAAAGTATACCAGCAACACCGTACCTGAATTTTTTTCAGGTACATCCCCCCTATCCTTCTTTTCTGCAAGATATATGCCAATAGTAACGTATGAACGCATTTCAGGCAAGTATCTCTGTTTTTTCCTATTTTTGCAGTTTTTCCAGCGTGAGGAGGGGAGAAATATGGGTAGGAATATCGGGTCTGCCCGCTCTTTTCTGGGTGTGAAAGCTGGAAAAATTTTCGGAATGTATGGATAATTCCACATTTGCAGCCATTGGGGGTCGGTGGTTTGCGCGTCTACAAATTTATGCGTAGGGGGCGTTTATTTGCACTAGATACGCTCTTAAATCACGCTACAAAGAGTGTCAGTGAGAAAGAACGGGAAGTTGCCGATTATGTCTAACGTGTTTTTTGAGAATGAGGGATCTGCCCAGAGGATGCCAGAAGTGCTATCGACAGGCCAGGATGATGTCAGACGATTGCTGCCCAGGCGGGCAAATGTGACGACGCCTGTGCCTCCTCGGGCTTCTGCCTATCCCGGTCAGTCCGTGAATAGACGACCTCGCTACACACGTATCTCGTCTGAACTGGATCAGGAAGACATCACGCGACTTCCCACGCAACCCAATCCTGTGTCGCTCTGGCACTATGAGGTGCTCGATCCGGCGGATGAAACGACCGCCGATATGCCCTTGCTGTCTGACCCTGTAGATAATGAGCCGGATGCAGAACCGGCGGCGGTGGCTCAGGTGGCAGATCTGCGCAAAGAAGATCGTGCCCCGTCTGGGAATCTGCTATCGAATGCGGAACTGGATATCGCGGAACTGGATACGCAGCCGCCCTATGAGACAGGAGGCGTGAAGAAAACGACGAAGCTGTCCCACGAAGATGAGGATGAGGCTATTCCGCAGTTTTCGCCCGTAGCGGCACAGGCGAACAGCGTGCGACCGGAAATGATTCCCTGGACTGCTGGTCAGGGGGCAAATTCGCAGTTTGCGCAACGGGTCGCCCAGCGCTCCGAGCATGTGGCTTCGCAGAGGGCGCTCGTGTTCCATCCCTTTGATCGGGTGCGCTGGTGGTTGCTGTACCCTGGACGCCTGGAGTTTGTGCTCTGGCTGGGGGGGACGCTTTTTTTGTTGACGGCGACCTGCCTGCTCCTCCTGCTCTCTTTTTTGAGCATACCATCGTTGCAGGATAGTACCCATGCAGTCGCAACAGCCAGTAGCAGCCCAGCTTCTTCCGTGCCGTGTGCGCAGACGTCGTCCGCTGTGATGTGTGGCTCAATCAGCGTGACCTCGGTGGCCGGGGTCAAGCTGACGATGTTGGATACCGGGCAGATGGCGATGGGCAAGCCATTGCATTTAGAAGGGCAGGGTTTTACGCCTCATGGTGCGGTAAACCTGACCTATGATGCCTGGCTGCCCTGCCAACCTGCGGCGATACATGCCGACGCTTACGGCACATTTCGGGTCACGCTGCTTCTTGCTCGCGCTGGTGCGGGTGAGCATCGCGTGGTGGCCTACGATGTTGCGAGTACGCATACGATCATGCTGCCTATCAAGCTCATTGCAAGCTCAGTGCAGCATAATGTAGTGTTGCCAGCGGACGCGACAGCACCCGTGGTGGCTCCCTCGCCGACAGCGCAACCAACAGTCCCCGTAGTAGTTCCCTCACCGACAGAAGCGGCGGTGCAACCGGTGGCTACCCCTATTCCCCCCACGCCAACGCCCGTCGCCGCAACGCCGACCCCCAGACCGACGGTAGCCCCGACTCCCAGACCGACCGCGACACCTGTGGTTTCGCCCTCTCCCACGCCACAGCCAACAGTGCAGGCGACTCCGCAGACACCGGTGACCGTCACACCTACAGCGGATGCGGTCTCTGCCACACCTACAACACCGGCACTGAGCGAAAGTTCTGTTGCGTTAGCTTACTCATTGCCGTCCGTAGTTACAGTTTTGTCTCTAGCAATGGTACTTTTCTCTAAATGCTGGCATTGGCTTCTGCTCTCCCTTTATACTATTGCTATAGTATGCCTGAGTGGGGCCGGTGTGTTGTTGCGCAGACGCAAAGCCGTGCGTCACTCGTTATGATTGCGATGAAGCATACGAGCAGAAATAGGCCCTGAAGATCATATTTTTTGATCCTTTTGTGTCTTGTTCAGTTAGCGTTGGCGCAAGATAATATCCTCGGGCTTTTATGAAATAAATACAAAACACTGCTCAAATTCAAACAATCATAGGAGCGGAAAAAATTATCTATGAATGAACAAGTATCGACGAAAAAGGGATTTCGCATGAGCATGCCGATGCGCCTGGGGATCGCGCTACTGGTGTTGCTCGGCAGTGCAGGACTCACCTTTGGGGTTTTGCAGACGGCTCATGCGGCATCGGCACCGACATTGGCATCGTTGCCGGGCGCAGCTGATCCCTGGGGAGTTGCTTTTGATGGACGTGGCTATACATGGGTAGCGAAAGTCTCCTGTGACGGAAATCCTGTTTGTGCTTCGAATGGCCAGGGATCCCTTGTAGCGGTAAATAGTAGCCTTGGCATGGTGGGCACCTTTACGATCCCAAATCAGGCTGGCTTTTCGGGGCCTGAATTTGTGAAGGCTGATGGGAGTAACAATATCTGGTTCTCGATGCCTTCCGCAAATGCTATTGGTGAATTGCAGCCAAACTTTAGTAATACAGGTGCTTCAGTCTGGAAGTCTTTCCCTGTGAAGACTGCTTCAGCTGGTCCTTTTGACATCACCTTTGACACGCATGGCAATCTCTGGTTTACGGAAGTGTTGGCCAATAAGATTGGTGAGCTGAATACGTCCACTGGTGCTGTGACGGAAACTGCTACTCCCTATCCTAAGCCGTACGGTATTACGGGTCCTGATCCGAATTCCGGGGCGATCTGGTTTACGGAGAACGATTCTGCAACTCCAGGCGTGGGTAGTTTTATTCCTCCTGCCACTGGTGCTTTGCCAGCTTCGTCAATCAATAACTATCATATGCTGTCGCCTGTTGCGAATTCCACGACTCCTCATCTGATTGCCTATGATGCCAGAGGTCATATCTGGGTCAGTGGAGGTTTTGATAACCGTCTCTATCAGTTGACGATTGCTTCGCTACAAAATGGGACCAGTAATGGTATTCAGTATTTTACTACCCCCGCTACTGGCGCAGTCCATATTTCAGGCGTTGCTGTCGATGGCAACGGTACCGTCTGGGCGACTGATTCGTCTGGCGAGCAGGTAGTATCGTTAAGCAACGGCAAATTTACTACGTATCAGATGGCTACTGGAGGCACAGATCCACATCCGCATGATGGGATAGGCGTTAGTCCTACGGGCAACGTCTTCTTTACGGAAGAATTTGCGAATAAGATCGGTAAGATTGCGCAGACCGGGGTACCGGCACTGCCGGGCTCTGTTGCTCCCGTGATAGGTTCTAATCCGACGCCACCGCCCTCGAACGTCTCTCCTGGCTCTATCAACGCACCAGTGAGCAAGACCTGGTACTTTGCTGAGGGGCGTGTGGGTAAGGGTTTCCGCGAATATCTCACGTTGGAGAATCCTGGCGCAACAGCTTGCGCAGTCAGTCTGAAGTATCTTTATAGTATGGATAACAGTCCCAGCACCCCGCATACAAAAACGGTGGCGGTCAATGTTCCTGCGGCCTCGCGCGTGACGCAGCCGGTGCATAGTGACCTTGGGATTGACTGGACGCAGTCGAACGGCGCTTCTGTAGCGACGATTATCAATGTAGCGAATTGTAATGGTATCGTGGCAGAGCGTCCGATGTACTTTGTCAATTATCACGGCATCAGCAGTGGTACAGATGTGCTCGGAACGACGCAACTGGCCACGAAGTTCTACTTCGCGGATGTGCCTACTGGTAGCCAGACGACATCGTATATCAGCATTTTGAACCCCGGTACGGGCATGGCCAGAGTATCTGCGACGTACTACGCTGGTGGTAAATCGGTTGGGACGCAGTCGGTCGATTTATCTCCCAATACGCGTGGCACGCTTTCTGCAAATGCGCTGAGTATGCCTATTGACACGGCGGCGGTGGTGACTTCGACCGCCCCTGTGATGGTGGAACGCCCCACCTACTTCAGCAACGTGTATGGCGTGTATGGAGCGGCCGACGTTGTGGGTGGACAAACGCTCGCAAATGACTGGCTCTTCGCAGAGGGCTACACGGGCATGGGCTATCAAGAGAATCTGAGTATCGCGAACGTTGATCCCGCCGGGACACCTGCAACGGTACAGGTTATTCTGAAGTCCGGAACTGGTACGACCAGCACGACGAATATCACGATTCCGGCTGATGGTCAGACCGTGTGGAATGTGAATGCGGCAAATACCTTCCCCGGTAGCACGCCAGAGGTTTCTGCGGAAGTGAAATCGACCGGCGCGCAGATCGTCGTGCAGCGTGTGCAGTTCTTTGCCTATCAGCATACGATTGGCAGTAACACCACGAAGGCGCAAGGTGTCTCTGACATCATTGGCCAGCCGGGTCCTGCATCGAAGAGTGTCTATAGTTTTGCTGAAGGCTATAGCAATACCGGTTACAATGAATGGTTGACGTTACAGAATCCTACCGCAAGTGATGAGACAATCACCGTGATTCTGGTCAATGGGAAGGGAACAGCAATTGGCCGTTCGTATGTAGTCAAGGCCAACCAGCGTTCCACGGTTGATGTGAGTGCGCTTGTGCGTTCGAGCATGGGTAGTGCGGGTGTTGATGCCTCCTATGAGGTATCGATGGCCGTCAAGTCTGCCAATAATGCGCCGTTTGTGGCAGAGCGTCCTATGTATTGGAATACGTATGGTACCTCTTCTTTCACGACGCAAGGTGGAAGTGATATTCTTGGTTACATTGGTGGCTAGGCAAGCAGGAAGCCATTGCGTGTAGCTTAAATATCGATAATTATCAATAAATGGACCCTGGGAAACCGGGGTCCATTTTTGTGTCAGGAAGATTGTGGGCTGTTCCATAGTTTGTGTAGCAAAAAGTCATTGATAAAATGAATAATGGTGAACTTCATGCAAATTTAACGTTGTATATAGTAAGTAAGTTTATTTTTATATATGTGATTAAAAAAGGATGTTAGGACGTTATGAAAAGGAAGCGTATTCTTGCTTGCATAGTAGCATTAGCTATACTCTGTGCAAGCGCTTCCGTAGCTCTTGGAGCTTTTGTTGCTCCGGGTACGGCTTATGCGTCTCCCGCTACGCCAACCGCTACGGATTTTACCATTAATGCAGGTTCAGATCCCTGGGGGACAGCCTTTGATAGCAGTGGTAATGTCTGGGTGGCAGTGCCTGGCTGTGATCCCTCGCCGTATTGTAGCACCGGTACACCTCCTGGTCGTCTGGATGTCTATAATCCGCAAGCGAGTTCCTGGGTGACATCCCATCAGTTGCCAGCGGGTTTTGGGCAACCGCTTTTCGTCGCCTTTGATAAGCAGGGGCGTGCCTGGTTTCCTATGCCAATGACGAACTCTTTAGGAATGTATAATCCCTCGAATAATACGTATAGCCAATGGGTTGTACCCACTGCCGGTTCTGGTCCGTGGGGAGTGGCGATTGACTCAAAGGGCGTGGTCTGGTTCACGGAACATTATTCAAATAAAATTGGTTCTTTTAATCCTTCAACGCAAACGTTTACAGAGATTGCTACGCCTGCCTCGAATAGTGTGCCTTATGGTATTACGGTTGATAGTTCTGACAATGTCTGGTTCACGGAAAATAGTGATGCGGTAGCGTTGATTGCTGAATATACTACGGGTGGCGTGCTGAAAGAATATAAAATTCGCAATGGTTCTACCTCTGGTGTCACGCCTCATATGATCACGATTGATCAGAATGGGAATGTCTGGTGGAGTGAGGGATGGGCGACGGCTGTTGGTCGTCTGGTGCTCTCACAGGCTACTCCTGGTACAAATAATGGGGTGACTGAATATCCATATCAGTCCGCATGTGGCTCCTGTTCTCATACTTCTGGTATTACTGCTGATGCGAATGGTTATATCTGGTTTACTGATTCGCTCCAGGGTATCTACGGTTATTTGAATAGTAATGGTTCTGGTTCGCTTTCTATCGTTAATACACCTTCCAGTGGTGGCCATCCTCATGATGGTTTGAATGCTGGCCCCAATAATGTGATCTGGTTTACAGAAGAGTTCGCGAACAAACTTGGGAAGATCACAGGTGGCCCGAGCGGTGGTGGTACAGGCGGAACCCCTACACCCGTACCGTCTCCCTCTCCGACGAGCACGCCGCCCGCAAATGGAGCTGTTCTGGCGCAGGATACCTTCCATCGAACGGATCAATCCTTCTGGGGCACCGCTTCGGATGGACAGACCTGGGGAGCAGATGCGAATGTGGCGAGCGCTTTCTCAGTCGCCAATAACACGGGCCTGGTGACGAATGCCGGTTTGAGTTATAGTGCAGTGCTTGGACCGTCAATCACAGACTCTGATGTAGTGCTCACCGGTTCTATCAGCAATTTTGCAAATAACAACTTTGGTCCGGTGTTGCGTTTTACGGATGGCAATAACTGGTACAAGGCCTACATCGATGGGATCAATCTGGTGATCCAGAAGAAGGTGAATGGAACTGCAACGATCATCCAGACCGCGCCCTTTGCGGCAACGGCCAGCACGCAATACGCGCTGCGTTTCCGCGCCGTAGGGACGACGCTTTCGGCGAAGGTCTGGGCGACAGCGGGCAGTGAGCCCTCCGGCTGGACAACGACGATCACGGATAGTTCGCTGACTGGTGGGCAGGATGGTGTGCGTGTGCTCTCATCGGGTGCGACGACGACAATCAATTCGTTTGTCGCAACTTCTTTGACCAGTGGTGGCAGCACACCAACGCCGACGCCAACAACCCCGCCGACGCCGACGATAACGCCTTCGCCGACGAGCACGCCGCCCGCAAATGGAGCAACGCTGGCGCAGGATACGTTCCATCGAGCGAATCAATCCTTCTGGGGGACCGCTTCGGATGGACAGACCTGGGGAGCAGATGCGAATGCAGCGAGCGCTTTCTCAGTCGCCAATAATACGGGTCTGGTGACGAATGCCGACCTGAGTTATAGCGCGGTGCTCGGGCCGTCAATCGCTGACTCTGACGCGTTGCTTACGGGTTCTATCAACAACTTTACGAATAACAACTTTGGTCCGATAGTGCGTTTTACGGATGGTAACAACTGGTACAAAGCCTACATTGACGGGGTCAGTCTGGTGATCCAGAAGAAGGTAAACGGAGTCGCAACGATCATCCAGACCGTGCCCTTTGCGGCAACGGCCAGCACGCAATACGCGCTGCGTTTCCGCGCAGTGGGGACGACGCTCTCGGCGAAGGTCTGGGCGACAGCGGGCAGTGAGCCCTCCGGCTGGACGGCGACGGTCACGGATAGTTCGCTGACCAGTGGGCAGGATGGCGTGCGTGTGCTCTCATCGGGCGCGGTAACGACGATCAACTCGTTCGTCGCAACTTCCTTGACTGGTGGTGGTACGACAACACCGACGCCGACGCCGACGAGCACGTCTCCGACACCGACGCCGACGAGCGCGGCTCCGACGCCAACACCGACGAGCGCGGCTCCGACGCCGACGAGCACGCCGCCCGCGAATGGAGCAACGCTGGCGCAAGATACCTTCCATCGAGCGAATCAGTCTTTCTGGGGTACCGCTTCGGATGGGCAGACCTGGGGCGCAGATGCAAACGCTACCACTGCTTTCTCAGTCGCCAACAATACAGGTCTGGTGACAAATGCCAGCCTGAGCTATAGTGCGGTGTTGGGGCCGGCAATCGCTGACTCTGACGCGTTGCTTACGGGTTCTATCAACAACTTCACGAATAACAACTTTGGTCCGGTGTTGCGTTTTACAGATGGCAATAACTGGTACAAAGCCTACATCGATGGGGTCAGTCTGGTGATCCAGAAGAAGGTGAACGGGGTCACGACGGTGATCAAGACCGTGCCCTTTGCGGCAACGGCCAGCACGCAATACGCGCTGCGTTTCCGCGCCGTGGGGACGACGCTCTCGGCGAAGGTCTGGGCGACAGCTGGTAGCGAACCTTCGAGCTGGACAACGACGATCACGGATAGTTCGCTGACCAGTGGGCAGGATGGTGTGCGTGTGCTTGCGTCTGGGGCGACGATAACGATCAATTCATTCGTCGCGACTTCTCTGTCCAGTGGTGGTACGACAACGCCTGCGGCCGCAACGCCGACGCCCCGCCCGACGGCGACGCCATCGCCGACACCGACGCCCCGCCCGACGGCGACACCAGGAGCGACACCAACGCCCCGGCCAACGGCGACACCATCACCGACGCCGCAGCCGACGCCAACATCTGGAGTGACACCGACGCCAACGACGGCTTCCACTCCCACTCCCACTCCTACGCCGTAGGTCCAGTTCTCGTTTGTGGCAACCACAAGCGCATTTCGATATGACAGGGAGAGCATTCCAGACAGGAATGCTCTCTTTTTGTGGTGCTCGACTCTCTCTGGACAACGTGGTACAATGGGCTCCATTGTGGTGTGCCCATAACGCCAGACAAAACCACTCCTACGAGAAAAGGAGATAATCTATGCCGCGAGGACATCAAAGACCTCCGCAAGACAGTGTTGATAGTATCTTGCTTGCTATTTGTCGCCGCGATGATCTCGATAGCGAGACATTGCAGCACTATTTTGATCGCCTGGAGGATGAATGGACTGAGGGTGCGCGTGACAAGGTACTACACCTGCTGCGCAGTCGCGATGCTGCGGCACATACGGCTGCTATCCTTATCCTTGCTGAAGTGGCCTCTGAAGATGATCTTGAAGAATTAGAAGATCTGGTCACCGATCCTACGCTCAGCGATCTGGCGAAACTGGCCCTGGCTCCCGTATTAAAAGAACTGGGTTCTGAGATGGTGGATGATGGAATGGTTGAGTATTTAAATGATCCCGCTTCCGCCATGCAGCAGATGCAGATGCGCCTGCTGGAGCTTGTCGGTAAGAGTGAGATGGGGATCGAGTCGATTCTGCAAGACGTCATCAGTATGCCCCTTGAGCGCCGTCTGGCTTTTATTAGCTGGCTTGGTAGCTGTAATGATGCTCGTGCCGCCCAGTTGCTTATCCCTCTACTGGAGAATCAGCCGGTGAAGGTCGCTACGGCTGTGGTTGAAGCGCTGGAGCAACTGGGGCCTGTTGCCTTGCAACAATCTCTGCCTGCGCTGAATTATGTCCTGTCAACGAGTGCTCCGCGCGCCCTGAAGCAACAGGCTCGTGCGACGCTTGGGCGTCTGATGATGCAAAGCGCATCCAGCGTGGATACCCCACCTTCGCAAGAGATTGATGTGATGCAACTGGTTCCCCATGAGGCCCGGGCGAGCTATATTGATGGTACCGGTTCGCAGCTGGTGATGCTTTCCTGGCTACGTCCTGATGGTTTGTTGAAAGGGATCAACGTGCTCTATCAGGACACAGTGGGCATTAAAGATTGCTATGGTATTGATGGCATGGATAAAGAGCGCCGTGCCAGTCTGGTCCAGGATCTACAGGAGCAGGGTTTTTTTAGCTTTGTAGTTCCCTTTGATTTTGCGCGTGCCCTGATCTTGCAGGCGAGCGAGACAAGCAAGCAGCTCCGCCGGAAATTGCCTATTTCTTATGTCATCTGGCGTTCGATGCTGGAGAACGCACCGCACGAGGATACTTTGCCAGAGACAGCGCTGGCCCCTCTTGCGCTTGATGCGGAAACACTGGCGCTGGCGAAGCGTGGAGGCGAGCTTTTTCAACTTCCGGAGTTCCTCTCCTGGTTGTATGATCCTATGGAGCGTACGGAGCCTTTTATTGCCCGCTATCTGCAATTTTATAGTACGGAAGCACCTTCCCAGGGGGCGCGTAAATTGACAGCCCCACAGACAAAGAAGCTCCAACGTTTATTGGAAGAACTCGTCGATGAGGCGTTACCCGAGCTTATTGATGATCACTGGCGCGAACGTTTTGAGCAGCGTTTGCGTTTACAGGCGAAGCTCTTTCAGCTTGCCGATCGAGAACAGGATGCCCGGCTGGCACAGGCTGCGGCCGCTGTGCTCTCTCCTGACTCGCAGGTACCGGTGGAGGAGCAAGATTTCCTGCGTACGCTGGTTCGCATGTCTATTGAACAGGGCCCTTTGCGTATGATGTTTGCATCTCTCAACCAGAACGGGGGATGAGTTCATCTCATCCCCTACCACAATGGATTCATGACCAATCCAGTGATCAATTTGGGATACAGGTAGGTTGATTTCTGCGGCATACGCTCATCAGCCTGCGCCACATCACAGACCTGCCGTAACGGAGTGGCGTTCAGCAACAAAGCAGCCTGCGCGGAGCCGCGACGTACCTCTTCCAGTACCTGCTCGGGCTCGTGTGAGTAGCGTACATAGGTGCCAGCCGTCATATCTTCGGGACGTAGACCCAGCAGAGCCTCTAAGATGAGCCGTTGTGCAATCGCCACATCAAGCGTGTTCCAGGACTCTGCACGCTTGCTCTCGTGCATAAAACGCTGCCCTTCCGCATTCATCTGGAGTGAAAGCGTCTGCTCCGGGGTATGTACGACCAGCGCATGTTGCTGATCTCGTTGCGTCTCGAGAACGCGCAAAACCTGTGCCGCATCCAGTCCGGCGGGGTGCGATTGTACATGGAAGAACTGGCCAAGATGCTGTGGAGTTAACTTCGCCAGGGCGGCATCGCTCAGATTCGAGAGGAGGCGATGTGTTGGCAGAACGAGCATGCCCGGATCTTCTACGTCTATCAGCGCCATCAAAGTGAAATTGACGGCATCGTCTGGATGAAGCTCACGCCGCTGCTCGTGTACTTCGGCGCGATAATTGAGCGCTGTCTCGTAGCGATGATGGCCATCGGCAATATAGAGCTGGCGTTGCGAGAAAAAGTCCTGAATAAGCGCAATCTGCGTTTCATCCTGGATGGGCTGCAACAGATGTTCTTCACCGACCTCATCCGTGATCTGGACCTCGGGCTGTTGCGTATACGGCGTCAGTAGTTTGCGTAGCCTGTTCTGAGGATCTTCATAGAGGCACATAATCGGGCTGGTATTGGTAGCGCAGGCCCGATAGAGCTGCAAGCGGTCGTTTTTCGCTTTTGTCGTCGTATATTCGTGTGGCAGGACAACGCGTGCACTCCAGGGCTCCAGGCGCACCCTGGCAAGTAAGCTGGTACGTGTGAAGCTTTCGTCCCGATGGTGAAATTTTTGCTGGTAGAGATAGTAACTGGCCTTTTGTTCTTGATACAGCACGCCCTGATGGCGCCATTCTGCCAGCGTGGCCGCGGCCCGCGTATAGACGTTATCCAGCGTGTTATCGTTGGGGCTCTCTTTCCCCAGCTCAATGCGAATACTATTGTACGGGCTACGCTCATAATAGCGTGCCTGCGCCTCTTGATGAATAACATCGTATGGAGGGGTAATGACCTCCGCGAGGCTACCTACCCGTTCTTGTGAGAAACGGATGCCCTGTAATGGTCGCACATCAGCCATAATAGATGGATCTACCTCGATTTCTCTTTTTCAATCTTCTCAGACCCGTTTGCGCTTTGCTGAGAGATGCTATTGCAGTTTTATTGTATCACGCAACAGGGAAGTCTGATCGTTATAATGAATGAGGTCATTACAGCAGGTCAGCGTCTTGCGTGTGCAGGCAGCTTATCATCAATACTATCAATATTTGGTCTTTTGTTCTAAAAACCCTTGACAGATACGTAATACCTATGGTACTATCTGCGTGTGGAACAAATGTTCTTGTTTCGCGAAGCTCTCCCATCCTCATGCTCAACCCCAGATAGAGCCTCTTTGTAGCGGTCGGGTGTTATCCTCTCTCTCTCCCACCCGACCGCCGGGGAAGTAGTTTTTTCAGTTGATGTGGTTACCCACAAGTCCTATTGCGAGCTATCCATATTGACGTGATATGACACAGTATGTAGACTCTTTTACAGTGAAGCTATGGGATGCACGGGTCTCAAGCCTGTGCGCGCTTTCCCTCTGGTTTTGGTGTTACTGCTCTCCTTGTATGGGCATGTTGTAAGTCACCTGAATAGCCTGATTTTCGCGGGTTCATCGTTTGGAAAGAGATGTTGTATGCAAACAGAGATTGTAGACCAATTTGTCGGGCAGGTAGTTGGCAAACAGGGTCAGTATCGGGTAGAGCGCTTGCTGGGTCAAAGCCGCTTGAATGCCGTTTATCTTGCGCGGAATCTTAGTAGTCAGCAGATAGTCGCCCTGACGCTTTTTATTACTCCCGAGCATTTCTCGCTCGATGCATATCAGCGTTTTATTCAACGTTTTGTTGCTGCTGCTCCTGCGTTGGTAGCATTGGAGCATCCGCATATTTTGCGCGTGCATGAGTTTGGTGAACAGTTTGGCTATCCCTATCTGATTACGCCGTATCTGACAGGTGGTTCGTTAGCGGACCTTCTGCGCAAGCAGAAGCGTTTTTCCTACGAGGAGGTGCTTTACTGGCTGGAGCAGATTGCGCCTGCGATCCAACACGCGCATAATCGTGGTCAGGTGCATGGTACATTAAAACCTACCAATCTGGTGTTGGATAGTCAGCAGCAAGTATTAGTAGCTGGTTTTGGTCTGATGCATATCTTACAACTGAGTGGCATTGTGCAGACGCAACAGCCTTTTGCACACCTGCTCAGTCTGGCGGAGACGTTTCTGGTGGCTCCCGAATATCTGGCACCAGAAGTCGTTGAGGGCCGCGCGATTGATAAACGTTCAGATGTCTATGCGCTCGGCTGTATTCTTTTTGAGCTCTTGAGCGGAGCCCCCCCCTTTAAGGGTGATGATCCTCTGGCGGTTGCGCAGATGCACGTTCAGCAGCAACTCCCCTCGCTTCGCTCGCTTGTGCCCGATCTGCCTATTGCGCTGGCATCGGTCGTCCATCAGGCCCTTGAGCGTGACCCGCAGCGTCGTTTCCAGCAGGTAAGCGATGTTCTGGAGGCATATTCTCAGGTGGTAGCTGGAGTAACGAGTTCGCGACATACTGCGGTCACCGGCACCGGCCAAACCGGTGCAAAGACACGGAATGTACCAGAGACGTCTGAGGAAGGGCATGCGTCGGGTTCCTGGCAATTGATGCCACCGATTATCACCGGAAAACTTGCGGCTATCACCCCCAAACAGGTTACACCTCCTGAGCCGCAATCCAGACAGTCATCAACAGGCCCGATCGTCGCCTCCTCACAGTTCGCCCCTTCAGGAATCACCGGTCAGTTCAGTCGTCTGCCACAGCGTAAAGAGACGAGTCCGCTGCCTGAGCGTCCAGTGCAGCCGTTGCGAGCTGCTGAGCCGCCAGCCGTGAACATCGTGCGTGAGAGTGCACCGCCTCCGCGTCGAGAAGTGCGTGAAGAGTATACTCCGCCAATCGTGCGTGAGAGTGCACCGCCTCCGCGCCAGGAAGTACGCAGCAGAGGTGTGAATATGGCTGAAGATGCTGCCTGGTGGACACAACAGGCGGCAGAAACGCCGCTCTTGCCAGCCCAACCAGATATACGTAAGCAAAAAAAGACAAAATCGGCTCAACTTCCCCCGGCGCGGGTCTCGAAGAAATTATCGTATGGGAATACGTCACAGAAGCGCTCTTCCGGGCCGAACCGCCGTCAGGTGCTGGCCCTGGTGGGAGCGGGCGGCGTGGTGGCTGCTGGCGCAGTGGTGGCGACTAACTTGCATCTTTTCCAGCATTTAGGGCTTTCGCAGCAGTCAGCCGGGGCAAAAACGCCGGGCACGCAGCAGACCGCATCTACTCCCGCTTCCCAGCAGAATGCAACGAAGGCTGCCGCAACGAAGCCCGCTACGAATGGGAAGCAGCCTGCGCATACGGGATCTGTAGTTGGCTCAACAACGTTGCTCATCAATTCTGCGCAGCAGTTCGCAAATCCAGCTGATGGCAAGAGCAGCCTGCTCATTCATCTGCCCAGTGGGAATTTTGTCGCTTATAAACAGGCTTGCACGCATGAGGGCGTAAGCGTCAATTACGATCCGAATACGCACACGCTGGTCTGCCCGGCCCACGGAGCGATCTTCGATCCAGCGAAGTCAGGTGCAGTGCTACAGGGTCCTGCAACCTCTCCCCTGCCTACCGTTGGCATAAAGGTCAATGGCGATGGAACGGTTACAACCTTATAAATCTCTACATTATTATTTTGACATGTTGTGTTTTAGGGAAGTAGAATGAGGGGAAAGAAATTTGCGCAAGAACCAGCCGTTCTTGTTGCGTCTTTTCCCTCAGTCGATCTTTCCTGGAAACTCGTTGCATAGAGGTCATCAGGATAGTTCTGCTTTAAGAAACGCGATCATAGTCAGATAAGACGGAGGGGAAGCGCTTTACAGTTTTCAACCGTACAAGCTGATATGGACTTGTTGTAGTTGCGTTTAGCAGACGGAGGACACGATGAATCCAACGGTGATTACGTATGTTGGCCTGGCAGTTGCTGCTAGTATTTTAGTCTGGAGTTCTGTGACACTCGTTCAGCATACACGTGCGCACAAAAAGCCTCCTGCCGGGGAACCTGATCCCTGGATTATTATTCGTCCGCTTGCCTCATCTGAGGAGGAGGATGAGTTGCTGGAAGAAGAGCCTAATCCTCTCCTGGATGCTTATTTACGTGGGCAACAGAGCGGCTATTGTTTCAAAAGTAAAAAGCCTCAGTGATACCCTTCTTTTTGGTGCCGTGTAAGCCCCTTGTGTGACGCTGTTGTATGCAACAGTGTCGACGAAAGAAATATCCTGGAGAGGGAACCGGCTCTTCGTTTTTAGTTCCGACTCTGTCTTAATAAGCGTGTTACTTCTGCGAGTACATCGTTTACATCCAGGTCGGTCTCTTCATCCGCGTTTTCGGATTGCTGAAGCGAGCTGGGTAGCAGGGGTGTTCTCCCTGTTGACTGGGAAAAACCGGCCTCATCCTGGAAAAACTCTTGCTCGCAGGCGCGTATTACTTCTAATATTGTCGCATCTGTATGCATAATTCTTGGGAGAAGGTTATGATAAATGGCGACCGTTTGTATGATTGCGCCAAAAACTAGTTGGAATTGTCCATAGCTCAGGTAATTATCGGCAAGGGGAACCGTCTCTTCCAGACGCACTTCTCCATCTTCCAGATCGAGGCCGAACTTACCCATTGCGATGCGGTAGTTGACGACCATGAGTGCCTCCAGGCATTCCTGCCGCCTCTTATCCCCGATACTAGCAATCTGTGGCACCACAAACATAAGCTTTCGCACGTTCCCGCTCTGTTGGAAGCCTACGATCATACGCCATTGTCCATAATTACCATGAAATGCCAGTTCTATCACTTCGCGCTCTCGGTCCACCTGCGCGATTTTTATGTCCATTTTTATAAAGTATTCAATGAGATGGGAGACGCCGAAGCTATCAGCCATAGATTTCTCCTTTATCGTCGCCTTTATAGCGCTGGCTGGATTGGTCAGGCGCCTGGCAAAATGCGTTCTTTTCTCTTGTAGCCCGGTTTCTGCTGGTTCCTGACTGCATATATATCATCTCTTTGCGCCCAAGTATAACACAGCTATACGCTACACTCTCTCGCAAAATTGGTTGTAGTCCAGTAATATTTGCATATCTCTGGTTAATGTTTGCATACAATGTACATATGACGTGGTTGTCAATTTCGCTTGTATCCTATCTGCCTGGCAGATAGTTTTTGATAGTGTATGTTGAATGTTGCGATCGCTATTTTTTCTCCCTTATACGAGAGTTAATATATATATGGCTATCACAACATCCTGTTTCTGTCAATGTTCTGTTTCTGGCATATCTCCATCTTAACTATAGAACTTCCCCGTTCCCTCAAGAAATAACCGTCTTTTGTCGATAGAGAGATGAGAAGGGCCCTTTCCTAAAAAAGCGAATTTGTGTAGGATAGGTAACATAGGTAGGATAGGTAGGATCTGCATCCTCCGCAAAAGTAATGCTTCCTGCGCTTCTTCTGCTGAAGAGGAGCCAGATACATGCTTTTTCAGGACCATAGGCAGGTCTCTCTGCTGCTGATGAGGCTATTCTGTTACCAGATTTACCCGTAATGCGTCTATGTGTAATGCCGATACCTGTCAATTCCTATAATCTTTTGCTGAATATAGTCATTTTATCCAGGGATGCTGGAGAATAGCAGCAAGTGCTAAAAGGAGTGCTCTATGTCTGAGGGAGAAAAAAAAGTGCCTGTTGAGCAGTTAACGTTCGCTGAGCGTATGCGCTATGGTGCACAGAGTGCGGTTCGCTGTATGGGGGTGACCGCACAGGATCGTGTGTTTATTTTGACCGATCATGAGCGTGAACATATTGCGCGCGAGGTGGCGGATGCAGCTCGTGAACAACATGCTCAAGTCTCGATTCACTTTCTGGAGCAATATGGCACGCGACCGCTGACGGCGTTCTCTGAGACGCTGCGCAATGATTTGCTTGAGGCTCAACCCACCGTGACGTATTATATTGCCACAGCTCAACCCGGCGAGATTGCGTTCCGTATTCCTTTGCTGCCCTTTCTGGCAAACGAGCTAAAAGTGCGCCATGGTCATATGATTGGTATCGACGATCGGCTGATGGTCGAGGGAATGTGTGCCGATTATGACGAGATATTTCGTCTGACCAATGAAGTCTACGATCTGGTTCGTACCGCGCATACCATTCATGTAACTTCGGCCAAAGGCAGTGATGTGACCGCTACGTTCCATGAGGATTGGCGCTGGGTTCCCTGTCACGGACGCTATCATGAACAGGGGAAATGGGGGAATTTGCCGGAGGGCGAAGTCTATACCGCTCCTGCGAATCTGAATGGTGTGCTGGTTTGTGACGTGCTCGGTGACTACTTCTCCCCGAAATATGGCGTGCTGGAGCAGCCTGTGACGCTCCATGTAAAAGATGGCTACGTTACGGAAGTGCATTCAGCAAATGAAGCGCTTATGCAGGAACTGCGGGACTATCTCTTCTCCGTGCCTAATGGAAATCGGGCAGGCGAGTTCGCGATTGGCACCTTGACGAGTTTGCAGCAGCTCAGCGGCAATTTGTTACAGGATGAGAAGATGCCGGGACTGCATGTTGCATTTGGCAATCCTTATCCCCAGTTTACGGGCGCGAATTGGGATGCCACAATTCATGTCGATGTTATTCCTACACGCTGTACGATTGAAGTCGATGGTCGTGAGATTATGCGTGACGGCGTGTTTACTTTCTAGTCGCCTATCTGCATCCTGTTGCCTGTGGTAGATCTTTATGCGTTTTGCGCAAGATAGTGTCTGCCTGGATCTGCCATGCGCAACAGCATGGCATAATCGGCGGGCAGTTTGTTGCTCTGGTCTTTCTCTGTGTATGGCAAGGGACCACTTCAGGAAAAAAGGATGTTTTTTGCGCTTTTTGTCATATGCGCGTAACAAAAAACCAGGTATGACGTATAGTTAAGTATAGAGGAATGGAAAAGCTAGCCTCGCCCTCTGTTGCTAGCTTGAGCGTCAGGCGCTCTACTCACTGAAGAGTCCAACAACGCAGTAGAAATTTGTTGTTTCCTCTACAGATAATCGTATTGTGGCCTGGCGCTTTGTGGTGGTGACCCTTCTCGTAGGCAGCAGGCGCTATACAGGACGGGGCAGGTGTGATGACCGTGAGGATCTATGTGCTGGTCGTACCCTCCTGTGGACTGTTGCTCCGCTGATACGTGTTGTTTATGTAGTCGGGCTAGAGAGGAGCTTTGGCATGGCGATGACCAAGGGTCAGAATCTCATTGGCAGGGTAATGGGCTCTTGTGTTTTAGAAAGCGTGCTTGGATACGGTGGTTCTAGTGCCGTTTTCCTGGCACAACAACAGCAGCCGGAACGCAAAGTTGCGGTAAAGGTCTTTCTTCCTCGGAATGGTGTTGATGGGCAGATGCCAAAGGATTTTTATCAACGCTTTTTGCGCGAGGCTGAGGCTGCCAGTAAATTGGACCATCCAAATATTTTGCCTGTCTATGCGTATGGACAGCAAGATGGTCTTCCTTATATTGTGATGCCCTATATGCCCGGAGGCACACTGGCTGACTATATTCAACGGCATGGCGCGCTTTCTCTGCAAGAGGCTGTCTGGTATCTGGAGCAGATTGCCGCCGCGCTGGATTATGCCCATGAGCAGGGGTGCGTCCACTGCGATGTGAAACCAGCCAATGTTTTGCTGGATAGTGATGGCCTGGTGCGCCTCTCTGATTTTGGCATCGCTCGCGTCTCCCAGGACTCTGAGAAAGAGGCGCGTGCTCTTGCGCGCACATCAGATGCACTCGCCGGAACTCCCGACTATATCTCTCCTGAGCAGGCACTCGGGCAGACCGTTGATGGCCGCTCAGATATCTATTCGATGGCGATCACGCTGTTTTACCTGTTAGCGAAGCAGTTGCCTTTCTATGCAGACACGCCAATTGCCCTGGCGCTTTCGCATGTCCATAAACCTCCGCCTTCGCTGGCACGCATTCGATCAGACGTGACCGAGGAGATCGACAGCGTTTTATATAAAGCTCTGGCAAAAAAACCTGACGATCGCTATCAGACACTGGAGGCTTTTAGTCGGGATTTTGCGCAGGCGGTCGAAGAGGCGAAGCGTTCGGGAGCGGCGAGTAGCAAACGTGCCGTTGTCCTGGTCAGGAGTACCGGACAGTTGAGCGGCCCTCTTTCTCATGCTATCGCTTCTGATCAGCCGCCTCAGCCGCGCCGTTCTCTCGTACAGCGTGTAGGGCTGGTGCGTTTACTTTGCCTGGCCTTTTTTATGTTTTCTCTGCTCGTCTCTGGCAGTTTCGTGACGGTCCTGGCTCTCTCCCGGGCCAACAACCATCCCACCACGAAGGTGAGTACTGCTCTTGATCCTCCAAAGGGTACCACCAGTCGTGATCTTCTGGTGGATCACGATGGCTGGCCGTCGAACGCGACCTTTTTCTATGACGATGGGAAGTATCATATCCGCGATATGTCGCGCGACAATATGTCTCTGGCGCTCTACCATCCAGATCAGCCTGGCAACTTTTCCAATTTTCATCTTACCGTAACGATGTCTCAAGTGCATCGTCCTGATGACGAATCTGATTATCAGACGGACTTTTATGGTGTGGTCTTCCGGGCCAGCAGTGATCAAACCAGCTATTATCTCTTCGAAATCGATCCAGCTAATGGCAAGCAGTATATGTTTATGCGCTATGAGGGTGGTTTACACTGGGATACGTTGGCAAATGGTACCATTCCTGCATTGAATGATGACCCTGGCAAGAATAATACGCTCTCGATTCAGGCTCAGGGCAATAGTTTTGTGTTCATGGTCAACGACAAGCCAGTGGGCAAGACGATCTCAGATACATTCAACAAGCAGCCGTTGCTCGCAGGACTGATAGGGCTCTATGTGGAGAATAAAGGTTCTGAAGTGGCGTTTTCTCATCTGTATGTCGATCCTCTGAAGTAAAGAGACCTCTTCCAGCAGAGGGAGAGATCTCTTTGTCCCCCTATAATGCTTGCACAACCGAAGGCCGTGTGGGAAACAGAATGTTGAGGAGCGTGCGTCCCTCACTATTGGCCCATACATCCGGATAGATAGTGATCAGCTCATTGATAGATCGGTAGCCAAAAACAACCTGTAGGAAGGGGAGAGGTGGACAGCCTCCCTGGACTTCGGCATCATAGAGCGGAACCGGCCAGTTTTCTGCGCCATTGAGTTTTCCCTGCTCGAAGACCAGTTTCAGGCCGCCGCGATAGACGTCTAATTTGAGCTCACCAGTATAGCCAGCCCTCTCCGAGTTTTCCAGCCGTTGCTCCAGAGCCGGGGCGATATGGTTGAGAAATGCGGCAATATCTGGAACGCGTACATACCAGGCATAAGGTGGCTGTTCTCTGGGAGCAAGCTCTTGTCCCAGCACATTATAGACGGGATGGTTACGTCCCAGGAAGAAGTGGATCTCGCTGAGCGGCTCAGTCTTCTCACCCTCCGTCGTTGCCATCTGTAAGCCATACGCTTGCAGCGTGCGTAGCAGGGACGGTGCGATGGCCGCAAGATTCGTGCCCCGTGCAATTTCCATGTCCCAGATACCGAGCACTTTGTCGCGTCGTCTGGTTGCCATATGCACATAGCCAATTTTTTCTCCCTGAGCGTCGATGATCACCTGAAAATTGGCAAGTCGCTCTTCGGGACCATATTGCTTCCAGTCCTCTAGCTGATAGCGCCAGTAGTCATCAGAGATATGCATCCAGACCATGCTATTGGTGCGAGTGCGACGTTGTGCGTAAAGTTTCTGTAGCAAAGGAATATCGGTCGCATCGGCTTCCTGTAGTCTGAGGCTTTCCTGTTCGCCCTCTTTGGTCTTTGGGATCAGCGAGAGATAGGTGCCGCGCATACCCTCGAGATCAAAAGCATATTCGTAGCCGAATTGACGATAGAAGTAGGGAATACCTGTGATGCCCTGGACCAGATGCCCTTCCTGAGCACTGCGCGTATGGATCATCTCAAACAGAGCGCGGATCAGGCCGCGTTTGCGATACTCTGGATCGGTAAAGACGATTTCTGGTCTTCCCAGCATAAAGGGAATGCCTTCATAGTCACATTGATGCCTCCACAGACTGACACCAGCGACAAGCGGATTGCCCTGTTGACGATGGGTATCTTCAACGACGGCATAGTCGCCGGGCTTCATGTGGGGAAAATTGCCACGCATCATGAGGCGCACGAGTGTTTGCAGATGGGCATTGGGGGGAGCATCCGCTTTGTGGCGGAATACATGGCCGACCTGTTGCGCAAGACGTTCGGCGTCTTGCGCGGTCGCCCAGCGGAGAACCAGTCCATCTCCCAGATCTCGACGATAGCTTGCTTCTGCGGCTTTGAATGCTGTTGTGAGCATAAATATATTTCCTTTTCGCGCAAGGCGAGACAATTTAAGGACAGACGATAGTGGTGAAGTGGCAAAAAAACAGTTGGGAATTTGCCATAAGGGCTTTAGTGGTCCACGGCCAGAAGGAGAAACGCATCTGTATTGATGTTAATGGTGTTGATACATGCGCGCGCTCCCAGAAATGGGCAGAATCACCCTCTGGGCCGGTGGCGTATCAACAACAAGGAACAGTGCGGTGTGAGGGGTTATGAACAGACGGGTGAGTTCCTGCTGACTGATTGACCGATGTATAGTAAGATACGACAGAGACATCAGGAGCTCTCCTTTCTGAGATCATACGTTTTTTGCACCTTTCTAAGTGTACCGACCCGATCTGTGATTTGTCAAGATCTCTGGCAGCTCAGATGATGTGACGTGCGTGTGATATTGCTCTATTCCTGAAGAAATAATTGCGCCTGCCGATAAAGAAGAATAGAGACTACTTGAAGTCCCTCTGTAGCTGGATTGGGTGAAGGAAGAGAGGAAGAGAAAGAAGATAGGGAAGAGAAAGTTGCATTGGCTGTCCAGGTTTCAGGCAATTGACATTGCCTGTACAACCCTCTATACTAAAACTGACCGAAAATAGAACTTTGCCGCTGTGTATAAATGTCCTACAGAGCGTGCCAAGAGGAGGATATCTAGATCAATGGCCTATGTAATCACTCAGCCGTGCATCGGCGTTAAAGACGCATCATGCGTAGATGTTTGTCCTGTTGATTGCATTCATCCTGCGCCGAATGAACCCGGTGCTGAAGCGTATGAACAACTCTTCATTAATCCAGATGAGTGCATTGATTGTGGCGCTTGTGAGCCAGCCTGCCCCGTCACGGCTATTTACGAAGAATCAGCGGTCCCCGAAGAGTGGAAAAGCTATATTAAGGTCAATGCGGACTTCTTTAAAGGCTAAATACTACGCTCCGGTCGCGCTGATCAATAGCGCTGCGGTGTGATGCTTTTATGGGGCAAGTGTCATAGAGAAGCTTGCCCCATTGCTATTTATCCCTTTTTTCGTATTTCCACTTTTCGTGGTATTATAAATGTGCAGCGTTTACATCTGTATGCACTCACACTATAACTTCACATGATGGAGCAAAACCCCTATGCCAGTAACCCGACGCAAACGTGCTACTTCGCCCGAACAGCCAGAAAATACGAATACGGCTGCTCAAACTCCTGAGCAGGCTGCGGGTTCTCCAGCAGAGGCTTCAGCAGCAGAACTTTCGACAACAGAGAAGGCAGCATCCAGCGAGAAATCCTCGCCGGTTGATCCCGTTGCTGAATCATCTCCAACGGAGAAGCCTGAGATGACTGCATCTTCGCATGCTGCGGATGCAGAATCTTCTCCTGTTGCAGCTCAGGAGACTTCTATTGACGTACCCGAGACTCCTGCTCAAGAGACCAGGACGACCGCTCATTTTGAAGTAAAAGAGCCTTCGGAGCCTGAGCCTAATCGGCAGGAACCGGCTCCTGCGCACCATCGCGCTGAAGCTCCGGCTCATGCGCGTCGTTCAGTTGCAGCTCGTGCGGCTGCTGAGAATGGTCCCTATCAACCATTGTTGCCTTCAGGCTCAAGCAATGGTGACCGACCAGAGCGCCAGGACTATTCACCTTCGTCCATTGAGGGCGGACGTCGTACCGCTCGTGGTGAACTTTTCCGTCGTCCGCCACAGCCACCTACACCGCCATATGTGCCCCCACCGTCTCAGCCAGCGCAAGCGCCTCAACTCCAGGCACCAACGCATGAGATTAGCTTGCCACTGGGTAATCTGCTACATCTGGCGTATAATCCTGGCTATACAGGCTCTGAGGAGGCACGGAGCGTGCTCTTGCATCAACTTGAGGACGAGAGTAAAGCCGGTGGTCGTGCTCGCTGCTGGAATTGTGGTTCGTTGGCGATTGTCTATGACCGCTGGAATACACGGAGCAAGACCTTTGGCGAAATTGGGATCGCCTTCTGTGAAATTTGTGGCGTGTGGAGTGTCATGTAGTTTCTGCAAACGCTCTCGCTCATCACGCCTCCCGCCGGGGGAATTTTCATCTGCCGCAGCTCTACATACTGGCGGCACATGAAGAGGAATTCCCCTGCGCTTTTTATCGTTGCCCATCTGTGTTTGATTTAGCAGAGAAGCCAATTGCCTCGCAACGATAATACACCTTCTGGAGCCGCCAATTACGGCCATAATGGCTTGCTGGCTTTCGTTACAATCTCACCTGCCAAGGTATGCTGCAAACCTGACCCCCTGGCGGAGTTCCGGGGAATGCAACTTGTTGCGAACCCTCAGCGTATATATCAGTGAACGCTCTCAGCAGTTTCTGTGGGAAGCGCAAACATGGCTCATTGCAAGATTTGTTCTCTGTCAGGAAGAGTGCGTGTGGCACTCCTATGAGGTTTACAATGTTTAACAATAATAATCCCTATGGTGGGAATCAGTGGAATACTCCATACGGCGGCGGGAATCAGCGGTATGGTCGAGGTAACTTTGGCTCATCTTATCAATATCAGACACTTCCTTATGGCTCGGACGCCATTCAGGCAAGTAGTCTGATGAGTAAGGTGCTTGCGTTGCTCTCTGTTTCGTTTATCTTTGCCTCCATTGGTGCTTTCATGGGCATTTTCCTTGGGATTGGTGGTGGTAGCTATCTGATGATAGTGATAGCGGGCTTCGTTGTCCTGTTTGCGCTCCAATTTCTGATTCAGAAGCCGGGCATTAACCTGTTTCTGCTCTTCCTCTTTACCTTTCTGGAAGGGATGGGCCTTGCACCTATCCTTGGGTCCTATCTGTATGCCAATGGTGGGGCAAACCAGGGCATTCTCGCGGAAGCCTTTATTCTCACAGCCATTACGACGCTCTTGCTCAGCGTGTATGCCTGGACGACGAAGCGCGATTTCTCGCGTATGGGTGACTATCTCTTCTTTGGATTGTTACTGTTGATCGTCGTCGGTATCCTGGGCTTTCTGTTCCAGGGTTTGTTTAGTGCGACTCCCTTTGCCCTGCTCATCTCATTCTTTGGGATTGCCATCTTTTCAGGTTTTGTGCTGTACTACATTCAACGGGCCAAGTACATGGCCAATACGACGCCTAACGCCATTGGCATGACGGTTTCGATCTTTTTAACCGTTATCAATCTGTTCCTCTATATCTTGATGCTGCTCTCAATTCTTGGCGGAGGTAGCGGTCGTCGTCGCTAAGGAGCCTGGAAAGAGACACTGTACGCGCTCTTCTGAACGCAACCATACTGGAATAGATTTGCGTGTGGAGTTGTTCTTCTAGATAGTAGATCTTCATACAATTGATCAGCAACAGAGATTTTGATACAGAAAGTGAGAGATGTTATGGCCACGAGCGCTAATCTGTTCCATGTGGGCGATCAGGATTTCGAGTCCAAAGTTCTTAAATCCTCCACCCCGGTGATTGTGGATTTCTGGGCTGCCTGGTGTGGTCCCTGTCGCGCCATTGCTCCAGTTTTTGAGCGCCTGAGCGGTGAATATAGCGGCAAATTGCAGTTCGCGAAAATGGATATTGATGCGAACAATAATACTCCTGGTGGTCTTGGCATTCAGGCTATCCCCACCCTGATGATTTTTAAAGATGGCAAGGTCATTGGTACCCTGGTTGGCCCTCATCCCAGCCGCCTGAAAGGTGAGATTGATCGCATCCTGGCGACAAATAATATTCCAGTTGCATAAGCAGATGTTTATCCTGGCCCTCATCTTTAAGGACCAGGATAAATTTTTGATCACATTTTCTCACAATTTCCTATTTTGATCCTATTACCCCTCGACGATCTGAGTTTTTTGTGATATAGTCTTCCCATAATTCTTCTAATTTACGTTGATTTGTGTTGTCTGGACATAAGGGGAACCGAAATGCCAACTTTAGAGCGTTCAAATCCATTACCGTTATACTACCAGCTAAAAGAAGTGCTCAAGCAGCAAATCCAGGCTGGTCATCTTGCGCCTCATACGGCGATTCCGTCTGAGCCCGAACTGGTTGCACAGTATCATGTCAGTCGTGCGACTGTACGTCAGGCCCTAACAGAGTTAGTGCACGAAGGTTTGCTGTATCGTCAGCATGGCCGAGGTACTTTTGTCTGTGAGCCACGTGTGCAGCAGAAGACGGTCAGTGAATTGACCAGTTTCTCAGAGGCCTTGCGTTCGCAGGGAAAACGTCCTGGTGGTCTCCTGTTTGTGAGCGAGCTGGTGCGTGGTTCGCAGATAGTGCGTGAAGAACTTCATCTGACCGATGAGGAGCAGGTAGTGCGCCTGGAGCGTTTGCGTACGAGCAACGACACGCCCATTGCCTATGAAGTTGATTATCTGCCCTATCCACGTTCTGCTAGTATTTACCAGCGAGCGAAAGAGGTTGCCGAGGGCTCTCTGTATCAGTTAATGTCAAGCGAGGGTCTGCATCCCTATCTGGCCGAGCAGAAGTTCAAGGCCGGTGTTGCCTCTGCACGTGAGGCAGAACTATTGCATATTCAGCCTGGTGATCCCGGGATACGCATGTCCTGTACAGCATTTGACGAGACGGGCAGCCCGATTGAATATACGGAGTCCTTTTTCCCAGGTAGTCTCTACGAGTTCCAATTGACCTTGCGTGTGAAATAACACGTCTTGCAAAGAGCGCTCGTCAGTTTTGCGGCGCTCTTTGCCTTGCTTCTGGCAATCCTGCTTCGATGGGCATGAAGTATGCTCTACGCCCGCCCCCTGAACGTTTTCGCGCCTCGATGAAATAGACATGTCGCCTCTTTTTGTGCTCAGTGTGCCGTATCGCCAAACGTGATCCCACACTGCCCGCAATGATAGACGCGTTTCTTGATCACGAAGAGTCCGACGATCCCGACAAGCAGAAAGAAGAAGGCCGTGCATTCCATCGTGTATGCCTCTGCTATCGGCGCAAGGGCACTCATAAAACCAAAGAATATGAGGAAGAAGGCGGCAAACCAGACCCATCCTCCAACAGAAATTTTGCGTGTGACGCGAACCGGGCTGACATGGTGGCAGTAGGGGCATTGCAGACTTGGGCCTACCCTTCCAACCATTGCTGCGTGTGCGGCTCGCTGTTGCATATTGCTGAGATGATTGCGCAACTTAGGCAAATTTGGATGGTTGGGCTCAAGAAGATCAATCGTATCCAGTGCCCGCTCAGCCTCAACGAGCGACGGCGTGGTAGACGCGAGCCAGTAGAGTAGTGTTATGTTGCTCGCGTTGCGATTGTACAACGCGCAAAACTGCTGATACGCTCGCTGCTTCTGTCCAGTGTTGGCAAGATCGATAGCACGCTGGCAGCGTGCAGTATCCTCTGGACTCATGATGTGATGATGTTGTGGTTCTGGCGATTGTGGCATGATAGCTCCTCCAATGATCGAAATAGTTCTCTTTATATAGAACGATTTAATCATACAATTATCAATTAACGTTCGCTACATTAGGAGTTTGATTGTTTTGTCTCTTTAGAGAATGTGTTATGCTTAGTGTGAGGAGTAGTATTGTCTTCTGAGTATATTTAGGGTTTTTGCGAATGTGGTAAAGGAGAGAGGGAAATGTTTGATCTGCAACATAAGTACACGGTTGATGAGTATTGGCGACAGGTTGAGGCTTTTCCTGATGGTGAATAGGCTCCATTTAACCGTATGAAGTTATGTTCTCATCGTAGGGCAAAGGGAAAAGAAAAGTGAAGTAAGAGAGGGAAGTATAGTACAGAAAATCGGGTTTGTATGTGCTATACTGGTCTAAAAATCGGGTCAAAAACAAGCCATTGTGGAGTAAAAACAAGCCGTAGCTTTGCGTATTGCCCTGGCTTTGGGTGTTGTTTGAGGCGTACTCGCGGATACGGTTCTCATAGTATGGATTGTAGGCCATATGTGCTATACTACGCAAGGATTGACAATATGCTAAGAAGCGCTACATGATACTTACATATAGAGGAGAACACAGGTACATATGGACGAGACGCAAAATGGACAGCCTAAAGATGCAAAAAATGCTGTTCCAGTACACTTTGTGAGCCGTCAGGAACAGGCATGGACTGATAAAGGCAATGCCGCCGCGCAAGAGGGCGATTATGAAACGGCAGCCGAGGCCTTTGAGCAGGCAGTGCTGGCGAGCCCAAACGATGCGCGGGCTCGCTACAACCTGGCTCTGGCTCGCCAATGTATGAGTGACACCGAAATGGCCATTGCTGGCTATCGCAGGGCAATTGATCTTGATCCGCAATTGACTGATGCATATATTAACCTCGGCAATCTCTATGGCGAAATAGGGATGCATGAGGAGTCTTTGGAAACATTTCAGCAGGCTCTGGAGCTTGATCCGGAGAACGATGAGCTCTATTTTAATGTTGGTGAGGCGTATCGTACGCAGAATCTGTATCAAGATGCCATCCAGGCCTATCGCCAGGCACTGATGTTCAATCCTGATAATACCGCTTCCGCCGATAGCCTGCGTGATGTGCGTGAGCGGATTAATGATCAGTGGCGTCGTGTTATGGACCAGGAACGTCGTATTGATGAAGATCCTGCCGATGCTTCACGCTATGCCGAGCTCTCTGGTATTTATCTGGATATGGGACGCTACGACGATGCGCTCTCTACTGCCAATCAGATGTTGAGCCTCGAGCCTGATGGCCGTGCAGGCTATGACATGCTGGCAGCGGTCTACGAGCAGATGGGCGAGCGCGATCAGGCGGCCGAGATCTACTCGCGCATTGTCGAGATGAGTCCCGATGATGCACAGGCCTGGGAACACCTGGGTACCTGGCGCTCCCTGCAAGGCCATACTGAAGAGGCTATCGACGCCTATGCACGAGCGATCCAGCTCGATCCCCTGAATGTGACGGCTCGCTTTAGCATTGCCGAAACCTACTTAGAGACTGAGCACTATGATGAGGCTCTGGCTGTGTATCAGGGACTGGTGGAGAGTGGTGATACGGGCACGCTCCAGGCTGACGATCTGGCCGCGGCCTATGCTGGTCTGGCTGAAACGTACAATTCTCTTGGTCGCTATGACGATGCGATTACGACAGCTCAAGAGCTGCTGACGCAATCCGAGGACGATCCTGAGGGGTATTATCAACTGGCTACCGCTTATGATGGCCTGGGTCGTCACGAAGAGGCCATTGAGAATTACGAAAATGCCATCGATAGCGATCCCCTGAACGCCGATTATTACAATGATCTGGCGGACACGTTACGCGAAGTGAAACGCTATGATGAGGCCCTGGATATGGCTCAACAGGCGATCTCTATTGACCCTTCGTTAATTCTGGCCTACGAGACGCTGGGGCAGATCTACGAAGAAACAAATCGCCCAGCCGACGCTGAGTCCGCCCTGAGCCAGGCGCGTACCTTACGTGCTGCTAGCGAATTGTAATTCCTCTTCCTCTTGCCTGTCCAGGCTCTAACGAAGCGGGGAAAAAAAGGAGCGCTTTCCCTGCTTCGTTATTGTCAATCCTTGCCTCATGCCTGCTCCTGGCTAAACAATCTGCTAAACTCGGCCAGATCCGTCAGACGTTGCTGGAGATGCTCATAAAGCAATTCATGATCGAGGCTTTCCGCGTCATAGACCAGGGCTTCGCGTAGATTGACGAGAATCTCCAGACGGTAAGCCAGCGGACGTGGCATCAGTTGTTGACCAGCAATGACGCTGAGAAGCTCGTGATAGCCTTCAGGTCGACGCAGGCCAAAGGCAGCAACCAGTAAACTACAGATCTGTAAACATGCTTCTATCGCTTGCTGCAAGTAGCGCTCTGCCAGACCATAGATGCGGTAATCGGCGATGAACTGTTCGCGTTCTTCTTTTGCGACCACCTGAAGAATCTCAATCGCTTTGTGCAAAAGCTGTAGCTGGTGCTGGATCAGTTCTCGATTGACGTGCAAAGCCTGATTCTGCAAGCGTCGTGTGAGTGCCTGACGTTGGATCTCGTCGAATTTTTTGAAATCGAGATAATCCATAACGATCTTGCTCTCGAAGCTGACGCGTTGTTTTTCATCTCGGCTATAGAGAACCTGTCCATGCTTGATCACCTGTAATTTGAGCAGGTGTGAGGCCTGATTTAAGATCATGACGTCAATGGTGTCGGACTCCAGGTGTTTTGCCAGCTCGCTAAAAAAGTAGAGTCGGTATTCTAAGAATTGATCTGCTTTGATCTGGTCCATCAGGAGGATGGCGATGTCAACGTCGCTGATGTGTCCAAAGGTAGTGCGTGAAGAGAGCGCTCCTGCTAGATAGGCAGCATTGACCGGATTCTGGGCAAAAAACTGATTGAGGCGGGACTGTTTTTCGAATAGGTTCATCAACAACCTCCGAGAAAACCAGAGAACTTTTCCATGTACATCCAGGCTGCAAAGAGTAGGCAAATTTGCAGACATTGCTGGTTCTTATTGTCAAATATAACATAAAAACGCTGCTTCGTGGTCTATTCACGCAGGTTGTTTCTATAATGTAGCTTTTTTCTAAAAAAGGCCTCTTCCTCTGTTCTATTGGCAATAAGAGCATAATCTTCAACGGTGCGGCAATTTCACTGGGAAGGAGAGAGCTATCCTTCGACCCACTCCTCACCGTTCGTGGCGACCTCTTTTTTCCAGATAGGCACGGTCGTTTTGAGCGTATCTATCATATAGCGGCAGGCATCGAAGGCTTCTCCACGGTGCGCGCTGGCGACGACAATGATCACGCTTGCCTCACCGATCTCGAGGCGTCCAAAGCGATGGGCTACGGCGATCCCTTTGACGTCCCAGCGTGTCCGGGCCTCGGCGATGATGGCGTGAATCTGTTGCTCTGCCATCTCTTCATAGGTTTCGTATTCGAGGTACCGTACCTGCTTGCCGCGTGCATGATCGCGCACGACGCCCTCGAAGACAACGATGCCGCCCACGCTGGGATGACTGACGGCCTGGACCAGTACGTCCCGCTCTAACGGTTGATGGGTGAGTTGTACCAGTACGCTCACAGTTTTTTCCTCCTGGCTGCCTCCTCCCATAGGAGGGATAAAGACGACTTCATCCTGAGCGTTCAGAGGCGTTTCAGCCTGTACATAGGCCCGGTTGACTGCGTAGATGCAACGGCTCAGAATTGGCTGCAACGTCGAATAGCGCGTGCTCAACAGCTCGCGCACCATCGCGACGGTCGCGCCATCGGGCACATCCAGCAACTCTTCTCCCCGCCCCGTAATCTCCCGCAACGAAGCAAAATAGCGAATCTTGATCTGCATAGTTGGTTCTCTTCCTTGTGCTATTTTTCCTTGAGTATAGCATATGGGAGTGTTACAGATGCTTGTTGCT
>DATJHM010000115.1:0-18343 GCA_035493895.1 Ktedonobacteraceae bacterium
TCAGAAGAGCTATTGATGCCTTGCCTTCTCTCCTCATTGCCGATCCAGACCTGGACGTGGATCTCTATGCGCGGGAGCTGGTGGCGCTCTTTGACCGGGCCACTCGCAAGGAATGAGCCAGGGAACTATCCATCGTCGAGGGAAAACGCTCCGCAGATGTAGCGGCATCCCCTCGCGGGTGCCGTGGAGGGAAGAAATGATTACCTTTGCTATCTATGGAATTGAGGGCTTCAATCCGGCACTCGGATTTGGCCCGTTGCAAGCTGAATTCGAGCGACGTGGTTTCCCCTGCCGACTCGTCGGGATACCCAACCTGAAAACACAGACTCCGAATCGAGATCGCGCTAAGATCATGATCGAAGCCTTGCGTGATGTTGAGGGGGAGCTGGCCCTTCTGGGAATTTCCAACCACGGGCTGTTCTTGCCGCTCGTGGCGGCAGCCCGACCAGTACGCAGGATCGTGCTGATAAACGCAGTGATCCCACATCCGGGACAATCCTTCCTGAAAGCCTCCAGGCATGAACGGGTCTTCTCTAACATCTACACCCGTTTCATGGCCGCGATAGCTCCCGGTATGACTGAAGTCTGTCCCCTCACCGAGCTTCCCCAGGTGGAATACGTCTACATCTCGGCAGAAAAAGACGATGCTATCCGCCCGCAATGGAAACAATGGGCCGCTCGTGAATATCTCCACGTGGAGCCAGTTATCATCAAGGGCGCGGGGCATGCCAATATTATTCAGCTCTTTATCAACGAAATCGTCGATGCTGCAACGAAGGGGCTCTAGCAGGCTCTGTATGAAAGGATGAATATGGATACGCAACAACGTACAAACCCTCAGTGGCTCCTGTATCTGCGCTTAGCTATGATGTTGGTGCCGTTGCCTGTTTACTTTGCTATCCGCTCCTCGGTGGGGAATGATACCAAAGCGCTGGCGATCGCCTGGTTTATTCCAGCTGTCTGGGCGTTAGTTATCTCCCTCTGGCGACGGCGCATCGAGGGGTTTGGCTTGCTAGGGGTAGCCGCCTACGGCATCGCTCTCGGCATTGCGATCTTCTTCAACACTGGCCCGTTGCCCCTCATGCTCCGTCATGCGGTCGTGGCTGGTGTAGTTGGACTGGTGCTCCTTGGCTCATCAGCCATGGGAAAGCCTATCATATTAGCCATCGTCCGGCGTACCATGAATGGCACGAAATACACTGAGCGGGTTAAAGAGGTCACCGCCGATCCCCAGGTTATCCAGAGAATCACTACGATCACGCTCATCGTTGGCGTCATCTTGCTCGCCGATGCAGTCATCCAGACCGTGCTGGCGCTGACGCTCTCGGTCGGTGCCTTTCTCGTCGCGACGACCGCTGTCCATTTCGGCGTCATTGGTGTGATTATTCTGACAATGGCAGTAGTCTTTTGGATCAAATCTCACAGATAGTTGGCTGTGTCGTCAGTTTGCTTTCACAATGTGCGTCAGCTCACCTGGGATGCGCCAACCTGGAAGCGCCAGTTCCGACGTCGTAGCGTCTACGCAGCGTATGGGTTGCAATAGTGGCAAGAAGGCGTTCATGCAGGCGAACAACACTATGAGGAGATTCGGGCACAAGGGTTTTCTGGCACAGTCCGGATTGTCCAGCGCTTTATGCAGGCACTACGCGACGACCCAGCGAAAATGACGCTTGCTCCTGCGACAGAGGCAGAACGCTTCTCTGCAAACATGGCGACCTGATTATTCATCCGCGATCCTGCGCAACTGACCACCGAGAAACAAGCAGAGCTGGAACTGATCTGCCAGCACAGCGAGTCAATTCAAAGGCAGAGTGTGTAGCAGCTTCAGAACCTTCTCGCGATGAGGGAGGGACGGCCTTGCACCGAGCTTTGTCGTGGTCAGGGCTGCCGCTGCGCTGGCAAACGGACCAGCCTTTTCGAGTGACTGGCCTTCGGCGAGTGCCACCGCCAGCGCAGCGGCAAATGCATCTCCCGCTCCGGTGGTATCCACAGCAGGCACAGCAATCCTCGGTAGCCACTTTTCACCCTCTCTCCAGATGAGCAGGTTCCCCAGCGCACCTGCCTGGATTGCGACAATCCTCACGCCTCGTTGCAATAGATACCTGGCAGCCTCGCGGGCAGAATCCTGGTCCTCGACCGCAATACCCGTCAGTGTTTGTGCTTCTTTCGCATCGGGTTTGATCACATCCACCAGCGAAAACAACGCACTGGTGACAGAGGCCGCCGGTGCTGGATCAAATAGCGTACATGCGCCTGCCTCGCGTCCCAGTTGCAGCACCATTTTTGCCGCTTCCTGCGAAATTTCCAGTTGCGTCGAGACAACCTTTGCCTCCGCAATCACCTCCCGGGCACGCTGCACATCCTCAACTTTCAGACTTGCGCTTGCCCCCAACGCTACCATCATCTGTTTCTTTCCCTGCATATCGACGTGAATGAGCTACATCCCCGTCTCATGCGCTTCGTCCTGCATGATATAGCTTGTGTCTATGCCCTCATCCTTGAGCTTCTCGATGATCTCATCTCCGCGCTGGTCCGCACCCACACGTGCGACAAGGGCCACACGTGCGCCAAGTCGAGCCGCTTCTACCGCCTGATTCGACGCTTTACTCCCGGGTAGTTTCAGAAAGGTCGTGCCCACTGCGGTCTCTCCCTTGGTAGGAAGATGTCGGCCTTGCACGACATAATCGGTATATGCTCCTCCAACCACGACAAGGTCCCATCGTGTCTGTCGCATGGCTCTCTCTCCTCTTCCTCATACGATTGGTCGTTTCTCTTTGCGCAATGTACTCATCACGGTTTGATCAAGATGCAGATGTGCCTGCACCAGTTCACGCGGTGTCAACGCCATCCATTGATTGAGTGATAGATCGGCGAAACGACTACTCTTGAACATTTCCAAAAAGCATAATGGGGTATCGCCGGTATTCTCGACATAGTGACCCATCGCAAATGGCACGTAGCCAACATCGCCCTCCTGATAATCGAAGGTACGCGCCCTCCCACCGGAGGCGAAGACGGTCATACGTCCCTGCCCTTCTATGTAGTATTGCCATTCGTCGTTGTTGGGATGCCAGTGCATCTCGCGCATCGCGCCCGGCTCGATCTCGACCAACGCCATGGCAATTGCGGTCGCCACCGGAAAATTGCTTGAGTCGGCAATGCGTACAGTGCCACCAGGAATACGGATGGACTGCTGTTTCAGCAGGTGATAACTGAAGCTCTGCGGCACCGGACCTGCGGGACTCTTCACCATGTCGAGGGTCAGCGCACCGGGGATGTTGCTCTGAAAGATGTAGCGTTCGTGGGAGGGGATGGAGGCAAAATGCTGTTGGGCAACGCCAAAGTTTTTTGCCAGTACCTCGCGCGGCGTGTGAGCAAACCAGTCGCTCAAAAGAAAGGTCTCATTCTCGGAGAAGTGACCATCATCGAACACGAGCAAGAATTCGCATCCCTCGGCCATTCCCTGAATGGAATGGGGAATGCCAGCGGGAAAGTACCACAGGTCACCCTCGCCCACATCATCGGCGAAATTGCGCCCATCCTGATCAATTGCCGTGATACGTGCGCGCCCATTGAGCATATAGGACCACTCCGCCTGCTTATGCCAGTGCATCTCACGCACGCCGCCGGGCGTCAGGCGCATATCCACGCCCGCCAGTGTCGTAGCAATCGGTAGCTCGCGCGCTGTTACCTCACGGGCCCATCCACCCTCTTCGATCCGTGTATGTGCTTGAGAAAAAGAAAATTTGAGATTGGGAATCGTACCATAATCGGTTGGAGGCGGAGAGAGCAGGTCTGGATTCTGGCGATCCAGTACGACATTGCGCGGGCCGGGGTCAGTCGCGCCCGCGCCGTCTCGCATAGGCTGAGGAAAATCATTCGCATCACTGCCATGCTGCTGAGCTGAGGTATTCATAGTAGGCATGTTCCTTCCCTGTATTTATCGCGTGGGATCAAGTACAACTTTGATGTAGCCATCGCTACGCTGATCGAACTTCTCGAAAGCATCGTGAGCCTGCGAAAGTGGCAGGCGATGCGAGACAATTTTGCCAGGCTTTGCGCGGCCGCTGATAATTAGATCGCGCAACTGCGTATTGTAGCGCTCATCGTCGTCGCGGCCCATGCCAATCTTGATGCTTTTCTTAAACAACATCTGCCAGGGAACGGTAAGGTCGCCACGCCGCTCGATCTCTCCAACGGGCCTCGCATCATCGGGCAAGAAGACGCCAATAATGCCCAGGCGCCCATTCGGGTTGATGAGGCGTGCAAGATCGTGAATGACCTGGTCTGGCCTTTCCTGAGCGGGATTGGTCCGATCACGTGCCTGAAAGCCAATCGCATCGATGGCGCAATTGACGCCGCCCATCGCTTCCTGTCCGCGCCACGCCGCTCCGGCCCCCTTGCGTGCCTGCCCACGCAGTTCCAGAATTTGTTCCACTGGATCACCCATGCTGAAATCAATGGGGATCGCACCAAGCTCTTCCGCCTTCTTGAGGCGTTCAGGGATATAATCGATCACGTAGACCTCATTGGCACCACGCAAGAACGAGCTATAGGCTGCGAGCAGCCCAATGGCTCCCGCTCCAAAGATCGCCACACTATCGCCGGGCGAGACCTGCGCCAGTTCGGTCGCATGGTAGCCCGATGGAAAGGCATCGGCAAGCAACACAAAGTCGTTTTCCAGATCATCGCCCGGCTCTCCAGGCAAGCGGAGACAGTTTGCGTCCGCGAAGGGGATACGGACCAGTTCTGTTTGCGCACCCCGGTAGTTGCCCATGCCAGGATACCCATAGGCCGCGCCCGTCGAGCCAGGATGCGTCATCAGGCAAGAGGCGCTATAGCCACGCACGCAGTTGTAGCAGAAGCCACAACAGATGTGCGTAGGAACAACGATGCGGTCGCCCTTCTGGAGTGAGGCAACGGCGGGTCCGAGTTCTTCGACCACTCCCAGTGGCTCATGACCAATCACCATCCCATTGACCTCGCCCATGCGCCCTTCATAGATGTGCAGATCGGTACCACAGATAGCTGTCGAGGTAACACGCATCAAGACATCAGTCGGAGCCTCGATGCAGGCATCCTCAACCGTCTCGACATGCAGGACCTTGTCACTACGCAATACCACAGCTTTCATACGATCTCCTCTTTTTTCATAACCCTCTGCTCAAAGTATCTTTGGCTGCCGCTACCTGCGCCTGCCCCGCGCCTGCAACATACAACAATCAAGATAAATATTTGAAGAAAATGCCCAAAGAGCATTTTCTTCAAATATTTAGAAAAGATGTGAAAAATGTCAGCAAGCATATACCACAACTACAAGAAAGTATTTGCCCCAGCCAGACACACAAGCATATAGAAAAACAAACATACTCTTCAGAGGTGACACGCTGTGCCGGGAGATTCTGTGACTGAGCATTTTGCAGGGCACACCCATTTTTCCCAGAGTGATTGAAGGGGCGCTTCCCATTCGTAGCGCCGTTCCTCAACTTCCCAGGGTTCCGCCTTGCCACCTTTCAGGCGCATATAGCCACGTGGATAGGCGGGACCTCCAAAGCCGATTTCGTCCCGGGCATAGTAGGCCTGTACTGTATCCTGCATGATCAGGTTCCAGAAGCGGTGGATCGATATTTTTGCCAGATCTCCTCGCCTGCCGGGGGATTGCCATCGTGAATGCTCTTGAGTACAGTATCCTGAGCAAGCGGATCAAGCTGTATGAAGGAGGCATGATAGCGATGTTGTGCGATGGCATCGATGGCTTGCAGCCCCAGGCGATGCCATCGCACAACATCGGGCGGCATAATCCCACCAGGACGCCGCGCACATGATAGAAAAAGCCAATCATGCCGTTGAGCAAGGCCAGCAGCGAAGTGATTGGCAAAAGTGTTCGTGCCACCGTGCGACTCCAGCTTGTTCCGATGCCCGCAATCATCAGCAGGGGGGCAATAAGAATGGGCGACCATTGAATGCGAAATGAGAAATTGTTTTTGTAGTGAGAATAGAATGTATAGTGGATCCATAGAACGAGACCACAAAAAGAGGTGGCAGAAGATACAATAGCAAGCATGAGAAAACAACATACGGCCAGTTTCAAAGCCCAAGTCGTCCAGGAATTGTTGAAGGAAGACAAGACGATTGCCGCAGAATATGAATGAGGTCCATCCAACACAACTGAGGCGATGGAAGAGTGTCGCTTTAGACGGCCTGCCGAGCCTCTTTGAGGGAAAAGACTCCGTAGCTGCTTTGCGAGCCGAATATGAAGAACGTCTCAATGACCTCTATGGGGACATCGGACGATTCACCACCCAGTTGACCTGGTTGAAAAAATCTGGCCTTGAACCTGAGTCGAGATGAGCGGTTCCGTTTCATTTCTATGGATCACGAAAGATTACTGCTCAATTACAGCAAGAAGGAGTTGAGGTCAACCTCAAAGCTGTCCAACGGCATATGCGCGAGATGGGGATTGAGGGAATCAGCGCTGGTCCGAATTTGAGCAAGCGTACGCAAAAGGAGGGGATTTTCCCTTATCTGCTGCGCCACATGAGCAGTCAGTACCCGAACCATATTTGGGGCTGGATATCACCTATATTCGCTCTGAGAAAAACGACAAAAACGTTTTCTCTCTGGAGCATTTTAGATTGCAGTATACTGTTCGTAGGAACAGAAACTGCTAAAAAAAACGGAACGTGATGGGGATGATGGTGAAGGAATCTCCCGTCAGAATGGTGGCCGCCGATGTTCCGGGCCAAGGCTGCATGTATTACCTCGTCAATAGCCAATGTGATTTTCTCGCAGAAGTCAAGGAGTTTTTAGACTGGAAAGCTGTGACCAAGCGTGCTCCAGCTACGGTGAAGGCATACTGCTTTCGGTTGTTCTGGTATTATCGCTTTTTAACACAGCGAAACTTGAATGTCTTTGAGGCGACTCCATCAGATCTCACTGAGTTTGTCATCTGGCTTTGTAATCCCTATCGAGACATAGAGAGTGTCACTCCCATCTATGCGCTCAGCCCTCTGACAGCAACAAGTGTCAATCTCATTCTCCAGGCGGTTGGATCTCTGTATCATTTTCTGGTACGTCGTGGCAAGCTTGTCGAATCCCCAGTAGTCTACGTTGACGTACCACGAGGAAAATGGCTCAAAGAAGGTGGCCTCTTAGCTCATACTCGTCGCGGGCAAGCAGTAGTCCAACGGATGGAAATGAAACTCAAGGAACCAGATCTGCGATCTGGAGCATCGAGCAGTCGAGTCTTCACGATCTCCAAATCGAGCAGGTGATAGGCTCGACTGCTCACGATTGTCCCCAGGTCAGCCGAGAGCACATCCATGAGGGGAGCCGCGTCGCCGTAAAGGCCATCTAACCGGATAAGGACAGAGGCGGGGGAAGCCCAAGCTGGGTCGCATAGCTCGTGATCACCTGGGTAGCTCGTCGCAATTCCCCGCGGTAATCCCCATTGCCAGGGCTGCCAAATGTGCCGAGCGGCTGATTCGTATGTGCCTGGAGTACAACCGTACGCGTCCTCACCACCTCTCCTCGCTTCCTGCCTTGATAGCCCGGCGCACACACCTATATCTTACGAGCGAGTAAGAACGTCAACTGGTGCCGTCTGCGTACGCTGGTGGATTAGCCCGGTCGCGATTGCGTTGCCGGCAGGAGCTGATCGCTCAAATGTTTCGACGTCTGAACGAGTGTCCCTCGACATTGATAATGGCCGCAAAATCGCCCTTTCGACACAAATTTTGCCCTCCTTTTTGCGGGTAATACTTGTCTTTTAGGGAAATCCACGACACATAAACCGCCTCAAAGTGCAGACTTGCTTGCGCATCGACTCTGGCTTGCAAAAGACTCATTCTCTCCAAGCACCTGGCCACGATATCAGCCACAATGGACGCTTTTTGCGTCGATTTCTGGCGATTTCTGCCGTGATCGCGTACAATACCAGCAATGCAGCGAGTCAGATAGGAACGCGTTGGCTGATCAGCACCATAGGACTGATATCAACTCAACTCTTGAAAGGACGCAACATGACAACCTACGTCTTTTTACCTCCACCTGGCTCTGGACATGTGAATCCAACGCTTGCTCTTGCCACCACCCTTGTACAACGTGGTCAAGAGGTGACCTATTATCTCCCAGAGCCATTTCGAGAGGCTGTGCAGGCCACTGGAGCGCTCTTTCGTCCCTACGACTCCAAGCTGATGAAAAACCTCCATCCCACAGTGATGGTTGAGGAGTGTCGTCACGTCTTGGGGCAAGTGCTGGATCGTATCGCTGCGGAGAAACCAGATGTCATCGTGTATGAGCCGTATCTGTGGGCACGCATCGTGATCGAGGTCCTCGAGGTTCCTGCCGTTGCCATGCACTCCAGCTATGCTATCAATGAGCACTTCAACCTCTTCTCCCAGTCCGATCAGCACGTTCCTGGTATGCGCGAGATCTGGGCTCGGATCAAGGTGGGGTTGGCAGAAGTCTGCGCAACCTATCACGTTGCCCCGTTTGATCTACAAAGCGCGCTCCTCCAGGTAGAGCTGCTCAATATCGTCTTTCTGCCCAAAATCTTCCAGCCGCGAGCGAACACCTTTGACGAGCGCTATCTCTTCGTTGGCCCATCGATCTTGCCCCGCACCAGGTTCATCGATTTTCCGCTTGACAGGCTCGACGAGAGCCGGCCCTTGCTCTACATTTCACTAGGGACCGTCTGGAATGATCGACTCGCGTTCTTTCAGCAGTGTTTTGAAGCCTTTGGTGCAAGCGAGTATCAGGTGGTCCTCTCCCATGGTCGGCGCGTTGCTCCTGCTGCGCTAGGTCCCATCCCCAGCAACTTTCTGATCTGTGCAGATGCACCCCAACTTGCGCTTCTCGCGCGCGCGCGCGTCTTTGTCACCCATGGCGGAATGAACAGCATCATGGAAAGTCTTTTCTACGGTGTCCCTCTGGTGGTTCTTCCTCAGATGGGCGACCAGTTCTTGACGGCACAGAATGTGACAGAGAGAGGACTGGGCATCACGCTTGACCAGGAGACGGTGAATGCCACGACACTACGTGAGACAGTTGAGCGGGTGGCGCGCGAACCCAACTGGCGTTCAGCCGCCTTGCAGATGCAGCGCATCGTGCGTGAAGCAGGAGGCTATCAGCGTGCCACCGATGCCATCCTCCAGTTTGCAGAGGCGCACGGGAAAACGAAGCAGAAAGAGACCTTCTCTTGAGATGGATGGAGATCAGTTACCTTGACGGGCTACCGATCCACAACGTCTCTCGCTCTATACGTTCTTGGGTGTTACGTATTCCATATCTTGTCCCGCATGACGCCTAACCTGACCTACAAGTCCATTTGAAAGAAGATGGAGAGGTTGGAAAGTGCGAAATATCGGAGAATGCTCATGTACATACGTATAGCATGATTGACGAGGAGCACCTGCAGGCTTTCAGGCAACCTTTCCAGTGCTTGAAACTGTTCCTCTCCAGTGGTATCTTTCCAGGTAGAGTTAAAATTTCTCCTGGAGGGAACCTCACATGATACAAACTAAGCTACAACCTCTGGACATTCTCCACGCGCTTGGGATCAACGAAACAGCCACAGTCACGCCTGTGCAGGGTGGGTATGATATGGCCATGTGGAAGGTGGAGCACGAGGGCCAGACCTATGCTCTGCGCGTCTTTCGAGCCGGGGCGCATGAGGATTGCGAACACGAACAGGTTGTGATGGCTGCAGCGCGCGCCGCAGGGCTGCCGGTGCCAGAGGTGCATAGAGCAGGCGTTTGGCAGGATTGCCCAGCGCTGCTTATCACCTGGCTAGCCGGGCGCATGCTCGCCGACGAACTGCACGCGCGACCATGGCGTCTCTGGCGGCTGGGCATCGCCTTTGGCCGTATGCAGGCAGCAATCCACGCTATACCCGCTCCCGCTCTGCTTCTCCAGCAGCTAGACGCATGGATTGACTGGCAAAGCGAGGCTGAACCTGCCTTGCAAAATCGCCTGCGCCACTTGCCTGCTGGCAAGCCAACATTGCTGCATCTGGACTACCATCTGAATAACGTTCTGACCGACGGCAAGCTGATTACAGGGGTTGTGGATTGGACAAACGCGCTGGCAGGTGACCCACGGGCCGATGTCGCGCGCACGGTCTCTATCCTGCGCGTCGATCCCCTGGCCCGCAAGCCGCTGATTCAATGGCTTAGCCTGCAGATTTTTGAGCTGGCTTGGCGCATCGGCTATCAGCGCGAGCACGGACGTCTGCATGATATGGCGCTCTTCTATGCCTGGGCAGGAACCGTCATCCAGCGCAATCTGGCGCATCGCTACAAACAGAGACCGCAAGAGCTGCTTCCCGCGCGCCGCTGGACCAATAAATGGAAGGCACGAGCCGGATTGCCATGATAGAATACATGAGAAAAGGTTGATGAGTTTTTCCAGATGAAAAACAACACGTTGAACGTTTTTGCTCAGAGCGGAGAAAGAGAAACCATGACCATTTCCGTAGAGAATCCACTGCTGGCAGCAGCGCTCATCATTGTTATACTTCTCATTGTCGCACTCGCCATGAGTCCTATTGGACAACGTAGCCGACACAGACGAGGTGCTCGCTCCGCCAGGGGCCATGCTTCAGCACGCAAACACACGCCAATCAAAAAGAAAGCTCTTCCAAAGGTCAATGGACGCATTCCGTCCTGGCAAAAAGACCCTGGTGCCAGAGTCGCGTATCAGCATGGCAAACCGCGTAGCCCCGAATGGCCCAGAGTCGCTCATGAGCATCTCAGCCACGAGCCCGCCTGTGTGGTCTGTGGTCACCGGGGAAGGGGATTGCAGGTTCACCATATCAAACCTTTCCATCTCTACCCGGAACTCGAACTTGATCCGAAGAACTTGATCACGCTGTGCGAAATCAGAGGTCGCACGCATCACCTGCTTGTTGGACATCTTGGTGACTGGGAATCGTACAACAAACGGGTACGAGTAGACGCAAAGCGTTACTCCGATCAAAGCGCGGCCGCGATCAAGGCCAACCCCACCTGGCAGAAGGAGGCGACTCAACGTCCGATGCCTTAAAATATGGCTCAGGTACAAGCTCAAATTTCCGTATGCGGAATTGAAGATTGAACGACTCAGCAGTAATCCTGAGATGCTGCTGAGTTAAACAAAAAACGCCAGCGAAACGATAAAAGCTATGCAGAAGCAACAACAGGTTGCTGTGGTATCTCAACCACAATCCAGGTATCATCTGATTCGCAGTGATACGTGGTACGCGTGTAAGTCTTTGCGGGATCCTTCTTACTCACACTGGTTGTTTCTTGGGTTACTGTCATTGTTTGCTTGCAAATCGGACACTCCATAGCGAGTTCTCCTCTTGTTTGTTTCAATCCTCATTCAGCCTTCGGGCCGAATGCACACAAAATAGCACCACTTTACTGGCACACATAGTCTGCACTTATGATACCTCCATTCACTTTAGCCATCCATACTGCTCTTTGTCTTGAAATTTCCCCTCCATATCGTTTTTATTGAATAAATGACACACCATACATTATATTAACTAATAACATTAAAATAATGTAAAGCTCATTTTATATACATCAACCACAGTTCACGTATTTTCTCCCTATTTATCTGTTGTCCAAATACTTTCTTCATCACATCATAGGCATCTCTTTTGGAAGGAGTACTCATGTCATTGCAGCTTCCTCGAGCATTCGAAAACGTTCTTCTCCGAGATCAGTGGTTCTGGCAACAAAATGCTTTTGAGCTTCCCCTTTTATCTGAAGATGGCCAGGATCGACTGATGAGCCTTCTCGACGAGGTAGAGACTTCAAATACGATCAGCTCAAATTCTTTTTCATTGGAAGTGAAAGGCTTCCTACGATTATGAAAGAACAAGCGGAACGTCTTAACCAGGTGAAAATACTCAAGGTTGACTACCTGGATCGGGAAGCATTGACCGCACTTGTAAAAGAGCCTGTCAAAGACAAACTAGAATACACTGATGACGCTTTTGCCGCCATTGATACCTGGTCCGCACGTAATCCCTATTTTGCGACACTGATCTGTAATGCTATCTGGCAACAAGCTATTGAGAGAAAAGACTACTGGGTGACTGAGCATGATGTCATGGACGCTATTACCCAATTTGCGAAAAAGAGTGAGCGCAATAGTTATGAACATTTCTGGTCGGATTCGCCTCTAGCAAGCGATGATGCACGTCGTTCCTATGAATCTCGTTCTGCCTATCTCCTGCTTGCACTCTGCAAACGTCAACCTCATACATTAGCTTTCGCCAATCGACGAGATGTGATTGCTCATTGCCAGATGCTTGACAAGGAGGAAGCCGGATTACATCTCCAGGAACTCATTAACGATAACGTCGTCGAAACTCATCCGCAAAATAGCGAACTCGTTCGTATTCGTGTTCCTCTTTTTACGCACTGGCTCATCAATAGAGGAGCAACAGAACTTGAGCGCAACGAGTTAATAAAAGAGAAAATGCGCGTAGGTATTGGGCTACAGAAGGAACTTACGGCGTCCGAGGTCGTCGCCGTAACAAAAGGCTTAGCCTATCGTGGTCGTGATATCACGACTGATGAGGTACGTGTCTGGGCATCACAATTTGGAACGATGGAAGATCAACGCCTTATGCTCAAACTTCTGCGCCGATTATGTAATCAAGGGCTCTATACGCAAGAAAAGTCTGTGTTTCAGCGAAACCTTTGAAGCACTGGCTGAAGACATTGAAAAAGCGCTCTGGCAGATTGGGGCGTCCCGCTCCAGCACCGCACCGACCACTTAAGCGCAGCCGTTCGGCAATTACGCAAAGAGGAGCAAGAAGATTGGACGCTACGCTATCAGGCATTGATGGCTCACTATGGGATGCAACCCACCTGGAACAATGTGGGCGTCGCTCACGAGAACGGCGATGTCGAACAATCCCATCGCCGTTTCAAAGAGGCGGTTGATCAGGCATTACGCGTACGGGGGAGCCGCGATTTTGCGACACGAACGGCCTACGAACGCTTTCTGCATGATCTCATTCACAAACGCAATCAAACGAGAATGCCTCGTTTCACTGCCGAAAAGCGGCATTGCGCCCGCTCCCCGTCACCCCACTTTCTCCTTGCAAAGAACTGCGAATCACCGTCTCGCGTTTTTCGACCATTTCTGTAGGAGGCAATGTCTATTCCGTTCCATCCCGCTTGATTGGCACCTCTCTTCTGGTCCGGCTTCACTCCGAGGTTCTGGAAGGCTATGTGGGGGCTATCCGCGTGTTTGAAGTCCCTCGTCTGATCGGAAAACACCACCACTGCATTGATTATCATCATATCATCTGGTCGCTGGTGCGCAAGCCTGGCGCGTTTGCGGCCTATCGCTATCGCGACGAGTTGTTTCCGACGACCACCTTCCGCCTGGCCTACGATCGCTTACGCGCTGATGGAGCTAAACGGGCCGATCGCGACTATGTACGCATTTTACATTTGGCGGCCTCCACTTCTGAGACCGACGTGGAAACGGCTTTGCAGATTGTGCTCGAAGCGGGGAACACCCCAACGTTTTTGACGATACGGGATCTCGACCATGTGCCGATCGCCTGTCAAATTCCCGCGATCCAAGCTCCTGTGCTCGATTTATCATCCTACGATCAACTCATTCCCTCAAGGATGACCCATGTCTAAATCGCTCAATCGCCACAACGAACTGCAAACGCTGCTCGAACGTCTCAAACTCAGCGGGATGGCGACCAGCTTTGCCGATCTGGCACTCAAAGCAGCCAAAGAAGGGCTTTCACACGAAGCCTATCTCCACGAATTAGCCAAACGGGAAGAAGCTCTCCGTGATGCACGACGACCAGAACGTCTCTTACGCCAAAGCGGACTGCCTCAGGAAAAAACGTTTCGTACGTTCGATCTCAAACGTCTTTCGCCTTCCCTGCAACTGCACATCGAGCGTTTGAAGCAGGGAGCGTTCCTCGAACAAGCAGTCAATGTGATTGCACTTGGAAAACCTGGAGTTGGCAAGAGTCATCTTGGGGCAGCCCTTGGATATGAATTAGTCCTTTCCGGCCATGCGGTTCTCTGGACACCTACCAGCACATTGGTGCAACGCTTACTCGCCGCCAAACGCGACTTACGCTTGCCGCAGGAACTGGCCAGGTTGGACAAGTTTGCTTGCGTGATCCTCGACGATATCGGCTATGTCCAACATGATCGTGCTGGAGGTGTACTGCAAAGCCTGGCCGGTTCGCGCCAGCAAACGTTTTTCCAGGCAAGCTTTTACCTTAGATTGGGAACGGCAGATGATTCGGTGCCCGGCTGAGCAGGACATGCCCTTTGTACCCGGTGGGGTGGTCCATTTTCCGAAAGAGATCTGTGCAGAGTGTCCTCTCAAAGAGCAATGCACGACCAGTGTCAAAGGCCGTAGTGTCAGCATTCATCCCGATGAAGCCTTGCTCATCGAGTTGCGTGAGCGCCAACACACGGCGCAAGGACGAACCAAATTGCGCGAACGGGTCGCGGTCGAGCATACCCTGGCTCATGTAGGTCAGTGGCAAGGACGACGTGCCCGGTATCGCGGCCTGCGCAAGAATCTCTTCGATTTGCGTCGGTGCGCCGTCGTCCACAATCTGCACGTTCTCGCTCGTTCTCAAGTGTTTTCAACTGAGATTCAATCTGTCGCTTGCTTTCTTGACCGGCGTTCTAGAAGTTCAAAAACTTCCTTCGCCATGCTAGATCTGCTTTTTCCTGGTTTTTCCTGAAGACGTTGAGAGCTTCGTCTTCGAGTGTGGCAACGTGATAATCTGTAGGAAGGTGAGAAACCGTAGTTTCCGCCTGCACATTATGAGTTACTTCGTTGCTAATAGCCCGAAACAATGGGTTGTTTGATTCCGGAACATCAAAAACGTGGACTCCCTGACTCCCATTCCTGAGTGCCGTATTAAAATCACTGGTTAAAGAGCTAGCATCCGCTAAGAGTTGCCTGTTCCCATTCATGTGATCATTCACCCTGTTTAAATCCAGAACTTCTTCGAAACTTCCCGGACCATTTTCTACTAATGGTCGAGATAGTCCCACATATTTTCTCTCTTTACCCGATGCTGGGGAAGTTTTTCGCCAGGTCTTGAATAGCTCTGCATCTTCTGCCGTCTTAAAGACCCGAATATTTGTACTGGCAAATCGGCGGCCACCAACCCTCGCCAACCTTGGTCCTTCTCTCAAAACTCTTAGGAACATCTCTCCAGTAGGATCAGTAAAGCTCAGAGGATTGTTGTTGACATACACATAGGGACTGGGAAATTGCCGTTTGGGATCGGGCGTCAGGAAGCGTCCCAGGTCGCTGTCATACAGACGGGCGCGATAGTTATAGAGACCGATCTCTTCATCGTATTCCTGTCCGGTGTAGAGATAGCGGAAGCGCCTGGTTGCTTCTGGCGAATCGCCATTGTCAGGCAGCAAGCTGCCGAACGGCAGGTAATGGAATGTCGCGATGGGCTGGTTCTCTTCATTCAGTGCCACCCGTAGTGAGCCCAGATGATCTTTGAGCAAAAACGAGGTGGTTTGCCCATCTTCACACATGGCCACGATTCCGCCCGGTCCGTAAATGTAGAGGATTTCCATCCCTCTTCTTGGAGGCTGCTCACCGGTAAGGTCGATATCCTGGGTAATCTCAGTCAGGGGATAGGCATTGCCGCCGTGTATATACAGCCGCTGAGGGCTCTCGATCTCCCTTCTGATGATGGTCGTTTTCAAGACCCGTTGCCCACGTCCACCATAGCGAAAATGCGTCCTCTGGTGGCTGTTGCGAATATCTACCGGTAACGCTGTATGCGGATCATGTTGCAGCGCGTCGAGCTTGCCGGTTTTTGTCACCCAGCCGTTCTGGTTATGCTGATAGGTTTCCTGTTCGAGCGGGCCGAAAGACACATCATCGATATACACCGCTGGTATGATTCCTGGCGATTTTGGAGCAATACAGGCGAACAACCATTTTGTGTGTCCCGCATCTTCGATCATGCACTCGAACTGTTTCCACTGGCCGTTCGTATTTCCTATGGTTTGCCTGGCCAGGATTGGTCCGATGAGATCATTTTGAATGGTCACTTCTACCTCCAGGTCCTCCTCATCGTTCTTAATCCAGCCGGTGAAGCTGTATGCTGACACATCGGGGGTGACAGCAATGGGACTGAACAGGCGAACCCCTAACTGGTGCGACTGCGCGCCTGAGTGTTTCTCTGTCGTTGTGATGGGTTCCGCACTGGTCGGTTCGCTGTACCAATCGCCCGGCTGCATCGGCGCGGTTGACCTGGTATGGAAGTGGTCCAATTCATCTGCCTCAAACCCGAAGGGCTGGAGGCTTGCCGAGTCGCGGAGGAGCAATGCGAGTTGATTGGTTCCCGGCTCATAACGATACATAGAAGCTGCTTGCCCCTGTTTTATATCCAGCAGGTTCCCATTTGCATCATATTCGATGGGACCGTCTGGACCCTGGACATCCCAGGCAGGATGAGGAACAATACCATATCCTGCAGTTTTCGTTTGTGCTGCGGTGAGCCTGCCATACTCGTCATACTGATACGAGTAAGCGTGCCTGTTGTGAGCAGGAGTAGCGAATCCGGCGATCGTCGCCCCAACCACGCTGCCATCTTTGAAGTTACCGTTGGCATCTCGATAGCTCAATTCTTCAGAGAAGATTCCCTGGCCATCCTGGAGCGCGAGGAGACGGCCTTGAATACTGTAGCTATGGTTGCGTTGGAAGCGCCGGTTGTTCAGGTGTTCCGTCTTGATCCTGCCTTCCAGATCATAGTCGTAGGTCGCATAGCGGCCGGGATCGTCTGCGGTTCCGATGCTTGCAAGCTGCCCGTTTGTGTTGTAGAAGTAATGAACCTCAAAACCGGGATTACCAGAGAGGTCGTAGGGATAGATGATCCTGGTGACATTGCCGTGTCTGTCATACTCATTGCGTGTGACTCTGGTCTGCGTATCGAAGGCTTCGACGGTCAGGTGCGTTGAGACCAGTTTCCCTGCAAGATCGTATTCAAACGCTTCACGTACCTCTTTCATGTCTTCGTCACGCGTTCTCACCTCACAAAGGCGGCCCTTGAGATTGGTTGTCGTCATGTTCGCGGACATGTCATAGACATAGCGCCGTGTCCAGGTCGCTCCGCCTGGAGCCTCTCCAGGAGAGGAAACATCGGCGTAGTGTTGGAGCTGCTCCCGCTTCCACTCCTGACGAACAATCCCTTCTTCAAGGACTCTACCGAGGGAATCATAGTGCCAGTAGAGGATGCGCTGAGGACTTTGCATAGCTCCTTCTGCATCCAGCTTGAAGCACAGTCTGCCTGCCTGGTCGTAGATGGCCTGCTGAGTATGGCTATCGCAATCAGTAGAGGTCTGGATGTGGCCCTGAAAATCGATGGTGGCGGTCGTTTTGTACTGATTGGGTGGCTGATCTCTGGAAGAAGGATACGCGTTCGGCTGAGTGGAAACGATGGTCCTTGTGCCATCACTGGCGTACGCAATCTGCCGGGTAGAGATCTGGCTGGTACTTTCAGAGCCGCGACGGAGCGCGACAAGCGTTCCTTGCAGATCGAAGAGTTGCGCAGTCACTGAGCGTGTGTGGTCCTCGAACGGACGATAGGTGGTTACCAGAGCATAGTGTTCTGCTTTGTCTGTCAGGTTGAGATCGGCCAGCAAAGCGTTGGCCTCGGGAGTCCGGCCATAGGCAATCCGCACCGCCAGGGGAGAGTCGGCCTGGAAATCAACACCTGGTTGGGTGACCTGACTGATTCGAGCGAGTGGATTGGCCTCTGCAATCTGGCGGCTATATGGATACTGGCCATCATCCAGTTTCTGGTCGCTGACAAAAGCGTGGCCCTCGCGATAATAGCCAAGAATGGCCTCGCGGTAATAGTCAACCACCTTTCCGGTCATTTTCCCGGAGTTCCAATCAAACGTTTTCACCAGATCCTGCTGGTACGCCAGGGAAATCTCAGGGAGGTACAGCGGTTTGGTTGTGACCGCCGGGTGACCCCATCCATCATAGAGAATCTGGCTGGCAATGGTTCCCTCGGCATGCTGATCCAGGTGGACGATCTGGATGACACGATCCAGTCCATCGGTGTGCTGTAGCTCAACTATGGGATCGGAGAAAAGAAAGACATGATCTCCGGCAATGTTTGCTTCACCTGGTCCCCAGAGCAGAACCAATGGGTATGTGCTCGGATTGCACGGCTCGCTGAAGAGAAATTCCCCATCAAGGAAGAACAAAGCCTGTTTTTCAAGCATAATCAGCATCCACTCGGCCCCATCGAGAGGATCATAGCCTGGAGTGAAGGACTTGATAACCTGGCCAGGGTAGGCCTTGGGCA
>DATJHM010000116.1:0-41715 GCA_035493895.1 Ktedonobacteraceae bacterium
TCCACAATGGTCAGGAATGGGGACAATTTGAAGATCTCTGGGAAGACGATTCGCATGCTCCGCCCCAATTCAAACGCGTCCAATCGCGTCCGTTACGCTGGGCCGAAAACGCGGATACTATCGGGCTGGCTATCCGTGATCGATACCGTTTCCTGCTGGGTCTACGCCAGCAACATCCGGGTCTGCACTCCCCCAACTTCTATCCGAACGATTATGACTGGAACTGGCACAGCTTCTCGCCCGAGGGCTATGGCGTCGATGAACAGCGACAGGTGATTATCTATCACCGCTGGGGAAATGCCGCCGATGGCCAGATCGAGCGCTTTATGGTCGTCTTGAACTTCTCAGATACCGCACAGTACGTCACCATCCCTCTCCCCACCAATGGGCAATGGACGGATCTGCTGAACGGGAATACGCTCGTCACGACGCAGGACTACCGCCTGCTCAACTATCCCATCCCCTCCAATTGGGGCTGCCTGTTCTGGCAAAAATAGCAAGAAGAAGAATGCAGGAACAAACCATTGTCTTTCCCATCCCTGCATCCTTCTTCTTACGCTTCTGGCTGCGTTTTATGTCGTTGACGATAGGCACTGGCTTTGAAACGACTTCCACAGCGAGCCATTGAACACCAGGAGCCTGAACGATTTTTCGAGGTATCGTAGAATGCTTTCTGGCAACGATCGTTCCGACAGGCCTTCAGTCTCGCCCAGCTACCATCAATCATCGATGTAAACATAATACTGATCAGGCGAGCAATTACCCCATCGAGCCCGGGAATGTCCGGTTCGAGTGCGGGTAATGCATCATGCTGAAAACGCACGGTGAGCGGTGCATTGCTGGCAAGATGATTGAGCACCTCGTCCTGCACAGATGGCTCCTCGAAGCCGCTATTCGCACGCAAGAAACTGCGCAATGCTTCGCGCAAACGCAAAACCCGCCGAAAATCTCCCTCCGTGACCGGTATACCATCTGCCAGCAATTGATGCGCCACCAGCCAGATCCGCAGTTGCTCAGGAGTCGTCAACTCAACATGCGCATATCGCCTGCTCCCATATTGGGTATTCACAAAATCCTGAATGACAGCAAGCTGTCCAGGAGCATCTTTACCTGACTCGTCCGATATAGTCGTCATACCCCCACTCCTTTCTTCCTATATATAACCAGTATATCAGATATACCAGTAAATATTCAAGGAGATAGCAATGAGAATAGTTTCTATCTACATCTATTTATAGGTAACTTTTCTTCTTGCTTTCTGCTAAATAAACCAAAAAGGGAACGGCTCAATGCCCCTATGAGGCGCTGAAATTGACAACCTGAGCCAGAGATCCGTCACTACAAGTGGACAGCTCACACCAGTAGATGGCCGCCACAAACTGCCCGGGATTATTCATCGTAAACGAGAAATATCCACCGGGAGAGCCCGAATGTATGGTCAGTACCTGACTCTGAGTATCATAGTCACCATCTCTATAAAACTTCGTCACAGCGTAACCAGCATCACCTGCCGCTTTATAAGTGATGTACATCTTCGTTCCAATAGTAAAGCTCGATTGCGAATCAGTCGGCTCGTAGTTAGAATCGATCCCTGAAGAGCTCTGGGCCGCAGTAATCTTGGAGGACGCAAGGGCATCGATCTGACTGCGCGTGGGTGCACTACTGGCGCTCGGCGTTTCGGCAAGCGCCGTCGACAACGCGACATTTGTGGCATCGGCATTCTTGACGCCCTGCTGGTGAACGTAAACGACTGAACCAATAAGAATACTGCCAATGACAACAACGACCACAAGCGTAATTACTGCCGTAATAGCGCACCCATTGGCCTTTTTCCGCTGTTGCATAGGCTGCGGTGACATAGAGCCTGGATACGACATTTGTGGTGGTGACATAGAGCCTGGATACGACATTTGTGGTGGTGGCATGGAGCCTGGATACGACATTTGTGGTGGCGGTGGCGCACCATAGGGATAAGCCGGTGGTGGTGGCGGCGTATACGCATCCGGTGGTGAACCCGCCAGCCCGGGCTCCGGAGCCGCCACAGTCGGTGGCACTCCCTGGTTGGGCGGCGAGGCAAAAACCGTCGGAGGGATTGGTGATCCAGAGTTCGTTACAGCTACACCGCAGTTTGGACAATAATTCAAGCCTGATGGCACTTCGTAGCGGCAATTTTGGCATTGCATTGATTCGCTGGTTCCTTCCAATAATTACTGTATAAACTGAACAACATCGATAAGTTTATTTCTCTTACCACGATAAAATGTTACTTTTCTGATTTTATCACGATTTGCGAATTGATAGAACTGACATAGGAATAAATACATAAACAATATATATTGCAAACAGGCCAGATTACGCTAATCGCAGATAAACTTTCAGGGACCTTCATTCGTGTTATTTGAATGAAAAGAAGACGAAAATCGTGATGGCGTAACCGGAAATACCGATTCGCGATGCAGTTATGGAATGAGTGAAAAATCATATTGGAAAGGAGAATTCAGGAGCTATGAATACACCATCGCAAACAAAGAATAATACACCCACAGGTTGGATAGAGACGCCTCCGCTCAGCCCATCGTTGCGCCACTGGAGCGGCGAAGCAATTGAGCGCCAGAGATGGCTGGATCTGCTGGCAGTTCCTCTGCAAAACTGGGCGCACTCACTTTTCGCGACTCCTGAAGCACGAAAGTTCAAGGATGTGCTTCACGGCACATGGTTAGGCCACCCGCTGCACCCGGCAGTCACCGATATTCCCATCGGTTCCTGGACCGCGACCCTGCTCTTCGATTCGCTCTGGCTGACCTCGAAAAATTCCGAGTTTGCGCGTGCCGCCAATATCACGCTGATGCTGGGTTTGCTGGGTGGGAGTGTCTCCGCTGCCACAGGTCTTGCTGATTGGAGCGAAACGGACGCAACCGATCGCCGCGTTGGGATCGCACATGGCCTTTTGAATGCGAGTGCAATGCTGGCAAATCTCATCTCCTGCGGCTTGCGCTTTGGCGGAAGGCGCAAGGCAGGCATTCTCTATTCCAGCCTTGCCTACACGCTAACGATGTTTTCATCGTATCTGGGTGGCGAATTGAGCTTTGCCAAAGGCATTGGCGTCAATCATGTCGCCTGGGAAGCCGGTTCAGACGACTTCAGCGCGGTAATCGACACGATAGAGCTGCCGGAGCGGAAGTTAACCCGCGTGGATGCGAACGGCATTCCTGTTGTACTCTGGAAAGAGGGCGAGCTGATCTACGCCCTGGCCGCGACCTGTTCGCATGCCGGTGGACCGCTCGATGAAGGGACCTGTCAGGATGGCTCCGTCTCCTGCTCCTGGCACGGCTCTACCTTCCGCCTGAGTGATGGAGCCGTGCTCAACGGCCCGGCTGTCTATGCTCAGCCCACCTTCGAAGTGCGCGTGCGCAATGGCAAGGTCGAGCTGCGCAGGCTCGAGCACGCGTAAAGCAATCGCGATATAGGAGAGGCATGTATCCATAGAACACAATACGCTATGGTACATGCCTCTCCTATCTTGTCTTCAGGGAAAGCGTTGTGGCGAAGACAGCTTCCCTGGTGTGACCTCATGATGGACCATTTCTCGCCAACCTCCTTTAGGGGCTTGACCTGGAGTAAACTCCAGGTTGTATGCTTGTCTTGCAATCGGAAAGAAGGAGGCAATGATGAACAAAGAACTATCCATCCAACAAGTTGCGGCGATAACCGGGCTTAGTATCGATACATTGCGTTACTATGAACGTTTAGGTCTTCTGGCTTCCGCCAGGATTCGTCGCTTGCCCAATGGACATCGACGCTACAGTGAGGCCGATCTGGAATGGATTGATTTTGTGAAACGCTTACGTGAAACCGCTATGCCCCTTGCTCAAATGCAGCATTTTGCAGAGATAACACGGCAAGGAGCGTCGACCATGAAAGAACGGCTCGAACTTCTCGAAGCTCACCAGCGCAAAGTATCTTTGGAGTTGCAAGAAATGCAGCGTACATTGACTCTCATCGATGCAAAAATCGTTCTGTATCGTTCACTTGAAAGTGAACAATCTACTCTGTTAAAAGAACATGTCTGTTCTTCAGGAAAGAAACACCATGGTTAAAATCTGGTTCATCACAGGTGCATCAAAAGGCTTTGGACGGGAATGGGCGGAAGCGGCCCTGGAACGGGGAGATATGGTTGCGGCAACGGCTCGCAACCTGGGGACTCTGGACACGCTCGTCGAGAGGTACGGCAACGCCGTCTTGCCGCTCCAACTCGATGTCACCGACCGCAGCGCTGCTTTCGAGACGGTAAAGAGAGCCGCCGACCACTTCGGCAAGCTCGATGTTGTGATCAATAACGCCGGGTATGGTCACTTCGGCATGGTCGAGGAGCTGAGCGAGGACGACATCCGGGCGCAGATGGAGACGAACTTCTTCGGCACGCTCTGGGTGACGCAGGCGGCACTGCCAATCATGCGCAAGCAGCACTCGGGCCACATTATCCAGATCACCAGCGGAGGCGGCATCATGGCGTTCCCGGGCATCGGTGCTTACCACGCGTCGAAGTGGGCAGTCGAGGGGTTGTCCCAGTCGCTGTCGCAGGAGGTCGAGCAGTTCGGCATCCATATTACCTGCGTCGAGCCTGCGGCTTACTCAACGGACTGGCTGGCCGTTGGGGCGCGCCTCAGCGAGGAAAACCCCGACTATCAGATCGTGCGCGAGGGCATCGCGTATGGCTGGCAAGTCGGTAATCCCAGGGCAACCCGCACCGCCATCTTGAAGGTCGTTGACGCCGACCAACCCCCACTACGGATCTTCTTCGGCAACCTCCTGGAGTTGGTAACCCACGAGTACGAACAGCGCCTGGCGACCTGGAACGAGTGGCAGTCCGTCTCGCTTGAGGCACACGGGGCATAACCAGCAACTCCGCGCCTCCTGTTCCAAACGCCCGCCCATACGCATTCCGTTCCGCGACGTAGACCCAGTAGTGGCACGGTGGAGTGTAACGCAACTGTGCCTGCGAACTCGCTCTACCCCTCTCGCCCTTGAGAGGAGAGGCGGTTCACTTCATGCGTATGCACTCATTCAAACGCCGCCCTGATCGTTGGGCGGCGTTCGTCGTCTTTCTCAGATCCTCGTAAACCCTCTTAGGATTATTCAGCTCCTCTGTGTCATCCAGAAAAGGTGCGAAGGATCAAGACATACAAGGATCAGATTGACACCGTTCGCTACCAGACAGCGTCACTATGGGTGAGTCCACGAGGCCCAGGCGGTATCGTATTGGAGTCCACTCTTCTGGTAGGTGAACCCATATTGGAGCACCTGACCCGCACTCATGCCGGTTACGCTCAATTCCCAACGTGACGTACTACTGTTATAGGTCATCTGCACATTCTGTTGTGAGAGTCCCGGACGAATATAGTGTAGGATCACATACCCTGCGGTCCAGCCACAGGCCTGGAACCAGGGCAGTGCGGAAGTTGCGCCTGAGTTCACCACACCTGACGCATAGGTGCCCGTACATCCGGTTGGCGGTGGTGTAGGTGTGGGCGTGGGTGTCGTGCCGCCGCCAGAGCCGCTTGCGGTATAGACGCGAACATTATCGATAAGCATGGGCACGCCCGATTGCGTCGAGGCGGTCGGACCACCACCAAATGCAGCCGGGAAGCCTCCGCCCATCGCCAGATCAAAGATAATGAAAAACCCATGATCGACGGCATTCGTCCACGTGGTCGCATCGACCTGGTTCGCATTGACGGTGAAGTAATTCGCACCATCCAGGTACCAGCGAATCTGCTCGGGCGAGACACTTCGATCGATCTCTACTCTATAGGTGTGGAATCCAGTCTGACATCCAGAACATGCACGTTGCCCGCTCCCGATGCCGGTTGTTTCGTTGCAGGGACCACCAGGATCGACGCCACAGTGAAGCGTGCCAAAGACCGAACTCAGGCCATTGATATCCTCCATGATATCGACTTCGCCATCTTTCGGCCAGTTCTGGTCCACACGGTAGGACGCACCAAGCATCCAGAAGGCAGGCCAGTATCCAGCTGCCGCCGCTCCAGAGACATTGGGCTGCTGGATCGAGGCCTCGACGGCCATTTCGCCGCCAGCAGGTGGCACGAAGTCCGAGCGCTGCGATTCGATGCGACCAGAGGTCCAGGTACTACCCGAGAGCAACGGCTTAATCGCAAGATGACCGCCACCGTCCTGATAGACATTGTTTGTGCTGTTCGTCATCGTCTCAATTTCGCCTGTCCCCCAGCCAGTTCCAGTGTCGTACAACCAGTTGGCGGTATTCACTCCCGTGCCGGAAGCTCCGTTAAACTCGTCACTCCAGATTTGATTCCAGGTCGGAGCGGCGTGCGCACTGGGAGCGCCACTGGAGAACGCAAAACTCATAGCGGCAGCCATCAATGCTGCAATGAGCAGTAACGCGACGATGCGACGCACATTGAGCGTTCGTTGCAAGCGAAGACCCCCTGCCGGGTCCCCCTGTGGAAACATCTGCATTGATTACCTCTTTCTCGTCTGCAATAGATCCAGGAATGCGGGAGCAGCCTCCCTCTCTCCCTGAACCAATAGAGCTATTCGAATGCGAAAACTGCCCACCAGTTTTCACAGAAGTATTCATAATTGCATGACTACCGGTCGATAGGATGACGATACCTACTTCATGCTCATAACAGAGAATGAATGAAGTGCGAGAGTATTTCGTGAACGCGAAGAATAGCTTGCTAAGATCCGCCTGGCAGCGAGCGCGGAGCCCCGCTGGAGGCTCGTACGATCAGGCTGGTTGGTAGCTGAACGCGCACAGGATTATCTCGATAGATATGTTCCTGGGAAGATTTTGCTTTGTGGGGCGCAGATCGTTTTTGTGGTCCTTTCTCGACACGATGGTTTGCATCAATCATCGTCAAAAGGATTTCGCATGCTTTGCCTCCCATCTCGGAGAACGGTTGGTGGATCGTCGTCAAAGAGGGCCTCACGCGGGCAGAGAAGCTATTGTCATCAAAACCAACGATGGAAATCTCTTCCGGCACGCGTATCCCTTGCTGTTCCGCGATCTCCAGGACACCATAGGCCATCTGATCATTGGCGACAAAGATGGCTGAGGGCCATGCGTGCCGCGCCCGCGAGAAGAGCGTGTTGGCACATTGCCGCCCACTCTCCGGCTCAAAAGTGCCCTGGAGAACCAGGGTAGGATCAACAGGAATTCCGGACTCGTGCAGCGCCTGACGATATCCGTGATACCGTTCGGCCGCACAGTAGTAGTGCTGAGGTCCCTGAATATGGGCAATACGCCTGTGCCCGGCTGCCAGCAGATACCTGGTTGCTTCATAACCGCTGGCGATGTTATCGACGCCGACCCAGGGGAGAATATCCGGTTTTTCCTGGTCATCAATCATCACCAGTGGAAGCCCCTGCTGGAAACGAGCCGTGAGATGGTGCGAAAGTTCGCCGGGGAAAATTGCCAGCAACCCGGCAATCATGCGCATGGAGAGAATATGGTCCAGCACATCAGAGTGGTTGCGTTCTAAACCAGTGCTATATAACACCATTTCGTACGAGGAATATTCGATGAACTCGGCAATGCCATGCATGATCTCAGGGACAGAGGGCCATGTCAGTGGAGGAGCCAGCACGCCGATCAGGCGTGTACGGCCACCCGCCAATCCGGTTGCGGTGACATTCGGTACGAAATTGTATTCTCGCACGATCTGCCTTACACGCTCAACAAGGTCAGGCGCAACGGATGGATTGTTGTTCAGGACGCGCGAGACGGTGGCTTTCGAGACGCCCGCTGCCCGTGCGATATCCTGAATGGTGTACCTTTCCTGCATACGGTCACTCAGCTCCCTATATACTGCATCGCTGTTCTCAGTTAGCGTATGGGCCAGTTCTTCTCTGAACAAACTCTGTGTGAAACCGCTTTCTTATGAGAAGAATAATGTATAAACCGGTTTCTGTCAAGTTTTGGCACAGTGACGAGTAAAAGCTCATACCAAAAGTAATTTCTTGCAAGAAATTACTGAGAGGGATAATCAAGGCAAAATCAAACAAATAGCGATGGTAACGACGCGATGATGATACCCAGAACCGTGAGTGCAAGGCCGATCTGTCCTATTCTTCTCTCAGGCCACATATTTACTCTGAACACAATGATATAGCCGAAGCCGTAGAGAAAAGCTGAAATCATCCCTATTCCTACGCCAATCGCCGCAGAGATAAAGATGACGGTAGGATATCCCAATACCTGTGTCTGCGGATTCTCAAAGAAAAGATTGGTGGAAAGCAGAAACATGCCACAAAATGTATACGCCCATGCAATCAAAAAGCCGCGCCGGAACCTTTGCCAGTTCACAACGGGCCAGATGACATTTTGTCGCGCCTTATATTTCGGCTTTATCAAGTAAATCAGAACGCTTCCCTCTCCATTCCCAAAGACGATCATCAAGCTCACAGTAACAGCGAGGAAGGTCAATCGATGTACAGTATCATTGAGGACAAGCCGATCGAACAGCGGAAGCACCAATCCACACATATAGCCCACAGTTAACCAGAGCACAAATCGTTCCCACGAAGGAGTTTTTGAAGCCTTCACAGGATTTGGCGATTGGTTAAACAGGGAACCCGGCAGAAATCCCATGCAAAAAGCGGTGAGACCAGCAACTATGACCCCTATGATTATTGCAATCAGACTAAAAGAAGCAAAAAACTTGTTGAGTAAAAGAATAAAGAAGAAGAAGCATACAAATGCTACGACCAACTTCCAAAAAGTGATGTGAAACTTATCGAAAAGGGCGCCGCCTATGAATCCATAAAGGATTTCAAGATAAATAAAGATGCCCGTATCCACACGAAAATAATCAAGGATGAGAATTATGAAGAGTAGTGCCACGCCCAATAAGAGCAAAATCAGATTTTTTTTCCGCGAGTATGGACGAGTTGAGGTTGAGGCTTTGAGAGCCTGATCTTGTATCAAACCTATCAAAAGACCGATGGTGATACCCAATGTCAGAAAAAGAGCACTATTTGTTATTAAGGCAGTAAAAGTATTTTTATACCCCTCTTGAAAAAGGGTTGCAGAAGCCCTTGCCGTTATCAAACGAATATTTAACGATATAAAGTCTAAAATGCTGACAAGCACAATAGCGGCAACTCCGACCGCTCCACCCATCATGCCGAAAGTAAACGTCTGTGTCAGGCGACTGAAAATTTTGATATTGAAAAGGCCATAAGAGCTGTACAATGCGCCCAGTATCGAAAGAAAAATGCCAGTTATGATCAACCAATGGAAATTGACGAACAGCCATGTTGCCATGCATCTCTCCCTCTCTTCCTCACGAGATTTGACGAGAACGCTCTGCTGTACACATACCAGAGATTGATCATCGAACATTACCTATGCAGGAGAATAGAAGCACATCTTATATATGCGAACGCCAGGAAGATATCGCTCATGATCTCCATGAGCGTCGTTGCGGTAGAGGTTAGCACCAGCACAGTTACTATTCCCACAAACGCGACACCGATAATGACGATTCCCACCCATCTGGGATACAAAGACGCGCGAATAATCCCAACTGCGAACAGAAGATTGCCAGGGAACAGCAACACAAAATTATAGACGAAAGTATAATAAGCAATGACTTGAGATTGCCAGGGCGCGACAACTGGATGAACTTCTTGCAACAAAATGATTTCTAGCGAAGTTACAAAATCAGAATACAGCAACGCGATCATGACAATGATTAATCCAGCCAGGCCAATGAGACCGGCTTTGCCCGCTTGCTTTTTATACAGGCCTGGAAGTCCCAGTATATAAAAAATACCTGTCGCCAGATACGCTACTAATACCGCCAGCGTCAGATTGCGCCCCGATGTATTCGCAATGAGCGCGAAGATTGCGACAAGCAAGAGGGAAATACTGCCCAGGATCATGCTTATTCCGCTTATTGTAAAGAAGCGTGCTTGCCTTTGCGAGATTGGTGAGGATTGCGGTGCAGGTACGTTCTGGCTTCCTGGGGATGTAAACCAGCGCAATTTCATGATCGCGGCCTCCCGACACACTAGATTTGACACACTGTCTATAGAACACAGATAATCTTCGACTCTATTCTACCTTAAACAATCTTTTTATACAATATACTTCTATAGATAAATATTTTCTGAATTGATCTATTTACCGGGATTGGCGAGGAGCAGGGAAAATCAGGAGGGGAAAAAGGGAGGCAGGGTCAGACAAAACCGACAGCCCTCTCCGGGCCGACCAGAACTCTCGACCCAGATGCGCCCTTGCATCGCCTCCATAAAACGTTTGCAGATATAGAGCCCCAATCCCATCCCACGCGTTGTACCCGCCAGATCACGCCTGAGGCGCACAAATTTCTCAAACAGCAGAGGAAGCTCTTCGGCTGGAATACCAGGGCCAGCATCCTGCACGCTCAGGTACACGGGCGAGGAAGGGGTCTCCTGTGTGGTCTCAATATGGATCTCTGTCTGTTTCGGGACATACTTGAAAATATTGGAGAACAGATTTTGCAGCACCTGACGCAGCAACTCCGGATCAGCCCGAACGGTAATATGCTCGGGCACATGAAGACAGAGCGTGTAGGCCCCGATATCTTCAGGATCCAATTGCGCCAACGTTTCCTGTAGCGTTTGATGGATGCAGACCGCAGTTGTTTGCCCTAGAGGCACTTCGCTCACGGCAGTGGTAACGTCCAACGCACGATTGACCAGTTCAGCCAGTGCTTCCTGGTTTGCCATTGCCTGCTCCAACATCTGTTCCCTCTGCATCGGGTCCAGAGCTTCATGATACTCTTTGAGCAATTCCAGCGAACCACCCAGCACGGTCAGGGGTGTGCGCAACTCGTGGCTCACATTGAGCAGAAATTGATCTTTCAGCTCGTTGATCTTGCGTTGCTGCTCATAACTGATGGCGAGCTGATGTTGCGCTTCCAGTGCCAGCATGCGCTCGTGTTCTGCCGCCAGAGCTTGCAGACGCGCCGTATGCACAAGGTCAATTGCTGTCCGCAACCAGCAGATTGCCAGCCCAATCAGGGACGAAATGACCAGACCAAGAAGCGCCCTCCCCACAACATCCAGAATAGTCAAAGTATGCCCTAAGAAATGGAAATAGAATATCTCAATCAGGACGACCGTTGAGAACACACTGACAACCAACCCTCGATAAGAAAAGAACCAGCAGAGGCAGATTATCGGCAACACCATGCTGGCCCCATTGTGCAATTGAGCAAAGAAGAAACTGAGTCCTGAGATGCCTAATAGGTAAGCAAATATCACGATACCTATACGTACACGCCTGGAGAGGGTCAATAAGAAGAGGGGAAACGTCTGTACTTGCTCGAGGAAGGCTTTTTTATAAAAATAGTGTTTCATGGGTTATTTACCATCGCGATCTCCTGGCCTTATCGTTGAACAGAGATTTCTAGCGTATCATTTTACCGCTCTTTTACGCAAATTACCCATCCACCAGTTTCGCTCGCAATACTATTCTACAATGTAAAAATAGCTTAGTGAGAGTATATCACATTCATAAATATAAGTATATTAAAATATATTCTATTTCCTGTTTCTTATGCAGCAAACGTTCTATAAATGACGTAGATCAGGCCCTTCATCTTATGTCTACAATACCCGGGCCAGAAAAAGGGGCAATTTGCCTTGATTTCTGAAGCAAGAAACCTTATACTCTAGATAAGCTCTTCTTGTGCATGTTGCATAAAATGTTGCTTCTACGATGAGGTAAATAACAATCCTATCACTATGCGATTGTGCCTCCCCTGCATCCATGATGGTTGCTCTCCTCACTGCCTGTTTGAGGAACCCTCAAAGACGCTCCTGCCCATAACCATGCCTGAAAATGGCTTGTTGTCCCGGCTATACTGAAAGGAGGGCTCCAGCCACACGCTCATTCGAGATACCTCCATATGAAGAAAGAAGCTGCTGTCTTCTGTACGTCAGGACGACAGCAATACACGCTCTACACGCACGCTTGCATCTTTGTTTTACCCAATGAACAGTAACGATGTTGCGACCATCTCCCGTTTGAAACGGTACAAACACATTAAGGGACATGCTCAATGATCGAAGGACAAAAAACTGCCGAGCAAGAGAGCAGCATACCTAAACGGCAATTTAATACGCTGGTCAATAATCCCGTGATGGAGGACTACTCTCTGCGCTATGCGCCACGCTCATTCAGAAAGTGGAGTGAGTATGCCACTGCGACTGCGGCATTGGGGGGTATCGCCTATATGGCAGACTTTGCCATTGGGGCGTCAATTTTTGTCACGCATGGATTCGCCAGTGCCGTCTGGGCTATTCTGGCTGCCGCAATCGTGATCTTCCTGACGGGCATCCCGATTGCCTACTACTCGGCAAAGTACAATATCGATATGGACCTGCTCACCCGAGGGGCGGGCTTTGGCTATCTGGGCTCTACGATCACTTCCCTGATCTACGCCAGCTTCACGTTCATCTTCTTTTCCCTTGAAGGCTCCATTATGGCACAGGCCATTAACGTGTATTTCGGGCTGGCCTTGCCCTGGGCTTATCTCATCTGTGCCCTCTTGATCATTCCGCTGGTACTCTATGGCATGACGTTTCTCTCGAAGCTTCAGGTCTGGACACAGCCGGTCTGGTTACTCCTCTTCGTTCTGCCTTTTCTCGCCGTGCTGGTGAAAGATCCCGGGGCGTACGGTGCCTGGACCCATTTCGGAGGCTCTTCTCCTACCGGAGCAAGCTTTAATTTCCTGGATGTCGGTCTGGGAGCTGGCGTTGCGCTCTCGCTCATCGCACAGATCGGAGAACAGGTGGATTATCTCCGCTTTATGCCGGACAAAACCCCCGCCAATAGCAAGAAGTGGTGGACTGCGGTAATCAGTGCCGGTCCGGGCTGGGTGATCCTTGGTGCGCTCAAACAGCTTGGCGGTGGCTTTCTGGCCTTCTATATCTTCGCCGCGCTTGGCGCAACGCTCGCCGTGGAACCTATCCAGCAACTGATCAAGGGCTTCGGCGTTCTCATCCCCAATCCGTTTCTGGTCTTAACGATTGCAACGTTCTTCGTGGTGCTCTCTCAGGTCAAGATCAATGTCACCAATGCCTACTCGGGCTCGCTTTCCTGGTCCAATTTCTTCTCGCGCATTTTGCACTGGCACCCTGGACGCGTGGTGTGGCTATTCTTCAATGTCGGCATTGCTCTCCTGTTGATGGAACTGGGCGTGTTCGGGTTCTTGAATACGGTGCTTGGCTTCTACTCGAATGTGGCGATTGCCTGGATCGGGGCGGTGGTGGCCGATCTTGTCATTAATAAACCGCTCCTGAAATTGAGCCCTTCCTACATCGAGTTCAGACGTGCCCATCTCTATAACATTAATCCTGTGGGCTTCGGGTCTATGCTGATCGCTTCGGTCATCTCGGTCGCTGCGTTCTTCGGACTATTCGGAGCGTTCGCGCAGGCGTTCTCGCCCTTCCTGGCAATCGTCATCGCCTTTATCCTTTCTCCCGTTCTGGCGATTCTGACGAAAGGGAAGTATTATGTCGCACGCAAGGATTCTGCCAATCCTCTGAGCAGCACGAGAGAACTCACGGTGCTGAATTGCACGGTCTGTAAAGATGATTATGAGACTCCTGACATGACGTACTGCCCTTTCCACAAGGGAGACATCTGCTCTCTCTGTTGCACGCTCGAGAAAAATTGTCACGATATGTGCAAAAAGGCAGTTGTAGAGCAGGCCGTGTAGCTCCTCTATAAGAGAACGAGGCTGAAGACAATGGCACGACGTCGTGCCATTGTCTCCCCCCCTTTCAACCAGAGATGCACACAACAAGAGACGTGCGTCTCTTTTTCATGCAGGAATATCAACCCCCATGCCTTCTATCCCCCTCTTACCGAGATACACAGATCTGAAAGGCTGGGGCCCCGTTTCTCTGCTTCACAGGATTGTGTTTCTCTCCAAAATGCGATATGCTTGTAATATACATTTTATATATCCGTGCTTTATAGATGACAAATCTTTAGCTATCTACCATAGTACGTGAATTACGTTTGTTCGGTTGGGAGTTGGTGCTGTCTACCCACAAAGGGATCTGCCGCATCCCTGAGGCTCACTTTTCGCGTGTGTTCCTCAGCAGAACTCTACCTCACTTACATCGATGACCTCATCCTTTTAGAGAGCTGCTTTGAGGTGCCGCATCCGTGTCCGTGCCGATGCAAACGACCTATCCTCCAACGTCTCCACGAGACACCGGGACCGCCTCTCTCCGTGCTGACTCACGATGACTCTGGCGTGCGTCTCAATAAGGTATCTATCATGCTGCTCCTCGCCTTGCAAGATGCATGAAAAGAGGAAACGTTATCAAACGCCTCATGCCCAAAACGCGTGGGCAGGACGGATACAAGCAAAAATGATATGATCAGACCAAAGTATTTCTCGGGCAGTGCAGTGCCCCTCACCAGATCTCTGAGCACAGACTTTTTTCTTGTGAGGGAGCGGGACACGAAAGGACGATATCTCGATGAGCAACGAGCAACCCGATCGCTCCTCAGATCTGAAACAAGAGGCACAGACCGCGACTACGCCGCGACACAGTGAGTCGACCCGTAATGCCGAACTTCCAGTGCTTACAAGGGTGGATGGAGCCAGGCTCCTGGAATTTTCTCCTGATGCTCTGCTGCTCATCAATACAGGGGGAACCATAGTCCTGATCAATGAGCAAGCAGCGGCCTTGTTTGGCTACACACAGGCTGAGCTGATTGATCACCCCCTGGAAAAGCTTCTTCCTACGCGCTTTCATGCAGCGCATGTAGCCCACCGGCTCAATTATGCGACTACCCCTCTCCCTCGGCCGATGGGTGTAGGACTTGACCTGATGGGGCGGCGCAAAGATGGCAGCGAATTTCCGGTCGATATTAGTTTACGGCCCATCCTCCTGGAGCAGGTGTATCATGTGATGGGTGCCATCCGCGATATCACGATCCAGCGTTTTCTCGAACGCGAACGTGCCCAGCAAACCGAACGCATCTCCCAACTCACGACCCTCATTGATCTGGCCCATGATGCCATTCAGGTACAGGATCAGCTTGGCCGTATTCTGTTCTGGAACCGTGGCGCGCAAGAACTCTATGGCTGGAGCGCACAAGAGGCGCTTGGACGCATGGCCCATGTGCTACTCCAGACACACTTTCCCGAAAGCTCGGCGGCAGTCAACACCGAACTGGAACGTGTCGGTCGCTGGGAAGGAGAACTCATACAGACGGATCGGCAGGGACGCACGATGATCGTCGAATGCCGTCGTGTACTCATTGCGGATGAGCACAACCATCATCCCGCCGCGATTTTCGTCATTGCCCGCGACATCACGGAACGCCGCAGGCAGGAACAGGCCCGGGCTACCGTCCACACTGAGACGCTGGCCCAACGCGCCTTTCTGCAAGAGTTGCTGGATGCCTTACCTGGTGGCGTCTCCGTGGTGCATGGACACGAGGCCCGCCTGCTACTGACGAATCGCGCGGCTGCGAGCATCTGGGGTGCGCCGTGGCCTGTTGGTCAGCCGATGCGCACGTTTTTAGAGGAGCGCCACATTCGTCTGGTCGAGGCTTCAGGGCACGCTCTGCGCGAGAATGGCTGGGCCACGATGCGCGCTCTGCTGGACGGGGAGACGGTGCTCCAGCATCAGGAAGTGGTCCGCCAACCCTCGGGGGCCAGTTTACCTGTCCTGGTTAATGCCGTACCGCTGATCTCGGCTCACTGGCAGAGCCTGGAGGTACCAGACGCACAGAGCCACGATCTGCCTGGACAGAAGGGGATCAGAGAGCCACTGGCGCTGGTGATCTATCAAGATGTACGCCTGCTCAAAGAGGCCGAATATTTCAAAGAGGAATTTATCGGTATTACTGCCCATGAGCTGCGCCAACCGCTGGCCGCCCTCAAAGGAGCTGTGGGCACCCTGCTACTGCAAACCGCACGGGGACATGGAACACCGCTGGCCTTCTGGCAACAAGAAATGTTACAGGATCTGGATCTGGCAACCGACCGTCTTACCGACCTGACCGACGATCTGCTCGATGTCTCTCGGTTACAGGCCGGTCGGCTCTCTTTACAGCGTACGACCACCGATCTGGTTTCCCTCACCGAGCGCGTGGTGAAGCGCCTCCAGCAGACGGCAAACAGGCACCAGTTGGAATGCTCTACCAACCAGGTCAGGCTTGAAGCACAGGTCGATGCCCGACGGATTGAGCAAGTGCTGACCAATCTGCTCACCAATGCCGTAAAGTACAGTCCGCTGGGAGGACTGATACGTGTGACACTCTCCACACATGTGGCTGAACACGTCGCAGAAATCCAGGTTCAGGACAGTGGCATGGGCATTCCTGCGCATCAGCAGGCGCGCATCTTTGGCCGCTTCATGCGTGCGGACAATGCCCAATCCTCAGGGATCAACGGAACCGGGCTGGGTCTCTATCTGTGCCACGCGCTCATTGAGCAGCATGGAGGGCAACTCTGGTTTGAATCGACCGAAGGGGTTGGATCGACCTTCTTTGCGACGCTTCCCCTCTCCCCAGATTTTTCCTCCAATGGGGAAGCTCAGACCGGCCCCCTGAGCGAAACGGTCTCAGCGGAAAGTGTGAGCGAATGGTGATAACCCCCAGGGTACTTGTGAGGCAGATGGAATCTCGTACTGGAGAACGGTGATGGTTCTGTGCCAGGCCAGTGACGCTTTGTGATCCATCAGTAAGATCACCGGTGTATGCTGCTGATAGAGCAACATTTTGATCTTCCCTCTGGAAGATTGATGTGCGTCGGGTTTTCTCCTGGAGTGGAGAAAAGGAAGAAAGATCATGAAACAGAAACCGATCCGCATCACCCTGGTCGTCTTAGAGGTATTTGTCGCACTGGGTGCCATCTTCGGGGGCATAGGTCTGCTGACAGGAGCGATTCCAGCCTCACTGAACGGGCTGCAAGGCTCGCCGTTCGTTGATTATACCATCCCCGCTTTGTTGTTAATCATTATTGTGGGCGGCAACATGCTCCTGGCCGCAGCAACCATTCTCAGCGGGCGCGAAATCGGCATACTGGCATCAGCTTTCGCCGGGCTTGCCATGATGATCTTCGAGATCGTGGAGGTAGCAGTCATTGACCATATAGGAGGTAGCGAGTTGCTGTTTGCGGTGGTCCTGCAAGCTTTCTACTTTATGCTCGGTCTGGTGATCTTTGTGCTAAGTACCTCCCTCTGGATGACCGAATATCGAAGGTACCACTTCCCAGCCAGGCACGTCAGTCATACCTGATTTTACTCTGCCCATTTTGACTCCATAACCATTCAGCGCGCGGTTATGCGCGATACGCTGCCCGTTTCGCCTCTACTTCAGCTTGACAATGTACTATTTCCAGACTATACTTTTCTCATAAGGTAAGTACCGAACAGTACGGTTCTCATCATAAGGACATTTTACTTACACTTTTTCAGGAAGGCGGAAGCGTATCACTGTGGACCAATCGTCTCACACCACCAATGCACGCACACTGCGCAAGCGAGAGCAGATTTTGACCGGGGCCCGGCAGTTGTTTCTCACACGTGGCTATGCAGGGACAAGTACCGATGCCATTGCAAAAACGATCGGCATCTCGAAAGAGACCCTCTATGCCTACTATCCCAACAAAGAGGCGCTGTTTGCTGCGGTTCTGCAACATGTGATGGATCTCCTCGTTGACGACCAGCTCGCAGAAATAGAGCATACCATCCTCACCCATACGGCGACATTCCAGCAAGAGCTCGTTGATCTGGCTCAGCGGATTATTCACACCACGATGCAGCCCGATTATCTCGCTCTGGTGCGCATTATTTTTGCAGAGTCAACGCGTGTGCCACAACTGGCGACCCTGTTTCGTTCCACGATACCGATGCAGGGGCTGGCCTATCTCTCGCGCTTGCTTGAGCAGTTACAGCAGCAAAAGGTGATCCAGGTCGAAAATGTGGAAGCCGCTGCGCGCATGTTCATTGGTTCGCTTCTGACGTATGTCTTCATTGATGGTCTGATGCTCGTGGATGAGCAGCCACGTCAGCCGGATCTCTCCCACATCACACTGCTCGTCAATCTATTCGTCAAAGCAGTTCTGCCCGATGCAACGAACGTACATGATCATGCTGGAGGATAATCGATGAATCAACAAACAACCGCTCATGAACATAGCTCGATTGATGTTCTGATTGTCGGCGCTGGCCCAACCGGATTGACGGCCGCAATCGAACTCGCACGCCGTGGTATCTCATTTCGCCTGATTGAGAAGTATGAGCAACGCTCTCCATTCTCAAAGGCGCTGGCCCTGCATGCACGTACACTGGAACTCCTGGAACTCTCGTCAGCGAAACTTGCAGATACGTTTGTCCGCGAGGGCTATACCTCTCCCGGAGCCAATCTTGGTACAGGGACTGACCATTCTGTAACCGCTGACTTTTCCAGTCTTGATACTCACTATCCCTATCTCCTGATTATTCCGCAAGCCAGAACGGAGGAATTGCTGGAAGTGCATCTCGCCGATCTCGGACACACTATTGAACACGGGGTCGAACTCAAGGATCTGACACCAGGGACCGATGAGGTCATCGCTCATCTGCAAAACACCAATGGAGCGATGGAAGAGCTTCATGCTCGCTATGTTCTGGGATGTGACGGAGCCCATAGCACGGTTCGCCATGCCTTAAATCTTCCATTCCCCGGCAAAGGCTACGCATGGACGGCTTTCCTGGGAGATGTGAAGCTGGATGGCGAGATGACGAAAAAGGGGCTGACACAGGTTTCCAGTAATCGTGGGACAGCGTTAGTGTTTCCTTTTCAAGATGGCTACGCCCGCGTTATCACGCTCGATACTGCCTACCAGAACAGTTCAATCCACGAACAGCTCACGCTCGACGAGTTACAGGATTCGCTCAATGCCATTCTCCTGGCCCCCGTTCAGCTCAGAGAGCCTCGCTGGCTGACCCGCTGGTCGGCACAACTACGCCAGATCCCCAATTATCGGGTAGGACGCGTGTTTCTCGCTGGCGATGCCGCCCATGTCCATAGTCCCGCTGGTGGTCAGGGACTCAATACTGGCATGCAAGATGCGTACAATCTGGCCTGGAAACTGGCGCTGGTCTTGCACGAACAGGCTCCAGAACGCCTCCTCGATACCTATCACGCCGAACGTCATCCCGTTGGTCAGCAGGTTTTACGCTCCTCGGATATGCTCCTACGCTCAGCGCTCCTGCCCAATGACGCAATGAGGACGGGACGCAATCTCGCTATTCGCGCACTCGTCCCCCTTCCTCCTCTGCAACGCATGATCAGCCAAAATCTCTCAGGGCTGGGCGTCACCTACCGCCAGACGGATCGTCGCGCTCAGTTGTTCAAACTGCTCCCGGGTCCACACCCAGTGCAGGCGGGTGATCGCCTTCCTGATCTGGAACTCAAACCCGCCGTGCTCAGCAGGGAAACGAAAACATCGGTCAATCTCTACGATCTCTTACGGCACACGACCTATACACTGTTCATTGAAGTCGCGCCCGAGTATGCCGACCGGGATCAGCAGTCCATCACGCGCTTGCTCAACAGTGTCGCAGAGTTGGCGGGGGAGACGATCACACCATATATCGTTTTCGAGCAGGGTTCAGCGGCCATTGTGCATCAGTTCGACGCAACGACGTTTATCGATTTCAAACAACAGTTCCGCCACAAGCTCGGAACACAGCACGGCAGCATTTTGCTGGTCCGTCCCGATGGCTATCTGGCGCTACATGTGCCAGAGTTGCAACAGGAACGCTTCCAGGCCGAACTTCGACGCTGGATAACTCCTGTCCAGCAAAAGGAAGATCAGCTCGTATCAATGCAATAGGCTCATGCTGTGTAAATTTTGGAATTCCGTCTCGATTCCTCTGTTCAGCGTTCGCAAGAACTACAATAACCCAGCGAAGTACCGACACTGACCCACAACCGAGATATGCGGGAAAACAGAAAATAAGGAAAAAAGTTAAGCGAAACAATAGGAGTAAATCGGACAAATAGATCTGAACATGAAGCCAAAACCCATTGTGCATTCGAGAGGGAAGGCAACAATACACATCATGCCAGTCAGAAAGAAAAATATCCATGGGTATTTTGGCGGACGAAAAACCGTCCAGTCGGAGGGCACTGACTCAGACTGAAACTGGTTGCTGACTTCCTCAGGTCAACAAACCAATACAACACAGGAAACTAGCGGTTTTTAGAGAGCAATTCGTAACAAATAATCCTGTTTGACAAAACAGAGGAAAAAGTGCATAAACGCTCGACAGATGTTCTTCGCCCAAGTATACTAGGACAAAGATAGCCGCCATCCTGACAGCGATGACTGGCCAGCATCGTGTGCGCGACGCGCCGCGAAAAGGAAGGAAGTCAACATGCCTTTGCCACCAGAACCCAGAGGCGAGCATCCGAGCACCTATTTTGTCGAGGACCGTTCCAATCAAGAAGAACTGAACCGCATACAAATTCAGGATCGCCTGTACACCGCAGGCATGGGGGGCGTTTTGCCAGAGCAGCCCGACCCGACCCGCTTCCTACGTGTGCTCGATGTTGGCTGCGGCACTGGCAACTGGCTGATTGAACTGGCACAAACCATCCCGACCTGCGCCAGATTGGTGGGCGTGGATGCCAGTGCTACGTTCGTGGAGTACGCACGCGCGCAGGCGATGGACGCGCAGGTCAGCGATCGCGTGGAGTTTCATGTCGCCGATGCCCTGCGCATGCTTGAATTTCCTGATGCCTCGTTCGATCTGGTCAATCATCGTCTTGCATCAAGCTGGTTGCGCACCTGGGATTGGCGCAAACTCCTGCAAGAGTACCGGCGTGTGTGCTCTCCCGGAGGGGTAGTGCGCGTCACCGAATACGAGGGGATGGCAGTGAGCAACAGTCCGGCCCACTCGCGCTTCTCAGCACTTTCCGCGACCGCTCTCTTTCAGGCGGGACACTTTTTCACCCCAACCAATCAGGGCATGACCGACGAACTGGCACACCTTTTCGAACAGCATGGTCTGCAACAGGTGCAAACACGTGTCTGCACCCTGGAATATCATGCCGGTACGCCCGAAGGGGAGCGCTTCGTTGAGAATAACAAACTCTTCAGTCGGACGATCTTGCCGTTCTTACGCAAGTGGACGCGGATACCCGATAACTACGAGGAGTTCTACCAGCAGATGCTACACGAGATGCAGCAGCCGGACTTTGTGGCCACATGGGATCTGTTAACGGTGTGGGGAACTCCTTAGCCCCCGAAAGATCAGCCACTCGCGCTCATCTGCACACAGTCAAGCACGATAGGGACTGCTCTTCCCCTCGTGATCTGCCATCTGGCCACCACTACTATCTTCTTAGAACCAATCCGATGTTGGTATCCAGGTCTGTCCGCTGGGAAAGAGTATCGTGAGCACGGTTGCCAGATCGTCGGGCAACGAGCGTTCGTGTTGCTGTATCTCGCTGACGATGGGAGCATAGCCGAACACGGCCTGTATGAAGGCTTGCGGCGTCAATGAGAGCGCATCCGTCGAAAGATCAGGCGTCTCTAGCAGACGTAGATTCGTGCCAGCAATCCGTAACGTGAATGCCTCATCGCCCACCGAGAGGGTCACATCACCCGACCAGTGCGCCAGAGAACGCTGCCAGCGCGCCTGCCATTCCGGCAGCATCGCGCGCGTCAAAGCAGACAGGCTCACCAGACGCGCCATCCAGCCCGCGTACCGATGATGAAAGCTCTGCTCACGCACGGCCCAAGCAAATGTCGGCCAGTCCAAGGTGGAAACATCTACCACTTCCAGTTTCTCTACCATCCAGCGCATCACAGGAGATGTGGGAGGTATGTTATACAGGGAAATCACTGAAGGGTCCTGCCCTTCCAGCAATCGCACATGATACTGGAGCAAGGCCACTGCCGCAGGCCAATCGTCCACCACCAGTTCTCCCAGCTGGGTGCTGGTTGGGAAGAGCGATCCCCCTCTCTGCGCTCCGGCTAAGAAAAGATATCCCCGCACCTGACCGGAAGGATCACTTGCCAGCAAGAGCTTTTCCGCATCAACATGCTGCATCCAGTGCATCTGCTGCTTAATTGAACGTTCAAAGCTCCCTGTATAGGGTCCAAAGTTGCGCACATAGAGCGCAAGCAAACTGGCAGCATCGTCCTGCGTAGCCAGGCGTACGGTGTAGGAGCTCGCCGGTTGTGCCAGAATGGCCTGATGATCCAGTTCTTGCGTGGACAAATCATAGACATCGCAAAAACCATAGCGATAATAAAATTTGGGAATGCCATCGAGGAGCAGCAGAGGATAATCGTGCGCCTGTGCATACGCAATTGCATCGTGCATGAGCGCACTCGCCACCCCCTGGTTGCGCGCATCGAGACGCGTATAGACTCCGCCGATACAACCAGTCGCCAATCGAGCAGATCCGACGCGCAAGAGACGCTCATCAAGGCGATACCCGCCAAGCGGCTTCTCATCACGATAAGCACTGCGTACCTGCTCTGGACGATAACCGGGCAACGTCGTGACTCTGTGTAACCGCCGCTGCGCCATATCCTCGGGCAACGGATCAGGAGAAAAAGATTGCGCAACCTGAACATATCCATCCATATGCTCTCTCAGTTCAGCGGGAGAGAGGGCAGGTCGCACGACAAGGGGTGATGCCATTTATAACTTCTCGCTTTCAAACTTTTTGCTTATAAGCATATCACGAGTGCTTCCGCTCACAAAAATAGAGAGAACCTGTAGATATTACAGGTCCTCTCTTTCATTCTGGCTATACCCGGGATTTACAACTGTTTATAAAGCTCTTTTCCTTATCGATCTTTATAAGCGGGAACAGCCAGCGGATTGCGCTCGGCGAAGGGCCGCTGATGCCAGTATGGATAGATGGTCGGAATCTCGCTGGCCTTATCGAGCTTCGTGACCTGCTCGGGGGTGAGATTCCAGCCTACGGCTCCGAGATTGGCTTTGAGCTGCTCTTCATTTCTAGCACCAATGATGACGCTGGAGACGGTGGGGCGCTGCAATAACCAGTTCAGGGCAATCTGCGAAACCGTTTTGCCCGTCTCCTCGGCGACTTCGTCGATGGCATCCAGGATCTCGTAGACCTTCTCGTCAGGGATGCGCGATCCTTCTGAGCCGATCTGCTGCACACGCGTCCCTTCGGGTGCGGCCTGGTTGCGGCGAATCTTGCCCGAGAGCACGCCCGAGGCCAGCGGACTCCAGACGATCGTGCCAACTTTCTGGTCCAGGGCGAGCGGCATAAGCTCCCATTCGTACTCGCGTCCGACCAGCGAGTAAAACGCCTGATGAGCAGAGTAACGCGTCCAGCCATATTTTTCCGCGACGCCAAGTGACTTCATCAGATGCCAACCGGAGAAGTTGGAGCAGGCGATATAGCGTACTTTGCCACTCTGTACCAGCGTATCGAGTGTACGCAGCACCTCTTCAACAGGGGTGAGCGCGTCGAAGCCGTGCATCGTGTAGATATCGATATGATCCGTATTCAGTCTACGCAGGCTGTCCTCACAGGCCTGGATCAGGTGAAAGCGAGAGGAACCCAGATCGTTCGGTCCATCTCCCATGCGGAAGTTTGCCTTCGTTGAAATAAGCAACTGGTCTCGCTTCCCTGCGATCGCTTTGCCAAGCACTTCTTCCGAGTATCCTCTGGAGTAAACATCCGCGGTATCAAATAGCGTGACGCCCGCCTCCAGGCTGATATCGATCATGCGGCTCGCCTCAGCCACGCTGGTATTGCCCCAGGCGCTAAAAAAGGCACCATCTCCACCAAAGGTTGCTGTCCCAAGGCTGAGCGCAGAAACTTTCAGACCAGAACCGCCAAGTTGCCTATATTCCATCGGGTTGCTCCTCTCTTCTACTGAAGATTACAACAATGTATTTGAGCTTTAGCATGAACAGATCCATCACCATAGCTCCTTCCGGGAGACAAAAAAACATAAAATAGCCCATTGTTCTCTCTCAATGGGGCCGTTTGTTCTTCCTCACAAAAATGTCACCGGGTACGCGGAGGATCAGTATCTCCCTGAACCTTTATTACGATACAACGTGGACCGATTGCTTGTCCAGCAACAGCTTGCTTCCCTCCAATCCCCTGCACATCTGCATGTGCGTCACATCCTACGGCGTCAACGCACGCATGACGATCTCGACGACCGCATCCGCACGGTCGAGTGCCGGGGGTTGCACGCCCTCCCCCACCAGCACGAGGTTCATGATCGCATAGGTCAACAGTCCCCCAAGCAGCGTACGCGTCACAGCATCGAGGTCGACATCGGCGATGATCTGTTGTTCCCGGGCAGTTTGCAGGAGCGTGGTTATGATGGCGAGGCCACGCTGCGTGACGGTCGAGAAAAAGAGGGGACCAAGCTGCGGGAAGCGTGGCACTTCGGCGATGATCATCCGCACCAGAGGCAAATATTCGGGCTGGCTCGTCATTAACAGAATCTCGCGGGAAAACTGCGTGAGGGCCTGACGCAATGATGGCAGATCATGAGGTGTGGGGAGCGCTATCAGCTTCTCGGAAAAGCCCGGCTGCTCCATGGTCAGATGGGCCAGCACGTCGGCAAACAGCTCTTCTTTGCTGGCATAGTGACGATAGAGGGTCTCTTTGGAAGAGACGTCGGCTTCGGCAAGAATGGCGTCCGTGCTCGTCGCCAGATACCCCTGCCGCAGAAAGAGACGATGGGCAGCCGCGCGGATCTGCTCGCGTGTGCGTTGTGCGCGTTTGCTCGGTCTGGCTTCCATCGTCACCTCTTTCATTTGCGTATCGTACTATACGGTACTATTTTAGAGAATAGAACAGCTCACGTCAAGGGAATAGAACTGATGACGCCGGGTAGCCGTGGGCCTTGTGTCCACGGCTACCCGGCGAGATTTAATCTTCCACGCGATCCAAGCCGCGGGACTTGCTCAGGGCTAACTCAAATTTCCGTTTGACGGGCGGCAAATGGTTGACGACTCGCAACATGGTACGTTGGCCCGCCAGCATCACCCGACCAACCACTGGTTTGTGAATGAGGGCCTCGCTGTTCATTTGAGCCAGCGATTCCTTGACAGCTTCAGCACCATATTTGTGCATTTTATCCTCATAGCCATGGATTGCGGATAGCAGATCTATCTGTCCATCACGCACGGCTATCAGTTGTTTGCACAATAAACGCGCATCGCGCAGAGCCGTGTTTGCCCCCGCGCCACGACCGGGTGTCATGGTGTGGATCGCATCGCCCAGCAAGGTGACGTTGCTGGTCGTCCAGGCCGCAATGGGCAGAGACGTGCGAATATTGATGGCTGAGCAGGTCGTTGGATCGCTCAGTTGGACCAATCGGCGCATATTCGGATGCCAATCGGGGATCATTTCAAGCATCAACGCGATCAATTCCTCGCCCTGTAGATTCATGGGATCACGCGGAAAATAGCGCCTGGCCGCCCAGAAACCCCAGCCGATATAGTCCCGCTCGTTGTCATACAGCATGCCCGGCCATCTGGCGAGTAGGGCTGCATCATTGACGCCAACACCCTCTTTTACGCTCCCATCGTGCTGCCATTTAAATTCCACCATATGGAGAATGGCCCCAAAACCTCTGGGGGCCATAATGATCGTGAGACCGTGAAAAACTTTGTCCGAGACCAGTTGTCTGGTTTCTGGCGTCATAGGGACTTTAGCTCCGAACGAGAGCATGCCCGTTTCGACCAGTTGTGCATGGGGCAGGTATTGTTTGCGCACACGTGAATTGGCCCCATCAGCCGCAACCAGCACGGTACCGGTCGCGCTGGAGCCATCCGCGAAAAAGGCGGTCACCGTGCCATCTACGTGCTGCTCGTAATGGGTGAAGACTTTATCGAAATGCACAGTATCTTCCAGATCAGTCAAGAGTACCTGACGCATGGTCATGCGGCTTACAGTATGATCTCGTTTGAGCGGATCAGGGTCCCCTGTCAGCAATGAACCACCGATCGACGCCAGTTCGGTCATTTGCTCGCTCAGAATGTTGAAGTACTTCGGCGGCCTGGCACAGGTCGTGATAAAGGTATCAAACAGATCTGGCGGCAAATTTGCTTTTAAGCCCCGAATGCCATCGGGATCAATACCCACGCGGTAGCCCTGCAAACCCCCCAGGCGTGTACGATCGCGTTCATAGACCGCGACACTGATATTTGCTTGTTTCAATCCTTGTGCCAGACACAGGCCGCCTGTACCCGCACCAATAATCAGGACATGCAATGGGAGAGTGGACATCGTTCGCTCCTTCAGGTAAACTTGATTCAGTGATTGGACATCACACCGAATAAATAAGCCAGTTACTAAAAATCACAGCAACTAAGATATAATACGCAGGAGGTTGAAAAATGTTGCACGAAAAAGCGCCGTCGGCAAAATTTGCGCCAGACCATACCGCCCCAGGGTCAGCCGAGGCAGAAACGCCGGGAGCGACTGAAGCCCCTGCCCACGTCCGTACGGAGCAGATAACGCAGCTGGTGACAGAGATGCAGCGCAGCAGTGATATCTCGACCTTTTTTATTCATGCGGTGGCTGCGAAAGCCGGGATTAACCCCACCGACCTCAAAGTACTCAGTCTCCTCTCCCGCCAGGGTCCACTCAGCGCCGGACGTATTGCCGAACTCACTGGCCTGACGACCGGAGCCATTACCTTCATGCTCGACCGTCTGGAGAAATCCGGCTATGCACGCAGGATGCGCCATCCCATCGATCGCCGCATTGTGCTGATTGAGCTTATTCCTGAACCACTACAACGTGCTACCGGCAAGTATTTTGCCAACATGTCTCAGGCAACCACCGACGCAGTGAAGCATTACACTGATGCGCAACTTGAGCTGGTTGTCGATTTTCTTGGGAAGATGAATACTGCGGCGGAAGAAGTTGTGAAGGGCATGGGCGAGTAATAACTATCTCAACCTCATGCCAATTCATAACTTTACAGAATACTTGACATAACCACAAGGAATACTATAACATAGAAGCAAGGGGTAATACTCTGAATGAGCACGCATCGATGGCTCGCCCTGAGAGCGCATCGATCTTCGTCAGGATGTTGCCCATAAGCATTCAGATCTCCCATAGAGGGGCTGTTTCGCTGCATCGGGTGGTGGCACACCCCGGTACAGCGAAACAGCCCCTCTACGAGGACGATCTTTCAAACGCCTGCATACGTTTCTTCGTGAGAAGTAAACGCATACGGATGTGCGCTTTACATGTACTCCTGTCGAGAGTTATACATGACAAAACAATCTTTTTGAGCACTATTCAACCCTGGAAGGTAAAAGCAATAATGTCAGTGAAACCTCAGAATCTCCTATTTATTATGTCGGACCAGCATAATCGCGAGATGGCAGGCTATTATGGACATCCGGTCGTAAAGACGCCCAATCTGGATGGATTGGCGCAACGAGGAGTTCGTTTCACGCACGCGTATAGCAATTGTCCGATCTGTGTCCCTTCACGCGCGAGCCTCGCGACCGGTCGCTATGTCCATCAACTTCGCGCCTGGGATAACGCCTCACCCTACATCGGAGAGGTTCCCAGCTGGGGACATCGCCTGAACGCGCAGGGACACCATGTGACGACCATTGGCAAGCTTCACTATCGCGATGCGCATGACGATACCGGATTTCCCGATCAGCGACTGCCGATGCACGTTCTTGAGGGTGAGGGCGATCTTTTCTCGCTTATTCGCCAGAATATGCCCGCTCGACCCTATCCTCGCAGGGAGGTCGAAGAGGCTCACGCGGGCGAGTCGGAATATACGCGCTACGATACGGCTATCGCTGCCGAAGCCTGCCGCTGGCTCCAGGAGGAGGCTCATACCCACACCCAACCCTGGACGCTCTTCGTTTCGCTGACCACACCCCATCATCCCCTGATTGCCCCACAGGAATTTATGGATCTGTATCCCCTGGAGAGCGTGATCTTCCCCCGTCAGTACGCCCTTTCCGAACGCTCCAGGCATCCCGCGCTGGAGGAATTGCGCCGCGTCTTCTCCGTGAGTGACGAGTTCGATGAGACGACGGTGAGGCGTGCGGTCGCGGCCTACTATGCTCTGTGCAGCTTCATGGATGCTCAGGTGGGCAAGGTGTTGTCTGCTCTTGAGGCTTCTGGTCTCGCGGATACGACCAGGATCATCTACACGTCGGATCATGGCGATACCAACGGCGATCATGGCCTGTGGCGCAAGCACACGATGTACGAAGGCTCGGCAGGCATTCCTTTCATTATGGCCGGTCCCGATCTGCCCGAGAATACGGTCGTTGAGACGAATATCTCGCTCGTCGACTGTCTGCCCACGATTCTGGAGGCCGTTGGCGTACCGCTTACGCCAGAGGATGCCGATCTTCCCGGCACTTCTCTCTTCCCTCTCGCCCAGGACACGGTTCCTACCGAGCGGACGGCGTTCAGCGAATATCACGCGGCAGGCTCGATTACTGGCTTCTTTATGGTCCGTGGCAAACGCTACAAGTACATCGAATATCCTGGCTATCCATCTCAACTCTTTGATCTCGTAGATGATCCCAATGAGCTGCATGATCTCGCACAGAACGCCGAATTTGCCGATGTCCTCTCCGCCTGTGCTGCTGATATGCGGCAAATCTGTGATCCTGAAGAGATCAACAGGCAGGCGCTTGCTGATCAGCACAAAAAAATGGCGGAAAACGGTGGCGAGGCCGCCATCAGAGCACAGGGCTTCCGCATTCCGTTTACACCCGCTCCGGCCGATTTTCGCTAGCACTATCCTGCCAGACACGCTCTATTCCACCCAAAAAGGGAACATTCTCATGATACGACGCAATCCCTGGATACGTATTCTCTTGATGGCATTCATTATGTATACCATCTCCTATATCGACAGAACGAACATTTCGCTGGCGATCCCGGGGATGGAGAAATCGCTGGGCCTGACGGCGGCGGCGATTGGCTTCGCAACCGGCATTTTCTCCTTTGGCTATCTGATATTGCAGATTCCTGCGGGCCGTCTCGCCAGCACGAAAAGCGCAAAAAACGTCATTCTCGGTCTGCTACTCGCGTGGGGCCTGGTCTCGCTCTCCACGGCCTTTGTGCACAGCGGCCTCGAGCTGACGATCAATCGTTTCGTGCTCGGTCTGGTCGAGGGCGGCGTGCTCACTTCGGCGATTATTCTGATCAGCCACTGGTTTCCCAGAGAGCAGCGCGCGCGCGCCAATATGGTGTTCTTATTGAGCCTTCCAATGGCGTCCGTGATTGCCAATCCCATCTCTGGCATTATTCTCCATTCCTACGGCTGGCAGGCGATGTTTATCATCGAGGCGATCCCGGCCTTTATCTGGGCCATTCTGTGGTACTTCCTGATTGCGGATTCTCCGGCCAAAGCAAGCTGGCTGCCCGCTGCGCAACGCGATGCGCTGACAGCCCGGCTCGAGGCGGAGAATGCGGAGATGCCACCCATCACGGGACATTGGACAAAAGCCATTTTCCATCCCGCGACGATCTGGCTCACGTTGATGAACTTTTTCGCGCTCATTGGCAACTATGGCTTTACGATCTGGCTACCCAGCTTCCTGAGCGATATGCATCTTCCGATCCAGTCGGTCGGCCTTCTTAGCGCCGTGCCGTATCTGGTGGGAGCGATCCTCCTGCTGGTCTTCGCGCTCAGTTCTGACCATTTCCACGAACGCAAATGGCATATGATTCTGCCAACGGCGGCCAGTGGCGTCTTTATGATCCTGGCGGTGGTTGTGGCCCCAAAAAATCTGTTCATCACGATGGTGTTTCTCTCTCTGGCGAACGGTGCCTTTTATGCTCGCTTCGGCGCGTTCTGGACACTGCCCTCTGAGATTCTGCCCGCTGAGGTGCTGGGCGTCAGTATTGCGGTGGTCAATGGCGTCGGAAATCTGGGCGGTTTTGTGGGACCCTATGTGTCAGGACTGGTCAGAACGAGCACGCATAATTTCAATGCCTCGTTCATTTTCCTCGGCGCGATGCTCATTATTGGCGCGCTCCTGGCTATCCCGATCCCTCTGGTCCAGTTCGCCCGCAGACCTGCACCGAGCAAGATAGCGATGGAAGTAGCGGCCGAGTAACCACCCCTCGCGCACTTGTCCTTCATCTCAGCTTTGCTGTAAGATGAAGGACAAGCCCTATTACAACGGTGTTCAAATCACCAGAGAAATGAAAGGAGAAGAGCATGGCCGAGCAATCACATTGCTGTTGCACACCGTCACGGGGGGAGCAGCATCCAGAAGAGGCGAGCCACTCCACCCTGGAGGTGCAGCCGGGCTCAACCGAGGGAATGGTGCTGCTATCTGGTGGTGAGTTTCTGATGGGAACGGATAGCCGCGAGGGATACCCTGCTGATGGTGAGGGCCCGGTGCGCAATGTACAGGTACGCTCATGCTGGATGGATGCCGAGGCGGTCTCCAATGAGCGCTTTGCCGCGTTCGTCGAGGCGACCGGCTATGTGACCGAAGCGGAACGCTACGAATGGTCCTTCGTCTTTGGGGGCTTTCTGCCCGAGGACTTCCCTCCGACGCGTGCCGTGGCAGGTGCGCCCTGGTGGAGGCAGGTCTTCGGCGCAGATTGGCGTCATCCCGAGGGGAAGCACGCTACTATCAGCGAGCGCGGCAACCATCCTGTGGTGCATATCTCCTGGAACGATGCTCTCGCCTATTGTCAGTGGGCGGGGATGCGGCTACCGACGGAGGCAGAATGGGAATATGCCGCGCGCGGAGGGCTGGTGCAAAAACGTTATCCCTGGGGCGATGAGCTTCTGCCCGCCGGTGAGCATCGCTGCAATATCTGGCAGGGGACGTTTCCCTCAAGCAATACGGGCGACGATGGCTACCTGGGAACCGCGCCGGTTCGCACGTTTGCCCCCAACGACTACGGCCTCTACAATATGACTGGCAATGTCTGGGAATGGTGCTCCGATTGGTTCAGCCCGACGTTTCATCGCACTGGTCCACGTGACAATCCTCAAGGACCGCCCATGGGCAATATGAAAGTGATGCGTGGCGGCTCCTATCTCTGCCACCAATCCTACTGTTTCCGCTATCGTGTGGCGGCGCGCAGCTCGAATACGCCCGATAGTTCCACCGGCAATCTCGGTTTCCGCTGTGTGCGCGACCTCTAGCAGTTTGTCGGAGAGAAACAAGAGTGTGATTGGCCACTGGCCCTGTCCGCATGGAATAAGACGTGATTCAAAAAGCGTGTGGACAAGTTATAGTTCATTAGTGGCGCACAAGCATTTTAAAGGTTTTTCGGGAATTGAGTGTATTTTTGGCTCTCTTGCTGTGATCGATCCTCGATCACAACTCTGGATAAATCGGTTTTTAGAGCGGCTTTACACAAATATGTGATCGAGGATCGATCAGGATCAGAACAGTTTGCACACAACAATTGCACACAACAAATTCCAAAGATCCCTTTTAAATGCTGGATGGTTTGAGCACCGTGAGTTGGAAAGCGCCTCCGTGGTCGTGGGCATATTGGACGGCTTGATTGACCTGTTCAAGCGGAAATGTGGAGACGGAGAACGGTTCAAGGGTGAGCAGGCCACTGTGAATCAACTCAATGAACAGCGAGGGCGCATGCCTTGGACACATCCATTGGCCGCGAATCACCAGGTTGTTGCGCATCACGTAGTTATAAGGTATATCCAGATCGGCTTGCACACCTCCCATCAAGACGGCTGTTCCTCCAGGGCGCACAGTCATAATGGCCCGGCGGGTTGGCACGGAATCATGGATGGGTCCCAGGATATCCAGCAGGCAATCGATTGGACCTTCAGCCGCTTCCATAAAGCGTTTGCGGTTCATCGCCTCATCTTCAGATAAAGAATAGGCCGAATACGTGATGGAAGAACCTTTCGTAGCTTCTCTCAAGCGATTACTACCAGTCGCTTCATCGGCAGAAAGTAGCACAGGACGGACACGTGAACCGAATTGGTGTACGAGCGTGTTAAGAGCTTGCTCATTGCGCCCAGAGGCAACGACGCGAGCCGCGCCCATAGCCACAGCGACAGCTACTGCGGCACTGCCGAAGTGACCGGTGGCGCCATTCACCATAACAACCTGTCCAGGCTGGAGGCCCCCAGCTAAGAATCCACCGTAAGGAACGAGCAGTGTGTTCAGCCAGCTAAGCTTAGCGGGATCAATGGAACGCACATGATCAAGAGAAACAGCATTCTCAAGGGGCACAAGCATTTTTTCAGCAAACGAACCATTCCTGAAGTGCGCCTGGAGCTTCTGTGGCCCCTCGCCAGAAGCGACCCACCCCTGTAGCATAATATCCGGGGAAAGCGCATCATCGCGTGACCGCACGGTGGGATCGCAGAAAACGAGCTGGCCGGGTTTGAGTCGAGTAGCGTCGGGACCGATTTTTTCTACGAGACCGATAGCGCCACAGCCAGGAGCGAGTGGCAACAATAAGGGATAATGTCTTTGCCCAGTAAAGACTTCCTGTGCATAGGCCAGGACTGGAGCAGCTAGCACACGAACAAGGACTTCGCCTGCACCCGGCACTGGTTCAGGAATATCTTCGATGGCAAGGGATTGACCGATGGTTTTGAGAATTGCGGCTTTCATATACTATGTTCTTTCTGTATTTGCAACTTGACATTGCTGCTCTTATGCGAGCATGCTAATTCTGGTAGTAGCATGCCACAGGTTCTGAGGCGCTACCAGAGCGTACTGATACTGGTATTGCTACCACCAGGGAAGGGAGTACAAGATGACAAAGAACAACGAGCAACGTGGCATACTGGCAACCTTCTTACGCACGCGCAGGGCCAGGCTATCACCAACCGATGTGGGATTGCCACGCACAGTACGCCGCAAGACGGTGGGATTGAGACGAGAAGAAGTAGCACAACTTGCCGGTGTCGGGGTCACCTGGTATACCTGACTGGAACAGAGGAGAGAGATCAATGTCTCCGTCCAGGTCCTCGATAGTCTGGCACGAACCTTACGGCTTTCCACGGAGGAGCAGGAAACTGCCAGGAAACTCAAGCTGCAATGTGAACAGGAAACACTTGCAGGAGGAGTGGCATGCTGAGGATAATTACAGTGATGATTGTGAATCGCCACTGTAATCGCGTCTATTTCTATTGCTCAGGTTTGGTATTTGACATCTTATTCGATTGGACGCATTCTACGCCAGTGAGTTCCGCCCTGCTTTTCAGCAGCGCAAAAGGCAAAAGATCACAACAGGCGCTCAGTATATGAGTTGACGAATTTCTCTTTCTCTTGTAACATATTACATGTTAGTTGTAACATGTTACAGCGGCGGCCCTGGAGACTCATACCAGGATTGTGGAGCGCGCAATGCAGCGGCGCTCATATCAGGTAGTTAGGAGATTTTCTATGGCAACCCATGATCCGAGCGACCACGTACTGGCCCATGTGAATACTTATTCCAGACCCTCAGAATTGCGTATCACCGATCTGCGCTTCGTCGACATTGTTAAAGCCCCGATGCATTGTACCCTACTAAAAATTTCTACCAATCAGGGGCTGGTCGGGTTTGGGGAAGTGCGCGATGGCGCGAGTAAAACGTATGCAGCGATGCTGAAGAGTCGCATTTTGGGCGAGAATCCCTGCAATATCGATAAAATCTTTCGGCGCATCAAACAGTTCGGTGGCCCTGCACGCCAGGGTGGCGGTGTCTGTGGCATCGAGCTGGCTCTGTGGGATCTTGCCGGAAAAGCGTATGGCATCCCGGTCTATCAGATGTTGGGAGGGAAGTTCCGCGACCGCATCCGCCTGTATCGTGATACCGATGTGCGGGGCAAAGATACCGGATTGGCCATGGGGCAGTCTTTGAAGCATGCTATGGAGCAGGGCTATACGTTTTTAAAGATGGATCTGGGCATCGGTCAATTGGTGCAAGAACCTGGAACGCTAAGCGCTCCTCTCGGGTTCATTGAGGAGATGAGGCAGATTGCCAGGGCGACTGCTCAGGCCGAGAAAGGCTCAGAAGAGCACCGACGCCTGCGCAATCGCCTGTACGATGTCAACAATATCGCGCATCCTTTTACCGGCATTCGCGTCACGGAAAAAGGCTTCGATCTGTTAGATGCGTACGTGGCGCAGGTTCGCGATACGATTGGCTATGAGGTCCCACTTGCCATTGACCATTTCGGTCATATCGGGCTGTCTGACTGCATCAAACTGGCGCAACGGCTCGAGAAATACAATCTGGCCTGGTTGGAAGATATGATCCCCTGGCAATATACGGAGCAATATGTCAGGCTATCGCGCTCCTGCACGACGCCTATCTGCACTGGCGAGGATATCTATCTCAAGGAAAACTTCAAGCCGCTCCTGGAATCTGGCGGAGTGTCGGTGATCCATCCCGATATTTTGACGTCAGGCGGCATTTTAGAAACAAAGAAAATTGGCGATATGGCTCAGGATTATGGCGTTGCGATGGCGATGCATATGGCAGAAAGCCCGATTGCCTGTCTGGCCGCCGTCCATAGTGCTGCTGCGACAGAGAACTTCCTGGCATTAGAATTCCATTCAGCGGACGTCCCCTGGTGGGAAGATATCGTCGAGGGCTTGCCCGGACCGATTGTTCGCAACGGCTACATCGATGTCCCGGACAGACCAGGGCTGGGCATCGAAGCCTTAAATGATGCCGTCTTAGCGGAACATATGGACCCCGATATCCCCGGCCTCTGGGAAGAGACCTCGGCCTGGGATCATGAAACCGCCAATGACCGTCTGTGGAGCTAACCATCGATAGAGAGATGGTCAAGGTCTTCGGCAGCAAGAGGCGCTGGAACACTCCTGCTTCGGGGAGCTTGCGAGCCGATGGTCAGGCTGGTTGGTAGGTTGCGATCACCACGCCATTGGTCGTCGTCCTGACACCGACAAGTCGGAGCGTGCCGAAGATACCGCCTTCGGGGAAGAGGCGGCGTCCCGCTCCCAACACCAGCGGATGGATGAGCAACACATACTCGTCGATGAGGTTGGCCCGCATCAGCGACTGGACCAACTCTCCGCTGCCCATGATCACAAAATCCGTGCTCGACTCCTGCTTGAGTCTGGCCACAGTCTCTGCGGCGTCTCCCTTCAGCAGAGTGGAGTTGATCCACAAGAGCGGCTCCGAAAGCGTGGTGGACGCCACATACTTCTGCATGTTGTCGAGCAACGCCGAGAAGGGGCTGTCCTTCCGCCTGGGCCAGACGGCGTAGAAGTCCTCGTAGGTCCGACGCCCCAGCAGCAAGGCACCGATGGTGGGCATGCTTTCCCCGGCCTGCGCCATCGCGGCGTAGGGCGCTGCCCAGCCACCGTACGCGAAGCCGCCCCGACGATCCTCGTCCGGGCGCGCTGGTGCCTGCATGACCCCATCGAGCGTAAGATTCGTGAAGACAATGACTTTGCTCATAAATAAGTACCTCCTCCTTTGCATCTCATCATAACAAAAAACAGAGAGAAAAAACTTCTTGCATCTTGCGCTTCTAAAACCAGAGAGGCGGAAGCTGCCCAAACGCAAAAGGATGGGTTCTATATATACATCACAAAATGTTTATTATCACCTTGCAAGTTATATAAATATTGATTATCATAACTTTAGTTCAAACTATGTATCGACAAAAACAGCGGAAGTGGAGATTTGTGACTATATGCAAAATCGCTCCCGACGGCGAGAGATCTTATCTTCTATTTTCTTACTTGCTGTACTTATGATCCTCAGCGGGTGCAGTAGCAGCACCCCGCAGACGACACAGAAGAGTACAACAAATAAGCAGGTGTTGCGCTTCCCCAATATCGGCACAGACGATCTGGGGACTTTAGACCCGGCTGCCGGTCCCGACAGCAATTCTAATCTTGCCATTAACATGATTTTTAGCGGACTGGTCAGGTCCGATAAAAATCTGAATGTTGTGCCTGATCAGGCGACCTGGGATATTTCCAACGATAACACGGTCTATACCTTCCACATCAAGCCAGACATCACCTTTTCAGATGGCACCCCGGTCACCGCACAGTCGTACGTGTACACCTGGACACGAGCCCTGCTGCCAGACGTCAAGTCGCCTGTCGCGCCCGTTCTCGAAAACGTCATTGTAGGCGCAACCGATGTCAATAAGGGGAAGACGACCACGCTGGCTGGCGTCACCGCCGTTGATCCTCAGACGCTCCAGGTAAAACTGGTACGCCCTACCGCCTATTTCTTGCAGTTGCTGACGGTCTCGTTATTCTATCCCCTCAATCAAAAGGTCATTGAGAAATACGGCCAGCAAAACTGGACCCAAAACGTCGCGAATAGCGGCATAGGGACGGGTCCTTTCATCGTGAAATCCTGGCAACATAGCGCACAGATCACCTTTGTCCCCAATCCACATTACTATGGGCCCAGGACAAAATTGAGCGAAGTCGACATGCCCTTTGTGAATAATCGCTCCACCGCCTATCAATCGTATGAGGCCGGACAATACGACTTTGTCTGGAACCTCACCCCCCAGGATCAGCTCACCGCACAGAAGGAAGCAGGCTTTGTACGCCAGCCGACGCTTGAGAGCGATCTCCTTTTCTTTGATAACACAAAACCGCCCTTCAACAACGCTGCTGTTCGTCAGGCATTTGCCGCGGCCATCGATAAGCAGACGCTGGCAAGCGCCGTTTTAAAAGGGACCGTCACGCCCGCCAATACCATTATTCCTCCAGGGGAACCTGGCTCGCAGCCGAACTACGCAGGCATTCCGTTTGACAAGGCGAAGGCCAGGCAGTTATTCCAATCGGTCTATCCTGACGGCAAAAATGTCCCACCAATCACGTTCAGTTATCCCAGCACGCAACTCTCGTCAGAGGAGGCGACGGCATTGCAACAGATGTGGCAACAGGCACTCGGCATCCAGGTGAAGCTGCACTCAGTACCACTTACGACGTACAATGACGAAACGTCGAAGCACGCCGTACCATTTGGCTTCACGCAATGGGGGGTCTATTTCCCCGATCCGTACGAATGGCTTGACCTGAGCCTGCTTTCGACCTCCTCAAATAACAATGGCAAGTGGCATAACCCTACCTTTGACGCAACGGTCGCGCAGGCAGAACAAACCTCGGGGACACAACGGCTCGCTCTTTACGCAAAAGCGGAACAGATCGCGATCAGCGACGTCGGCTGGCTCCCCATCGATCATGAATCGATGTCCGCAATTTTCCCCGCCAGAGTGCATGGCATCATCATCAATGGCAATGGCCTGTACTTCGGCGATTGGTCGGGCGTCTCCGTAAGCTAAGAGGTTACACGACAGAGAGAGGCTGGAAGTGTCGATCTGCTTCCAGCCTCTCTCTGTGTCTCTTTTCCCTTTCGGCGATAAAGAAAAGGGCATCTCAGGGTTGACTTTCTCTATCCACATGTGCTATATTTTGACCATGCGTACAAAAGATAAATCAGATGGACAAAACCATCCAACATTCACCGAGACAGCCCGACGGGCACAGATTATTGAATGCACGATCGAGACGATTGCGACCATGGGATATGCCCAGGCTTCGCTGGCTCAAATCGCCCGACGAGCAGGTATCAGCAAAGGGGTGATCGCCTATTATTTCAACAGCAGGGAGGAGCTGATTGAAAAGGTGGTAGAAGAGGTCTATACGGCGGGTGCATCCTTTATGGGGCCGCAGATCGTGGCGCAATCAACCGCCACATCGAAATTGCAGACCTATATCCGCACCAATGTCGACTATATCAGCACCCATCGCATGCAGGTGATAGCACTCGTCGAAATCATGTTCAATCTTCGCACGGAAGACGGCAAGCCACGCTATGACCTTACCATTGAGGAGCCAATTCTGGCAGTCTTAGAAACCATTTTGCGGAAGGGACAGGCCGATGGCGAGTTCAGGTCGTTCGATCCCCGTGTGATGGCTATCACGATCAGACGCGCCATTGATGCCATACCTCCTTTGTTTGCGGCCAATCCACACCTTGATGGAGAGGTCTATGCGCGAGAACTGGTGGCGCTGTTCGACCACGCCACTCGTAAGGAATAAGCGTTCTTCTACGCTAGTAAGGAAGGAACCACTATGTCATCACTTCCCGGACAGACTACTCCAGAGGGCGTTGCCGACAATACGCCGGACATCCAGCCATTACCACAGGCGCACAACCAGGTACGCCTCTTCTTTCTCGACCATCTGCGAGCCGCGCTGACGATCCTGGTCGTACTGCACCATCTGGCTGTGATCTACGGAGCCAATGCCCCTTTCTACTATGTGGAGATTCCCGGCCCCGGTGATCAGATGGCGTTCTTGCTACTCGTGCTGTTTGTGCTTATTAATCAGGCCTATTTTATGGGCTTCTTCTTCTTGATCTCAGGATACTTCACACCCGGCTCTTTTGACCGCAAAGGACCCGCTGCCTTTTTCAAAGATCGCCTGTTGCGCCTGGGCATTCCTTTGCTCGTCTTTGTGTTTCTGCTCAGTCCCATTTCGTTCATCGGTGCCTACCAGCTGCCAACCAGCCTCACTCACTTTACTCCGTTCACCTGGCAGCAATATCCCACGTTGCTCGGCGTTGGTCCACTCTGGTTTGCTGAGGTGCTTTTGATTCTTGCTCTGGGCTATGTCGTCTGGCGCTGGTTAAAACGCGCTCCGGCACTCACAACAGAGCACCCACCACGCTACCTGACTATAGGTCTCTTTACCCTGGCGCTGGCCCTGACCAGTTACTTGCTGCGCATGGTGATGCCCATGGGTATGTCTATCCCCATCCTCGGCCTTCCAACACCTGCGTACCTGCCTCAGTATCTGAGCTTCTTTATCCTGGGTGCCATTGCCTTCCGTCGCAACTGGTTTCAGACGATCCCTGGCTCGCTGGGGAAAACGGGATTCGTGGCCGCGCTCCTGGCGACGATTGTACTCTTGCCTCTGGCATTGAGCGGCAAAACGGCCTTTCTTGGCAATGGCTCCTGGCAATCTGCGCTGTATGCTCTCTGGGACAGCATCTTCTCTGTGGGAATGTGCCTGGGTCTGCTCACTTTGTTCCGCCGTTACTTCAATCACCAGAGCCGCTTTGGCCGCTTTCTGTCAGAGCAGGCGTTTACAGTCTATATCATCCATATTCCCATCATCGTTCTGCTGGCGCTTGCGTTGCGTGGAATACATCCAGAGCAGTTACTCAAATTTGCTCTGGCCGCGCTGATCGGGGTTCCACTCTGCTTCGCGCTCGCCTTCCTGGTCCGCAAAATCCCGTTCGCGTCCAGAATTCTCTGAAACCCGCGTGAAGTGAAAAGAAAACCCGTTCCTCCTCTTTCTCAGAGAAGGAACGGGCCGTCAGGGAAAGACCACCACCACCCAACCGGTCTACTTTACCGGTATCGATTGACCGATTGCCCAAGCTAATGTGCTGAAATGCGCCCCACAACGTATTTTCCAAACCATAAAGCGGCTTCGTGCGCCACCTGCTCCAGCGCCCCTGGCTCCTCAAACAGATGCGTCGCCCCTACCACAATTGCCAGCTCTTTCTTCTCTCCCGGTAACCGAGCAAAAGCCGCGCGATTCAGTTGCAGGACCACTTCGTCGTTACCACCAACAATCAAAAGCGTTGGCGTCTTCACATGCTCCAGCGCACTTTCTGCCAGATCGGGACGACCTCCACGTGAAACGACAGCACTAATATTGGCACCGGACACTGCCGCAGCCCTCAGAGCTGCGGCTGCACCAGTGCTCGCCCCAAAGTAGCCAATTGGCTGATTGCGAGCCTCGGGTTGCTCTCGCAGCCAACGCGTGGCCAGGAGCAAACGATCCGTCAGCAGATCAATATTAAAACGAGTCCCATAGATTGCATCTTCCCCTCTGGTAAGCAAGTCCATGAGTAGCGTGCCAATACCTCCCTGGTGCAGAACTTGAGCCACATAGTTATTTCTGGGACTCAAACGACTACTCCCACTCCCATGCGCGAAGATCACCAATCCCTGCATCTGCTCAGGAAGCGTCAGTTCTCCGTCCAACAAAATCTCATCAACCGGTATCTCTACGATTCTCTTTGTATAGGATGTCTTCATAGAGCCTCCGTCTTGTGGATACACGTTGTCTTCAGGTAAAAGACAGGCTAATCATTCTCCCTGTTATCTCACTAGCCTACGCGGTCTAACTCACGCGCGTATCACATGCCGAAGAGATAAAATCACATATGCGTCACAACGTTCCTTTCTTGTGACCTTTAAAACGCTCTCCAGTTCGCTCTCCCCCTTGACAGGTAGGAAATTTCCTACGTATAATAGGCAGTAACAGGTAGGAAATTTCCTACCTGTTTAAAAAACCTATCTCATAAACAGACGAGAGGAGATACTATCAATCGAGACTATCGACACTGTCTTTGCCGCTCTCGCCAGCCCGACGCGACGAGAAATCCTCCGTCTACTGCGCGACGAGGGCCAGCAGCCCGTGCAACAATTGACGGCTCACTTCGCGATGCGCCGCCCGAGTCTCTCGGAGCATTTGAAGGTACTCCGCGATGTCGGACTGGTTAACGAACGCAAGCAAGGACGCCAACGCTACTACTACCTGGAACCGGAGCCGCTTCGTGAGGTGCAAGCGTGGCTGGCCCCCTACGAACAGTTCTGGAAAAACCGCTTTACGAACCTGGAAACATTACTTGCCGAGGAGAATCCTGAATGACTGAAACCCTGACTATTCAAATTGACCAATACCTGCCCTACGCTCCAGCACAGATCTGGAAAGCATTGACCGATCCCGATCTGCTGGGCCGCTGGCTCATGCCGAACGATTTCAAACTGGAAATTGGCCATCACTTCACGTTCAAGAACGTACCCATTCCCAGCGTCAAATTCGATGGCATCGCGTACTGCGAGGTTCTCGACTTCGAGATTGAACGCAAACTCCATATCAGCTGGGCCGCTCGTGGCGAGAACGGGCTGAACTCGACCGTCACCTGGCGTCTGGAGCCCGAGGACAGTGGCACCCATCTGTTTATGGAGCACGCAGGATTTGACCCCGAAAACCCACTCCAACAACGAGCCCATCAGATGATGAGCCAGGGATGGCTCCACTCTCCGCAGCACATCGCTGAGATCCTCGCCGCCGAAAAAGTCGCTGATCGGACCTGATTCGCCAGATAAACGATTTCTATCTAAAGGGAAGCCCATCATGCCAGTTCTCTGTGTGATGAACTGGCATGATGGGCTTCCCTGGCTTATTGGAATGCCATCAACACTTTCTCTGTGATCCGCTCAAATTGTCGCTGCTCATCAGGTCCAATCAGACGCAGCACAAACGTGGTCGCCCCTGCCTGCACAAACTGCTGCAAACGCTCAACACAGACCTGCGGCGGACCAAAAATCGCGCACATCTCAACTTCAGCACGCGAGAAGTCATGCTGGTAATACTGATCTAAAAATCGTTTACATGCCTGAAACGCCTCTTCATCGCTATCATTGACATTGATATTCAGATACAGGCAGGCTTCAAAATCGGCAGAAAGTTCCCGCCCCATCTCACGCGCATAGCGTCGGATATCCAGCAGATTTTCGGCGAACAATTCTGGAGGACGGTTGATGGTCATCCAGCCGTCCGCATAACGAGCCACTCTGTGCAGAGCCCGCGCGGTCATCTTCGGCTTGCGAGGATCGGTTGCGGTGGAAATCCAGATCGGGAGCGGTCGCTGAATCGGGCGCGGAAGGACCG
>DATJHM010000117.1:0-30434 GCA_035493895.1 Ktedonobacteraceae bacterium
AAGGCCGAGGTAGGGACCAGGCTTTATGCCGGTCCGCGGCCCCCACCGGCCATTTCGCCCCTTCTGTTGATGCATATTCATTGCCGACAAGCGGCGACTCTACGGAATTGATGCGAGATTCCCCTTATCTACGTGACATTGCCGCTTGTCTGCAATGAATACGCATCAACAGAAGAATGGTTCAGATGCCATGATGTGGGTCAATGGATAGCCGCGTGGGTCGATGGGGTCACGTGGGATGGTATAAAACGCATCCCCTACCTGCAATGGAAAGCCGAGAGGGGCTATCGTGTCACGCGGGGTTTCCCCACCGACCCTCTTGCCCTCGATAACAGGTAGGGGATGCGTTTTATACCATCCCACGCGACCCCCACCGACCACCTTGCCCTTCCACGAACCCATTCCGCCATCGATTGAAACGGGAGGTCAAACCGAAGGCGGGGAGGGAGAATTCGCCCAGACCCAGTAGAGGCACAGTATGGATTACGGCCATCGTGACCTGGCGAAGGTCACGATGGCCGTCATTTCTCTGGATTAGCGTTTGCTCGAATTGAGTTCGATACGGCGTAAGATCAAGTAGGAGATGGCAGCAAAGACAACCCCTAGCTCAAAGCCAATATCGACTTTGTCCAATACAGCCGCGAGAGGACCAACAAAGAGTTGCTGAGATGCGCCCAGATACACGCCCACGAGACCCAGGGCCATCGAGACCAGGGCCGCCCAACCGAGAGGCAATTTCTCGCGTGTATTCCAGTCATCGACATTATAGACTGTGCGGCGAAACACGAAATGTTCGAGCACCAGAATAATCGACCAGGGGCCGAGCCAGTAGGCAACAAGCAAGAGGAACGAATCCAGCGTTGCGCCAAAGTTTTGAGCCGAAGGGAGCGCAATCAGCACATAGATCACCGCGCCGACCAGCGTCCAGATCGCCCTGGGCACACGCTGGAAGGGTTTGCCGAAGACCTGGATACTAAGTCCCAGGCTATAGTCATTGGGAACATTATTCGCAATAACGCTCCAGGCCAGAAATACCAGAATAAGGAGCCCGAGAGGACCCAGCGAGCTTACAGCAGAGTGCAACATATCGCCGACATTCCCGCCACTGTCGCCGAACACCTTGGCCCAGTCCGGCACCGAAATCAGTAACAGGCCCAGAGTTTCCAGCAGCACACAGGGGATAAAGACGCCCAGGAACGTCAGCCAGAACACGCGCGAAGAAGGCGTCTCCTCAGGCTGATTGACATTGTAGTCAGCGGCATAGGAGCTCCAGCCCGTAGCAAAACCGAAGATCGCGCCGCCGAAAGTGATAAAAGAAGCCAGGCCAGCGGTGCCAAATCCGGGCAGAGAAGCGATATTCATATGCGGGGCCGCAGCAAAAAAGAGGATCAGAAAAATGATAGCCATGGGTATCCATGCGTAGCGCTCGTAGCGATGCACATAGCGATAGCCATAAATACTGATGATCGTCGTAATCACCGCAATGATCAGAATGCCAGCCCAGGCAGGGATAACCCCATTGCTCAGAGCCGCCACCAGTTGTCCGCCCGCGATCACATTGACCGTTGACCAGCCGATGCAGGCGGCGATATTAAAGACCGCCATCACAATCGCGCCCACCCAGCCGAAAGAGAAGCGAGAGATCGTCATCTGGCGTAGGCCCAATTTTGGACCCAGCGTCGAGAAAAAAGCGACAGGAAGAACGCCGAGAGCATTAAATAAGACAATCGCCAGCAGGGCATCCCAGAAGCCGAGATTAAAAAAGAGGGCGAGCGCGCCCAGACCGACTGTCGAGATGACCAGATTGGCAGACAGCCACATCGTAAAATTATCAAAGATGCGCACATGGGCGCGGGCAGTTGGTGAGACGCGCTCAATACCATGAGTTTCGACTCCCCTTTCTTCGGGGAGGGTCACCAGATCTGTCGACATGCCAGCAAATACTCCTTTGTGCAAAGAGAACGATGCGTAAAAATTGAAAACGATAAATACAGTTTTCTCTGCCTACAAAAAAACGCTGCATGAAAAATAGCATACAGCGCTGTACACAGAAATGAAGAGCTACGATTAGTATAACATAAAATATCGACAAAAAAGTGAGTATTGGTCGTGAGAATTCGCTTTTTGGGGGCCAAAAAAAGCGCGTTTGCTCTCACCCCTAGACGTAGGACCAGAAAATGGTTACAATGTCTCATATACTACTATGTACGTAGTATCCATACAGTTGAAACAGCGAGGGAGTCCATTTCAAGCTATTGTTATTCATAGTTAATCATAGTAAAAGCCGTCATTGCAGGTATTTACGGCTCGTTTGCTGTTATGCATTCTTGTATGTCTGGAAAGTCTGCTATTATTCATAGATACAGGGTAGAGATTGAACGTAACAAACCACTACACCTGCAAGGCCTTACAGAGCAGTGATGGCGAACATGAAAAGGAAGGGTAAAGGCTTAGGCATACTTCCCCTGGTCTCGAAGCGGAGCCACACCTTGCTACGAAGCAGGTAAGCCGATAGAACAACTCACAACGGCGTCTTTTGTGTCCATTTCTAGCACGCTTACACTAGACAAAGCGTTTTCCTATGCCGCAGTTCCAAGGGCCGTGGCCGTGGCACAAGGACCTTATCCGTTTTATTCTCGTGTTAGATCAGGAGGTTGCATGTCTTCCAAGGCCAGTACCAATCATCAGCTTCCTTCATGCGATCCCACTCCTGGGGTGCTGAGTAGCGATCAGCAGCATGAAGAAATTATCAAATTACGCAACGAGCTTGAACTGCGTACCCGAGAGAACGCAGTGCTTAATGAAGTCATTTCTACCGTTGGCTCAACGTTGAGGCTTGATGAAGTGCTACGTCACCTGGTGGACACAGTTGTCCGCGCTACTTCCTGCGAGGTCGCATTCATCTATCTCTATGATAAAGACAAAGAGAAGCTCATCCTCGCCAATACGAGCGAGACCTATCAGCACCTGGTGGGAAAAATCACGATGGGGCTGGGAGAAGGGATCGCGGGCTGGGCGGCCTTGCATCGCAAGGCCGTTATTCTTAAGGATGAGGCGATGGAAGATCCGCGCTTCTGCTACTTTCCTGAGCTCGAGGAAGAGAAATACCAGTCGATCATGACCGTACCAATTATCGGCAAGGATCGACTATTGATCGGAGCAATTACGCTCCAGGCAGTCGCGCCGCACGAATTTACCGAACAGCATCGCATCTTCATCAGTAACACCGCCTCCCTGGTGGCGGGTGCAATTGAAAACGCCCAGCTCTACGAAAACACGCAGCGTAAACTCAGCATTCTGACCACGCTCTCCGTGCTCAGCCAGACCATCAGTTCCGGCCTTTATCTCGACGATATGCTCCGTTCGCTGGCCACGCTCACGGTGCAGATTATGGAGATTGATCTATGCGTGATTATGCTCATGGATCAGGCGCGTGAGCGAGAGTTAGAGTCGCCCCGTCAGCCACGCCGTCTGACCGTGCATGCAACCTCACCGAATCTCAACGATCGCGTCCATTTTCAAACTATCGACGTTGATAGACATACATTGGAACGTCTGCGCGAGAATAACGAACTCTCTATTCACACGATCGGCACACGGGCAATGCAGGGACAAGGAGCTATATCTTTCCAGGAAGAGAGCCTGGAGCGCCTGAACCCGCTCAAAGACTCACAGTATAAATCGTTAATTTCGGCTCCGCTGATTGCGGGAGCGGAACAACTGGGGCTAATTAATTGTTACGCCAGCCGGGCGCGGCGCTTCACCCCCGAGGACCAGACGCTACTGACAACGATTGCCAATCAAGCGGCAATTGCCATCAAAAACAGCCATCTGGTCAATCAGCTCGCACAAAAGAACCTCGTCAAGGGGTTCTTTGAGGATCTGATGCATGGAACGTCGGATTCCGAGGATTCGCTGCGGCAGCGAGCGCATTTTCTGGGGTGTGATTTAACGCGCCTGCACACCGTCGTCGTCGTAGAGATTGCGCATGTCGACGAGCGGCGCAACGACGCCATTGCGCGTCCAGCCAAAGAGGAGCGTCCGGGGACAAAAGCGTCCGTTGTGGCTGACGAATCCAGCATTACGCAGGGGGCCGCGCTTCAGGCCACCTACAAGCGTATCAGCGGAGTGGTACGCCGACGCATTCAGGATAGCTATCCCGGCTCCGTCTTTGATGAGCACGAGAACCTGCTCACCTGCATCATTGCCTTGAACAAGGATACCGTGGGGCTACGGCTCAAAGCCTGGTTGCAGGAGCTCTCGACGCAGATGCGCACCGAATACATGGTCAGCCTTTCCATTGGCATTGGCAACGCCTGTCAGCATATTAGCGATTACCGACGAGGTTTTGCGGAGGCCAATGAAGCACTCCAGATGGGACAGAATCTGGCACAGGATCGAAGTCCGGAGGCCAAACGCCAGCCGATTGTGACGCACTTCAACGATCTCGGCGTCTATCGCTACCTCTACAAAATCGCGCGGATGGATGATCTGCGCGATGTTTATCAGGATCAGATTGCGCGCATTGACAGCTATGATCGACGCAAAAATACGGACCTGCTCGATACGTTGGAAACCTATCTCGAATGTGCGGGGAATCTGACGAAAACCTCTGAACGGCTGTTCGTCCATCGTAATACCTTGATTCAGCGCCTGGAGCGTCTGCAATCGCTCTGCAATATTGATCTCCAGGAACGTGCAAACTGGCTCACATTGCAGGTTGCGATCAAAGTCTACAAGTTGCGCACAGGAGAGTAATGATTGTGCCGACCGATCGATGCTGACCGGTCGGCACAACGTGCCAGTATAAGTCATGAGCCAGTGGCAATGATGGTAGCACCATCCCCGTTAGTGACAGACCCAGGAGCGGGTCGCAGCTACCACACGAGTCGTAGCGGGTATCCAGACCGTATGCTCCGGAATGACACGGGTCGTTTCTGGTTTCCAGGTCGCATGGGCAGGAACTTCACGGGTCGTTCCTGGTAGTATGCGAAGGGTGCCATAGATCACAGCCACACGAGGCGGAATGTGAATGTTATAAGCCGGGACGATCACCAGATGGCCCGGGACCGTAATCACATGAGCTAGAACTACATCCTGATGACCTGGGGTCGTAACCACATGAGATGGAGTCGTAACCCAGGAACACGACCGTGTAGTCCTGGTGCGGGTAACGGAGTAATGAGCTGAACTGCTAGCAAAGGCGGAGATCGGCGTCATGGCAACAAGAGCCAAAAGCAAACCTGACAACAAGACACTGATGGTCACCAGGCGCAGGAAAAACTGTTTTATTCCTGGTAGCATAGATCTTTCTCCTTCAGGATATTCTCTCCTCACACGTTGCACTTTGTGGCACCTACGTAGTAGAACACATTGCAGAGAACGAGAGCGTGTTGTACGGTTCTGATCTCGCCTATTTGAGAGCGACATCAAATGATAGCAATACTATTCACCGCTACGTTCCTGCTCAATAACATCCGGATCGCTATAGGGATCAATAACTTGAGCGTAGAGACGTTCCGTCAAAGAGGTCTGGTGAATACTATGGACGGCTGGTTGTGCGAATGCCGCTGGCGTATGCGCAATAAAGCCACCGAAGCCGAAGAGCAGGCCGCTCAGTAGACTGCCAACGAGCAGGCGTTTCAGCAGGGGCGTTTTCTGTCTCACCATGTGCGTTCCCTTTCCGATACGTGGGCAAAAAAATGGGTGGACAAGTAGTGATAATAGCCGCGTAATGTCGATCCTACAAGAAACGTGCTACGTAGACGATGCCTGGAGATGAGGGATGAGCAGAACGTGATGGAGAGCATATTCCTCCTGGTTCAGCTCATATCATTTTTAAAAGGCGGTGAGTGTATGCTTGAGAGAGAGTATAGCCTATAGAGCCTGAGTGACCATCGACCAAAGGGTTGATTTTGTTTGCAGAGTGCCGATACCGTATTTCTCGGAGGTACCTCTACCACAGATAGAGCGCAACAGATAGGATGCCAGAGGAGAGCGTCAAGGTCAGGATAAGCGTTGCAGGAGAGCGGGAAGTTCGGCTGCGCTTTTGCAATGGAAGAGTGTCTCTGTTTCGGCAAATGATGGATTGTTGCTGATCAAGACGGCGTGGGCTCCGACCTGTGTGGCCCATTGTACGGCGTCGGGGGAATCGTCGATGATCAGGGCATCTGACGGGCTGATGTTGAGATCGGCAAAGATGCGTTCGTAGTAGGTGGGGCTGATTTTGAAGGTATCGATCAGATCGGGGCCGTAGAGGCAATCGAAGCAGTCACGAACGCCCATGCCTGCAAGATGGCCTGCAAGCTCGAACGAGGGCTCACCTGAGGCGGTATGAAGCGTATAACCTTGATTGTAGAGCAAACGAATGGCGTCGGCGGCACCAGGAAAAGCTGCTCGAACACGAGGAATGACAAAAGCGGTAGCACGATGAGCAAGTTGCACGCATACATCTTCCGGCGGAGTGGCAATGCCAACAAGCTCGCACATTCCACGCAACCAATCGAACTGGTAGCGTCGATCGAAGCCTGCGTACTCGGTGGCCTCGCGCATGCGAGCCTGGAAAGCTTCGGGATGGAGGATACGATTCACAATCACACGATTGGCCTCGCGCCATGCTTCTGCGGTGCCACCGAGTAGAGGTACAAAGAACTCGGCGACGAGGCGTTGCCACTGAGGGCCGCGCAGAAGATTGTCATTCATAACACCGCCATCGTCGAAAAATAGAGTGAGTCCAGCCACAAAAATTTTCCTTTCGGATGATCGGGCAGGCATGAGGCGTGTTGAGCGTTAACGTTTTAGTACACCACCAAAATAGATTCGCGTGAGATAGCGCACCATCTCTTCGCCAGACATTTTTTCATTGACGACCAGACGTTCGTAGCTGTGAGGCGAGAGCAGGCTGAAAAAAGTACTGAGCATAACGCTGGTGGGAATTTCCGGGTCAAATTCGCCGCGGGCCTGGCCCTCTTCCAGCAAAGCGAGAGCCAGAGACGAAATCTGTTCCCACAGTTCACGCAAACAACCCTTCTTCTCCATAAAAGTATGGCGCAATTCCGCACTGTTAAAGATCGTATAAAGTAATTGCGTGCGCTTACTGAAAAGGCCGCTGTAGAGATATTCAAGCATAGCCGTGAGCTTCTCCTGAGCCGTCTGTTTGAGCGCGATCACGTGCTGAATGCCCTGGAGAAACGTTTGCATATCGCGAGCAAAAATGGCAATGACCAGATCTTCCTTGCTGGGGAAATGAAGATACACCGTTCCCTTGGCAACGCCGACGCGCCCGGCTATTTCATCGATCGAGGAGTCATAATATCCCTTCTCCATCAACACCTCTTCCGCCACCTGTAGAATAAGTTCTTCCCGCTCCTGACGTTGCTTTTCTTTAAGAGAGCGCGCCGCCGTCTGCCTCGTTTGCATTCTCAAATCTCCTGATTATTCATGTTCTCCACCGTGCGCAGGGGCCATCTCGAGCTGGCAATATAATAAATCTTTGCTACAGCAAGTTTCTGGATGGGCAACGCATTCAAATTGAATAGTTGTGTGCAGAATATGATAACTCTCATTGAGCATGCGCGTCAATTGCTGTAAGATCACAGCGCTATCACTCGTTGGCAAATTCTCAATCAACACATGTGCGGAGAGCGCATTCATGCCATTGGCAATACACCAGACATGCAGATCATGCACCGCCTGAACACCTTCGATCTGCCCCATATCTTCGGCCAGCTGTGCGACCGCAATCGTGCGCGGAGCAGCCTCGAGCAGAATATCCACCGTCTCATGCAGAATACGCCAGGCTCCCAGCGCCACCAGCAACGCGATACCAATGGACAGGATCGGATCGACGATCTGCCAGCCAGTAATCAGGATCAACACGCCAGCGATAATCACGCCAACGGAGGCCATCACATCGCCCAGAACGTGCAGTGAGGCCGCACGCACATTCAGATTGTGCGCGTCGCCGCGTAAGGCAAAGGCGATAAACAGATTGACGCAGACGGCCAATGCCGCGGCCACGAACATGATCCAGGGATCAACGGGCTCCGGATGCTGGATGCGCTGAACCGCCTCCCAGCAGATGACGACGACGATAACGATGAGCGTGAAGGCATTGAGGAGTGCCGCCAGAATGCCAACCCGGTGGTAGCCAAACGTTTTGCGCTCATTTGCTGGCCGTTCCGCTTGCGCAGCCGCAAACCAGGCCAGACCAAGCGCGAACAGATCGGTCACAATATGGCCTGCATCGGTAAGTAAGGCCAGGGAGTTTGCCAGCAAGCCGCCGATCACGCTCGCGACCAGGATAATGGTGGTGAGGGCAAACGCAACGCGCAACTTTTCTTTTGCCATACCGTGACTATGGTCATGCCCCTGGTGTCCCAGACTGATGCCGTGGCTATGACCATGCTCCTCGTGTCCCAGGCTCATATGACGCCTCCTGCTCTCTGTTGAGCTGTGCCTGCTCTCTCCTCATTGAGGTGAAGCATCGTGGTGAGCAATACCTGGCGAATATGTCTATCCACCAGACGGTAATAGACAACACGGCCTGCTTTCCGCATCGTCACCACATGCATCGTGCGCAAGATGCGCAACTGATGAGAGATCGTGGTATCATCACGATTCAAGCTCTGCGCGATATCGCACACACAGAGTTCGCCCGTGGGAGCATTGAGGAGGGCATGCACAACTTGCAAGCGGGTGGGGTCACTCAAAACTGCAAAGAACGAGGCGATGCGCGCGGCCTCTTCTGTCGAGAGAAGTGTACGACGAACCTCCAGCACATGTTCGGCATGGATGGCACGCTCCTGACACACTTCATCCTCTGTAATAGGACTACTTGTTTGTGATATCATTTGCCGACTATAACGCTTTCTTGTGAACACATTCTAAAGAACACCTGCATAACCATGCAGCTATTACTTAAATCATATCACATACGCGCCGTTTTTTCAATTGGCTTGAGGTGGGCAGAGATAAACAGTGTCTTTGCGGAAAACAGGCGAGTTTTTCCCTCCCCTTGCAGATCACAGGCAGAAGATGTTACACTAGGGCGTGTCCACATCTTCTCAGCTCGAAAACACAGCCAGAACCTGGTGGCAGCAATGGCAGCCACGCTTGCTTCTGCTTTACTTAATTGTTGCCGTCCTGTTACTGACAATGAGCATTGCAGGCCACTTTCGTCTGTTGCAAGATGTCGGGAAGCCCTTTGGCGGCTTTTTTTGGGCTGTTGATGCAGATCAAGATGCGGTAGTCGTGGTCTCTACACCTGCCCAACTCCCCGCTTTTGCGCTCAAAACGCAATCAATCACCAGCAGCGTACACATCACCGCGATAAACGGCAAACCCGTTCTTGCGCATATCGCAACTGTTTATCAGCAGGCGCATGCAGGCGAGCTGATCACCTATACAGTGAGAGATAATAGCGGGGGCAGCAGCAGCATCACCTGGGGGGTGTCGCTTTTTACGCTCGATATGTGGTGGCAAGATTACGGACTCGCCTCGCTTGCGGGATTGATCTGGCTGATCGTCGGGGCCTTTCTCGTCTACAAAGCGACGGAATGGAGCGGCGCGGTCGAGGGGATCACGCTCCTCCCGCCTGCGATACTGCTGCTGCTCTACAGCCAGTGGGGCAATGTGCAGCAGCTCTTTTATCCGAGTGCGATCGTACAACTGATCTGGATACCAGCATTTGCGCTGCTTGGCGCGGCCTTTATTCATCTGAGCCTGACCTACCATCCCCTCTCTCTCGATAAATCGACCAGACCGAATATCGTCGTCGATCTCTTCCCCTATCTCCCCCTGCTGGCACTCCTGACGTATGAATGGGGAACTTTCTTGCTACTCGGGCACGTGCCTATGCGGATTAACCTGAGCGTCAGTCTTGGCTATACGGTCATTGGTGGCCTGATCAGTTTTTGCATTGGCATCAATACCTTCTTGCGCCTGGGAATTGTCTTTCCCCCGGGTCGTTCCCAGAAGCGCGTCAGTCAGGCCACAACAATTCCGTTGCGGACCCGTCACCGTGTCGGCGATCTGCTCACGCTCTGGATCGGGGGCGTTGGGCTGGGCATCGGGCTGGGCGTGCTCCCGATCCTGCTCACCGGACAACCCTTGCTGCCCCTCTCGACGTTCTTTATAGTAGTGGGGATCTATCCGCTGATTCTGCTCTATGCGATTCGCTCGCTGCGTCTGCTGGATCACCTCCAGCTCACGCTGGATCAGCGCGAGATCGCTCTTCAGGAACAACGTCGCATAGGTGAAGAGCTGATGCAGACAAATCAGGAGTTACAGCAAGCGACTTCGCTCCTGCTCCATGCCGACGCGCATTTGCGCTCTTTGCTTTCGCAGCGCATCCACGATCAGCCCCGGCAGCAGGCGCTTCGTATACGCTCATTGCTGGCGCACTGGCAACATAAGCTGCGCATCGAGGCTGAACGCGATCCCGAAAACAAAGTGAGCGTACAGCCGCTGATCGAGGTGCTGGGCAAGGTACGCAAGGTAAGCGAGGAACTCGAGGGCGATCTGCGCGGGCTCCAATTGCTCGTCGAGGATGTCTATCAACGTCGCAGCCTGGGGCTGAAATTGCATCTCGAGAAGTTGCTGCTGGAGGATCTGCCGGGTCTGCATCCGGAGTCGCCGCTGAAAGTGCGAGCCGATCTCTGGGCACTCGACGCGTTGAGTTCCGAGCTGGAGCAGACGGAAGAGGGGGCAAAGATCGCCGAGGCCATCGCCTATACGATCACGCAGGCGCTACTCAATATTTACAATCATGCGGGCGCGACGACGGCGCAGGTACGCACCCGGCAAACACACGACATGCTGGAGATTGAGATTCGGGATGATGGGCGCGGCTTTGATCCCGAGCATATTCCCTTAGAAAAAACGAGCCTCTTTAAAGCGCAACTCAAAGCTCGCGAAGCGGGTGGTACGCTCCATATCTCCTCAGTGCCGCGCCCACAAGCACAGCACGGCACGCTGATACAGCTGAGCATTCCACTGCAAGCAATCGAGAAGAGCCTGACATTGCCGCCTCCGCACACGGAAGCACCACGACAGCCCGCTCCTGGCATAAGATTGAGGGATGAACCCCATCCCTCATCCCCGCTCCCACCATTTCCGTAGAGTCGCCGCTTGTCTGCAATGTCACGGAAATAAGGAAATCCCACATCATTTCTGTCGTGGTCTGCCAAACATCATGGCGTCTCTTTCACCGCGCTCACCTGGACCAGTAGTAGGGGCGTGGTGCAGCGAGAGCGGAACTGCGCCCCCGTCCCCCACCGGCCATCTCACCCTCGCACACGCTCGAGAAGCACAGAGGAGGGCGAAATGGCCGGTGGGGGCGGTCAAAAAGGATGCCATGACGTTTGGCAGATCAGGAGAATCCGCGATTCTCCTTATTTCCATGACATTGCCGCTTGTCTGCGACCGGGGCGGGCACCTCTCACCTCGTCGTCGCCCCGGTCGCAGACAAGCGGCAACTTCTGGCAAGAGACGACTCATTTGAACGGCAAGGAGCGGATTTCCGGCCGCATATTGGCTGTAACGCCAGTATGCTGCGGGAGAAATCGGCATTTCTATCTGGAAGGGCACAAGGTCTGACGAGAGAAATCCTGGGATTTACAAAAGAACGCATTCCCCTTCCTGGTTCCATTCTTCTCATCTGCGTGATATTGCAATAAAACCTCGCCTCTACGGGACCTTCTCCTGGCGCAGCCCCGCGTAGGCCTCGTAGGCGTGGGCCAGCAAGACACGCCGCCCGGGATCGCTGGGAGCGCCATCGATGGCAAAGAAGGTATAGAGCTCGCTCACCAGATTCTCCAGCGGGCCAATATTTGGTCCGCCTTTGGGATTTAAAAATCCCATGCGCACAGCGATATCGTCATTGCTGAGACCTCTGGCAATGAATGAGGCGCACTCTTCCTGGCGAGGTGTGAGGCGCTGGCCCCGGAGACGACGCAGCAGATGGCTGAGCACTTCTGGATCGATGAAGATCTCATTGTGATACACCACAGTTGAGGCGATGTGTTCGAGGTACGATGGCTCCATGTTATTGAAAAGAGCGTAACCATGCAGGCCCGAGGTGCGGCCTGGACGTTTTATGGCATTGCGCGGCGTCCCTCGGCGCGTGTATTCATGACGAAATACCTCCGCTGCCAGCGTCCAACTTGGGTCCTGCGTATAGATCACGACACGCAGGCCGGGAGCCATTTCCAGCAAGGCACGTCCTAATTCTACGCCATTGCCATTCCCCAGGCGCAGATCAGAGAGAACCAACCAGCCCGAGAGAGCCGTTTTGGGCGGCTGATCCTTCAATAATTCCTCAACCGTCTTTACCGCTTCACGCACATCACCGGCCTGAGCAGTAAGCGAGAGTAGTGAGGTTTCTTCAACGAATTCACATACTCCCCGACGCTTGATAGGGGTATCATCAACCACAATCACAGGAATCTGCATACTCATGACACTTTCAATGATACAGTTGTGCGTCAATTTACGCAAATTTTGTAGCTTCTCTTACTTAGTATACCCACAAGTTGGTTAACAATTTTCGTCGAACGGCCCTGGCGCAGACAAGCGGCGACTCTACAAGATGTGGGGCATGTTCAATGCGCGTGGCTATATGAATATCTATCCTGTGCCAGGGCCGCACCGATCAGCGCGGCATCTCTGCCCAGGCAGGCAGATACGAGCTCGACGGGATTTCCTGTGCCATGCTGAGTACTGAGCACATTGCGCACTATGGTAAGCAAGAGCGCGTTATCTCCTACGACCTCGCCGCCCAGGATCAGCACGTCGGGACGAAAGAGGGTGACATATTTGCTCAGGGCCATCCCCAGCCAGCGTCCCAGCTCGCCGTAGATTTGCAGGGCCACGCTATCGCCCCGTTCGGCCTCCTCAGCCAATAATTGAGGACTGAAATATTCGTGATTCTGGAAACGCAGCGTCAGGCTCGTCTCGTCTCCTCGGCGTAGTGCGCGCTGCACCATACGCTGAAGGGCATCGATAGAGACGAGCGAATTAATACAACCGCGCTTGCCGCAGCTACAGCGAGGTCCATTTGTCGACACAGGCAGATGACTGACATGGCCAATATATTGCAATTGCTTCTGCTCCAACTGGCAATCACCCAGAAAAGCTGCTCCTACCACAGCATTGACCGTGAGGAAGAGCGGACGCTGAAAACCTCTGCCCGCGCCCAGGCGATGCTCGCCCAGCATAGCCGCATCAACATCGGCGGAGAGCGTCGTTGGCAACTGGTAGCGTGCTTCAAAAAAATCACAGAGGGGGAAGTTATTGAGAGAAGGCAAAAGTGGCACGAGCACAGGACGACGAGCAGACCTATCGAGAGAGCCTGGAATGCTCATCCCGATCCCGTTAATCGTAAGCTCTTCTGTTTGTGCGTATGTCAGGATTGTATCAACCGCACGCAGATACGCTTCCAGAGTTGCCAGCGCGGGCCGTCCACGCAGCGTTTTTGCCGTACAGCGTTGATGAACCCATCCTTGCTTATCTATGAGCGCAACAGTGGCCTTTCCGCCCGTCATCTCCACACCGACCACCACGCTTTTCTCTTTCGCGATGTGAACCGACACCTACGCCTCTCTGTTCTAGCATTTATCTAGAACATCCGTTCCTGGTGTAACGGGTCTGTAGCAATAGATATGAGACAATCACAGGTATGATGCAATAATAGTATAGCTGTGATCAGGAACATTTGTCAAGAATATATGTTCTGAAAATGTGTACTAATGTCTATTTGAGGTGCGAGAGGAATGCTTGACCTTCCCACAAATGTGCTCTATGGTATAGTATGGGGAAACAAGTATTCCTTGCAACACAATCTCTTTTTTTCTCGCGGATACTTTTTGTAGAGCTGGAAAGGCAGAAATAGCATGTCTGGAACATCGCATTCCGAACATGAGCAGAACCAACAGCGGACAAAATCACCAATTCTCGGACAGGGGCACGGATTGAGCGATCAGGAGGGTCAGATGATCCAGCAGATGATTCGCGAAGAGTCCGGCACGCGCCGTAATTTAACGATTCCGCAAGAGGATCTTGCTCCAGAGGCCACCACACGCTTATCTCCCGAGGCCGCCCGCGTCATCAACGCGAGCCGCGTGCGCGATGTACTTCAACTGTTCAACCGCGACTACCTGTATGGGCAGGGTCGTTTTGATGAGTATAAGGATGGCTTCCTGCTGAAATGGGGAGATGGCTATTCGCGCAAACATATCTGGATGACCGTTGAGAATGGCAACCTGATCTTTGAGACCAGCCATTTCAAAAAATGCGACAAACCCTACTGTACTGGCACGCACCATGTGCTCACGCCTGACCTCTATACCAACTGGGACATTATCAATCAGGAGTTGGGAGATCGCTTCCGCAGACCGGTATATGAGCGCTCAGAAGATTAATGGATAAATAGAGCATGACAACAACGATTCTTGCGCTGGAGAAGGATCTCTTCTTCGCCGTGAAAATACGCGATACCCTGCGCCATCACGACATGGACGCGATCACCTTGCGCTCCGTCAGCGCGTTCGAGCAGCGTCTGACCGCCACCACTGGCGAGCGAGCGGCGCTGGCAATTGTGAATATCGCGACCGAGGGCGTCGATTGGGAGAGCGCGATCCGGCTGGCACGTCAGCATGGATTACCGGTCCTGGCGTTTGGTTCCCATATGGACCTGGAGGCGCGAGCGCGTGCCCTGCAAGCGGGCGCGCTGAAGGTCGTCGCCAATTCCAAGTTCAGCAGCGATATGCCAGGACTGGTGCAGCGTATGCTCACAGCACCAGATCGAAATGACGAAGACAGAGAAGAGGCGGAATAGAGGCGGCGTTTATCTGCGCCATACGCATCAACCTAAAAATATATACCGGGGAATCCAGTAGGGACGCCATGGCGAATGGCGTCCGCCCCCACCGGCTACCTCGGCCAAACGCAGAGGTAGGGATCGCGCTTTATGCCGATCCGCGTAGCCCCATCGGCTACCTCGGCCAAACGCAGAGGTAGGGATCGCGCTTTATGCCGATCCGCGTAGCCCCACCGGCTACCTCGGCCAAACGCAGAGGTAGGGATCGCGCTTTATGCCGGTCCGTGTAGCCCCACCGGCCCTCTCGGCCCTCAGGTTGATGCATATTGGGCGCAGACAAGCCGCGCCTCTACCTGTTGAATTGAAACATTCGCACGATGGGAAGGCTTGGCAAGGGAAGAAGCGAGAGTCCGTAGCCTAGAGAATGCTTGAGGTAGGCAGGATGCTGCTGCCGGTAGAGCCAGCCAGTGCGAAAAAGTTGTTGATTACTCCCCTTATAGGGTTGGCCAAGTTGTCGCATAGTACGATAGTGAGGTCGATTCGGGAGACGTCCGCTCATGCAAACTCCTTCTTTTCACAAATCGCAAAAAGACAACAGAAAAAGAGGTTTTCCTGCATATATTGCTATACGTCAGGAGAAACCCCTTTCTCTCTTGGTTTTCTTCAAGAACCGAGGAGAGGAAGTAGCTTAGTGGCCGCAGCCGCAGCTTCTGGACTCGCCACCGCCATCGGCAGTTTTGAAGGAATGTCCGCATCCGCAGCTTGAAACGGCATTGGGATTATTCACTGTGAAACCAGCGCCCATCAGGCTATCAACATAATCGACTTCGCTGCCAGAGATATACCCCAGGCTCATCTCATCGATAAAAATCTTGAACTCGCCCATAGTCACTGCGGTATCACCCTCTTGCTCTTCATCCAGCGTCATGCCGTACTGAAGACCCGAGCATCCACCACCAGCGACGAAAACGCGCAGGCCAAGCGTAGGATCATTTTCCTGCGCGAGAAGCTCTCGTACTTTATCGGCAGCGGCAGCTGTCATGGTAATTGTCTGTGTTTCGACCGCTGATTGTAGATCCTGCTCAATCATGTATTTCACCTCTCTGAGGGGGTTCGTTTCGCCCCCTGATTACATGTAGATATGTGTTAGACATTTCTCCACGGTTTCTCTCGACGCTATTATAGCTTACAGGACATGCCGCGTCAAGGAAAACGCTCATAAACCAAAACGCTGCTGCACACGAATAATATTCCCAAGCAAGGCAGGAGCATCCGGCGCTACCCCAAAAAGCCTATCCACTTTCCGTTCCTGGCCGCCAGCGGCTAATTTTGTGACGATATTTGCAGCCGACCAGCCCTGCGCAAGCAGGTGTGCCCCCAATGCGCTGGCAATAGGGGTGGAAAAAGACGAGCCGCTCCAATCAGCCCAGCCGGAGGTATTCTGCTCGCCCGTTGGGAAATTTGGTGAGATATAGACGCCTCGCACCGCATCCGGCAAAGCATTTGCATCTGTCGCTCCATAGATGTCACCGCCGAAGGTCGCAACGCCTGTATCGGACGGCGGGATGCTGGCCGCATTGGAGAACTGAGCGGGCGCAAAATAGCTATTGAGCGCGGCCACGCTCAGCGTCGAGTCATAACGTGCGGGTGCGCGGGGCGGTCGCGGCGGCTGGTTCTGCTGCGTGGACTGCCAGGAATCATTGCCAGCCGCGCACACAATCAATGCCCCACTGGCATGCAGGCTCTCAAAAAGCAGGCGCAATCCTTCCTCGATATGATGCAGAACGCGGGTCACGCCCATCAGTTGCGTGGTCGGCCATTGATGATGGTTGAACCAGATATAAGGCAAACGCCGAATGTCCGGCATGATATTCAGGCTCAGATTGATCACGACTCGCCGCAACGAGCCAGAATGCATCTCGCGTTCCAGATCGGTCAGGGCCGCGAAGAGCGCGTAGAGATCCCCCCCACCGTAGTCATTCAGGACACGGATCAGCCGAATGCGAGCGCGGGGCGCGATATCCCGAATAATACCTGCGACGGCCAGGCCATGATCGGGCATAAAATAATAGCGGGCCTCATTGCGCTGATCACGTCCAGTATGCACTTCGCTGGTCAGCGGATAACGATCATATTCCACGGAAAACGAGCCATTTTCATTGCGCAGATCGACTGCCAGACGCTGAAGCAACCAGTTATAGCGTAGCTCGGGACGAGTAGAGGCGCTGCGAATACGGTCCGCATGCTGAGCAGTATCCAGCACAGCGACCAGCACATCATCGGCCCCTTTTGCATCAAGAAGAATACCCTGATCCAGCAATTTCATGCGCCAGCCGACGAGCGCGTTTGGAGGGGCGGCAACGTCCAGAATCGGGGCGGGTCGCGGTGGAATCGCGGGACCGCCATCCAGATAATAGAACGGGGCCGCCGCCATCAGCCAGTTCGGCATTGCGGAGACCACGTTGAGCCCGACCTGCGCGAGCTGGTCAAGATGCCCATGAATATAGGTCAACGCCATTGGCAAGGGATCACTGACATGGGGATCGAGATGGCGCGTATGAAAAAAGACCGCGAGCAGTGGCCGTTTGCGATGCAGGCCGAAGAAAAAGGCGCGGCGGCGTACTGGCGGCATCGTTGGCGACTCGTTCCAACGTCCGTGGGTACCATAGTGCTCCAGCACAATATCGTAATATGCAAGAACTTCGTTTAACTGGACGCGCACTTGCTCGATAAGCAGATCCTGAGTCGTATCGACTGGGAGACGCGGCAGACGCACAACAACGATCATCTCTCCCGGTATCCAATGGAAGAGCTCGTCTGGTGAGCCCATGAGCTCGCTTGGACTATGAGACATGCACGGAATTTCCCCCTCTAGACAATGTGGTGTAGTGCCATGCAGCGTTGCTTCTTGCTCGTGCGTTCGAAACAAGATGGAAGTGAATAGGCATATTATAGCTGAAGCGAGGTCAAGAGACAATCCACAAGAAACTCGCATGTCGACGCGCAAAATATGGCCAGCCTTCCTGCTTGCTTCGCACAGCAGGTTGCAAGATACTACATGCTATAATCTAGAGAAAAAACGGTCCCATGCGGAGGAAATCTACGATGTATTACGCTGAACATCTTTATAGCAGACTGCTCGATATTCTCAGCCTGCCCAGTACCTCAGGGCATGAAGAGCTAGTTCGTACTTATTTACAACAACAACTACATGCTTACGGCCTCACGACGCAGATTGATGCCACCGGCAATCTCATCGGCACACTTCCTGGTGAGGGACCGGCGCTCCTCTTGAATGCACACATGGACCGCGTCCCTCCCGGTCTGGGTCATCTGCCGGTGCTACGCGATGGCGTGCTCTATAGCGATGGTCAGACCAATCTGGGGGCCGATGATGCGGCCGGGCTGGTGATTATTCTGGAGGTGCTGCGGCGCGTGCTGGAGGAACAATTGCCCCATCCGCCGCTCGTCATTGTCTTTACGGTCCAGGAGGAGGCGGGTCTCTGTGGCGCGGGAGGCTTTGATAGTCAATCGTGGCAGGTGCGCGATGGCATTGTGTTTGATAATGCGTTCACCCCGGGCGTGGTCGTTTCGCAGAACGCGGCCTATGAGTCATTTGATGTCACTCTGCGCGGGCGCACGGGACATCCCGGAAAAGATCTCAGCAAGACAGTCAACGTGCTCGAAATCTTCCGCGCAGCGCAATTCCCTCTCGGCTCACTCGCCAATGATCGGACACGCATCAATATCGGGCGCATCAGTGGTGGCAGCGCACGCAATGCTATTCCTGAGACGTTGCACCTCGAGGGCGAGATTCGTAGCTTTGAAGATGCGACCGCTCGAGATGGCTATAAGCAGGCCGTGGGGCAGGCATTTCAGCAGGCGGCCCGGCAGTTCGGAGGGGAGGCAGAAGTCACGTTCAGGACGTTCTCTACAGGCTACAAGATCGCGCCGGATGAGCCGTTGCTCCAGGTATATCGACATGTGCTGGCAGAGCGAGGGGTGACGATGGAGATGCTGCCAACGTTTATCACCAGCGATACCAGCGGCTTTCGTCCGCAGATCCGCGCTTTTACGGTCTCGACGGGCGTCGTGGATGAGCATTCGTTTGCCGAGCACGTCGCGCTCGCGCCTCTGGAGCAGATCGTGGTCGATACGCTGGATGTGCTGGCATACTGGCAGAAGCAATCGGGCGAATAATGCATCGATAGATAGATTTTCAATATTATATGAAAAAACGGGCAGGGAATAGGCCAATGTTCTCATAAATGGGAAATCATGATATCTTTATCATGTACATACACCGGCTAGTTTCCATACCATGTCCGGCTGGCATAAAAAAACGGTGCTCAGTGTTATAAAAAGCAGAACATAACGATTACTAAAGAGTGAGGATATATTGCGATGGCAAAGGTCTACGGCACTATTATTATCGGCTCTGGACCAGCTGGCTACACAGCCGCGATCTACGCAGCACGCGCTAATCTGGAGGTGCTGGTATTACAGGGCTACGAAACCGGCGGTCAGTTGATGCAGACGAGCGAGGTGGAGAACTTCCCTGGCTTCGTTGATGGTATCCTGGGGCCGGACATTATGGATACGTTCGAAAAACAGGCTCGACGCTTTGGCGCGGAGATGATCGCGGAAGATGTGATTGCGGTCGATTTCAGCCGACGTCCCTTTGTGGTTACGACCGATAGCGCGGAGTTTCGCACACGCTCGGTGATTATTGCGACCGGGGCGAGCGCCAAATGGCTCAATCTCCCGAGCGAGCAGCGTTTGATGCGCCGGGGTGTGACGGCCTGTGCAACCTGTGATGGCTTTTTCTACAAAGGAAAAGATGTCGTGGTCGTTGGCGGTGGCGATACGGCGATGGAAGAGGCGATCTTCCTGACGCGTTATGTCAATCACGTCACAATCGTGCATCGTCGCGGGACGTTGCGCGCCAGCAAAATCATGCAGGATCGCGCCTACAAAAATCCGAAGATCAGCTTCTTGCTCGATACTGAGGTCGTGGAAGTCCTGGGCGAGGATAAAGTGGACGGCTTGCTGGTGCGCAATGTGCAAACGAGCGAGGAGCAGAAGCTGGCAATTCAGGGCTTGTTCCTGGCGATCGGTCACCAGCCCAATACGTCCCTGTTCAAGGGCGTGATTGATCTCGACGAAGCGGGCTATATTGTCCCGGCTGAATATACGATGACCAATATTCCGGGAGTCTTCGCGGCTGGCGATGTGACGGATCATCGCTATCGTCAGGCGATTACGGCGGCTGGTGATGGCTGTCGCGCCGCAATTGATCTGGAACGCTGGTTGGAAAGTCAGGGCGAAGATGTCGGTGTCGAGAACTGGGATTAACGCTGACGCGCAAGGGCTTTTGCCTGCTCACTCCACCAATAAATAGAAATAAAAAGAGGCATCTCTGCTGATGAGATGCCTCTTTTTTGCGCGTATATCAGACTCTCGAAATGTATTGTAATACCTTTCGGATATCGCTATAATGGTGTCAAATGTTTCCTTGATTGAACAGCTTCTTTTGTTCGAGGAGGGGCACCATATGGAGATCGACGATCATCCCAGGGATATCGATGCTGAAACCACTCCTGCTACGACGCTGCGTCCTCTCTCGACAGGGGATCTAATCAATCTCAACCTGTTCTGGTTCGCCAATCAATTTCACTGGCAGGCGCTTCTGGCGGTCGTTATTCCCAGTATGGTTGCCAAGTTTCTGGACCCTGCGAGCAAAAGTATCAATCTGGCCCTGGTTGTGGTCTGGGGAACGCTGGTGGCATGCATTGTCAATCCGCTGATCGGCTCGGCCTCTGATTATGCGACCTTCCGCCTGGGACGCCGCCGTCCCTTTCTCCTGATGGGTACCGCCATCAATCTGCTTGTGCTCATCATTTTCGCCTTCTCGCCATCCTGGTTTCCAACGACGCTGCTCCTCCCTGTCTTCGCACTGCTTTTTCTGTTACTCCAGTTCAGCAATAATCTGGCAAATTCTCCCTGGAGCGCGATTATTGCGGACAATGTTCCACTGCATCAACGCGGTCTGGCCTCGGGCTTCAATGGGCTCTTCAATCTTCTGGGCACGGCTACTGGCTCGATTGTGGCGGGCGTTCTCATCAATAAAAACGATCCGCTCCCGCTCTATCGCAATGAAGTGGTGCAGATTTTTTTGCTGGTCGCGCTGGTCCAGATGCTTTTTGTGCTCTACACGGTCTTCACCGTCAAAGAGGCACCGCTACCAGCCGAACGTCGTGTAGCGTTTCATGTGGGCGAATTTGTGCGCAAGTTCTTTTTTAAGCCGAACCGCTATCCCGATCTCTCCTGGGTATTGCTGGGACGCTTCCTGGTGATGATGGGGATCTGGAGTATTTATTATTTCCTGCAATATTATTTCGATGATGTGCTCGGCGGACCCGGAGTAAAGACGATTATTTTCAATACGCCTTTTGCGGGCGAGTTCTTCAATGGGGCCTTATTTCAGCCGATATTGCTGATCGTTGCGCTACCAACCTCGATTCTGGCGGGCTGGGCTTCGGATCGCTGGGGACGCAAGCGTCTGGTTTATCTCTCAGGCGCGATGATGATCCTGGTCTGTTTTGTGTTTATTGTGTTTCGCAATCAGTACGCGATCCTGCTGGCCGGGGCATTCTTCGGCATTGGCTATGGAGCCTACACGAGCGTGGACTGGGCACTGGTGACGGATACGCTTCCGCCAACCGATGAGGCAGGAAAGTTTATGGGGATCTGGTCGGCGATGGGTATTTTGCCACAAATGGTCGGGATCACGCTCGGGGCGGTGATTCTGCAACTCTTACGCACGCTTCCCAATCATTTCGGTTATACGCTCTTGAGCATTTTTACGGCGATTTATTTGATTTTGGGTACACTGGTGATCCGACAGGTGAAAAGCGCGAAATAGCTCCAGAGTTAGACAGAAAATGCCAGAGCAGGTTTCAACAAGCGATCCGCTACCATTGACTCTTTTTTTAGAGTGTTTCCCTTCTCGTTCCTCCGGCCGCAACAGCTCCAGCTTTACTGTCTATATGTTTTTCTCCCCAATCAGCCATCAGCAGCAAGATTGGCCTCAGAGTTTCTCCATACGGCGTGAGTGAGTACTCAACTTTTGGTGGGACTTCCTTATAGATCTCTCTGTGGATGACGCCATCTTCTTCCAATTCGCGGAGCTGAAGCGTGAGCATGCGTTTGCTTGCATGAGGGAGAAACCGGCTTATTTCGCCAAAACGCCGTGTACCTGACAGTAAGAAGGTTAGGATCAGTGTTTTCCATTTTCCGCCAATCACCCCAACCGTCACTTCTGTGGGGCAACCGGGTTCTTCATACAGATACTCTCCTTTATGCATCTTTGCTCCTTTCGCATGGTTATTTTTTTGTTACTATATCACAATTTTGTCACTACTTGTCTCTTGAGCAACTATGAGTTATGCTCTTTTTAGCGTCTGTGTCGGAGAGAAGAGCACAGGAGCGTGCTCAAGCATCTGGCGGCGCTAGCGCGTCGTCCGCATTACATAAATTCAGGATGACAGGATCACTGTATCTTCAAACCTGATGTATCGCTCTCAGACGGCAGCAACCAGGGCAGAATTGATGAAATCAGCGGTTCTTTAGCAGTCCCCCCTCGGGATTTTTATGGAACCGGATTGAAAAGAGGAGTGTAACCCATGAAAGATTTCTCGATCTTTACTACCAGTGATGGATGTCGGATTGCCTATCGATTCGATGGACCAGCCGACAAACCAGTGTTGGTTCTATCGAACTCCATTGGCACCACATTGAACATGTGGGATAGACAAATCCAAGATTTATCGACACATTTCCACGTTCTCCGCTATGATACGCGGGGTCATGGCGCTTCTGGCGTCCCGGTGGGGGCATATTCGGTTGACAGGCTTGGGCGGGATGTGATTGAACTGCTCGACGCATTGAATATTAGCCGAGTACATTTCTGCGGACTGTCGCTAGGTGGAATGGTCGGCCAGTGGTTGGGCATCCATACGCCCGAGAGAATAGACCGACTCATTCTGTGCAATACCTCGTCATTCCTGGGGCCAGCCGAGCAATGGGATAGCCGGATTGCCTCCGTGCTGCAAGCCGAGAACCTATCAGAAACCCCCGATATGTTCCTCAGGAATTGGTTCCCTCCACAGATGCTGGAGGCGGAGAGTGCCATCATAGAGTCGTTTCGCGCCATGCTGCTGGCTATTCAGCCCCAAGGATATGCTGGATGCTACGCTGCTGTCCGCGACATGGATATGCGCCGGACCGTGGCGCTTATCCGCTGCCCGACACTGGTAATTGCTGGTCAGTATGATACGGTGACGCTCGCCAGTCACGGCGAATTGATCGCCGAGAGTGTGCCTGGAGCAAAGCTTGTTATTTTACCCTCAGTACACCTGTCGAATATAGAGTATCCCGCCGAGTTTCTGAGCATAGTGCTCGAATTTTTGACTTCGAAGTGAAGGTAAAAGGGCTCGAAGTGGTCGAGCTGTAAGTTGGCGATGGGTGGCTTTCGTCCCAGCCTCGGAGGACGAGATGCAGATGCATGAGGCCGCCCATCGCCTCCATTGCTAGCTATCCCTACTCGTGAAAATTTGTCAGTGGCGTGATTTCGCCGCTGTCTGTCAGGCGGTAAAGATTCCAGATCTGGCCGGGATATTGTTGGGCGACGAGCAGGCTCTGGCCATCTGGCAAGAGCGCGAGAAAGTAGGTAAGAGAGTGCTCTGTTAAGCGGCTCAGCGTACGCCAGACGACTTCTATACAATAGACATTGACGGCCTGCTGCTCCGTCACGAGGAAATATACCTTCTGACCATCCTGACTCCAGACGGGACGATAGGGACCGGGAGTACCCAGGCTGCTAAAGGCTTGCGGAAGCGTGGCATTGTCGAGCTCGGGGGTCAATAATAATGTGTTATCGCCCACGTTGCCATGACGCGTCACCAGATAAAGATGCTGCGTACTACTGGTGGATGACTCCTCCTCCTGGCTTGCCACAATAATCACCGTACGTCCATCCGGTGCCCAGGCATAACAGTCTATCTCCAGCATACGGTTTGTCAGACAACGCGCCTCACCCGTCGCGGGCGCAATCGCCCATAAATCCGTCAAGAATGAGCGCTCTCGATCTTCAGCCTCATTGCGGAGAATACCAATTTCCTGACCATCCGGCGTCCAGGAGGGCTGAGTATAATCTACGGCATCATGCGTTAAACGTTGCAACGCTCCAGCACTCTCGCCCGGCGCTGGCATCACAAAGAGTTGGGTAAACTGCTCAAAACGACCATTCCCCCTGGCACTCACCGCCCCCATCTCCACTTCCCCCTGCTGAGCCAGCGGGGCAGCCAGCGCAGTGAACGCTAACCAGCGTCCATTCGGCGACCAGGCTATCTCATTGACCCCAAAGGCCATCGTGGTGAGCTTTTGCGCCTCCTCGCCCTCAATCGAGGTCAGCCAGATTTGCTGATGCTGATCGTTCTGGTCTGAGAGAAAAAGAATGCGCTGGCTATCTGGTGCCCATACAGGCGAGCTGATCTGTTGCAGGCTCGAGAGCAACATACGAGGCTCATCCAGCGCCTGTCCCTGTGGATTGAGCGCAAGGAGAAACAGTGCATTGCGCTCTTGATCGCGTTTCTTGTCAAGCCAATGTCCCACAAACACAATAAAGCGACCATCTGGAGAGACGGCTATCTCTCCAAGAGACTGTACATTTCTAAAGCCTTCTTGAGTCTGCTTTCGCACCAAACAACCTCCTGGCTGATATTGTTGCTTCTTCTACCATCTCTTACGCGATAGGGACTTTTGTCTGTCAATCAGCCGATAAGAATATGGCGCTTCTTTCGCAGGCTATTATCCTCTCAAGAAACGCCATACTGTAATACGTGTCTTAGTTACACTGCGAGAAAATTGTAGGTTCACACGCTTTCCCCGCAAAAACAGCCGGGGCAATCTAGCGAATAGAACCCTCGTAGATACCCATGATTGTACCCAGGAACTTCAAGGCATCTTCTTTCTTACGCTGGAACGAGTTGCGTCCAATGATCGAGCCAAATCCGCCGCCATCGCGAATTGCACGGGCCTCGTTAAAGACCTGATCATCAGCTGCCGTCGCACCACCGGAGAAAATGACGATACGACGACCATCAAACGAGCTCTGGATGACGTGCTGCACACGCTCGGCCAGGGTCGAAATGGGGATCTCGTACTTCTGGTAGACTTTCTGCGCCTCGGCCAGTTCGACCTTTGCACTGGGCAACTTCACCTTGATGATGTCTGCACCCAATTGGGCCGCAATCTGTGCTGCGTAAGTAACGACATCAACAGCGGTCTCGCCCTCTTTACTCAACGAGCTACCGCGCGGATACGACCAGACAACGACGGCCAGACCAGCGTCATGCGCCTCCTGGGTCAGTTCACGCAACTGCTCGTACATGATGGTGCGCTCGCTCGATCCGGGATAAATAGTAAAGCCGACCGCGACACACCCCAGACGCAGAGCATCCTCGACACCAGAGGTCACTGCCGAAAGAGGATCACGCTCATCATTGAGGACATCATGATTGTTGCATTTCAAAATCAAGGGGATTTCGCCCGCATACTCTGCCGCCGCAGCTGCCAAAGAGCCTAATGGGGCCGCATATGCGTTACAACCGGACTCAATCGCCAGTTGGAAATGATAGCGAGGATCATATCCAGCCGGATTCGGCGCAAAACTGCGCGCAGGACCATGCTCGAATCCCTGGTCTACCGGCAGAATGACCATTTTGCCAGTCCCGGCCAGGCGACCATGATTTAGCATACGCGCCAGGTTCGTTCGTACGCCGGGATTCTCGCTGCTGTACCAACTTAAAATCTCACGAGTTTTTTCGCTCATTTGTTATTCCTTTTCGCGATGTAAAAAAAGTGACACAAGCTATTTTTACTCTATCGTTCTCCCCCATTTTATCACGGGGCGATAGTAAGAAGAAAATCAATCGCACTCTGTTTCGTCACAACCTGGTCACACAAATTACCCAGAACAATCGGTTTATTTTGCGTAGAGGTGTCTTTTACGCAATCTGCTTTACAGTGTAGCATAGCAGGAAAACTCTCACAAGCGCCATTATGCGATCGAGAGAGTATACAACTTCGCTCTACGCTTGCAGATACAGAGATCGCAAATGTAATGATCTTGTCTATATGTACATCTCCACCAGTATAGGCATAGTAGAAACGTATAATCTTGTTACATCACACACATTGGCACGTTCCTATACCTGGGTGGTAGGGAATAACTTCCTTCTTCATTCGAAACAGGTATGCTTGCGGCTGAGCGATACTCTCGCACGACGTACAGCAGGTTTTTAAGGAGAGTTGACATATATGATCAAAGGTAACAATTTCGAGCACATCGCACAAGAAATTATACATCTTCAGCAGCGCATGGCCGCTCTGAGGGCTGAAAATACTGATTTACGCCAGCAACTGAGCAATCTTCGCAGTGGGCGCACTATCCTCGTCGAGATTGCAGGGAAACGCTTCTCGTTCTCCGTTGACGCGACAGAAGCACCTGCCCAGAACGCCGTTGACGCGACAGAAGCGCCTGCCCAGAACGCCGTTGACGCACCAAAGGCCCCTGCGCAAGAGGCAACGACAACGCCTGCGCTCCCCGAGCAGCCCTCGACTCCCCCCATACAGCTGGAGCCATCTTCCTCTATTTCGTCCACCGTTGAGGTCCCCCAGGACTACCCCACTACGCCGCGTATCAAAGCGCTACAGGATGAAGAAAAGGATGATGCGGAGGAGAAAAACCGGGCACGCCCATCTACGTTCCTCGAAGAGATTATGCTCGACGAGTTCGCAGCTGCGGCAAGCACGCCACTGGCTGTCTGGACGGGTCCGCTGAAGAAGCCGGAGCCGATTAGCGAAGATCAAAAAGAGGCGCTACGTCGGGAGTTGATGGGGAGCTTTCTCCTCGAATAACCCCTTCACGATGGGAGCAACACGGTCTGAGCAGCCTGCGCAAAACCGCTTTGTGGCTGAGCCAGCAACAGAAACGTCAGCACATTGCTCCCTTGTGGCACGACAAATGTCACGCTACCACTTGTTCCGGTGGTACCTGCGGCAAAGGAGACTGGCAGGTTCGCATCGTGCGGTGATGCTTGCAGAACGCCTACCTGCAAACGCATATAATCAAAGGGCGAGCCAGGAATGACGATTTGCGAGAGCGGATTCGCCACGCTCAACGCAATGGTCAGGTAGCGCATGCCCTTTTTTGCTTGCTGCCCGCTCATGCCCAGTCTTGAGGTGGCGCTATGCAATGTCCAGTTCAATCCCTGATACTGCAAGGTTGCATGCAATGGGCTTTCGTGTGGCGCATACTTGCTGAGATCTGCATGACCGCTGAGTGGCAGCAGGATCGCAGTCTCGTCCTTGCTGCCCAGCTGGAAGGTCAGTTGCGCAATTTTTATTGCGATCGGGACACTAAAATCCAGATATCCTTTCTGCATTGCACCGGCCTTCAGCGCCGTATCAATGGTAATCGTCAGCGGAGAGACGCTACTTCCGCCAGGCAGCACGAGATGCGCCACTTCGCTATAGGGTATGGAGAGGTTCCAGGGAAACGGGTTGCTGGTCTGGAGAAAGACTCTGATCATGCCATTGCGATCGGAAAGTGGATCATCCAGAAAATACTGGCTCTGTGCGACGTTCTTGATAAGATAGGTGAGGCCAGCGTATGGCATCTCGGCCCGGATCATCCGGCTTGTGATCGGAGGCTGTATGGTATTGCTATACCATTGCCAGCCGCCGACGCCCAGCAGTAAGAGCATGATCAGGCTGAAAAGGACAATCGTTCTGTACGAGAGCTTGTAGCGAGGAGTGATAGGTATCGTCTCATTTGCCCGTCCCTGTTCCAGCGTTCCTGCGCGCACAATAGGAGTTTGCGGGAGAGCATAGGCAACGGCTTCAATTGCCTGCACGCTCAATCCACAGTTCGGACAGAAACGCTGCCAGGGAACCGCTTCTGCTCCACAACGAGGACAATGAGGAGGGATAACCTGCTCCATAGCTATTCTCCTTTATATAGCAATATATCAATAAATAATGATATTTATTCTCTATTATTATATTCCTACGCCATTACAGGTAAACAGATAGATGATGTGCCTGGTACAGATAAGCCACGCCGTTATGGGAAAATGAACAGGGGAAAAACCTGTCGTGGGGCAGCAATTCTCCCTGCAACATGGTATAATGAGTGAGTTATTGGAATAAATATTCTACATTACCCATAGGAAAGCAGCGTCATGCCAGATTTTAAAGTCGAAGCCCCCTTTGAGCCTACCGGTGATCAACCTGATGCCATTGCGCAACTCGCTGAGGGCATCAAGAACGGCCAGAAGTATCAGACACTGCTGGGTGTAACCGGAAGCGGCAAAACGTATACAGTCGCGAAAGTGGTTGAGCAGGTACAGAAACCGACGCTGGTGCTCGCCCCGAACAAAACGCTCGCGGCTCAGCTCTATAGTGAGTATAAAGAATTCTTCCCAAATAATGCCGTTGAGTATTTTGTCTCTTACTACGATTATTATCAGCCAGAAGCCTATATTGCGCGTACAGATACCTATGTTGAGAAAGAGAGTATGCTCAACGAGGAGATCGAGAAGCTGCGTCTCTCAGCGACACGCAGTCTCTTTGAGCGTAAAGATGTCTTAATTGTGGCTTCGGTCTCCTGCATCTATGGTCTGGGCAGTCCAGAAGAGTATGGCGAAGTGGTCCTGACGCTGAAGGTCGGCGAGGAGCGCAGGCGCGATCGGATTCTACGCCACCTGACAGAAATTCAATATGAGCGCAATGATGCCAACTTTATTCGCGGCCGCTTCCGTGTGCGCGGTGATGTGGTGGAGTTGTTCCCGGCGTATGAGGACGTGGCGGTGCGCATCGAGTTCTTTGGCGACGAGATCGAGCGTATGACCGATATCGATCCCCTCACGGGCGAGGTGCTGGGCAGACGCCAGCGCCTGGATGTCTATCCCGCCAAGCACTGGGTGACGACGCAGGAACGTCTGAATCAGGCGGTTACCTTGATCGAACAGGAGCTGGTCGAGCGTCTGGAAGAGCTGGAGACCGAGGGCAGGATTCTAGAAGCTGCGCGTTTGAAGCAGCGCACCAATTTTGATATCGAGATGTTGCGCGAGACGGGCTTTTGCTCGGGCGTTGAGAACTATTCGCGCCATCTGGCCGGTCGAGGTCCCGGCGAGCAGCCCTGGACCCTGCTCGACTATATGCCCAACGATTTTCTGCTGGTGGTCGATGAGTCGCATGTGGCGCTTCCCCAGGTACGCGGCATGTTCGCGGGCGATCGTTCGCGCAAGCAGGTGCTGGTCGACTACGGTTTTCGTTTGCCTTCCGCGATGGATAATCGACCATTGATGTTTCCCGAATTTGAAAATGAGCTCAGTCAGGCCTTGTTCGTCTCGGCCACCCCTGGTCCCTATGAGTATGAGCATAGTCAGGCCATTGTGGAGCAAGTGATTCGTCCGACAGGCCTGATCGATCCCGAGATCTCTGTGCGTGAGACAAAGGGACAGATTGACGATCTGCTGGACGAGATCCGCAAACGTGTCGAGCGCAAACAACGCGTGCTCGTCACGACGTTGACGAAGAAGATGGCCGAAGATCTTGCTGACTATATGCAAGAATTACAGATCAAGGTGCATTACTTGCATTCGGAGATTGACACGATTGAGCGCGTCGAGATTCTACGCGATCTGCGTCTGGGCGTCTACGATGTGGTCGTTGGAATTAATCTTTTGCGCGAAGGTCTGGATCTGCCGGAGGTCTCGCTGGTGGCGATCCTCGATGCCGATAAAGAGGGCTTTCTGCGTTCGGAGGGCTCGCTCATCCAGATTATCGGACGCGCCGCACGTCACGTTGAGGGCTCGGTGATTATGTACGCCGACAGGATCACTCGCTCGATGCAGCGCGCTATCGACGAGACCAATCGTCGTCGCAAGCTACAGGTGAGCTATAACGAGCGCCACAATATTACGCCTCGTGGCATTATTAAAGAGGTGAAAACGCTCTCCGACCGTCTGAAGGCGATGGCTGGAGCTACCGTTGCTGAGGAGGATGGCAAGGCAGTCTCGGTGGCGCTGGCGGGCATTCCGAAAGATGAAGCGCTCCGCCTGATTAAGGATCTCGAATCGCAGATGCGGGCTGCGGCTAAACAGCTAGAATTTGAGAAGGCCGGTCAGCTCCGCGATCAGATCATCGAGATTCGCCGCGCCATGATCGAGTAGAGGCGCGGCTTGTCTGCGCCCGGGGCGGCTTGTCTGCGCCCGGGGCGGATTGTCTACGCCCAATACGCATCAACCTCCGAAAGGATGCACTATTCAAGGTGGCCGGTGGGGGCCGTGGACCGGCAGAAAGCCCGGTCAATACGCATCAACCTGAGAATGGTTCAGATGCCATGATGCAGGTCAATAGAAAGCCGAGAGGGTCAATCGTGTCACACAGGATCGGGAGGAAAGAGGCATGAGCCCGAAAAAACCGGTCATTTGCGTTCCCCCACCGACCCTCTCGCCCTTCCGCAGAGGTAGGGGATGTGTTTTCT
>DATJHM010000118.1:0-4224 GCA_035493895.1 Ktedonobacteraceae bacterium
CCGTCCCTGCGCCAGCAGGTAAAGTGCGCGCCCGTCTGGCAGATGGAATTCCGTGACATGCTCGCGAATCTGCGTTGTTTGCGTCGAGAGATCGCGTAACGCCGCCACGTCCACTTCAATGTCGAAGTGGCCGGAATTGGCAAGAATAGCGCCATCCTTCATCTGCAAAAAGTGCTCGCTGCGGATCACGCTCGCCATCCCTGTCGCCGTCACAAAAATGTCGCCGATCGGCGCAGCTTCCATCATCGGCAGAACCTGGAAACCGTCCATCACGGCTTCCAGTGCGCGTGTCGCGTTGATCTCGCTGACGATCACGCGCGCGCCCATGCCACGCGCGCGCATGGCAATCCCGCGTCCGCACCAGCCATAGCCAGCCACGACGAACGTTGCGCCCGCGAGCAGCACATTGGTCGCCCTGAGAATGCCATCAATGGTGTTCTGTCCCGTACCATAGCGGTTATCGAAGAAACGCTTGGTCGGCGTATCGTTCACGGCAATAATCGGGAAACGGAGCAGGTGGTCATCCGCAAGTGCTTTTGCGCGTACAACTCCAGACGTGGTCTCCTCAAGCCCCGCGAGAACTGTGTTCTCGGCTGGACGATTGTGCAGGGCGACGATGAGGTCGGCCCCATCGTCCATGACGAAGTGCGGCTGAAATGCCAGCGTTTGCGCAAGGTGGCGTTGATAGGTGGGAAGATCCTCGCCGTACCAGGCATAGACGGCGATGCCACGAGCCACCAGCGCCGCACAGACATCATCCCGCGTCGAGAGCGGATTGGAGGCACAGAGCGCGACCTCGGCTCCGCCCGCCTGGAATGCAGAGAGGAGCACGGCGGTCTCGGGCGTGATGTGGAGAGACGCAGCAATGCGCTTCCCCTGAAAAGTTTGTTCATGGGCAAATTCGGCCGCAACCTGTCCCAGCACGGGCATGTGGCGTCTGGCCCAGGCGATGCGCTGCTCTCCCCGTGCGGCCAGGGAGAGATCGTGTATGTCGTGAGGCATGGGAATGTTCCCCTTTTTTTTTTAATAATCAGACGATTTTGCATGATCAGGCGGTGCGATTTCCAGAACTGACGAGGCGTAGATGGCGCTGCTTGCGAGCCTCCCAGTCCAGCCAATCCACATCATGGATGCCAGGAAACCCGCTCGCAATCTCAGGAATAGCTCTTTGCGTCGATTGTTGCTGGAGAAAGTAGCCGTGAAGCGCATCGAGCAGGGCCAGATTCGAGCTCAGCACTGCCTGACAGGAATCGGCCGGTGCGAGTGTGCCAACGAGCGCCTCACGCCCATCACGCAGCAGGAGAAGAACACGATTGTCCCGGGTCTCAGTTGAGGCGTGAAAGATGCGTACTCCTCGTGCCCTCGCCTCTGCCAGCTGCTCAGCGATGTCGCATTGTGCAGGCAGTACCAGATCGAGGGATGTCTGGACGCCTGTGAGCATGGTTTTCATCTGCGCCAGAATATTCTGTTGACCGCGTACGATCCAGAACTCGCCCATCGTGTCCGCCTGTGCAAGAGAAGCAAGCGATGTGGCAAGCGTATTGAGCGTTGTCTCCATGCTCGAGCGAAAACGCGCAAAAACGTCCTGGGGATTCTGCGCGGCGTAGCGGGGAGGGTCGCCGGGCTGGACGAAAGCCAGTCCTTTTTCGAGCAAGCGTTCAAGGACCTCATAACTGCGTGAGCCGGGAACCTGAGAGTACTTGCCCACCTCATAGCCAGTGAGCGCGCCACGGGTGAGAAGTGTGTAATAGGCTTCGGCCTCGTACTTATTGAGTCCAATTTGCTGCAAAAGTTCAACGGTCGTCATTTTGTGCTCCAGACTAGTAACCACTATAGTGGTTACTAGTATAGCGTGAAAAAAATGGGATTGCAAGGGGGAAAAGAGGAGAATTTTGTTGTATCATTTCGCGCCTTCTATTCGTATATAAGTTGAGTATCGGGAGGAATTTTTCTTTTGAGCTCAGGGCAACGGAAAGTAGGCTGAATGTGGAATAGTGTTCAGTCATAGTTATGTTATAATGGGAGATATGACATCGAAGATAGAATTGGATGCTTCTGTGAGAAATGGTTTCTACGAGCTTCAAGGCTGAGATGATGTCATCACAGGAGCTGAGAAAATGAGATTATACGTCGGGGGACTTCCCTACCAGACAAACGAACAAGAATTGACCCGTATTTTTGAGCAGGTGGGCCAGGTAACTTTTGCTACAATCATCATGGACCGCTCTACCGGCCAGAGCAAGGGCTTTGGCTTTGTTGAGATGAGTAGCGACGAAGAAGCTCGCGCTGCTATCCAACAGCTCAACGGTTCTCAGATAGGTCGCCGCACTATCACCGTGAACGAGGCCCAGGAACGCCCCGATCGCCGTCCTCCATCGCGTGGACGCTACTAAGCCAACGCCATCCTGCTTGAGAATACGAGATAGAGAGTAAGTCCCTTTGCACCTGAAGAGGGGATTTCTGTTTTATATTACCCTGCCAGCGAGATATTGCCCCTCGTTGGCAGGGTGATTTTTTCTCCCTGCTTGCTTTTTTGTGCTATACTACCTGTGATGAAGGTAGGGATCGCAACTTGTCGCGGTTCCTCTATGTATAGCAAGGAGCGCACGATATGATTACAGGATTGGGCCACGTCGCATTTCGTGTCACGGACCTGGAGAAGTCGTTAGATTTTTATTGCAACAAACTTGGTTTTCGTGAAGCGTTTCGCCTGGACCGTGAAGGGGAATTTTCTCCCTGGATTGTCTATGTCCAGATTGCCCCTAATCATTTTATAGAGCTCTTTCCGGGTGCGAAGGGTGAAAATAAACCTCGTGGTCCTGTGGGCTATAACCACTTCTGTCTGGTCGTCGATGATCTTGCCGCAACACTGCGCGAACTGGCGGAGCGCGGTTTAGAGATTACTGATGGGCCAAAACAAGGGATTGACCATAACTGGCAATACTGGGTCACCGATCCGGACGGCAATCCTATCGAGCTCATGCAGATTATGCCAGATTCTCCTCATGCCGCGGCCGACGCGCGCTGGTAGGAATATTTTTGTAGAAGAGCGTCGGGATGCGTCTCAAGAAGATTGGGCGCATCCCGGTTTTTCGTTTTTTCACAAAAACGAGCATAATGAAAAACGGGGCGAGAATTTGGGGATTGTGGACGTAATACATGGCGCAAGAAGGAATGCGGAGAAAAAAGTCGGATGGCATTTTAACGAGTGGTTGCTGCCAGAAAGCCGGATTTGTGGTATGCTAAGAAGAATAGCAGAACCACAGACCGCTCAACGAGGTAGATTCTGATGCAGACGCAGGATCGTAGGATCAGACGGACACAGCAACTGCTCGCGCGAGCCTTGATAGCACTGACCCTGGAAAAGGGCTACGAGGCCGTCACTATTCGTGATATTACTGAGCATGCCGATGTCGGGTATACCACATTTTTTCGTCATTATCGAGATAAAGATGAGCTACTCAAAGATGTCCTGGATGTCGTACTGGAAGAATTGATCGATTTACTCTCCTCGCCCGCCGCTTCGACGAATCCTACCACTATCGGTACATTTCTCTTCCGTTATGTGCAAGAACATAGCGAAGTGGTACGCGTGCTGCTTGGTAGCCTGTCTCTGCGCCAGCACCTGATCGAACAAACGACGCAAACGACAATGAGCGAGCATACGGCGTTGCCCGGGAGCGTTGTGCCGCTGGAGGTGGCGGCACAGCATATCGTGTCCTCAACGATTGCCCTTATCGAATGGTGGTTGCGGCATCAGATGCCGTATGCCCCCGAGCGCATGGGCCAGATCTACGAGGAATTGATCAGCCGCCCTACCAGCGCCGTGGCTTTTCAGGGAGAGGTATGAAGAGAAGAAATGTTGCCCCCTTGTCGGCGTCGGGGTCTGACCAGGGGTAATGGTGTCCCCTTATCGGTGTCGGGCGTTATCTCCTCCTGGATCTCCGCTTGAGTCGGCTCCTGGGCTGGTGTAAGGAATTGTGCCTGGTAGAGGCGCTGATAATGGCCTGAATGTTGGAGCAACTGGTCGTGTGTGCCACGTTCCACGATGTGGCCCTGATCGACGACGAGAATTTGTTCTGCACGTTGAATGGTTGAGAGACGATGCGCGATGGCAATAACGGTGCGGCCCTGCATCAGCGTTTCGAGTGCCTGCTGAATCAGGCGCTCCGCTCGCGAATCCAGTGAACTGGTCGCCTCGTCCAGCAAAAGATAGGGAGCCTG
>DATJHM010000119.1:0-24950 GCA_035493895.1 Ktedonobacteraceae bacterium
TGACAAATATGGTCGATGTGATCAACCGCCATTTCGAGTTTGGTGCCAGCGTTGGAAGAGGAGCCGATCACCCAGCCGAGCTTCAGCATGACGAGATCGAGCGCAGTGCCGATCACGCCATCGCGTTTGATAATGGCTTTGATCTGCTCGTCGGTGAACTGGCGCTGGTGGGGGACAAGGGCGCGGCAATTGTTGTGGCTGGCGATAATCGGACCATTGTAGATCTTCAGCGCCTCCCAGAATGCCTGATCGGTGAGATGCGTGGTATCCAGAATGACGCCGAGCCGCTCCATCTCGACCAGCAGTTCCCGACCTGCGCTGGTGAGCCCCAGTTCCGTGCCCGTCCCTCCGGTATAGCGTCCCGGCCCATAGTGTGCTGGACCGATCAGACGCACGCCCGCTTCTCGCCATTCCGCCAGCTCGCCTGCGTTGAGGATGGGGTCAGCACTCTCCATGCTAATGATGAACCCGAGGGGAGGATGGTGAGCGTCGTCTGCATGCGGATCGGCGTCCCAGGCTGTCCACTCGGCGATGTGCCGATCCAGGGCCACTGTATCCGTGATGATGCGCACATAGCCCTGCTTCTCCAGCGCGCGATAATAGGCCAGTTGTCCTCTTGCTACCGCGAAGGCCTGGGCCGAGGTGTCGTAGTCTATCGTGGGATTGGGGCGGCCAGTTGAGCGAGCAAGCAGGGTGGCGAAGCAGAGCGCGACGCGTCCTCTGGCAAGATCGGGCAGGGCTGTTGTGCCCAGTGAACGCCCGGGGCCAGGCGTCTCTATCTCTAACATGCGGATCGTATGCGCTGAAAGTTGCAGGTTTCGGTGCCACTGGAGTGCATTCCATGCAAGATCAAGATGCGCATCAACAATAAGCAAAGTCTTTTTCCTCCAACGTGTTGCTTACGGGGCACAATCAAAAGGGTCTCCCGGCGTACGAAAATACTACGTGCTTCACGCTTGTGAAACAACGTTGAAACTGGGAGAGGTTTGTCAATCAATCGACGTAGTAAAACCTAAGAGAAGCGTAACATATTCTTTTGTTCCTCGTCAAGAATTATAATTTCGTGAGAAGAAACAAAAGATGTCAGCCAAAAAGAAAAATATGCGAAATATCCATTGACAAGAGCGCAATTGTTACGTTACTATTATTTCAACATAGGAACCAGAAATTCATCTCAAGAAACTTCGACCTGGCTTACCTGTGTTTTACCCAAAACAGTTTATCGTATGCCACTACTATAGAATATCATTTCTCTGCCACGATCCTTCACTCATCCTACGTTTGGATAAAGGGGCATAGATCGCAGTGTATGCGAGAGCAGTAGTGCCGCATAGCTCCCTATAGCATATTGTGCCAGAATAATACCCTGACGTCGGGCTTTTTGCATGTATTTTTTGAGGTAGAGAATGCAAGTACTTCTTGAAATTAAGCAGCTCACCGTTGGTTTCCGGAGCGAAGATGGGCCTCTACGTGCGGTTGATGGCGTTCATTTGACGGTGAATGAGGGGGAGACGGTCTGTGTTGTGGGGGAGTCTGGGAGCGGCAAAAGTGTCACTTCCCTCGCTATTTTGCGCCTGATCGAGCAAGAGAGCGGTGCGCTGGTGAACGGCCAGATCCTCTTTCAGCATGAAGATCTCTTGCGCAAGAGCGAGGAAGAGATGCGCCGCATTCGCGGCAGTCAGATCGCGATGATCTTTCAAGAGCCTATGACGGCGCTCAATCCTCTTATGACGATCGGCGCTCAGATTAGCGAAGCGGTGCTCCTGCATCAGAAACGCTCGAAAGCTCAGGCCAGAGAACGGGCAATAGAGATGCTGCGGGCCGTGGGGATCTCGGAACCTGAAACTCGCGTGCATCAGTATCCCCACGAACTCTCTGGGGGCATGCGTCAGCGCGCGATGATTGCGATGGCCCTGGTCTGTAATCCGAAGTTGCTGATTGCGGACGAGCCCACAACCGCACTTGATGTCACGATCCAGGCGCAACTGCTCGATCTGCTACGGCAGTTGCAATCTCAGTCCAATATGGCGATCCTGCTCATTACGCATGATATGGGCGTCACGGCGGAGATGGCTGACCGCGTGGTTGTGCTCTACGCTGGCAAAATTATGGAGGAAGGTGCGGTTGAGCAACTCTTCGATCATCCCCATCATCCCTATACTATCGGCCTGCTCGCCTCTATTCCAGGACTGGAAGGCGAACGTGGTACTCGCTTGCATACGATCGGCGGAAGCATCCCTGCTCTGACGAATCTGCCGGGCGGCTGCCGTTTTCATCCTCGCTGCTCTTTTGCCACGGAACAATGCCAGCAGGAGGAGCCGTCCTTACGTATGGTCAACGGGCGCAATGTCGCGTGCTGGCACGCCGAAGCGGTTGCGGCAAGCGCTGGCATCCGAAACGTCAACGATAGTGCAAGCAGATAACGAAGGAGACGAATGTCTTATGCTTGATCCCGGGTCGCAAGCCTCTGCGGAAGATAACACATCCACACATGTTGATGTGAAGCAACCGCTGATCGAGGCTCGCAATATCAAGAAATATTTCCCCATCAGGCGCGGCGCTTTCAACCGTGTCGTGGGCAATGTGCGAGCTGTGGACGATGTCTCTCTGGAGGTGCATGAAGGGGAAACCTTTGGTCTGGTGGGCGAATCTGGCTGTGGCAAATCGACGCTCGGCCGCGTCCTGTTGCGCCTTCAGGATGTGACGGCGGGGCAGATCTATTTTTCGGGTCGCGATCTATTGACGCTGAATGCGCGCGAATTACGGAAAACTCGCCGTGAGATGCAGATTATTTTTCAGGATCCCTTTGGCTCTCTCAATCCGCGTATGACTGTCAGTGACATTATCAGTGAGCCGCTTGCTGTACACCATGTCGCAACTGGCCGGGCTCGCGATGAGCGTGTGGCCGAACTGCTCCAACTGGTGGGACTCGATCCGAGCCGTCGCGATCGCTATCCACACGAGTTCTCCGGCGGTCAGCGTCAACGCATCAGTATTGCGCGCAGTATCGCGCTCCACCCCAGGTTCATCGTCGCCGACGAACCTGTCTCGGCTCTCGATGTCTCTGTGCAGTCCCAGGTCATCAATCTCCTGGGCGAATTGCAAGAGCGGTTGGGCCTGACCTATCTCTTTATTGCCCATGGCTTGAACGTGGTTCGCCATATATCCGATCGGGTCGGTGTGATGTATCTTGGCAAAATGGTCGAGCTTGCCGGGACGGATGCGCTCTTTGCATCTCCGGCTCATCCTTATACTGCTGCCTTACTCTCGGCCATTCCCGTTCCGAATCCTCATCGTGAGCGCTCGCGTGTGGTGTTGCAGGGCGATATACCGTCGCCTGCTCGTCCCCCTTCTGGCTGTCGGTTTCGTACGCGTTGTCCGCATGCGCAACAGCGTTGCAGCGAGGAGGAACCGCAACTCCAGGAGATCGCGCCACGGCATCATGTGGCCTGTCATTTTCCCCTGTTATAAACAAAAACCAATACGACGAGTTACCAATAAATACGCAAGAGAACAAAGAAAAGCGTTCGTCCGTGTTCAGAAGGCGCGGAATGTGCAGAGCCAGGAAAGGGAGCTATGCTTTCGTATATATTCCGACGACTGATCTTTGATATGATACCCACGCTGGTCATTGTAGCCATTGTCTCATTCGCACTCATCCATCTGACGCCGGGTGATCCTGCCGTCCTGATGTTGGGAGACACGGCTACACCTGCGCAGATTGCGGCCCTTCACGCTCAACTGGGGCTCAATGATCCTTTGCCACTACAGTTCTGGTTCTGGGTGGTGCGTGTCATGCATGGTGATCTGGGCCAATCCATTTTTCTGCACGAATCGGTCGTCCAGGGCATTGCTGACCACTTGCCGGTGACGCTGGAACTCACACTTTTCTCTACGCTGATCACGGTATTGCTCGGTATCAGCTCGGGCATTATCTCGGCGATATTTAGAGGGACCATACTGGATAAAGCCATGATGGCTCTTGCCCTGCTGGGTCTCTCTATCCCTGAGTTCTATCTGGGATTGCTCATGGCGCTGGTCATCGGGGTGAAGCTCCAGTGGCTGCCGGTTGCTGGTTATACCTCTTTTATGGACGATCCTGTGGCTAATCTGCAATCGATGATTATGCCTGCACTCGCGCTGGGTCTTGGTCAGGCGGCATTTGTCAGCCGCATCACCCGCTCCAGTATGCTCGAAGTGAAGGGGCTGGATTTTATTCGCACCGCACGCGCTAAAGGGACTCCCGGAGGTCGCGTTATTCTCGTGCATATGTTGCGCAACGCCATGGTTCCCATTGTGAGCACGACTGCGGTCGTTATCTCGATCCTGATGGGTGGCGCCACGATCTCCGAGACGATCTTCGGCATTCCTGGCATGGGACAACTCATTATCTCCGCTGTACAGAATCGTGACTATCCGCTTCTCCAGGGGGCCGTGCTGGTAGTTGTCGTGGTGTACGTGTTTATTAATCTGGCCGTAGATGTGGTGTATGCGCTGGTGGACCCGCGCGTTCGCTATAGTTAACCCTCGTAGATGCGCGTCCAATCTGCGCCTGATCTGCATCAACCTGAGAAAGGATGAGCTATTGGAGAGGGCTGATGGGGCAGGCGGGCGAGACAAGCCCGCCTCCTCCCTGTGGCGTTGAATGGAACCGGATTGTTCCTGGCTATGGGGTACACAGGTTCCTCACCCTCGAAGAAAAGCCGAGGTAGGGGCAGCGGTTTATCCCTGCCCGCGAGCCCCACCGGCCCTCTCGGCCCTTAGGCTGATGCAGATTAGGCGTGGCCAATCTGCGCTCGAGGCACCAATCTCCCGTAGAGGCGCGGCTTGTCTGCGCCTGAGCGTTCATGGAGGTCTGTTTATGGCAGTTGAAACGAATCTTAACATCAGCGTATCGGCGGTTTCCCGGCCGAAGAAGCGCCGCCTCTGGCAAAGGGTTCGGCGACATCCAACCGTCATTGGCGGGGTGAGTATCCTGTTGCTTATCGTGATAGCCTCGGTGGCCGCACCCCTGCTCACGCCATACAATCCACTCACCCTGGATGTAATGCACCGCCTGCTGCCGCCCGGGGGTAGCCACTACTTCGGGACCGATGCGTACGGACGCGATGTCTTTAGCCGCGTGCTCTACGGTGGGCGCATCTCGCTCTTCACGGGCGCTGCGGTGACGCTCGTTGCGGTCGGCGGAGGTACGCTGATTGGCCTGATCACTGGCTATTTCCGCAAACTGGACCCGGTGATTATGAGACTCTCAGATGGGCTGATGGCCTTCCCAAGCATTCTTCTGGCGATTGCGCTCAGAGGGGCGATGGGACCGAGCCTGTTCACTGTTATCTTAGCGCTTGGCATCGCCTACTTGCCTCGCGTTGTGCGTATTGTGCGCGGGTCCGTGATTGTGTTGCGCGAGATGACGTATGTCGAGGCTGCGGATGCCATCGGGAGCGGCACCGGCAGGATTCTTTTCAGACATATCTTGCCGAATGCGCTGGGCCTGTTACTGGTGCAGGTCACCTTTATTTTCTCTTACGCTGTCCTGGGAGAATCGGCGTTAGATTTTCTCGGCGTAGGAATCTCGCCAGAGACACCTTCGTGGGGAGGTGTGATCAGTGATGGTCGTCTCTACATTGTAATTGCTCCCTGGCTCACCATTTTTGCCGGGCTGTTCATCATGATCACTGTGCTGGCACTCAACATCACTGGCGATGGCTTGCGAGATATGCTTGACCCAAGGTTGCGCAATCTGAAATAGCGAAAGGAGAATCCCTCTTTACCATTCTATGACCTACCCATTTGTCATGCTGACGCCCTGACTATCCCTGTAAGGGCGCCCCATCCAACCCCGTAGAGGCGCTGCTTGTCTGCGCCTGGGGACCTATAGACCTGCTGCCACCATCGCGTAGCAGCAGGAATGTTACAAGAAGGAAATTGCATGGAACCCGGAAAGAACTTGAAGTCGCGCCACCCGATCAAGGTTATTTTGATCTGTACCGCGCTTTTCTCACTTCTCCTGACAGCGTGTTCATCTGGCGGCACTACGACCAGTAGTGCGAGCAACAGCACAACCACGCCCAAACGTGGCGGCACCATCAAATATGCCACCGTTGGTGATCCTCCGTCGCTGGATATGATGGAGACGACGGCAGACCTTACCCAGTCGATTACGACGAATATCTATGAAGGTTTATTTACGATCGATTCGAAGTATGCCCCTCAACTGGAACTTGCACAAAGCTATCAGGTGCAGAACAACGGCCTGACCTGGACGATCCATCTGCGCCAGGGTGTCCTGTTCCAGAATGGGCAAGAGATGACCAGCGCGGACGTGCTGGCCTCACTGGACCGCTGGGGCAAGCTCAGCGATTATGGGCAGCGGCTCTTTGCGGATATGAAGGGGAATATTCTTGCGCCGGATAAATACACCATTGTTCTGCAATTGAAGAGTCCCATGCCCATTATTCCGGTCTTGCTTGCGGTCCCACAACAGCAGGCGGCTATTTATCCCAAATCAGTGATCGATGCAGCCGGAAACGGACCAATCAAACAATATATCGGTACTGGCCCCTACAAGTTCGTCTCGTGGAAAGCTGGTCAGGCGATCACGCTGGCCCGTTTCGATCAGTACAAGGCGCGCAGTGAGCCCGCTGATGGTATGGCTGGCAAACGCACGGCCTATGCGGATCAGGTGCAATTTATTCCCGTGCCCGAGGAACAGCAGCGCGTCCAGGGCGTAGAGACCGGACTGTACAATTTTGCAGATGATCTTTCCCCTGACCTGTATTCGACGGTGAAGGCGGCACCAAATTCTGATCCTGTAGTGGTGAAACCCTGGGAATATCCGGTTGTTGTCTTTAATAAGAAGGAAGGGCTGTTTTCCAGTCTCAAGATGAGGCAGGCTGTGCAGGCGGTTGCCAATTACCAGCCAATGCTGGAGTCCGCAGCTGGTAACTCCGCTTTCTATCGCCTTGACCCCAGCCTCTATTTTAAAGAGACCAAATGGTGGTCGGATGCAGGTCAGGCTCTCTATAACCAGAACAATCCGACAAAGGCCAAACAACTCCTGCAAGAGGCGGGCTATCACGGACAAACCGTGCGTATCCTTGCCACGCAGCAATATAGCTGGAGCTACAACGTCTTAGTCGTCCTGAAAAGCCAGTTGCAGGCCATTGGTATGAAGGTTTCGATCGATGTCATGGACTGGGCTACATTAACGCAGGTCAGGCAGCAGCCGGGTGCCTGGGACATCTTCGCTACCGCAGAGACGGTCGAGCCTGATCCCGCGATCCTGGCAGACTGGAGCGCAAATTGGCCGGGCTGGTGGGTCAATGCGCAAAAAGAATCTTTGCTCAACCAAATGGCCTCAGAGTCCGACTACACCAAACGTATGGCCCTTGAGACGCAGTTCCAACAATTATGGTATAACGATGTACCAATGCTGAAGGTTGGTGATATCTTCCTGCTGGCCATGAAGAGCAAGAACCTGCAAGGTCCAGGACTGACCTCCACGTGGCCATATATGTTCAATAACTGGGTGTCTTCGTAGGTAGCGGCGGTGTTTATCACCGCCAACTATCCTGGTTGTCGGCAAGAATATAATGCAATGGAGCAAGTGTAAAAGCAGGTAGACGCACAAATGCTGAAGATCTGCTCAAAACCGACGATAGTTTTCCCGCTTTACATAATTGACCAGGTTGTATGAGGGCGGTACAATAGCAGCGTAGCGTTCAAGAAGAACGTATCGTTTAAGAATTGGGCGGTCGTGACATGAAAGAGCCACAGTCATCCAGAGAGATTTATCTGGTGAAACCTGTCTATAAGGCACTTGAGGTGCTCAAGTATGTAGCAGAGGCGCGACGTGAGTTGTCCCTCTCAGAGCTGTCGCGTCAGCTTGGCCTGCATAAGACCACGCTCTTTCGCTATCTCTATACGTTGAGTGAGAGTGGCTTTATTATCCATGACCCGGACACTGATTTGTACCGCCTTGGTCTCACGGCCTGGCAATTGGGCCAGCTGGCGGGGGCAGAGTTGCGCCTGCGGGAGGTTGCTCTCCCCTATATTATCGCCCTGCGCGACCGTTTCGATGAGACGGTCAATCTGGGCGTGGCAGATGATCGCGAGATTGTCTATCTGGAAATGGCTGAGAGTCATCGTGCTCTGCGCATGTACTCGCGCCTGGGGAGCCGCGATCCATTGTACTCGACCTCTCTGGGCAAGGCGATCCTGGCTTTCAGCCCCGAGGAGCAGTGGGGCCAGCTCTTACCAGCCCGCCTGCTTCCCCGCACTCCCAAAACGATCACCTCACTCTCGGTCCTGCGCGAAGAACTGGCCTTGACTCGTGCGCGTGGATACTCGCAGGATTATGGCGAGAACGAGGAAGGATCATGGTGTATTGGCGCACCCATCTTCGACGAACGAGGACGCATCACCGCGAGCATCAGTGTCGCCGCTCCGGCACTCCGTCTCAATGAAGCACTGGCTCAAGAGATTGCCGCCGCCGTAATCGAGACCGCCGCCTCAATCTCCCAGCAATTGGGCCATCGCCCCCCTGACAGCCAGACGGCGACAGATTCCAACCGCAAACGCGCAATCTCCACCTCCTGAAAATATTCTCATACATGTGCTGCTCGTCTGTGCCCGGGGGACATCGCTCCCCCCCGCATATCCCAAAAAACATCCCACATCCCCCACCGACCATCTCGCCCTCCCGCAGAGGTAGGGATTGCGCTTTATGCCAATCCACGTTCCCCACCGGCCATCTGCGCTTTATACCAATCCACGTCCCCACCGGCCATCTGCGCGAAAAACGGTATGCGTCCCTTATCGAATATCTTGCCCCTTATAACCCGACACTTACATTTATTTCCCTATAATGCTTGCTCGTTGCCCTGCAAATTCTCTAGTAGAAGCGCAGAAAATGCAATACAATACTTTCATCACCAACCTGGTTCATCGAAGAACTCAATTGTATCTGTTCAAACAGGAGAAAGAAGTCGTATGGCACAACAGGAAATAACGCCGCAGGCATCGAAGTCGATTGACCTGATCCCTGTCACCGTTACGAACGTCCGCTTCGAGCATCATCGGGAGCCGCTCGGGATAGGCGAAGCGCGGCCCCGTCTGTCCTGGATCGTCGAGACTGCGCTTGCTGGCTGGCATCAGATCGGCTACGAAATCGAGGCGTACAAATCTGGTCAGCTTCTCGCTCAGACTGGCCGCGTCGAATCCGACCATGCCGTGCTGGTGCCCTGGCCATTTGCGCCCCTGCATTCTCGTGAGCGCCTCGATGTACGTGTTCGCGTCTGGGGCAACGATGGGCTACCCTCAGCGTGGAGCTCGCTCAGTCTGGTTGAGGCTGGGCTGCTTGCTGTTGAGGATTGGCGCGCGCAATTTGTGACGCCCGGTTGGGAGGAAGATATTACTCGATCTCAGCCCGCTCCTTTTCTGCGCTACGAATTCGACGTCCCCGCAGGCGTGACACGTGCGCGTTTGTATGTGACTGCTCTCGGGGTGTACGAGGCTCAGATCAATGGTGCCGTTGTTGGCGATCAGGTTTTGGCTCCTGGATGGACCTCCTATGATCACCGTTTGCCCTACCAGACCTTCGATGTAACAAATCTTCTGCATGAGGGACGCAATGCCATCGGGGCGATCCTGGGCGATGGCTGGTATCGGGGCCGATTTGGTTTTCGTGGATACCAGCGAAATATTTATGGCGATTGGTTGGCATTGCTGGCTCAGCTCGAGATCACCTGTGTTGATGGCAGAACCGAGTGTATCATCACCGATGAGTCCTGGCGTGCTGCCACCGGTCCCATTCTGACCGGTGATCTCTACGATGGCGAAACGTATGATGCTCGTCTGGAACGTGCAGGCTGGTCGGAGCCGGGCTATGACGATCAGGACTGGGAGCATGTACGCCCGCTCGATCGGGACCTGGGCACGCTTGTTGCGCCAGACGGCCCTCCCGTGCGGCGCATCGAAGTGCTCGCGCCCGTTGCGGTTACGACATCTCCATCTGGCCGCACGCTTGTCGATTTCGGTCAGAACGTGGTTGGTCGCTTGCGTCTGACGGTTCGCGGCGCTGCTGGGCAGACGATTACGCTACGCCATGCCGAGGTATTAGAGAATGGCGAACTGTGTACGCGCCCACTGCGCACTGCACAGGCTACCGATCGCTATATTTTGCGCGGCGGTGGAGAAGAGACCTGGGAGCCGCTCTTCACTTTCCACGGTTTCCGCTACGCTGAGGTCGCAGGTTGGCCCGGCGATTTGCAAGCCGCCGATATTTGTGCGGTCATTTGCCATTCCGATCTGGAGCGCACAGGCTGGTTCGAGTGTTCCGATCCGTTGCTAAATCAGTTCCACGAGAATGTCGTGTGGAGCATGCGCGGCAATTTTTTCTCGATCCCCACCGATTGTCCGCAACGCGATGAGCGCATGGGTTGGACCGGTGATATCCAGGTTTTCGCGCCTACTGCCAGCTTTCTCTACGACTCTGCGGGCTTTCTCACCTCCTGGCTGGCTGATCTGGCTGCCGATCAGACAAAAGAAGGCGTCATTCCTTTTGTCATTCCCGATGTGCTGACACGCATCGCGACTCCAGATATGCGCTCGACGGTTCCGGCTGCGGCCTGGGGTGACGCCGGAGTGATTGTGCCGTGGACGCTCTATCATCGATACGGGGATGTCAATATTCTGGCTACGCAGTTTGAAAGTATGTGTGCATGGGTTGATCTGCTCGCTCAAGTAGCTGGAGAGAGTCATCTCTGGGATACTGGTTTCCAGTTTGGCGACTGGCTCGATCCCGCCGCGCCCCCGGAACGTCCCGCCGATGGGCGCACCAGTCCGCATATCGTCGCCACCGCTTATTTTGCGCGTTCCGCCGAAATTGTGGGGCAGGTCGCGGGCGTGCTTGGTCGAACTGAGGAGGAGGCGCACTACCTTGCTCTTGCCGCTCAAGTTCGTGCTGCGTTTGACGCCGAATACGTCACCCCCGCTGGTCGTGTGCTCAGCGACTCGGCGACCGCGTACGCCATGGCCTTGCAATTTGGCCTGCTCAAAGATGCCGGGCAGCGCAGACACGCTGGCACATGTCTTGCCTCGCTGGTGCGTGAAAGTGGCTATCTCATCAGTACCGGTTTCGTGGGGACGCCGCTGATCTGTGACGCGCTCTGTAGTGTGGGAGAATACGATACTGCTTTCCGCCTGTTGATGCAGCGTGAATGTCCATCGTGGCTCTATCCGGTAACAATGGGTGCTACAACCGTCTGGGAACGTTGGGACAGCTTGCGTCCCGATGGCTCGGTCAATCCCGGTCAGATGACCTCGTTTAACCATTACGCGCTCGGAGCCGTTGCCGATTGGTTGCATCGTACCGTCGCAGGGCTGGCACCCGCTGAGCCGGGATATCGTCGCCTGGACATTCAACCCCATCCTGGCGGTGGTCTCACACACGCGTCCGCACGCCTCAAGACGCCCTATGGCCAGGCCGTGGTCGGATGGAAGATCACGGCAGAACAAATCGAAGTGCTCGTCGTAGTCCCACCGAGCACAACCGCCAGCGTAACCCTTCCAGGGAAGAGCGAGGACCCCATCGAAGTTGGCCCTGGCACCCACCGCTGGTTATACCCGTACCATTCCTGAAACTCCTCCCTAATAATAAGGAGAATATACGATGGGTATGGTAAACCAGCCTGGTTTACCATACCCATCGTATATTCTGGCAACGGATTTACCTATGTCGTGGCAGTAGCTTGAGACCAGTAGGGGCGCGGTGTAGCGATAGCGGAACTGCGCCCCCGTCCCCCACCGGCCATCTCGCCCTCTTCCGCGATGTGTCCCTTTACCTGCTAGCTAAGAGGAACTCGCAAAGAGCGCTCAGCCCGCTCGAGAGGCCAGACGACACGGCGTACCCCATTTTGCCATTGCACAATAAGAATCTGGTGACCAGACTGAAGACCGGTCTGTGGATCGAGGCGGAATGGACCGTAGAGCGTCGTGCAGGCGAGTCGTCGGGCCGCATCAAGCTGCGCTCTATCCTCACAACTGCCGCTGTCTCGCAAACAGCGCGCACAGAGTAGCCCGGCTGCGAACGCCTGGGCCGCAGGATAAGCGGGCTCACTGCCTGTCTCGTCCCTATAATGTGTCACAAACCAATCAGCATCTGGCCCTTCATCAGGTTCAGGAGATGATGCCCCTGCGATCCATTGCGCAGGTCCGAGCAGCCCTTCCCGCATCCTCCCCAGCGGCGCTAGCACCTCCTCAACGCCAGCACCAACAAATGCGGCCGCGCGCCATTTGTGCTGCAACAAAATTGGGGCCGCCGCACGTTCATCCGCGAAACCTCCTACCATAAGCAAAATATCCGCCTGTGGCACAAGAGCAACCGTGGCAGCGGCACGCGATGGCTCGAATGCCACCGATCGCACCGCAAATTTGAGGTTGATCGCAGCCGTTGCAGCACCGCTTGCCACATCTCGACCAAAACCCGTGCGCGTGTGAAAGAGCGAGACGGTGGTAGCGTCGGGATCGAATGCACGCACGGCCTGAAGAACGCCCGCAAAATAGCTTGAAGCCGGTGAAAGTACATTGATAACAAGGGGAAACTCCGGGCGAGAAAGTCGAGAAGTAGCCCCACTGTGGTTCCAGATCACACGTTTGCAACTGCGTGCCGCTACCAGCATCGTATTGCTCCCGTATGGCCCAAATATCACATCGGGATGAGCATCCATAGTCGCACGCATACTCTCCCCCACATCGCTCCCGGCATCGCGCACATCGAGTTCCACATGCGTCCATGGAGGCGGCAGGCGAGCAGCACGCGCCGCCCACAGGGAAAGGCCGGTAGCACAGGCCCGCCCAAATGGGGCCAGCGTTCCCGTCAAAGGCGTGACGAGCGCTGCACGTAGACTGCTCATACCATACCTTCCGGTCTTATTTTCGTTTCAATTGGCTCCAGGCACGCCTTAGTTCTGATAGGTTGCGTGTTCCGGTTTCACAACGATGACGACCCGCTCATCTCCGGGCTGGTGCCAGGGATATTTATCGAGGCCAAGATACTTCTTCGCCATCGAATTGATGAAATCCAGTTTGGGATCTTCGTCAACACGCTCAACGGTGCCACGGATCTCCAGATAGCGCTCTAATAGTTTCGGGTCCGTAATGGAGAGGGCAATCTGTGGATTGCGCTTCAGATTGTGATATTTCTGACGTTTTTTGGTCAGGCTAAAGAAAATGTGTTTGCCATCCCAGCCGAACCAGACGGGCGAACTCTGCGGCTCACCCTTTGGTCCGATGGTCGCAATATGCGCGGCGGATTTTGAGTTCAGAATATCCATATATTTTTCTGGGATCACTGCCATAGCAAGCTCCTTTATATTTTACCTGGAACGTCCGGCTAGAAGGCTGAACATCAAGCCGATGGCAACATCGGCTGCCGATAAGTTTTCTACAGGTCTCTCATACGTCAAGACCTGTTCAACCTATACACGCTATGCTTGCTAAAATCAGTGACTCTACCAAACTTCCGTCCCCCCCGGCCATCTCGAAGAGCTCATCTATTCTTCGGTCGATCATGCTTGATGTTAATCCGCTTTTGTTCGTCACCTTATGCGTTTTCTTTCACTCCATTCTTGCCTGGAAGTGTCTCTAACACATTGCGTTCCTTCAACTTTATATAGACGAATATGCAGATCCAGAGCCAGAGGCCGCCAAGCAAGTACGCCCCCAGGACATCGCTGGCCCAGTGATCTCCCAGGTAAATGCGCGAGGGACCAACCAGAATCACAAACAACCCGGATAGACAGAGCAACGCATTGCGCCACCAGCGTTTGCTGCTAAAAAGAATAAGGCTCAATGTAAAGAGCGTTCCCCAGTACGCGATATACGACATAACATGGCCGCTGGGAAAACTATTGCCGTTGGCATGTTGGAGCACGATCACCAGGGGTTGCGCTGGCCTTGGACGATCAATCAGCAATTTCATCGAGAAGTTTAACAGCGAACTGCTCAGACAGATAAAGACCAGCGTTACCGCCTCCAGATACAAACGAAAAGTCCAGAATGCAGCAGCCGTCAGTGCAATCAGTCCTACAAAGAGCCACAGCGTATTGCCCAGATAACTCACTGCAAGCATCAACGCGTTGAGCCAGGGCGTCTGATTCTCCTGGAATTCACGCGTAATGGTCACATCCACCGCAAGCAGCGGGTGAACATGTACCAGAAAAGCCAGCGAGCCGAACAGCGCCAGGGCAATCAGGTAGATGCTGAGCAGGAATCGAGCCTGATGCAGGGTATAATACCAGGGACGACGGGCAGTTTGGACCTCTTGTTGAACTTCTTTTACCGTTTCATTTATATTATTCATAACGCCTTCCCATAAAAGCCTCTACTTGCTTTTTGCCCGAAAATGCTCAAGAACTAATCTTTCAAGATAATAGTAATACGATGGGGAGGTGGCTGACATGGACACAGGGCCATTTTCTCGACAATAAATCTTGTTGAGCCTATAACGGCGACATAGATTTACCCATTCAAGACTTTTTCCTGAATCGGCACATGCCACATGGATTGCATCTATACCATAGGACTCGCTCGTGTTAGACACATTCACGGTAATTGTGGCGAGGAAAAACAGCCGTTATGTCGTGAGGAGGAGACAAAATGCACTTACATACCAGCGCACGAGACGTCGAGCAATCCGCACGTGGCACTACTGCGAATCGGGCGGTAATTGCCCTTGCTCGTCTGGGATATACCGTAAAAGGGATAATCTATGTCGTCATTGGCTTTCTGGCGGTCTTGCTTGTAACTGGCCATGGTGGGAGCACAACTGACCAGAATGGAGCGCTCCGCGCAATTTATGATAGTCCCCTGGGCGAAGGCTTCGGGCGTATTCTGCTGATCATTATCACCGTGGGACTCTTCGGTTTTGCCCTCTGGAGCCTGATTCAAGCCGTGTTTGATACGGAGCACAAGGGACATAAGGCCAAAGGGATCGTTGCGCGTCTGGGCTACGCTGGAGTCGCCGTTTCCTATGGCCTGCTAGGCGTGGGGGCCTATCAGCTTGCCATAACTGGTGCTCCCTCATCAAGAAACTCTACAAGTTCGGCACAGAACTGGACCGGGCTCTTGCTCAAACAACCCGCTGGCGTCTGGTTGGTGGTCCTGGTCGGTTGTATCGTCCTGGGCATCGCCGCCTATCTTTTCGTGAGAGCCTATCAGGCCTCATTCAAACGCTATCTCAATCTATCCTCGCTCAGCACGACTACGCGCAAGAGCGTTATTCTGCTTGGTCGTCTGGGAAATGCAGCCCTGGGCGTAGTTTTCACAATCGTCGGCATCTTCCTGATTGTCGCCGCCGTGAAACACAACCCGGGAGATGCCAAAGGACTGAATACTGCCTTGACGGAACTGCTGAGGCAACCATTTGGAGAATGGCTGTTGGGAGTGGTCGCGTTGGGCCTGCTTGCATATGGCGTCTATTCATTCGTAGAGGCGCGCTACCGCAGGGTGGGGGGGCTATAGGGATGGAGGTTTCACAGGAGAAAAAGCCACAGGGCGAAGAGAAAGTAGTATATCGCGCTGATGATAGGGTGACAGCATTTTCAGTACATGGAGGCGTGCAAAACCACAGGCATCGCTACTGGTTGGTTGTCGGGATACTCCTGTGGTTGCTTGCTGTTGCGGGCATGATCGCGCTGTCGCTCTTCGTCCATGCTCTTCGTCAGCCGTTGCCTTTTGAGCTCAACATAAGTAGAGAGATACAGGCATCGATGACAGTGCCGTGGATTGGAGCGATGTTCCGGTTTTTGACGTGGATTAACGACCCCTTACCGGATACAGTGACGGTGATTGTCGTTCTGGCCATCTTTGTGGCATTTCGCTGGATTCGCCAGGGGATCTTCTTCGCGCTCTCCGTCGTGATTGGCAATGGCGTTGATGCCCTTATCGGCGATGTTGTCCAGCGCCCTCGTCCTACGCCCAATCTCATCCATGTCGATAGTCGGCTCATCTTCAATAGCTTTCCTTCCGGACATAGCTGCCATATGATGGTCTTTTATGGCTTTCTCTTGTTCCTTACCTCGACACGAGCTGTAAGAGAGTGGCGCTATCACTGGATGGTACTTGTTTTGCAGATATGGGCGTTGCTCAATATTTGCCTGATCGGTATTGCGCGTCTGTGGGAGGGTGAGCACTGGATACTCGATGTGCTTGGTGGCTATCTGGATGGTTTGATCTGGGTATCATTCTTCATTTTTCTCTACCTGCTGGTGACGAACAAGACTCAGAACCGAAGGAGAGAATAGCCGTATAATCACAAGCGAAAAGTGCTACAATATAGGGAAGCACATCGTAAACCATTAACTCCAACAAAAACTTTCATCCGAGCCACGAATCTCGCATGGACCCTTCAGGAATCTCACCGTCCGCCGAATATATAAATAAGGAGCAGTTATGTCGCTCTCTCATCCCTCACAACCCCGATGTCGCTTCATCGAAAAGTAGGGACACAAAGGAGTCTGGCAGAATTGCGTCCTGGTAAGCTACCAACAGATCGGACCCCGGAGGAGAAGGTGCCCTCGCTGCATGCATTGCTTCTGAGGACGCGCGACCCCACTGGCTTAGCAGGCTATAGCGGTAACAGAAGGGAGGTCCTTCCCTATTCTCTCGCTTCGAGATCGTGATTCCGATGTAGCTTTCGTCGCCATAGTGTAGCTACGATGTAGGGGTAAAATCCCCATCACATCATAGGCGTCAAGTGAAGCAACCAGATCCCATTGTAGAGGCGGGGTTTATCCCTGCCGGGGACGGTCACCGACCATCTTCGCCCTGCCAGGTCGCGTCTGGCCGAAGCGTTGGCGGAGATAAACCCCGCCTCTACAACGACGATGGATCGGTTTCTTCCCTTAACTTGACGCCTATGGGGTAAAATCCCCATCACATCCACATTTGTGTAGGAAGTGTAGCCTTTTCCTAAAAATTCTGGTAGCGCGTCACAAATTCGCATGGCAAACGCAAAGCGGCCCCGAATCGGTTCGAAGGAGATAACAGGTAGGGACCGTGCTTTATGCCGGTCCGCTGTAACGCCATCGATCACGTTCGAAGGGACATAGCACGCGAAGCGGCCTCGAATCGGTTCGAAGAACATAACAGGTAGGGACCGTGCTTTATGCCGGTCCGCTGTAACGCCATCGATCAATGATTGTAATAAAACAGGGAGTGTTTTGATGAAAAGTAAACGAGCCTCTTTAGTGATTAACCCGCGGGCAGGTCAGAACCTTGCGAAAATCACCGACATCCTTGCCGTCCTGTCCGCAGCAGGTTGGCAAACCGAGCTTGCCCTCAAAGAGTATGGTGGGCATACCATGACCCTGGCGACGAGCGCTGCTGAGCAGAATCAGGATTTCGTGATCGCCTATGGCGGCGATGGCACATTGAATGGCGTCGTAAATGGCGTCATGCACGCGAAGAACCAGCAGAGCATTATCGGGCTCATTCCCGGCGGTACCGCCAATGTATGGGCAAGTGAGATTGGTATCTCCGATGATCCTGTCAATGCGGCGCTTGCGTTGATCAATAGTGATGTGCACAAAGTAGATGTTGGACACATCAGCATAGAGGGACGCACTCACTCAGAGGCGTCTCAGGATCAGCACCACCATCAGCCGGGCAAAAAGTCGCGTCAGAGGCAAAAGAAAGCCGCCACCAAAGTACGACAGCATTTTCTATTAATGGCTGGTCTGGGAATTGACGCAGCTATTATGGCGCATGTCTCGCAGCCGCTTAAATATCACGTTGGTGCCCTCGCCGTTGGTGTCTCCACGCTCAAAGAATTGCCCGCGCATCGTCCTTTTCCCGTAGAGATACGGACCGGCGATGCGAATCACCCGGTCGTCCTCTGGAAAGGCGAGGCACTCCAGGTCGTGATAGGCAATACCCGTCTCTATGCCGATATTGTGGAGATGACGCCTGATGCCTACGTTGATGATGGTATGCTGGATGTGTGCGTAATTACGGCCGGTAATCCACTGACGACGATGCAGCAGATTGTCTCGCTCCTCTTGCGTCACCACCCTGATAATCTGACTGCCGAACGCTTTCAGGGCGCTCAATTCTCTCTCAGCGTGCCCGCATCAGTCGCTTTGCAGTTGGATGGTAGCGCGGTGAAACTCAAAGAGTATCTCCGTAAATCGGACCAGCAAACACTGGCACACGCAGACGAGTCCGCTCAGGCAATGGTAACCTACCGCCTTGCTGCTATTCCACACGCCGTGAATATGGCTGTTCCACGCACGTATCACGGCCCTTTGTTTGCCGCATCCGCTCCTGCTCACCACCAGCAAACAGAGATAACGCCGCTAAAACCAGAAACAGCTGAGGTGACGGAGCAAAAAGGCGAACAACAGACAGATCAGCCGTCTAAGCCAGAGCCGCAGGAAAATCTTGAGCATCTCAAAGCGCTGTTAGAGCAAGGACGAGTGGTGACGGTGGTTGGTGTCAGCCCAAATCCAGCGGAAAAAGAAATGTATATCGTTGCTGGAAGCGTCACGAAGCCGCTCACTGGTGAAGTTCGGCCCGTTGCGGTACGTATTGGTACCCATACACTGCTGCGCAAGCGAACGGGGGAGGATGCTTCTCTGGAGGCGGTATCTGTCTTGCGTGCTGGCGACGTTATCATGGTCGATGGCAAAAAGAGTAAGCGTGGTGTAATTGTCGCCAGACAGGTCGTAATCTAGCCGCGAATTCTCTTGCTTGCTTGAGAAAAAATGTATCCTGGTTGGTAGCGTTGCGCGTATTCAAAGTAAAAGGGGCATACCCATTTGTATGATGAGATTTGCCGGCAATAGAGATTTCTGGAGGAGAACTGAAAAATATGCCCCTGACTTGCGTAAAAAAATATATGCGTGTCGCGCTCATTTTTAATCCTGTCGCAGGAACGTCTCTGTTCGCAAAACACAACATACCAGACGAACAGGCCGAAGTAGCTCTATTGCAGATACTTCATGATCTGGGAATAGAAGCTGACCTGTACTATACAACTTATGAAGATCCTGGCGAGGGTATTGCCAGACAGTTAGCCGCTACACAGACGGACCTGGTAATCGTGGCAGGGGGTGATGGTACTATTCACTCTGTTGCGCATGGCCTGCTTGGCAGTGCCAGTGTACTCGGAATCATACCCGCGGGCACGATGAATAATCTTGCCTATAGCCTGGGTATCCCGGAGGATCTGCAAGAAGCCTGCGAGGTTTTCGTTCATGGCCGAGTATGTGCTATCGATGCCGGACGTATGAATCAGCATCCTTTCCTGGAGGTCGCTGGTGCCGGATTAGAGGCCGCGCTCTTTCCAGCCGCAGAAGCGGTGAAAAGCCGTGGCATACTCTCAACTCTCGAAGGGATACTCCGTGGCCTCTACACGTTGATCCATTTTCGGCCCCCCCAAATGAGCGTCATTTTTAATAACGAGAGGCCGCGCACGTATCGGGCTATGCAGGTCACTGTCTGCAATTCGCCGTATTATGGCGCACATCTCAATGTTGCGCCGGGCATTTTTATGAATGATGGCTGGTTGGACGTGGTGCTCTATACCAACTTTAGCAAAAGCGAATATATCCTGCATGCTCTTTCGATCAGTCAGGGGCGACGACCTTTCACCCCTAAAATTGTGCGTCGCCGTGTGCAATCGCTGCGTATCCATACAAAAGAAGCCATAGAATTGCAAGCCGATGGAATAGCGCTTGGGACTACTCCACTGGAGATCACTGTCCTACCTGCTGCGTTCAAGGTTCTGGTTCCCAGAAAACCTGTGCCTGGACTCCTCACCGAGGAGATGGAGCAGGCGCAACGCGCCATACGAGGAAGAGAAAAAAAGCCTATGTTGAAGCGAAAAGTAATGCCTGAAGAGATGAACCCCTCACGTCCTTTGCTCTCCCAACCCGCAGAGATGGCACCGGCCGTCTCCGAATTGCTGGAACACAATGTTAAACCTGCTCTCAGTGAAGCGCAACAGGTTGCGGCGACGACCGCCGTTTCCGGACGCAAGGCCGTTTCTCGCGGCATGATCATTCTGGCTTTCTATTTCTGGGTGCTTTCGGGGGCTATTCTTTTCTCATGGATCGCTCGCCGAACACAATTCTTTCCCGGTGATCGCAGCATCACACGAGCCCTCCAGCGTCAGAAGTATCCCTGGCTACGTCGCTTGATGGTCGGGATTTCAGAACCAGGCTTTCCGCGCTTCGGCGTCCCACTTGCCGCGGCAATTGCGGGTGCCTTCTGGCTTTTACGTTTCCGCCTGGAAGCCGTCTTTCTTGTGTTAAGCATGACCTCTAATCTGCTCAATGCGTGTATCAAGAGAGTGATCAAACGTCCACGACCGACGAATGATCTGGTTGCGGTGGCTCGTGTGATTAATGAGCCCAGCTTTCCCAGCGGCCACGTGATGCACTATATCAATCTCTTCGGTATGCTTACGTATTTCCTGGCTACAAACTGGCGTTCAGGTCGCTTGCGCAATTTTCTGATCGCTGTTTGCATCTCATTGATTGCGCTGGTTGGCCCTTCGCGTGTCTATCTGGGCGCGCACTGGCCGAGCGATGTCATGGCGGGTTATGTCTATGGCGGGCTCTGGTTTGGTGGTATGATGGCGTTGTATTTGCGGGTCAAAGCCTGGATACACCCGTTAAAAGGGGAGACGCCAGAGGTTATGAAACCACTGCAACAGCCAGGCGATGAAGAGAAAGCGCTCAACGATTGAATGCTTTCTCATAGAATAGGGAGAACTATGGAGAAGAAGGACGAGAAAGACAGACCACGGATTAGCAAGCGGCCTCAGCGGTATCGCTTCTTTCTTAATCCTTATCAGGATGTGCGCTTTAGCAAATGTCCACAGTGTACGAATAAGACAGGGCGGCGGAAACTGCCGTTGTTCATTCATATCCCCCCAGATCAACCCGTATTTCTGAATAAGACCTGTCGCTATTGTGCTCATTGTGATCTATTGATCGCGCACCGGAACGAGTTAGATAAGCTTGTTAAGCATATTCTTACGATGATTAACTCGGAACTCCCAGGCGATGAGTATCTGGTGGTTGGCACCGTTGACCGGCCTGTCTGGAAGCGTATCCGTGAGGAGAACATTCCTCCCCATGAGTGGGTTGAGATGGTATATATCTTTAAAGAAGCGGTCACGTTCACGCCAGTGGGCGGATGGGGATGAGCGATGCGCTGATGTATCTGGCGAGCGTGTCGGGGAACAATAACAGGCATTGACTCCCACAAAATCATTCCGATGCGCGAATCTCGCATGAACCCTTTAGCAATCTCACCATTTGTCGAATATAGTTTGTATACGGTTGTTTCTTTCAATCCCTGAGGAGGTCGGCCAATGGTTATGCGCACCATTGTCATAGGCGCAGGCATCATCGGCACATGCACAGCACTGAGACTTGCCCAACAGGGGGCTCAAGTCACTTTAATTGAAGCCGATTTGCCGGGCGATGGCACGACTGGCGCATCATTTGCCTGGGTGAATGCCGGGAGCAAGCAACCCCGCGAATATTTCGCGTTGAATGTTGCGGGCATGATAGCTCATCGGCGCTTTATGGCTGAGTGGCCCGCAACTCCCTGGCTCATTCCCACGGGGAATCTCGAATGGGGGGATACGCCCGAAGCTCAGGAGCGTCTCATCAAGCGCGTTGAGAGGCTGCGCGCATGGGACTACTCAGCTTCCCTGCTTTCTCCTCGCCAGGTGGTGAGCACGTTGGAACCTGATCTGCTGCTTGAGCCGACCGTCGAGGCTGTGGCGTTCTATCCCGAGGAAAGCCATGTCTATCCCCGACTCTTCCTGACCTACCTGTTGCGCGCTGCCCGTACGCTTGGCGTTGAGCTTTCTACGGGGGAGAAGGTGGTCGATTTTGAGATGCATGGCGATCGCGTCAGCGGAGTCGTGCTGGCGTCGGGAAGCCATCTCAGCGCAGATGTGGTCGTGTGTTGCTGTGGTCGCTGGACGCAAGAGGTCGTCTCTCTGGCCGGAATGAATCTTCCCCTCATTTCGCCAGAAGAGCCAGTATCGTCGGCTGTTGGCTTGTTGGTCTTATCCTCGGGAATCTGTGCTGATATCAGGCGCGTCGTGCATGCTCCTGGTATCAATATTCGTCCTGATGGCTCCAGTCGCTTGCTGTTACACAGTGATGAACTCGATCGTCAGGTCACGCTCCAGACGCAGTTTTCTCCGCCACCGCACGCCGCTGAAGAGGTGCTGAAGCGCGCTGGCAAGGTGGTGAGAAATATGCAGAGTGCGCGCATCGAGTCCGCAACGCTCGGCATCCGGCCTATTCCAGCGGATGGCCTCTCCGCAGTGGGCTGGGTCCCGGGCGTCGAGGGGCTGTATGTGATCGTGACGCATAGCGGCGTGACCCTCGGACCCGCGCTCGCAGAACTGGCCACCAGCGAGATCCATGGGCAAGAAGAGGCGATCCTGGCACCATTCCGCCCCGATCGCTTCCGGTAACGTTATGTAACGCATTCCCTCGGGAAATGTCGCCTTGATGCTTCGTCTCCGGGGGGACCACTGGCGATTCTCTTACCGCTCAAAACCTGAATTTGATCATTTCTGCCCTGATAGGCTTACGATAAAATATTGGCCCATTACGCAGAAATGCTTTGCCAATCTCATCGCGTACACACAAACGCGCGACCGGCGATTCGTCCTGATTGGTCTCAGAAGGAATTTTTGGCTACTGGTCGACAAAAACGTAGAATGGTGCTACTCTATCTGCATGAGAAAGGGAGACAAAAACACCGTTTGTAAGGGATAGCATAGCGCAAACGATACGAACTAATTTGGCCTGTGGCACCTGTGGTAACTGGAGGAGGTTGGCCAGATTCTTTTCCACTCTCGCGGATCGCTGGCGGATAGGCACTCACTCTCTTCCTCAGAGTATAATACGAGATAAATGAGGATATCAATGTATAGATCCTGCGATGTCATCAACAGGAAGTTCACACGGCTTTTCGTGGATGGAATGTTCAATGCGCTTTTTCTAGAGGGCCTTTCAGCCAGGAGTCTTTTTGCTGAATGGGAAGCCTCGCAGGCTCCTCAATCCACGTATCCATGATTTTTGGCTCTGTCCAAACAAGACCGATCCCTGGGGCTATTCGACGATACCTCTGGTGACCAATGGCTCTTCTGGCGCGAGGTATGCATTTGTTGTTCGCTTGTTACTATGGAGACATCAAACGGATAATGGTATCTGGTGTCTCGCATCGGAAATTCAGCTCTGGCTCAAGGCCAGGCCGATTTTGCCATAACGCTTCCATACTTGATGGAGAACTGCCAATCATTGGCTCAGTACCTGACCTCGTCCATCCTGGTATTTCTGGTTGACTGAACTTAGTGAAACCTCATTATATAGAGAAATGTTTTTATCATAACTCATATTGGAAGCATTTTATATTCATCAACGTCAGATTATGGTTCCAGCTATAGATAGATATTTACGTGTGCGTTAAGGTGTTGTGTATTGTGGTTTGATTCTATAAATTGTGTAATGAGGAAAGGATATCGCATGTCTATTCCAGATTTCTATGCCCCGAAGACGCAAGATGAGGTAAAGATCTTGCCGCTGACCCCTGCTCAAAAAGGACTCTGGATGCTTGACCAGCAGCCGACAAATGGCCATTTTAACACGATTTCTACTACTATTATTATAAAAAAACCTTTAGATACTTATGCGCTTCAATCTAGCTTTGATGTATTGATTCAACGCCATGCTGCGTTACGCACCATCTTTCGGGGAAACGACGATCCACCACAACAGGTGATCTTGCCACAGGTGCATATCCCCCTGCCTGTGATTGATCTACGAACTCAGGTCGGTCAGCAGCGCGAGGCCGCAGTCCAGCGTCTGCTAGCGGAGGAGGCGCTGCAACCCTTTGATCTCGCTCAAGGCCCTCTTGTGCGCGCCTGTGTTCTCTGGTTGGATGCTGCGGAGTATATGCTCCTGCTGAGTACGCATCGCATGGTCTGTGATCGCTGGTCGGTGGGCATATGCGTGTGTGAATTTGCCAGTCTCTATGAGGCATTTGCAAGCGATCAGCCCTCACCTTTGTTGGAGGTATCTCTGTCCTATACGGATTTTGTACGGCAACAGCAAGCGTGGCTGCAAGGAAAGCCTGCCGCTGAACAACTGAGCTACTGGGAGCAATTGCTGACTGACCGCCCTGAGGGGTTGGCTCTGCCCATCACTCGTCGATCTTTACAGGCATCGATCCCGCGAAGCGCGAAGTATGACCTGGTATTGTCAGATACGTTGTGTACTGCCCTGCAACTGCTGAGTCAGCAGGAGAACGTACCTCTGGAGGTGGTCCTGGTAGCGGCCTTGCAGGCTGTATTGTATCGCTACAGTGGACAGGGGGACATGCAGATCGGCATAGGTGCTACCGGCCGTGTGCAAACGGAGCATGAGACGGTGCCAGGTCTGTTTGAAAATATGCTTGTTCTGCGCACTGGCCTGTCGGATGATCTCCCTTTCCGTATATTATTAGAACAGGTGCATACGACGCTTCAGCACATGCGTGCTCATCAGGAATTGCCCTTTGCATATCTGGTTGAGAAATTGCACTCCACGCATCCATTTTTCCAGGTGCTCTTTACCCTGCTCCCACCACTGCCTGCTTTGCCCTCAGGATGGACCATTGCACACATGGATGGCGGGGCCGGGGCCTTATTCGCCGACATCCATCTCCTCGTCGAGGCGCGTGAGGAGGAATTGTGCATACAGTTCGCATATAGAAGTGATCTGTTCGCTGAAACGACGATTGCGCGCATGGCGGGCCACTGGCAGACGCTCTTAGAAGGGGTGCTTGTCGCTCCCGAAACATCGCTTGCTTCCCTCCCTCTCCTGACCGAGCAAGAGCGTCACCAGCTTCTGGTCGCGTGGAACGAGCCTCAG
>DATJHM010000120.1:0-49325 GCA_035493895.1 Ktedonobacteraceae bacterium
GCAATGAATATGCATCAACAGAAGGGGCGAAATGGCCGGTGGGGGCCGCGGACCGGCATAAAGCCTGGTCCCTACCTCGGCCTTTCTTCGAGGATGGGGACCATCGGCGCCCCCTTGCCAAAGACGAGACGAGCCGCAAAACACCACAGGTAGGGACCGGGCTTTATGCCGGTCCGCGGTCCCCACCGGCCCTCTTGAAGGTCTCAGCTCTTCTTAGGTTGATGCGTATTCGTCGATGGGCACCGGGTACAGGCTTATTTACGTGACATTGGGGTTTATCTCCGCTTGATCGTAAACAGGCAAAGAGCTAGCCGAGAAGCTCGAAAACCTGAGCACGTACCTTGCCCAAAACCCCAAGCGTATCGAGAATATCCGCGCCGATACCGCCACCTTCGCGCACCATTCCCAGAAGAATATGCTCGGTGCGCACGTAGGCGCTTCCCTGCCGCTCTGCTTCGTCCAGCGCAAGTGAGAGTACCTTACGAACTCGGGGCACGTAGTCTATTTCCTCCTCGACAGGTTGGTCTCTACGCCCAATTTTCTCTTCAACAGCCGCACGGACAAAATCACGTGTGACACCCAGCTTCTCCAGAGCCAGGGCTGCGAGGCCCTCTTGTTCACACAACAAACCTGCTAGCAGATGCTCGGTCCCAATATAGTGGTGATTGAAGGACAGTGCCTCCTCGCGGGCAAGGGAGAGGACATGCTGGGCATGCCCATTGAAGCGGCTGAGATGCTTACTGGCTATCCATGTCGGTCGATAGTCCTGTAACGCTTGAAATAGCAGTTGGTGAAGGACGCTGGTGATCGTGCGATCCTCCGTCTCGGCGATCTGCGCCAGTTGCTCATAGAAATAGACTGGCACTTCGATACGCTGACGATCCTTGCTGGATGGCATAAACGTTCCCTTTTTTCTGGCAAAAAATAATGGTATTTACGGTGGTATTTCTATTTCAGAGAATACCACCGTAAATACCACACTGTCAAGGGCTGCGAGGATGCACTGTCCTGCAAGAGGGTGAGAACTATCTGAACCTCTCCCCATACTCGCTCATCTCTTGTAGATACGAGACGGCTGTTTCATAGGTTGCTGGATAGTCTTGTTGCATTTGATGTAACCCCGCTTCTCCAACACTCTGGTAGATAGCCTGGTAGACACCGTACGATTGTTGCCTTACGCGTTCCATTTCCTGTAGACTGCTCTCCGCTTGCTCCTGCTGTTGTGGGGCCACTGGCTCATTATTTATATATGCCAGTTCCCCCTTGATCGCCCGCATTGCTCGTTGCGCTCGCAACTCGTTGAGGGCTGTTCGTTGCTCTGCTGTTCCCCAATTCCCCATAGCACCGACTTTCTGCATAAGCCAGGCCTGCTCAGGATGCTCCTGCTTCATCCGCTTCATACCTCCTTTCCCATTGTAGTCTCTTTGATACAGGGCTTCAGCGTCCAGGTGAGCTCGCGTCGGTTGGAGATTTGTGATATCTATTGTTGTTTTTTTAGGCGCTGTTTCGCGTGCGTGGTCTGATTGCCGGGCAAGATTATCTGGAACGGGTGCAGGAGTGCTCCTCTCACCTTGTGGCCAGCCCTGTTGAAGAAAACGTGGTCCTTGGGCGGGTGCAGGAGTCCTCATATCCACTGGGAAGTCCCCATACGGCCTGCTAGAATATGGGAATGCATTGGACATCCCTGGGTATGGAGAGCGAGCATGATCAACCAACCACTGACTGCCCTCTCCCGGTCCGATGGGCCCATAGGAAGTATTTCGTAGCGCATCCAGGCCTGCTCTGGCAGAAGAAGAGAAACCTGGTCCCTCCGGAGTCTCGCGATGCGGGTAAAAGTATTCCTGCGAGGAGGGCCCGGTTGCCCCGGTAAAGCCGTATCCAGTAGGATAGCGTAGCGCATCAGAGGCTACAGATGACGACACCGGTGCAACCTCTTTCCCCTTTCTGCTTCTCTCTCGCGTGTCGATATTTTTGCCTTTATTTCTTCCCATAGATCTCCATATCCTTTCTCCGTTAGCGGAGGTAGCCTCTCCTTTTTCTTCTTATTCCTGATCTGGTCGCGGTCTCCTCGACCGCTCTTGCCACTGGCTTGCTGGTGCCCCGGGCTCTCCTGCGGCTTGCTCGACCTGATTGCCCCTGGTTGCGCCATAGACGGCTCCTCTCCACCATGGGGATCTCAGAGCGGTAGAGAATAATCAAGATATAACGAATATCGATCTGCTTGTCAACTCATGGGCCACTTGCTCCGATGGCGAGCACGGTTTCTAAAGGATCTGAAATGAGGATTGGTTGGGAATGGCTTGGGAGCTGGGGGGGGAACACAAGAAAGCGTAGCCGGTGAGGCTACGCTTATACTTACAGAAAGATTGAGCCCCAATAAATTTGCTCTCACGATCGAGAACCCTGTTTATACATACATAGCTCAATACTTCCACGAACCGCTGTAGTTATGCTACTTCTGCATGCGAGGACGAACCTACCAGCAACATTCCAGTATAGACCGAATACGGTCGAGGACCAGCGAGTCCGGCCACTGGTTTGAATCGTGTTTCCAGCGCATGACTGAAGGTGAGCAACTGAGAGTGTGGATGTGCACGCATCCAGTCCGTTGCCCGTTTGCTGAGTTCGAGCAGCGTTGATGCTTCAAGCACAATGCTACGCACTGCGGCGGTATTTTCGCCGCCATCGCGTTTCAGTTGCGCGGATACTTTCTCCTGGGGTGTATATATTTTCATGGTTTTCTCCAATCTTCTGAAAGGGGATTTCTTTTTATCTACTTTTTCGTTATTTATTACATTAGTTCAAATTCGCCTCGAACTATAGCTTATGGAAAACACACCATAATAATTTAAGCACTCCATTTTCAATGTGCAGTATTCATTTTATCGCAGATTCTATTTTAAGTCCAGATTGACTCTTATCTCCATGACGGGACGTTCCTGGTAGGTGAATACGCCCTGACAATCTGACTTGGAAAATCGAGGATCGGTTCTGTTAGCTCATCGAGCCGGGCCACGTGCGCAGGCGCAAGTTGCAGGTCGAGTGCGACCAGGTTTTCTTCAAGTTGTTTGAGCGTACGAGCTCCGATGATAGTTGAGGTGACACCAGGACGCCCTTGCACCCATGCCAGGGCTACCGCTGCACTCGTCGTATGTAATTCATGCGCAATCTCGCCTAATGTATCGATGAGCTCATAATCTTTCTCCGTGAGAGTTGGCATCCCTGCACCTCGATCTCCTTTTAGCGTCCCTGCGTTCTGGCGGGTGTATTTTCCTGTTAACACTCCGTTATTCAAGGGACTCCAGGGAGTCACCGCCAGACCAAGCTCTTGCGCCATCGGAATCAACTCTCCCTCAACGGTTCGTTGCCGCAGAGAGTATTCGAGCTGCACGGCAATGATCGGTGCCCATCCCCGGAAGTGTGCGATGCTCTGAGCCTGTACGACTTTCCAGGCTGGGGTGTCGGAGAAACCGATATAGCGAATTTTGCCTGCCGTCACCAGATCGTCAAGGGCACGCATCGTCTCTTCGATAGGAGTCAATTGGTCCCAATTATGAAGCCAGTACAGGTCGATATAGTCAGTTTGTAAACGCCTGAGCGACTGTTCACACTGCTCTATAATAGCCTTACGGCTCGCCCCGCCACCATTAGGATCTCCAGGATAAAGGTTGAAGAAGAACTTGGTCGCCAGAACGAGATGGTCTCGCCGCACGTGACCCCTGGCGATGAAATCGCCAATGATCTTTTCGGCATGACCATCGGTATAGATATTTGCGGTATCGATGAAATTTCCGCCAGACTCAAGATAGCGGGCAAGAAGAGCCTCGGCATCGGCCACGCTGCTCCCCCAACCCCAATCTTCCCCAAACGTCATTGTTCCAAGGGCAAACGGACTCACCCGCAAGCCAGATGTTCCAAAGGTATTATATGCGTTTAAAGGCATCGAATGCTCCTTTCCTGATTGCTTCAGGATACTCACTTTTTTGGTGGAACAGGGAAACCTACCGGGGAAAGCGCACAAGAGAGGCTCTTTCGCCAGGAAAAACATCGCAAACCACTCTTGCCATTGAGAGAGTTGGGTTTGGATTTTTGCCGTTCCCATGTTCTGCTTGTATGATACAAGCATGGGAACCGGATACTCTTTCACTTTCTTGCGAAATTTATCTAAAAGCGGGGGAAAATACCGAAAGGTGGCAAGAGAAGGCACATATTTTAAAGACAAATCACACTTTTTCCGTGTGTTTTCCGATACTGACGTGGCGTTTCTCCCAGGCGTTCTTTGAAGACCTGTGTAAAGTGACTCTGACTCTGAAAGCCAACCGAGAGCGCCACCTGCGAGAGGGGCGAATCTGTCTCTCTGAGGAGCCGTTGGGCTCTATCAATCCGTGTGCGTATCACAAATTGATGGGGCGTCTCGCCTGTGGCCTGACGAAAGAGATGGGCAAAATGATACGAACTCAGACTAACCTGTTGGGCCAGTGTTTCTAACGAGAGTGGCGTGTGCAGATGTGCCAGAATATAGTCGGTGAGTTGCGCGATTTGTCGATGTGTCAGACCTTGTGTGTTATCCTGGATTTGAAGATGTGGATGCGCTGCCAGATAACGGCTGAGCAGATGAACGGTGAGCATCTGAGCAGCAGTATCAGCGTAGAGTCGTCCTGTGGTTGCTGCTTGTGCCAGCAGGGCTTGAGGGAGTGCAAGAGCAATCTGTGTCAAAAGCGGGTCACGGAAACCAGAAAGGGCTGGCAGTTTCTGATGGACCAGATCGTCCTCTGTTAGTTGGGCAGTTGTTCGTGCAAACAAATCTGCATTCAGGTACACTTGCAACGACTGGATCGGTTCGCTGGAAAGTTTGCGCCAGGAGCATTCATAGGGGGCAGAGCCACCAGGGGTCAAGAACAGGTCACCTGGACGAGCATGCACTTTCTCCTGGAAACCATCTGTATCTTTGCTCTCCAGGTAGAGAGTTCCTTGTTCGACCAACACAAGATGAATGTCGGGGATCGTGGGAATGCTCGTTCGCCCGCTTTCGTGAGACAGAAAGTGTCTGCATACCGCTACATCTTCCCACCCGGATTCTCGACTTGAGAGGAGCGGAGGCATCATAGCGGCTCGCTCCATGATATGCGTCGATGGATTTTGAGGAACCATGGGTTCTCTTGCAGTCATGTTTTTACTCTCCAATCTGTGTCCTTTGCTTCAAGTATAGCATCGCAGGGATCTTACGCGTCAAGCAGAAACCGTTGAGACAGCGAATCAGGGTGATTAGTGGGGGACGCAAGGGAAAAGCGGAAGCAGAATTGCATGATCTTCTACGTACGTGATATATATAAACTGGAGTAAAACGTATTGTTTTGCTCACATCTTGCGGCTTCAAGTCCCTCTTTGAGCACATTCATGAGCCCATGATGACAGTAATAAGCAAGAATTCAGGCATTGAAAGATGGGACTACACAGAAACATTTGTCACTTCTCGAACATCATCATGCAACAATTTTTACACAAGAAACGGAGCACGTTTTGATTATTTCCGATTTCCACAACCATGTCTCCTTCACGTCAGCACAAGCGATGGTCCAATCTGCCCGCCAAAAAGGGCTGCAAATATTTGGTCTCTCTGAACATATTTCTCAGACCGTTGAAGGTCGTCCGCCACTTTCGCATATGCCCCAGGAAGGGGTCATTATGCCCATGAAGGAGTATCGCTATCAGGTCCAGGAGGCCGGACGAACGGAAGACTTTGATGTCCGCCTGGGCCTTGAGGTCGATTTTTATCCTGGCAAAAACGAGGCGATTCAGGCCGTGTTGCAGGACTATACATGGGACTTCCTGATTGGCTCCATCCATGATGTCGACGAATTGCATTTCGATAGGATGGAGGGAGATATCGGTCGCGAAAAGGGAGAAGCGCTATGGCTACGCTACCTCGAGCTGTTGCGCGACGCCGTGACCAGCGGCTTCTTCCAGGTCGTGAGCCATCCCGTGCGCATGCGTACCACCAATCCCTACCTGCCCCCCACGTTTGACGAAGAGCTTGAGCGTCTGGCCGCCGAGGCAACACGCTGCAATGTCGCCCTAGAATTGAACGGCTCCGATGTTCTGAACTATGAAGATACTGTGCAACGCCTGATCCGCGCCTGCGCACTTCAGAAGACGGCCATCAGTTGCGGCTCCGACGCCCATTATCCCCAGGATATTGCTCAGGCCCACCAGAAGTTTGCGCTTATTTTACGTGAGGCTGGCATCCAGAAGGTCCGTATCTGGAAACAGCAAGTGCCAGAAGAATATCAGATCTAACCGGCAAATGCAGTCAATCACCTCAACCGTGACATGGGGATTCATCGCGGCATCCCCTACAATTCTGCATATCTTCGCAAACGTAGAGATAGATATTATCATGTAATATCTCGACTTTAACTTCTGCTTAACATGCACTTAGCATAAATGCTCTACAATAGAAAACGAGTAATGGTGAATTAGCTGTACGTTCTATATAGAGCGAAATAATAGATATTCACATATACTATTCGTTTCTTACCGAGGAGACTGTGTTTCTTGAAATCTTATTTTAAAAAGCCAATGCCACTTCTGTCTTTAGTGGCGCTTCTGGCAATGCTTGTCCTTGCTGCCTGTGGAAGCACGACCGCAGCAAACACCAGTTCCAGCAGCACGACAACAACGATTAATTTATACGCAGATGGTGACGTCAACGTCCAGCATCTCTGGACCAATACGCTCATTCCAGCATTTGAGAAGGCCTATCCCAACATCAAAGTCCATCTGACGTACGCAGGATCAGGCACAAGCTCGACGGCGACGTTTGCACGCCTGAGCGCCGCTGTAACGGCAAAACGCGATTCGGGGATGGACATTCTCGATTCTGGCATCGTGACACAGGCCATTACGGCCAATCTGATGACACCGATCACGACCGCACAGGTTCCCAATCTCTCTCGTGTGGACCCCGCTTTATTGCAACAGGTCAATAATATGGCCGTCCCTTACCGGGGCTCATCGGTTGTGCTGGCCTACAACTCAACGAAAGTCACGCAGCCTCCCACGACGCTCGCTGGCCTGCTGAGTTGGATCAAAGCTCACCCCGGCGAATTTACCTATAACACGCCCGACTCTGGCGGCTCCGGTCAGGGCTTTGTCCAGCGCGTGCTGAACTCCCATGTTTCCACGAGCGATGAAAACACCTTTATCACTGGCTATGATCCGAAACTTGAAAGCCAATGGAACGCTGGCCTTCAGGATCTGAAAAGCCTCCAGCCCGCCATCTACCAGCACGGGTTTTATCCCAGCGGGAATGACGCGGTCTTGCAGTTACTCGCCAATGGCTCTATTCAGATGGCCCCCGTCTGGTCCGACCAGGCACTCAGTGCTCTCTCGCTCCACCAGTTGCCAGCAAACATCAAATTGCTACAGATCACGCCCGCATTTGATGGCGGCCCCGCCTACATGGGCATCCCACGCTATTCTGCGCATCCGCAGCAGGCCGAAACATTGCTCAACTGGTTGCTGACTGCACCTATTCAGGGCCAAATCATCAACATCATGCATGGCTATCCCGGTGTCCAATGGTCGTACATCGATGCGAGTGTACGCAATCAATACGCCTCGATTGCCAAGTCATATTCTACCGGCTTTTCCAATAAATTTTCGGCAGATATGAACCAGAAGTGGCACACCCAGGTTGCCGGTAGCTAAAGGCAGACCCGGTAGTGGCACGGTGGAGTGAAACGCAACTGTGCCTGCGAACTCGCTCCACCCCTCTCGCCCCTTGGAGGGGATGCCATGAACTCCCACAAATTCATACAGAGAAGCAAATCTTGCCTGGCCCCTTCAGAAATTTCACCATCTGCCGAATGATAAAAGAGAAGAGGCAAAAACACCTCCCTCCCAGATCTCACGACAATGATGTCGCCTGATAAAGAGAGATAGTGTAGCATCAATAGGCGGAGCGTGTAGGATCAAGATCCCCATCACATCCACCTTTGTGTAGCATATGTAGCTTTTTCATAAAAAATCTTGCAACAGGGAGCAAAAAAGAGGTCGGGCAGATGTTTTATTGGCGTCAACACGCTTCATGCCTGCCCGCATAGAGAAGTGAGAGGCGAATGTGTAAGAGAATAACGTTTTTAAGGAGGATCGTATTATGCGTAAGAGTAATGTGATCGCAATGCTCGTTGCGCTGATACCGATCGTGTTTATTGCGATCTTTGTGGGTATACCTATCCTGATGGCGATCGCTTTTTCGCTCGGGTATACCGGTGGACCGAATACAACGGTGGCACTGCTGGATCAAAATCTGCAAGTTACGCAGTCTGGTCCAATCTTTTCTGTCTATAGCCATCTTATCAGCGATCTCTCATTTCAAAAAGATTTCTGGTCTACGATCTGGGTTACCGCGCTCTCCGTCGTTCTGGTTCTGCTTATCGGCTGGGGACTCGCGCTCTATATGCGCTTCACGCGTGGCTGGCTGGTGAACATCGTCTCCTCGCTCTATATCGTGCCACTGTTTATCCCGGTCGTGATCGCCTCGTATGCGCTGGTGACTTTTTGGAATACGAATGGCTTTATGAGCGCGCTGATAGAAAACGTGCTGCATCTTCATTTTGCCGGGATTGGCTATACTTCCTTTGGCGTGGTTGTTGGTCAGGTCTGGACCAATATTCCGTTCGCGGTGCTGATGCTGGCCTCGGGCTTACAGGCGGTACCCGATCCGCTGATCGAGGCGGCGCGGGATACAGGCGCATCTCAGCTCACAATTTTGCGGCGGATCATCGTTCCCTTGAATACGCTGCCGACAATGATTGTGGGCACGTTTACGGGTATTGGCGTGCTGGGTAGCTTCACGGTGCCAGATCTGATGGGACCAACGGCACCAACTATGCTCGGCGTCTCGATGTCACGCTATTACCAGTCATTCAACGAGCCGCAGCTTTCGACGGCCGTCGCGGTCATCGTCTTTCTCCTGGCAGCGGGCCTTGGCGCTCTGTATGTCTGGGCAAATATTCGCAGTAACCGAAAAGCAGGAGCAACGCAATGAGCACACTACGCGTGAGCAACGATGAACAAGCGCTGACACCACGCCGGGCCTATTCTTCCCGCCCTCTCAGTACCGCGCAGGTCGTCAGGTGGATTATCTCCTGTGTGATTATCCTCGCTCTGGTCCTCTTTATCCTGGGTCCGCTGGTGATTCTGTTTCTCTGGGCCTTTGCCGATGCCTGGTTCTATCCAGCTCTCCTTCCCCATACCTGGACCTTCTCCTGGTGGCAACAAATCTTACTGAATGGGGATATCGGCCATTCGATTCTGTTGAGCTTTATTTTTGCGCCGGTCGTGACGCTGGTCTCGGCTGCGATCTGTCTGCCAGCTGCCTACGCCTTTGCACGCTTCAAGTTTCCGGGACAGCGCGCATTTATGGTCTCGCTCTTCGCGACGAACGCGTTCCCGAAGATGGGCCTCTATATTGTGATGGCGGGCCTGCTCTATACTTTTGGCCTGATGGACACGTTCTGGGGCGTGGTGCTGGTACAATTGCTCAATACGGTGGTGGTGATGACGTGGATTCCCTCGGCGGCATTTGCGGCGGTGCCCCGTGAACTGGAAGATGCGGCACGCGATGCGGGCGCGGGACTCTGGACGACGTTCTGGCGCGTGACGCTCCCGCTGGCTCGCTCGGGCATTATGGTCGCCCTGATCCTGTCCTTTCTCGCCTCATTGGATGAGGCCCAGGGCACGTTCCTGGTAGGATCGCCAGACTACATTACGATGCCCACCCAGATGTATACACTGGTCACCAGCTATCCGCAACAGGCGGCAGCGGTCTTCTCGATCGTGTTGAGTATTCCCTCGTTCGTGCTGTTGCTTCTGGTGCGCAAGTATATTCTTGGCGGCACGCTGGCGGCTGGATTTCGTCTGCGCTAATATAAGAGAAAGCGAAAAGTGGTATGGCAAAATTGGTCCTTGAAGGAATTGTGAAACACCTGGGCGGACGGCCTGTGGTCAACGATTTGCATCTCGATGTGAAATCGGGCGAAATGATCTGCCTGCTCGGTGCCTCCGGTTGCGGCAAAACGACCACGCTGCGCATGATCGGGGGCTTCCTCGCACCTGATGCCGGACGTATGCTCCTCGATGATGTTTCGATCCTCCATCTCCCCCCGGAGAAGCGTCCCACGGCCATGGTGTTCCAGCAATATGCGCTCTGGCCGCATATGGATGTGTTTCACAATGTCGCCTTTGGTCTCCAGGTGCGCAGGGTCGCAAAACAGGAGATCCGCAGACGCGTCCAGGAGGTGCTGAAGCTGGTACGCCTGGAACAGTTTGCACGCTCGTATCCGGCACAGATGTCTGGTGGACAACAACAGCGCGTGGCCCTGGCGCGAGCACTGGTCCTGGAACCCAAACTGCTCCTGCTGGATGAGCCGCTCAGCAATCTCGACAGCAAGCTACGCATTCAGGTGCGCGAAGAGATCCAGGAGATCCAGCGCCGCGTGGGGATCACGGCAATCTTTGTGACGCATGATCAGGAGGAGGCGCTCTCCATTTCTGATCGCGTCGCGGTCCTGTCCGAGGGAAAGCTCGAGCAATATGCAACACCCGATGTGCTGTATCGAGACCCGGCAACGCTGTACGTCGCAAGTTTCATCGGGACAATGAATCTGCTGCGCGGTTCGGTGCAGGGCCAGGGCGTCGCAATCGAGGGGACCGTGGTTCCCTGCGCTCAATTCCCGGCTCCGATAGATGGCACGCTCGATATTGCGGTACGACCGGAGGATGTCAGGATCGTGGATGATGGGGGCGTTCCAGCTCACGTTATCCAGCGCATTCCGCGCGGACACTATCAAGAACTGGTACTCAGCGCGCAACCGGGCAATATACGCGCATTTGTCTCAAATGATATTCGGGTGGGGGAGCAGGTTCAGTTTCTTTTTCAGCGTGCTCTACTGTATCGCGATGAGAAGCTGGTCCGCGCAGGGGTCGCAGTCTCTTAACAAGCCATGAAAGAAGAATAATGATGAAAGACGTCGTCTCGTACTTACAACAACAGTATACGCTCAACGTTCTGGGCGATATCACCTGGGCGCACGCGGTCAATAATCGGCAAAAGTTGCAAGTGGCCCTGAACAATCCGCAGATCATGATGCTCGAAGTGGACGTCATGGTCTCTTCCAACGGAGAGATCATCCTGGGCCACCCACCGGTCACCGATAGCGATCTCTCTTTTGCGGCCTTTGTCGCGGCAGTATCTGAATCCAGGCAGGGCATCAAGCTTGATCTCAAAGAGCCAGAGACGCTCATTCCTTGCCTGAATATCTTGCGCGAAAGCGGCCTGCGTCAGCCTGTCCTGCTCAATGCTGGTATCCTGCCAGGAAATGATGGAGCGCCACCGAAGTTCAATGCAGCGGGCTTCTTCGCACTCTGCAAGAAGCTGTACCCACAGGGAATATTGTCGCCCGATTGGACAAACAACTACGCGCCCCTTACCGAGAAAAATATCGACGATATGCTCGCATTGTGCGCAGGCATCGAGCAGATTACATTCCCGGTGAATGCCCGCCTGCTGCCCTTTGCCTGGAAACCCCTCTCAAGACTCATTGCGCGAGACGGTTACTCATTGACGATCTGGGACGGCAAGCCAGTGGATAAGTATCTGTTGTTATGGCTACAGGAAAATACCGACCCGGCAAAAGTGTCGTATGACTGCTTTGATGAAAGCGGCAAACGCTTACGCTGGTGGTGATGCGATCCATCGTCGTTGTAGAGGCGGGGTGTATCTCTCCGCCTACGCCTCGGCCATACGCGACCTGGCTGGGCGAAGATGGTCGGTGATCGTCCCCGGCGGAGATACACCCCAATGTCACGGAAATAAGACGCATCGCCCATCATTTCCGCCGTGGCAGCTTTTCTCAGTAGGGACGCCATGGCGAATGGCGTCCGCCCCCACCGGCCATCTCGCCTTTCTAGAAGCTTCTCGAGCGCATGTTCCTGGCGGGAGAAAAGACCCCATGACGCTTGAGAGACCAGTGGGACGCCGTCAAATGTCATGGCACACATTTCTGTGGCACGCGAACCCGTGGAAGGGGCGCAACGCCACGTCTGCGGAGCCAGCGGGACCGCGCGAGTTCCCGGACGCCATTCCGTGCCTCCATGGCGTCCCTACTGGCCTGGGGAGCGGTGCCAACCGGTGCGATGTTTGACCAGATGCGACGAAATTGATCGGAGATTCCCCTTCTCTACGTGACATCGCAGATAAGCAGCGACTTTACGGAATTGATGGGAGATTCCTGTATGGATTCCCAAAAAAAGAGGAGTGATCTGCATGATCACCCCTCTTTATCAGCCTGGAAAACGCTTAATTTCTTTCGGCTCGGCTCCTAAAGCTGTTATAAGGGCCCGGAATGTTCACAGGAAAACTCGCCCCACCTCTGATGTGAGCAAGTTCCGCATCGCTGAGCTCTATTTCGGCCTGCTCGTTCATCCAGTCTTGCGCACGTTTTTGCACATTCTGATTTTCATCTTCTATTATTGAACGAATAGCTTCTTGTTGCATTTTAATTCTCCTTATGGTTTTAAAATGATTGCCTATGAAATCGTCGTATCATTGACTATATAGCATCTTTGCATATTTATAATTTCTTACTATTTATATATTTACAGTATAGACAGGAAAAGGAAACTGCACATCGCCCGGAAGTGCAATTCATTAAGCGATGCAAACAGTACACTTTTGGGCCATATTGATTATTCAATCAACTCCTCTCCTGATTCATACAGATTGGAAACGTTGAGCACTGAGAGGCGTCGATGAAGCCGCTCCAGACACAAAAAAGCGCCAGGCCGAAGTCATGCGTCCTTTTGGCAATTCCTTCGTCTCTCCAGAAAACGATATAATCAGAGGAGAGAGAGGAGACCAGCCAATGCTCTATCCCGAACCATCACTGGCACTTACGACCGAACAGGTCTGGGAAGCTTTTCATACCCCGCTTCAGCGCTTCATCTGCAAGCGGGTTCCAGATGAGGCTACCGCTGAAGATATTTTACAGGATGTTTTTCTCAAGATTCACCAGCATATCGAGACGCTCAAGGACGCCAAAAAGCTTGAGAGCTGGATCTATCAGATCGCACGTAACGCCATTGCAGACTACTATCGCAGCATGAAACCGGTTGTCTCCCTGGAAGATTCAGACGCGCTGAACCTGCCAGAGGAGCTTCCAGACGATGATGTGATCAGCGAGCTCTTTCCCTCGGTGCGCGCCATGGTCAGAAGTCTCCCTATGCAGGATCGCCAGGCTCTGATACTCACCGAATATCAGGGCCTGACACAGCGCGAATTGAGCGAACGGCTGGGCATCTCTTTTTCCGGCGCGAAATCACGTGTACAGCGCGCACGCGAGAAGCTCCGCCAATCGCTCCTGGCCTGCTGCCATTTCGAGGTGGATCGCCGGGGGCACGTTATTGACTATCAGCCCCACTGCGAGCGCTGCTCTACAGACACGTGCTGTGCAGAGCCAATACCGGAGCGCGTCCTTTTCGAAGTTTCTCCGTCTCTCAAAGCGAAAGAGTAAAAAGAGAGCAAAACCTGTTTTCTCTCTCAGTAGAAACGAAAAGGAAAAACACAATGAATACGATCCCAACCAGTGATGAGCAGTTACGAGCAGAGGTGCGCACACGCTACGCCAGAACAGCACTCCAGGTGCTGGGCAGCGAGCAGTCTGCATCATGCTGCGGACCAACCTGTTGCACACCGGATGCTACCGTCTCGCCCGTCGTCGAAGCACAATCATGCTGTGACACCTCCTGCTGCACAGGCGGTGATCCGGTTACGTCAGATCTCTATAGCCAGGGAGAATTAGGCACCATCCCCCTTGCCGCCGCTCTGGCATCACGCGGATGCGGCAATCCCACGGCCCTTGCCGAACTGAAGCCCGGCGAGAAAGTGCTCGATCTGGGCAGCGGTGGCGGCATCGATGTCCTCCTCTCAGCCCGGCGCGTCGGCCCGACTGGCTTCGCCTATGGGCTGGACATGACCGATGCAATGCTGGAGCTGGCAGAACGCAACCGCGCTGAGGCTGGCGTGGAGAATGCACAATTTCTCAAGGGCATTATCGAGGCAATCCCGCTCCCGGAGCAAAGCGTGCAGGTGATCATTTCCAATTGTGTGATCAACCTCTCAGCCGACAAGGGACAGGTGCTGCGCGAAGCCTATCGCGTGCTGACACCGGGAGGGCGCGTCGCAATCTCGGACATCATCTTTCAGGGCCAGCTCCCGGCTCCCCTGCGCACAGACCTGGAGTCATGGGCAGGCTGCATTGCCGGTGCGTTGGAAGAGCAGACCTATCGCCAATTGCTTCAAGAAGCCGGTTTCACTGACATCGAGATAGAAGTCACGCGGCGCTACTCCCTCGACGATGTCCGGCAAAGTGGCGCAAGTGCCTCGCTTGCGGCTCTTTCGGAGGAGGAGCGGCACGAGGTCGACGGGAAATTTGTGAGCGCCTTTGTGCGTGCACGCAAACCATAGGCTCACAGATACATTTCTTCAGAGCAGGCATAAAGCGCAGCTCCTACCTGTTATATCCATTTAAACATTCTCATCGTCACAGCATCGAATACGCTCGAATAAACACAACAGGTAGGGGCTGCGCTTTATGCCTGTCCGCATCCCCCACCGGCCATCTCGCCCACCGGCCATCTCGCCCACCTCCACGATATCTCGCTCACCGTAACCTGACGCTCATGCGCTACGCTGCATTGCACCCCCCACTATTTCTTGAAAATACATTATTTTCCCTGAAATAACACAGCAAAGCAGACTGCACGCTCTTCCGAGTGATATAGTTATAGGGAAATTCTCGCAAACAATCCATCAGACAGAAGGAGCCATCCATGCATTTCGAAGAATGGTTGCTTATTGCTTCGGTGCTCTTGCTCGCCAGTATTCTGGCCTGGAAAATCGCGCATACATTAGGTATTCCCGCCCTGCTGCTCTTCCTGGGGATTGGCATGCTGGCGGGCTCCGAGGGCCTGGGGGGAATCTACTTCGATAATGCATTCATAGCCCAATCGGTGGGAGTCGTGGCACTTGCCTTTATTCTTTTCGATGGTGGATTAGACACACAATGGAAAATAGTTCGGCCAGCGCTCGCTCCAGCTCTGGCGCTCTCGACGATTGGCGTGTTCCTCACGGCGCTGGTCGTCGCCGTCTTCGCCATCTTGCTCCTCCACTTCTCATTTCTGGAAGGCTTACTGCTGGGAGCAATCATCTCGGCCACAGATGCCGCAGCGGTCTTTAGCGTGCTTGGCACAAAAAATCTGCAATTGAAAGGGAAGCTTCTGCCCTTGCTGGAACTGGAATCGGGCCTGAATGATCCAATGGCGGTCTTCCTCACGCTCGGCATCACAAATCTCCTCACCAAACCCAACGACCCCTGGTGGTCGACGCTGCTCTTATTTATCGAACAAATGGGCATAGGAACCATCTGCGGGCTGGCGCTGGGCTGGGGAGCAATCCAGATCATCAATCGTCTCAAACTGGATGCCGAGGGACTCTATCCTGTCCTGACGATTGCGCTGGTCTTATTGACGTATGGGCTCACCGCCAGCCTCGGTGGCAGTGGCTTTCTCGCGGTCTACCTGCTCGGCCTCCTGCTGGGAAATAGCTCCATCCACGGCTTAGAGCAGCTTTCACACTTTCACGATGGTGTGGCCTGGGTGATGCAGATCGGCATGTTTCTGATCCTGGGTCTACTCGTTTTCCCATCTCATCTGCCCACGGTAGTAGTGAGCGGATTGCTCATAACCGGCGTGGTTATTTTCCTGGCCCGTCCGATCAGCGTTCTACTGACACTCCTTCCTTTTAAGATACCGTTGCAAGAAAAGGTTTTCGTCTCATGGATAGGCTTGCGGGGAGCGGTCCCTATTGTCTTAGCAACGTTTCCCCTGCTGGCTGGCATGCCCAGATCCACTTTTCTCTTCGATTTAGTCTTCTTCGTGGTCCTCGCCTCCGTATTGCTTCAGGGCACAACGGTCTCTCTCGTGGGGAAATGGTCGGGCGTGCTCATTGCTACCAAGACACCCAAAACCGTGTAGAGGCGCTGCTTGTCTGCGCCTGGGGAAATGGAGACAACAAAAAAACGTGCTCATCGATCATTCTTCTGGATCGATGAGCACGGTAAAAGGTGATGCAAAGCAGATCAGGTGAGCTTAGTGACCATTCTGCACAAGCAAGGCCTCTGCATCCAGCGGTGAAGCGGTGGGGGCGTTCTCGGCACGCTGAGCCGCCAGTTGTCCCAGCCGACGTGGTCGCCAGACGCGTATATATTGCGCGATGACGTAAGAACCAATAACGAAGACGCCGGCAAAAATCTGCGCGACGAGCGTCTCAACCGTCGGGAAGACCGCGAACCAGACCCCCATCCAGCCAGGAATTGGCAGATTGAGAGGAGTCGTGGAAATCCAGTGCGCCAGTTGCAACTCCTGGGCGCTCTCGCCAACCATCACGATCAGGACCATACCCAGCAACACACCAGTCAGTACCAGCATTTTCTTGTAGGGCATGCGGCGATGAGCGATAAAGGTCAATACAGCCACGATAGCGGTGAAGAAGAGTCCGACGCCAACGCCTTGTAACACCACTGTGGAACCAGCTTGCAGGCGCAGGGTTTGCAAGAAGAGCACCACTTCAAAGCCTTCGCGATACATCGCGCTGAAACCCAATAGAGCCAGACCCAGCATCGTCCGTGATCCATGCTCGCTGGCATTCTTGAGCAAATTTTTCCGCCGCTTGTTATGCATTGAGATCCAACCGGTCCAATAAATTTTGTGGAAGAACCAGTTCATAATCACAAGCAAAACGAGAATTGCCAGCAAACCCGTCGCCGCCTGAATATCCAGCGCAGGCGCATCGACCGCACTGATTACCGCAATCGCGATAAACCATGTGGCAATCGTCGCTAAAAATCCTACCCCGGTCCCAACTGCAATGGGACGGCGATAGGATTGATTCGATCCCATCAAGCTGGCAGTTATCGCTGCGAGAACGAGGATAGCCTCCAGACCCTCACGGAACACGAGCAGTCCAGTATTGAGGATAACTGCATTATGATCAAGATGAGGAATCGTGGGATTGGGATTGCCGGAAGCGGTAATTCCCTGCCAGACGAGGGCGCCCAACACCAGCAAAGCCGCAATGGCAATGGCTACACGAAAAATAACGCGTATGGGCTTTGCATACGTTTGCAACAGAGACCTGCTCTGCATGACTCAACCTTTCTAAGCTCTATTGGATCTGAAGAGTTTCTCTCTCCACCAAATGATCTATGCTTTGATGCAACTGGCTCTCTTTTTGCTATCCAGCCAGTATAAATCTCTCTCTTCTAACGATATCAGGCAAGGCTCATATCTTAGTTGTGTACTCGGATATTAGCATGACCTAATAAAGTTGTCAAGGGACCTTTCTTATTGACGCAAACAAAAAGCCGCTTCACAACAGCAGTTATGCCCGCAAATGGCGTATTTTTTTGCATTGACGCCAGATCACCAGCACAAGCAATACCTGAGCACACAAGGAGAGGAGCGCTATCAATAAGTGCACCGAAAGCAGTTTTTGCTCGAAAAGAGAAAGTGTGGCAGGTGCGGGCGAAGGAGAGGTGGAGCGCAAAATACTAGAGACCAGAAAAGAGGTCTCATGGTGGCTACCGAGCAACGGCGTTTTGGGGATAGGCGGCACTCTGTTGCTCTTCTGAGGGGTATCGGGCATCTCTGGAACCATAAACGTTACCTCCACCACATATCCAAATATTGTGAGACATGTACAATTTCTCCCACTGCTCCCATTGTACTCATTTTTCGCGTTTTGAGCAAGCTACTACTACTACTCACCTTCAGGCCTTACACACGCCAGATACGAGCAGTATTATCGTAGTTACCGGTGACCAGCCGCGTATCATCTGGCGACCAGTCCAGGTTAAACGCCACCCCTGAGGCCAGACTATGCGTAATTTTGCCGGTAGAAGCGGCGAGAAAATCGATCTGGGCATTGCCATTATAGACGGCAATCGTCTGACCATTATGAGACCAGCGCGCCTCCCCTATCGGCGCACCGCTGGGACGCGCATAGGTGTAGAGCGTATGCTTTGTGCTCAGTTCCCAGACACGCGCCGTCTGATCGTGAGCCGTAGAGACGACCCGCGTACTATCCGGCGACCAGCAGAGCGAGGCAATATCGTCCGTATGCTCGGTATAGAGCAGTGCAACCTGCCCGGTTAACGGCTCCCAGACATGGACCTGTGTATCCTCTGAGCCTGAGGCAAGATATTTCCCATCTGGCGACCAGGAGAGCGCTTTCACGGTATTCGTATGCCTCTGATAGGTCGTGACGATACTCCAATCTGGATAACGATAGACAAGCACCGAGCTACCACTGACCACCGCTAAATAGTGCTCGTCCGGAGACCATGTCACGAGCGCAAGAGGAGCCACAGGGGTTGCCAGCGAAGCCATAGCCTGTCCCCCCTTGAGATCCAGCACCTGAATGGTGCCATCGACAAAGCCAACCGCCAGCCATTGACTTGTGTGAGACCAGGCCAGTGACCACGGGTAATCGTCAGACATAGGCGGCTGCTTCTTACTGATGATAGAGAGACGAGTCTGCCCCTGATCCGTACTCCAGATCCGCGCCGTACTATCCATAGAACCTGATGCGATATAACTGCCATCTGCGGACCAGCGCGCCAGTAAAACCGCCGCTTTATGCTCTTTATAGCTCAACAAAGGGCTGACCGCTGGTGTAAGCCCGGGAATACCTCTGGACGTATTGCCAGAAAGAACCGTCTGCAACGTATTCTGCGCCACTTGCGGTTGAGAAAGCGCATGCCAGGCAACAACACCACCGACGGCAAGCAGGCTCACAGCGCCTCCCGCAAGGCCACCAAAAAGAAACGTTCGCCGCGAGAGTGCACGTTGTTTTTGCGGATACGCCATGGCCGAAGAAGCTCTTTCAGCACCACCAGGCAAAACCGGCCCCGGAGCATAGCTCAACGGAGTCGACATGCTGACAGGGGGAACGTTGCCCGATCCCGGCGTCGAGAATGGAGGAGCTACTGGTGATGGTGTATATGCGTGTTGCGCAGTTGATAGAAACTCCGGTTTGAGCTGCGTTGCCACAAATTGCTGCGAAAGCGCGGGCGAGGGGGCTGGCTGAAACTCCGCTTTGAGCTGCGTCACCACAAATTGCTGTGAAGAAGCCGATTGCGTAGCCTGTTCCAGAGCCTGGGCAAACGCTCGCACATCAGGGAAACGCTGCTGCGGCTGCTTTTGTAGAGCGATCATCACGACTCGCTCTACAGGCTCGGGCAAACCGGGAAGGTATTGACGCAGTGAGGGCGGAGGCGTAATGCTGTGCTTCACGGCAATCTCTGTATAGGAACCCTGAAACGGACGCTGACCACATAGCCATTCATAGACGACAATAGCAAGCGCATATTGATCGCTGGCAGGGACGGGATGGGCCTCGATCTGCTCAGGAGCCATATAGGAGATTGTGCCTGCGATATTCTGTATGCTGTTCAGATGCGAACTTTGCAGCGCCAGAGCGATCCCGAAATCGCTCAAAAGCAGCTCCTGACGGCTGCCAAGCAACATATTTTCCGGCTTAATATCGCGATGGATCAGGCGCTGCTCGTGGGCATAATACAACGCCTCAGCCACCTGCTTCGTAAAACTGACCACGTTCACGAGCGGAACCATCTGACCGGAAGGGAAACGACTGCGTAACGTACCATTCGCAGCATAGTCCATGACCAGATAAGGCACACCCCCATCGACGCCAAAATCGAGCACACGCACAATATTGGGATGCTGCAAACGCGCAATAAACTGGGCCTCGCGCTGAAATTGCTGGATCGCATCGTCTGCCAGACGCGTATGCAATACCTTGATTGCGGCAAACGTATGCAAATGGACATGCTCGCCCAGATACACTTCAGCGAAGCCCCCCTGCCCTAAACGACGCGTGAGGCGATAGTGGCCTAACAGGCGGCCCGTTTCCGATGGGTTCTCTGGCATCTTCTTCTCTGTTTCTTCTCGCAGATGAATAGCATGTATGGAACCTTCTGCATCATAAACCATACCAGATCACAGAGATAGAGCAATAGGACTTTTTGCATATGCAGTTCGAGAAACAATCAGGCTTCCCGAACTGCATATAATTATTATGTCAACTGATCCCACATATCATGGCGGTTGAGTCGAGCATAGAGAGCGATAATGCTTATCAGAGGCAGAAACATGATGAGATTGACGGCATGTCCACTCACGCCAAGCAGTACATTTAAAATGACATTGACAACGATATATCCTATAACCAGAAAAAAACCGATTTTCTTCTTGCCTATGAGCAGACCATGACCGGTAATACCGACACAGCCGATCAGAGCGTGCGCCAGATACAAAAACAGCAGAACACTACTGCCCCCAGAAAACAGTATGCCAGACGCATAAACAAAGCTTGATAGCGTAGAAAAGCTCACAATCACCAGATTAATGATCAATCTGGCAAGCACGCGCCCGGGCCATTTGCGCCCCTGTAGAGAAACAGGCTGTTCTACCGGAGTTACCACGGGAACCAGCGGGTACTCTCCACGAAAAACGTGAGGTTGATCCGCCACGAAACGGACAAAGAGAGGTGAGCCATCAGGTAAAACAAAACTTTTTCCGACCACCTGTTCCTGAGCATTGGCCAGCATGCCCAGAATCGTTCCATTGATAAGCACAGTAGCAGCCTGCCCTGGGACAGTCCAGTGGACCTTGATACGCTCCATGCCCATCGGGTTCAGTGCAAAATCTTGCGTTGCCACTCACAAACCTTCTTGAAGAAAAATATTCTTCTTTGAATATTTCTATTTATGAATAACAGAAAAATGAGTGAAATATCCAAAGAAGCATAAAACGATGAAAAAAGTATAGTGAGTCTTTATTATAGATACTTTTCTATAAAAGCATAGAGATAGTCTAGTGATAATCTGGTGTATATTCGGCCAGCATGGTTGAGTTTTCTTCATAAGAGGGAAAAGATGAATGCACGTAAGATCTCTTAGCCGGTTGCGAGAACTATGGATAAAGCGTACATAAGATAGAAGCAATCTTACGGTGGGCAGAGCGATATGACTGTGATATACTGATACGCATAACTATTCTCTCTTATAAGGAGGCGCGATGCGCTCAGATCAGATCAAGCTGGGCTTCGAACGTGCGCCTCACCGTGGTTTGCTGCGTGCAACCGGTGTGGTGGGCGAACAGGATTTTAAGAAGCCATTTATTGCCGTCTGCAATTCATATGTTGATATTGTTCCCGGCCATGTTCATTTGCAGGCTTTTGGCAAGCTTGTCAAAGAAGCCATTCGCGCCGCCGGGGGCGTGCCTTTCGAATTTAATACCATTGGCGTTGACGATGGTATTGCGATGGGGCATATCGGCATGAAATATTCGCTCGCCAGCCGGGAACTGATCGCCGACTGCGTCGAGACGATGATCGAGGCCCACCGCTTTGACGGCATGGTCTGTATTCCCAACTGCGATAAGATCGTGCCTGGTATGCTGCTGGCTGCCATGCGTGTAGATATTCCCACTATTTTTGTCAGTGGCGGCCCGATGGCGGCCGGGAAACTGGCCGATGGACGTAGCGTCGATCTGATCAGTATTTTCGAAGGGGTCGGCGCGTATCAGGCAGGCAAGATTGATGACCAGGCGCTCTTAGAGCTGGAACAGAACGCCTGCCCCACCTGCGGCTCCTGTTCGGGTATGTTTACCGCCAATTCGATGAACTGTCTGATGGAGGCGCTGGGACTGGCCTTGCCGGGCAACGGCTCCTATCTGGCCACGTCTCAGGATCGACGCGATCTGGCTCAGGCAGCCGGTCAGCAAATTATGAAGCTGGTCGAGGCAAACCTGACGCCCCGGCAGATTGTGAACGAAGAGAGCGTCGATAACGCGTTTGCGCTGGATATGGCGATGGGCGGCTCGACCAATACCGTGCTGCACACACTGGCCCTGGCTCGCGAGGGTGGCATCGATTACTCGCTTGAGCGCATCAACCAGGTGGCAGAGCGTACGCCCCATCTGTGTAAGGTCAGCCCGGCTGGTAGCTGGCATATGGAAGATGTGGATCGCGCAGGCGGCATCAGTGCGATCCTGAAAGAGCTCGCACGTAAACCCGGCGTGCTCAATCTGGATCGCCCGACCGTCACCCTGCGCACACTCGGCGAGAATATTGCCGAGGCCGAGAATCATGATCCAGCCGTCATTCATCCGCTGGAAGAAGCGCATAGCGAGCGCGGCGGACTGGCAATTCTCTTCGGCAATCTGGCCCCAGATGGCGCGGTCGTCAAGGTCGCAGCCGTGGCTCCATCGATGCAGAAGCATACAGGTCCGGCGCGCATCTACAATTCGCAGGAAGAGGCCTGTGCGGGCATTCTCAACGGGCAGGTGAAAGAGGGAGACGTCGTGGTTATTCGCTATGAGGGACCACGAGGCGGCCCGGGTATGCAGGAGATGCTGGCACCGACCGCCAATATTATGGGCATGGGCCTGGGTGAGAAGGTCGCGCTGATTACGGATGGACGCTTCTCTGGCGGCACACGCGGAGCCTGCATCGGGCATGTTTCGCCGGAAGCCGCCGCTGGTGGTCCTATCGCGGCCCTGGTTGATGGCGATCTGATCCATATCGATCTCAAAGAGCGCCGTCTGGACGTGCAATTGACTCCGGAGCAGCTTGAGCAGCGTCTGAGCGAGGTGAAGCACGTCAGGGGTCGTGTCAAGAGTTCGTGGTTGCGCCGTTATGCCTCGCTGGTCACGTCAGCGAATACGGGCGCAGTGCTGGGAGATCCGGGCGACATTTAAGCGTTGCCCACCCCTTGATCTGGGGGAAAATGGCAAAATCAATCACGCCAGGTGTACAGGCAGAAATGACCCTACACGTACACCTGGCGTGAAACATCTGAGATCATTTCACGGCCTGATCATGGTTACCGATGCCTCTTCTGGCGTTGATATGCCTGCATCGCGAAAGCCGAAACGCTCATACAGACGGAGCGCAGGGTTATTGCGATCCACAGAAAGGCTGAGTGCCGCATATCCCTGGCTTTGCGCCAGCTCTATAATTCCCTGAAGAAGTGCATGCCCGACCCCCTGACCACGCACCTCATCGCATACGCCAATCGTCAGCTCAGGTATCGCTGGCGAGACAAACCCATAGCCGGGAGCTTCAGCGGGATAAAGACGATACCAGGCAGCGCCAAGTGGTCGTTCCGTCTGGTCTAGCACAATGACGCCAGCATCTCCGTGGCGTCCCCATCCCTCAACATATTTCCGATTTACCGATAGTGAGAGCGCTTTCTCTTTACCCAGAGCGCGCATCTCATCCGAAACCGCCGCCGCCTCGTACATCATATCCCAGAGAAAAGGAATATCCTTTCCTTGAATGGTGCGGACCGTAAAGCGTCGTGCTTCTTTCATGTTTTCGTACGTCTCCATACAATTTGCCCTTGCTAGATTCTTCTAAAATGTAACATAACTTCTCTATAAAGCAAAGCATGTATGGCTTTTTTGCATACTCACATCGATTTTTCCAGGAGAAAATGGGGCAAAGCCGCATTATTTTGTCAGCAGTGGCAAAGAGACCGCAAAGGTGGACCCTTCTCCCTCTTCACTCTCTACCGAGATCGATCCCCCATACTGTTTGACAATCTCCCGCGAGATGTACAGACCCATCCCCAGGCCGGGAAAGCCGCGCTCTTTGCGGGTATACGTTCCTCGATTGAAGCTATCAAAGATTGTCTTTTGATACTTTCTGGGAATGCCAACGCCATAGTCGCGAACCTTGAGCAGGACACTGTTCTCGGACGCTGCAAGATCGATATCGACTTTGTCTGCCTGTGGCGAATATTTGATCGCATTGCTGATGAGATTGGTCACCACCTGCTCCAACCTGTTTGCATCGGCAGTGATCTGGCAATTACTGGTACTATGCAGGCAGAGCGTATGTGTGGTTGTGATCTGTTGCAGCGTATTCACCACCTCGCGTACCACCGTGTCAAACACCAGCGGCTCATCGATGTAATCAAACTTGCCAAGCTGTATCTTCGAGACATCCAGTAAATCGTTGATCAGGCGTGTGAGCGTGTTGACCTGCGCCTCCATTCTGACCAGCTCTTTCTCGGATTCCGTGATCCCTTCGCGAACCAGTTTTCTTGAGAGGCGGGAAAGCAGTAATTTGAGGACCGTCAACGGCGTTTTGAGCTCATGGCTGGCAATGCTGATAAACTCGTCTTTGCGCTGCTCCAGCTGCTTGCGATCAGTCACATCCATCATAAATGAGATAAATATATCGCTTTCTTCACTCAAGAGAGCTGACCCTATCACAACCGGGACGCGCCGCCCGTCTTTACGCACAAATTCTTTTTCAAACGGCAGGCCAACGCCTTGCTCTCGGAGTTCTCTGAGCGTGTTCAGGTCGCGCTCGCGAAATTCTGGTGGCGTGATCTCATCCCAATGTATGTTTGAGAGCAGTTCTTCGCGTGTATAGCCAAACATTTGCACCAGAGCCTCGTTTACTTCGTACATACGCCCCTGTGGATCAGCAAGCCCGATACCGATAATGTTGGCGTCAAATAACGCTTTGAAACGAGCTTCACTGAGGCGCAATGCCTCTTCCATCTGCTTCTTATCATGCACATCGGTGCAGGTACCAAACCAGTTCTTGATCTTCCCCTGCGCATCTCTGCATGGCACCCCTCGTACCAGAAACCAGCGATACTCCCCGGTCCTCCCATTGCGCACCCTCTGCTCTACTTCATAGATAGCACCCGTCTGGACAGCAGTCTGCCAGGTATGCAAAGCGTTTTGCTGATCCTCGGGATGCAGGGATTGTATCCAGGCCATCCCCTGTGTTTGCTCACGCGCCAGACCGACATAGTCATACCATTGTTGATTGCAGTAGTCATGCGAGCCATCCGGGCGTGCAATCCAGACCAGTTGGGGAATGGCGTCAACCAGCACACGAATTTCTTCTTCTGCTTGCCTGCGCTGGGTGATATCTCTGCCCCCATAGGTCAGATATCTCACGTTATGATCAGCATCAAAGCGGGGAGTAATCGTCACATCGATGTCGCGATAGAACGTTTCGCTTGGGCAGATCGCAATCTCGATCTGCACATTCTCACCACCGGCTGCCTGCTGAATGGCGTGACGGAGTTGCTGCTGCACCACGGGAGAACAGGACCACCAGGAAGCCTCGACGAACGGTTTGCCAATGAGCACATCATTCTGCAACCAGGCATCCTCGGAGGGAGTCTGACCGATTTCCAGCAAAATGCCGTCAGGAGACAACGTCGCAACATTGAAATAGGTACTATCAAGAATATTTTTACGCAATTGTTCAATACGGAAAAGCGCATCCTGAAACTGCTCCTGCTCTCTATGAGTAGATAGGCGTCTCTCCAACATACAATAGTCCTTTTCTATTTGTGGTTCATCACATACATTTATAGTCCTTCACCACTCTCACTACTTCGGAGAGAAGACATCTATGGCATAAGTAGTGAAAAAGTAAGGCTTATCTATAATTATAGAGAAATACACAACAGTATTAACAGCGATCAATACCAGATTATTCCATTTTCAATGATCGTTTATCATTCTATATCATTTCGACAAAAGCTCTCTTTATAGTTATGCAACAGAATAGATCGATTTCCTGCAAAAACAGCATCCCCTTTGTAAGCATATCGACGCCTTTACAGACAAAAAAAACGCCATATGTCTGTAACATATGGCGTTTTTTTGCTAGTTCTTACTTATAAAGATGTTGTTGTATATATGGTGGAATAGCGCCCCAATCGTTGTTTGCCGGTGCGAGAATATATTCTCCGCCGCTGGTCTGGCTATCCTCCAGCACATTCTGGTTGCTCAATCCAATACGAGCCGACTTGGGATCGTTCAGGTCCATCTTTAAAGCGAACGAGGCCAGATCCGCAAGGGACATATTGGTGTGGATCGTTTTCTGCAATGCAGACATCGCATCATACATATGAGGCCAGGTAGAGCTCTCTTTTACCTTGGAAAGCACAGCTTTCATAATAATCTGTTGCCGTGCAGAGCGTCCAAAATCGGTCAGTTCGGCCAGATTCTCGGAGGTTCCCATACCACACACCTCCAGCGGCTCACGAGCACGAGCATACTCAATAGCCGTTGCGCCGTTCATGTGTTGCATACCTTTATTGAATTGCACCTTGATCCAGGAGGCATCAACCTCCGCATCATCGTTCTTTGGATAACACGCATTAAATGAGTCCGGAACATAGACATCAATTCCACCAATAGAGTCGATGACCTGCTTAAAGCCGGTAAAATCAATGGTCAGCCAGTATTTGACATTCATGCCAGTGATCAGCGATACTTTCTGAGCTATCGCTCCGCCACCCAGGCTGACGTTTTTATTATTGCTGGAAGCCAGTTCATAAATGGAATTAATCTTGGTATAGTTTCCAGAATTTGGCGGATACTGCACCCAGAGATCACGCGGAACTGAGACAAGAGATGTATGATGACTTTGAGGTTGCACGCTGATCGCGACGATGGAATCCGTCAGATAGGAGCCATCGTGCGCGCCTCCACCATAACCCAGCACGAGCAGGTTGGTACGATCGGTGGTGCCCATATAGCTTGTTTGCGTACTCAGAGGCGGCTCAGTCGAGATCGCCGTACCAAAGGCAAGCGTTCGTTGCACGATATTTACCAGAAAGCAGCCCAGGATCACCAGCAACAGCAGCACGGAAAGGCAGCCAATCGCGCAACCGCGTCGAGTTCTGCCACGCCGTCGCCCGGGTCGACGTGGCGCAGCTGAATTGCGCGGAAACTGTCCGGGTTGTTGATAAAAATTGCCCGGCGGTTGCATTCCCGGCTGTGGTCCCTGATACGGCTGCGGCTGTCGTGACGCATAGTCTGCATGTGGCTGCGGTGGGTAGCGCGGCGCATCCTGTCCCGCCTGCTGCCCTGGATAGCGGTACGACTGACGTGGCGTCGATCTGGGCGGCTCATCATCTTGAAAGCTTCCCAGCACAAGCTTCTTTTGAGGCTCTTGAGGATTCTGGGAATGCGGCTGAATCGGCTTGAAGGCATCATCATTTTGATTATATTCAGGCATGCTTACCCCTTTTTTCTACACAATATATAACTATATACGATGATACAACAACTAATTTCCTCATTCCCTACGCCCTTCCTGAAACCACTCTGTATCTATTGCCGTTGCTCAGCATTCCTATAATAAGTACGCAAAGAACGTGCTAGAGGTTTGATCGGGAACGAACATACGAAATTGCCTGTGGAGCAAGCGAATTGCCCGGAGAATTGAGAGCATTCTGTGACTTTTTCTTCTCTCTTTGTGATCCTTTCGTGAGAAAAAAGGGCTAGCCTGTTAAGGTTAAAGGCTGCTTGCTCGCTATGCAGCCTGAGAGGGAAAAACTATGACCGGAGAACTTCCAGCATGTCAGATTGATCAGATACTCTATGCCGAGACGTTCGGACGCATTGGCTGTCATGTGAAGGGAAAAACTTATATCATTCCGATGAATTATGTCTATGATGGGAAGCATATTTACGGCCACTCCACCGATGGGATGAAATTGGAGATGATGCGCACAAATGCCAGGGTCTGCTTTCAGGTGGATCAGGTACGCGATCCAGCACACTGGTATCACGTGATTGTCTGGGGTGTATTTCAAGAACTCTTAGGAGAGGAGGCTGCTTGTGCGCTTCATATGCTGGCACGGCGGCTGACGACGTTGATTGCCAGCGGCCAATCGATCCATGAGATGCGCAACGTCGAGGCTTCTTATAATCACGACCCCTATCAAAAGATTACGGTGTATCGCATTCGCCTTACCAAAAAAACCGGACAGGGTGCGTGACCATCATCGCCTTTCTTGTTTGCGCTTCATGGTCACGCACCCTGTCCATCGTCTCTACGAAGTTTAGCCGCGCCGGGGTCGCAGTCAAAGCATTATGGCATATGTGCCATCCCTTGCGCTTCCGTGTGCTGATCGGGTTGAGACGGTACTTTTTCTGGTCGTACGACGAGCATAGGCAATGTTGTCGCGCTCAGAATACGTTCAGCAATGCTCCCCATAATCCAGCGTGCCAGGCCCGTACGCCCATGTGTCGCCATAGCAATCATAGCACTGGCGGGTATCGTGCCCTGGTCACCCATCTGTCCCCCCTGTTCTGCAATGCCAAGGATAAAGCTCGCCACGTCCTCGCTTTGCACAACCGAAGAGGAAACCGAGAGATGCAGAGAGGCAAACGGTGCTTCCGTTTGCATACGTTGCTCTATCTCATGCAAGTACGCCTTCGCCTGCACTGCCTCTGCCTCGTTCAGGGCAGCAATGGACCCTGTGACATCAGGTACGGTCGGTATCAGTTCCACCACACGTATGAGATGTAACGCCCCTGCTTCTGGAGCTGCAAGCGCGGCAACAAGCTCAGCCGCAGGCTGCAATGCCGCTTCAGAAAGAGGCGAACCATCCAGGGGAACCAGCGCCTGTAACGTTTTTGTCGCGCTCTCTTGCGATCCAGCAAACAACGGATGATCTTCGCGCACGATAAAAACCGGGATAGGACTATGTCGCGCCAGCTTCTGCGCGACGCTTCCCAGTACCCAGCGCTGAAGACCCGTTGCACCGTGGCTGCACATGACGAGGAGATCCACCTGCACCTCTTTCGCATACAGCATGATCTGTTGTGCAGGCGTGCCGATGCGCACCTCTGTTTTGACGCCCATTCCTCCCAATTTATCGACGGCAAGCACATGCGTGAGATAAGCTTCCGCTCGCTTCACCTCATCCTCTACGGCATATCCTGTTTGCGCGAGTTGATTTGTCGCCATATATCCATCAAGTACGAGAGGAGGCTGCACGACACGCAGAAGGGTCAACGTACCCCCAGAAGCATGAGCGATACGCCGCGCCACCTGAAAAGCCTCTTCCGCACGGGCCGATCCATCCAGAGGAACAAGAATACGATGAAACATTGCAAAACTCCTTTCAACAGGAGAAAAGACAGAGTTGGAGGGACACAGCAATGCTCGGGTCCGCCTCCCCCTCGTCTACAACATGACCACGATGTATCTTTCAAAAAGTAGTTCTCTGGTTCCCTCCAGATCTTAGTATGCTTCTTTACGATCACAATTCTCTCTCATGATCACATCCTGAACTCTCATTCTTATCTCAAATACCCATGCCACCTCACACAAAAACACACGTTCAGGAGAAGAGGTCCGGGCGCAGGACAAGATCCGCCCTGATCTGATAGACGCTTTCTGCATCTGAAAGGAGCGCGCTGTCTATTTTCTGAAGAAACATCGCTTCACGGTTGTGCTCCAGGCGCTGGAGAACGCCGCGAAAGGGGACGGCGATTTGTGAACGACCAATCAGGTGCTCGGTGGTTGCCAGGCCCACATCATCAGTATCAGCCGCATTGGCATAGACCAATACAATTTCATGCTCGAAGGCCCGGGCCACGCAGAGCGCATCCACCAGAATCACCTCTGACTGCGCCTCATACTTCTGCCCAATACCTGCATCCTCAAAGCACCAGTAGCTCGGACAAATGACCATATCCACACCCTGCTGTACCATCTTGCGAAACACTTCGGGGAAGGCAAGGTCCCAGCAGATGAGGAGACCCACCCGGCCATAGGCGGTCTGGAAAACGGGGAATTCGTTGCCGGGCGAAAGATAACTGCGCTCGGGATGCCAGAGATTGGCCTTGCGATAGCGCCCTCTGCATTGCCCGCTCTTGTCGATATAATATGTCGTGTTATACCAGCCTCGCTCATCGCCTTCGATAATCGAGCCCGGCACTATATCCAGCTGGTAACGTTGTGCAAGCTGCTGGAAATGCGCCAGATAGCGGCCCGTGAAATCTACAAAGTCCATATGAGCACTGATTGGTCCGGTCACGAAATCTTCAGGGAACACAATGATGTTCGCTCCAGCTCTGGCGGCCTCTTGCAAAAAGTGTTCCGCCTTACGCAAATTCTCTTCTGGCGCAAATTGAGCAATGGAACATTGTACGACGGCAATCGCAAATTGCATCTCTATCTCACTCTCAGTGTTTATCGTTTATTATAGCCGATTTCGGAAATACGCTGGAAGGGGGTAGCGTTGCCGTATTTTGCCGGGGGTATGAGCGGCCAATCGCGCCTTTGCGTACAGTACAAAACTGCTTGCTTTCTATTATACAGTATGTTACCATGCTGGAAACAAGGGAATAAACGCGGTAAAGATTATAAAAGGCGAGGAAGAGTCCATGGACCACAAGCAGTATCCTAATCCCACAACATACGTTATTTCGCCCGAAGAAGGGGCTGAGATGGCACGACTGATAGATCAAGATGAGATGATCACCGAGGCAATGGGAACGCTTTTCCCGCCGGGATTGGATCTGTTGCAGGTACGAGACATGCTGGACGTTGCCTGTGGTCCTGGAGGTTGGACACGAAAGATTGCCCGACAGCTTCCGGATGTCGAGGTCACCGGCATCGATATCAGTGAGCGTATGATTAATTATGCCACGGCGTATTCCCAGATCGAACATCTGGAGAATGCACACTTTCTCGTTTGTGATGTCACCAAACCGCTTCCACACCTGGATGAATCGTTCGATCTTGTGAATGCACGAGGTATGTTAGGATTTTTGCATCATTCGATGTGGCCCAATGTGATCAAAGAATTTGCACGTATTACACGTCCGGGCGGATTCGTGGTCCTCACCGAATCAGATGACTTCGGGCATAGCAACTCGGAAGCATTTGAACGCTATCAGCAGTTCATTCTGCAAGCAGTCGCAAAATCTGGACTTTCGCAGCATCCTCTGGGAACACACTGGGGCGCAACGTCTATGCTCAGAGTGCATATGCGAGCCGCAGGCTATCAGCCCGTCCAGGTTATTCCTTATGTCGTCGATTATTCTGCCGGAACCAAAGCCAACGCCAGCGTTTATGCAAATTTCTCGATCTCGCACAAATTGATCCAGCCATTTCTCATCAAAGCAGGCGTCGTCACCCAGGAAGAAATCGACGAGCTCTATGAACAATGTTTTCTCGACATGCTTTCAGATGACTTCAGCGCCCTGTGGATTTTTATGACCGCCTGGGGCTATAAAATTGCGTAGAAGCGCGGCTGATCTGCACCCAGGCCATCACGCGACGCTGCGTTTGCTCGACAGCCCGGGCGCGGATCAACCGCGCTTCCATCAGGATCGGTAATCCATACAGGAGGACATGAGAAGAAACGGTATCTACTGCTGGATCGCTCTTTCAGGCAGGCGTTGCGGCACCTGATCACGCCACTTGCGTGAATAGACCAGCAGTTCTTTGAAAGCGCGCAGAATCACTTTGATGTTGGCCCCGGTAGCCTTGCCGCCCTGGCGAGGAAGATGATGAACTCCGATCTGCTTCATGCGACCACCTTCGCGCTGGAGCTTATAGAGCATCTCCGCATTGATCATCGCACCTCGCGTTTCAAATACCTGACGATGCAAGAAATCGGTGTGATAGAGTTTGAAGGCGCAATCAATATCGCGCACGCGAACTCCCAGCACAAGCGCAACGACCTGCTTCCAGCCCCACGCATTCAGCGTACGAATCCAGCGATCCTGGCGTTGCAGCCGATAGCCAATCACCGCATCATAGCTGGTCGCAAAAGGCAAAAACTGGTGCAATTCCTCAATCGAGAACTGCCCGTCAGAATCCATAAAGAAACCAAGCTCTTTACTTGCGGCCTCAAAACCACTGATGAGCGCGGCCCCATAGCCCTTGTTCGTGACATGTGTAATTACGCGCAAACGTGGCGTACGGGCAGCCAGTTCAGCCAGCAACAGACCCGTGCGGTCAGCACTGCCATCATTCACCACAAGCACCTCATAGTCGATATGCCACGCATCAACTGTTCGAAGCACATTCTCGACTGTCGCAATAATAACTTCTTCTTCGTTATAGGCAGGCAAAACGATAGAAAGGCTCCGCTGTTCTGCTTGATAGGACAACCCGTTTCCCGCCGAGGTTTCAAAAGTATGCATGATATATCGCCTTTAGAGTTCTGATTTTTGCACGAAAACCCACAGATGCATGCCCAGATAAGAGACGCTGGCGGTACCGGCCACGGCCAGAAGCTTGGCCAGATTGTTTAACAGCGTCGTATTTCCACCAACGTGACGCAGGAGCATACTCGCAATCCAGAGAATCAAGTCGCTACAGAGAATGCCCGCACCAGTAGTCAGGATGAAACGCACCACCTCACTGCGTGTGACTGTATGTTTTCGCCGAAACGTCCAATATTTATTGAGCAAAAAGCTATCGATAGCCCCGATTGCGTAGGCGATCGAGTTATACACCAGGAGATGCGCTGAGCTGTGTGTCGGAAACAGCCAGAGAAGCGCATTAAACAGACACAAATCCAGGACTGTGTTCACGATGCCAACGATGCCAAAACGGCCCACCCGCATGATCACTTGCCACCCCCCTCTTTTTTTCACCGTCTTCCCGGCAGCATCCCGCTCACCCGATTCCTGCTCTCTCGTTTCTTGCTCCTGTGGACGAGCAGCGGTATGCTCAGGGTATAAACGCGCCAAACGTACCTTCTTTCCAATCTGAGAGATGAATAATCGTGAATGATGGGGAAGAAAAAAGATGCTATCCTGTTTCTTTCTTCTTCACGACGAGGCTTTATTTCCTTGCCTCTGCTGCTTATTGTAAAAGGCAGAGATCGAATATCCTTCAAGGAATTCTTAAATATATGTGAAAAATTTGACAAATCGCCTCAGAGGCGCAGGAGGAAATGCAGCATGAGTTCGTGGGGAACAATCGTGATGGCACAAAATAAAATCAGAGGAGTGAGAGCAAGATACAAATGCTACTTATATTCCACCATCAAAAATACACTTAAAGGCCTGTTGGCTTGCAATTAACCTGTAATCCATCTATGATGAATAACACTATAACATCTGCTTCTTGACATAACAAAGATGCAGCTATTCTTGTGTTTATATGGAGGAATATCGATGAATTGTACCCAGTGTGGAAAAAACGTGGCAGATGATGCTCGTTTCTGTTCCCATTGTGGAAAGGTCCTGACACCTGGCAATGGCAGTAACACTGTCAGTATCTCTATGGAAAAGACGATAGAGGAACTCAAAGTCAAGCTACGTACTCTGGAGCGACGATTTGAAGAGGAGCAGAAACGCGCAGCATCTCCTCCCCCCGTGCGCAGGATCACAGGCTTCATGATAATGCTCTTTGCAGCTCTCATGGCTCTTTTCTCCTTCTGTTTTCTGCCCTATTTCACCTGTTCCATCGAAACTACAAACGGGCTTGGTGGATATGTTGTCCAGGGCTCCGACATTTCTATTTCGGGCTCACAGTTGAACGTCGTTCCACAACTGACAGGAGTGAGTCCAGAGTACCTTAAAGCATTTCCCGACTTCTCAACATTCTGGCTTCAACCTCTCATCGCTGCTCTGCTTGCATTCGTAGCTTTCTATCAGATCATTAAACTACTGAACACTCTCCAGCCAGAAGATCATATTGAGCAGCGCAAGATGGCGACATTCCTCCTTCTGGTACTGGCTGCGCTCACTGCCTTCGTAGCCTACCAACCATTATCTAAGAACATAGGAGAAAGCAAAGAGCACTTCTCCGATTATGCTGGTATCGGCTACTGGCTCTTTATCATTATGCTCATGGTGGTAGCAGCAGGCGGGATTGTGCAGATCATCTCTGAACGAAGGTCGAAGAAGACCTTCTGAGCACTACAAGAAAATTCGGAGGGAAGAACGGCAGAGGTCGGGATCGACTTCATGCCGACCCACATCCCCCACCGACTTCTCGCGAATACTTCCCCGCACGATGACCTGATGGTGCCGGTTCCTACATCGTTGCGCCCAGAATCCAGGGGGCGAATTCCTCTTCGCCGATTCCCTGCGCCTCGCTCTTGCTCTGTTTGCCGCTGGCGACCGCGATCACTTCGTCCAGGATACGCAGGCCGATCTCACGCGTGCTGACGCCATTGAGCACCTCGCCTGCATTCAGATCCATATCGCTTTCCATGTTCTCATAGAGCGTCGTCGTGGCGGCGATTTTGATGGAGGGTGCTGGTTTGAAGCCAAAACAGGAACCACGTCCGGTAGTGAAGGCAATGACATTACAGCCACCAGCGACCTGCCCGGTCGCAGAGACCGGATCATAGCCGGGAGTATCCATCACAACCAGTCCGCGCTCTTTGATCTGCTCCGCATAGGTATAGACAGCATTGAGCGGGGTTGAGCCGCCTTTCGCAATCGCACCCAGCGACTTCTCATAGATAGTAGTCAATCCACCCTGTTTATTGCCAGGAGAAGGATTATTGTCCATATCCATACCATTCGCCGATGTATAGTGCTCCCACCAGCGCAAACGCTCGACAAACGTCTCGCCGACTTCACGACTACGAGCGCGCCGAAGCAAAATATGCTCTGCCCCGTAAATCTCTGGCGTTTCACTGAGCACAACAGTTCCCCCCTGCCGCACCAGCTCATCGGCACAATAGCCAAGACCTGGATTGGCCGTGACGCCGCTCCAGCCATCGCTACCGCCACATTGTAAGGCCAGACTGAGCTCAGAAATAGGGATAGGCTCTCTTTTTACAGCGTTGACCGCAGCCAATCTTTCACCAATCAGGCGCGCACCCTCTTCCACCGTCGTCGCAATGCCATGATTCTCTTGAATATTCAGGAACAACGGCTCCTTCCAGAGCGCATCACGTCCATGCGCCAGCGACATCGCATCGATCAATTCCTGCAACTGATTGCTCTCACAGCCCAGACCAACCAGCAAATACGCTCCTATATTTGGATGCAGGGCCATGCCCGCTAAAACACGCTGCAATTGCTCCACAGAATCACTCCCATGGCGCATACCACAACCACTTTTGTGCGTCAGACCGATCACGCCATCGATATTGGGATACTGGCTCATCAGTTCTGGTCCGAAACGACGCTGAATGGCACGCACCGTACTGGAAGAGCAGTTGACGCTACTGATAATGGCGATATAATTTCTCGTCCCGGCCCGTCCATCTGGCCGCTTATAGCCCAGAAATGTGCGGCGCTGCTCCTGCGGGACATAGGCTACCGGCTGCATATCAATGCCGTAGTCATACTGCTGTTTCAACTCACCCACAGTCAGATTATGACTATGCACATGGTCTCCAGCCTCGATAGGCGAGGTAGCAACGCCAATGATTGAGCCATAGCGACGTACTGATGCTCCCTGCTCCAGGGCATGCAACGCAAATTTGTGGCCAGACTGAATCCGCTGCCGCACTTCTACCAGGCGCTCCCCACCACGCGCTTCCTGAGGCAACCGTACTCTCACCCCTCGACCAAGGGGGACGCGGGCAATGGCCACATCATCGTGCGTGTGCAGCAGGACGGCAACTTCGTGCAATGGGACGGCTTCACCGCCTGCACGTACGCCCCTGGCGATGACTGTAGGCTCTTTTCTCAATTCCGGTGTATGATCCATGCTTTTACCTCTTTCCTGACGATCAGCAATGACCGCTCTCCATTGAAAGTAGAGAGCATCCGTGGGCCATTTTATTTTATCACAGCAGACAGAGAAACACGCCACACTATCGCATGCTCACAGCGAACAGGCACAAGCAATCGCCAGGAAAGAGCCTTTTTGCTTTTTTTGCATTAAATAACGCATAGGCAAATTGTATCACAACATCGCTGAAAATGAGAGCTGTTTCATCACTATATAGAAATAACTATTTATGTCCGGGGATATAATGGACTTGGGTACCCATTTGCTAGTGTTCAAATACATTCACCTTACTTGAAGAAGGAAAGAGGAGCGACACACAATGGGAACAAGTATGTCTGAAAGACAGATGATGGGCAACAACATGATGATGGGTAACAACATGATGATGGGTAGCCCTGAATTTGCCCCGTCGTATACTTCTACCAGCAAAATAACGGTTTCTCCGCAGGCATGCGTCACGGCGCTCTCTCGTACGAGCCGCCATCTTGATTGCTATGTTTGTGGTATGGACGGCGGCGCATACAGCAATTGGTGGAGCGCCAACGAGGACAACGGATATTGGCATAACTGGTTCCGCATCGGCGAACAGTGGGATGTATTTCCACAAAATACCGTCTTTACCCCGGTAGCACGCAGCGCATCGAATATGTGCCTGTTTGCGGTTGGCATGGATGGCGGCGTCTACTGTTCCTGGTGTGATATGGAGTTCAATGGCGCACGCTGGAACCCCTGGTTCCGCATCGGTGGCCAGAATGATGTCTTCCCTCCACAGAGTGTCGTCACGGCAATTGCCCGCACACCCGATCGTCTGGACATCTTTGTGCTCGGTCAGGATGGTTGTCTGTATAGCACCTGGTGTGAGCAACGCGTTGACAACGGTCAGTGGCACGCCTGGTTCCGCATCGGCTCTCAAAATGATGTTTTCCCTGCGATGACCAGAGTTGCGGCAGTCGCCTGCAATTCGAATCGTCTGGATATCTTCGCGGTTGGCATGGACGGTGGCGTCTATAGCGCATGGTGGGACTGCGCAGCGAATAACGCTTATTGGAACCCCTGGTTCCGTATCGGCGGCATGGAGTGTGTCTTCCCTCAGTGTAGCTGCATTGCCGCAGTTGCACGCAAATCTCAGCAAATCGACATCTTCGCAATTGGCTTCGACGGTGGAGTCTACTGCAATAGTTGGAACGAGCGCATGAACGGAGCACATTGGAACTCCTGGCAGCGCGTTGGCAACGTGAGCAGCTCATTCCCCCAGGGAACAACCGTCACCGCCCTTTCACGCGCAGAGGATCGCCTCGATCTCTTCGCGATTGGCCATGATGGATTGATGTATAGCTGCTGCTGGCATCAGTTCTCCAACAATAGCCGCTGGGGAGATTGGTATCGCATCGGCCACGAGAGCGAAACCTTCCCACAAAATGGAAAGGCCGCTGCCTGTGCCCGCAATATGGACCATATCGACCTCTTTACGATTGGCCATAATGGCGGTATCTACACCACGAGCTGGGATATGTATGAACACGAGTGCCGCTGGCTGCACTGGAGCCGAATCTAGGTCACAATGCATTCACTTCAGGTCGCCGGGTCTTGCTTGTAGGGCCCGACGACTTTTTGGATGCGCAGAACTCTGCGGCAAAATATGGGTCCTCTGTGAATCCACAGAGGACTCATTAGCGATCAGACGATGTTGATTGTTTGAGCGTCATGGCAATGATGATAATCGTCGCCTCATAGAGGATCGAGAGCGCAACACTGAGAATTATTGGACTGTAGATATCCGGCAACACTGGCACAATTGCGCAGGTTGCCCACATCCCCAGATGCACAAATGCCCGCTTCTTTCTCAGTCCCGCCGCATCGACGATACCCAGGCGTGCCAGAAAGAGCAACACCAGGGGCAGTTCAAAGACCAGACCAAAACAGACGACAAACCAGACAGCAAAGGTAAAGTAACTATCGGCAGTAATTAGCGGCGTAAAATTGGCGACCGAGAAGAAAATGAGCCATTGCACGGGATAACGCAGGACCAGATAGCCCAGCAACGCGCCAATCACAAAGAGAAGAATGCCCGACAGCACAAAGGCTACGGCATAGCGCGCCCCCTTCGTTTGCAACACGGGCGAAAGAAAAGCCCAGATCTGGTAGAGAATGACCGGCAATGCGATAAGGATACCCGCTGCCAGTGACACTTTCAGGTAGACCATAAAGCCTTCGGTGATACCCATCACTACCAGCTTGCCATGAGCCTGCGTTGCCAGCGCTGAGGTCACGACCGGCAATGGGCGACTCAACAGGTCAATCAGATTTTGCCTGAAAATAAAGCCGATGATCGTCCCTACAATAAGCGCCAGCAAAATTTTGAAGAGCCGCCAGCGTATCTCCCCAAGCCGCTGCCAGAACGCGCGAATAGCCGATTCTAAGCCACTACCGTCGTCCATCTCCTCAGCGGTATTCATACTTGACATGCAGTACCACCTTTTTTCATCAGATAGGCTTGTACGCGAGAAAAGATATATCGTATATTTCTATAGTTGCCGAAACAAGCACACATTACTCTAGCGAAGAAGACACACGCCTCCCCTGTACTATACAGATGCATATTACATCTCGTTTGTGACAGAAATTACTCATCCCTCCCTGACCAGGTAAAACTCAACGCCCTATCCCTGCTATTTGAAGCTACCGCATCACAGTATTGAGCCATTGCAGGGCATGATACAGCTCGATCTGCCAGATGTTCCAGGCATGATAGCCTTTGATTGCTTCAAAGGTAGAGGGAATGTGTAATTGCTTCAGTTCATGCACAAAACGAAGCGAGGCAGAATATAACTCATCTCTGGTTGCCGCGCCGATAAAGTAGTGGATATAGCGCGCCTGTTTTTGTTGCAAGAGCACATCGGCGGGACTATTTGCGCGCAAGTACGCAGCATTTTCTCCCCATATACTCCCACTTGCATAGTAATAGCCCCCGAGAGCAATAATAAAGCCGAAAGTAGAGGGATGATGAATACCAATATTGGCCGCCCCGAATCCTCCCATGGAGAGACCACCAATGCCGCGATGGCTGGCATCTGCGATCGTACGATACTTCCGATCGACATAAGGGACCAGATCTTGCACGATGGAGCTTTCGAGCAATTGCTTGCCATCGCCGCTATTCCCCCACTCGCTGGTCTCACCAGCACGACCATTGCCATCAGGCATGATCAGAATCAATTCCGGTGCCTTACCCAGCGCACTCAACGTATCTTCGCTCTGAGCAGCTTTTCCGCCCGTCAGCCAGTTCGTCTCCTGTCCCGGCGAGCCATGGAGAAGATAGAGCACAGGATAGCGTCTGTTTTTGGCCGCTGGCGTAGTATAGGAAGGTGGCAGGTAAACGACAAAAGAGCGCGTCTGCCCACCCATCTCCGGGCTACGATATGTGTCATAAAGAATGGTAGATTGTGAAACTACATGATCGGTTCCAGCCAGATCAGCCTGGGCAGGAGAGAGATGGAGACCGACGTCTGGCGCATACACAAACAGGTTTACCGATCCCAGAGCCAGAATCAGCACTGCGATAAAGCCCAAAGCTTGCAGCAACTCTCTTATAACACGAGGGAGCCTATAAACATTTTCTCTGCGCATCTCAGGCAGAGATCTTACCTCTTCCTGCCTCGCTACCATCTGTTGTGTTCGTCGTTGCTGGTAGAGAAAAGCAAGCAGGTGCATCAACGGACGAACCAGCGTGTACGCCAGCCCACGTCCCAGCGCAACCCCAATACAACTCGCCAGGATTGCTAACGCAAACATCATCAGGCTGGTATGCAACAGGGCCAGAGCGTCTAACGGCTCCAATAAGCCACCTGGATCACGCATGGGCAGCATGGCCGTAGTGAGAAAGTGCGCGAGATAGTGTACCGAGAAAAAGACCACGCCACCCATCATCACTACCATCCATCGCCGTGAGAGCGTCGCTCCAACCAGACTTACCAGGATGGTCAGCAGGAGAGACGTGACAAAATTTGCCCTTTGCGGATCAAGACCAAACCCAACCAGCGTTGTAAGTAGCGTACCATTTATCGCTGTGTGTGTGGACAGAAAGCCGCTCACAAGAACGACCAGGAGAACGACCAGCGAAGAAAAGGCGATCTCCCACTTCTTCTTGAGTATGTGTTGAATGATCGATGTATCTATCATCCCCATAATAACACTCCAACACGGCTTACGCCTGATGAGCACGCAGAAGCGCAATACCAACTTTCGGCAAGGCTAACGCGCTACTCGCAATAACATAACGACTCTCCCATGTTGGTTGAAACTTTTGCTTAAATTGTAGCAGTGAGCGGTGCGTCTCTAACCACTGAATATGCTCAGTAGCCAACCGGGCGAGATTCTGCTGACCGGGAGACATCTCCTGCCGGGTATCAGCCAGACCAACCATCCCCAGGCTGAAGATCTCTGCCCCGGCATCGCGAAAACGTTCCACCGCCTGGACAATCAGCAATTCCATGACACCCGGCGGCGCGTCAGGCACCCTGCGCATCAGGTCCAACGCCCACCCCCAACCCATGCGTACATATTTGCCATCCTCATCAATCCGCAAGCACCCATAAATTGGAGTAAAGCTCATAAAAGCACATGGCACGCCGCCCCGATTACGTGCAACAGCCAGCATCAGACAGGGCGTGGCTCCCTGCTCCTGTGCAACTGGCATTGCAATCTGCTCGGAACGCCGCCCCGCCTCGCACAACTCTGACAGCCGCCCCATACTGAAGCCCATCTCATTATTCTGTTTGCTCCCTTTCCCCTGTAGCCAGGTTTGTGACAACTCCTGCAACAAAGCCAGCACCTCTCGCGGAGGCTCACCTTCATACCAATCTAAAAAGACCCCTTCGCGCTCAGCCCGACGCGAGCTGGTACGCACATTCGCCATCGCCGCACCTTTGAGGAGAAACGTTTGCGGATGCAGCAATGCCTCTTCCCCAATTTTCATCACCGTTAATCTCAGTTTGCGATACAGCGGAAGATCATCAGCCCTGGCCTGATACACTGCCATACGCCAATCTTTCAGAGCGCACAGGCTCAAAAACTGCTTGAGGACCCGCTCGCGCGCTTCTGGAGCTGCGACAGGATCACCTACAACTACAGCAGTATCACCTATGAGACGATAGTTGACGACACCCTCTCCCCCCGGCGCAATATAGCGCATATTCCGCGCATCCAGCGCAAAGAACGCCATCGTCTGTACGCCAAATGTTTTGATTAGCTCCCACGCTTTCGCATGCATCTGCTCATTTCGTTCACGTTGATAGTGTAACCACCAGCGACCACTGACGGGCCGCAAGATCAACACCATACCGGTCAGGAACACAGCCGAGGAAAGCCAGGGAATTGAAGAGAGGAACCAGCGTGCAATATGGGTTTCAGGTATCACCTCATGACTGGGCAGATCAACTACACGTCGCAACAGCGCGTGGGCTACCGCATGCGCCACTCCCGTGGTAAAAAACTGATTCTGGAGAAGAGAATAGCCACCCAGCAGATAGATGAACAGAAGCACACACCCCAATCCCAGAAACGCTACTCCCTGCCGCATATGCCAGGGATCGCTCTCGACACGGAAATAGTTGCGAAAATACAACAGCATTGCCCAGATGCCCGTGATGAGCAAAGCAGCCTCAATATTCAACCCCTTCATGAGATGAGCCAGAGCAGAAAGCGGCAACAACACCACCGCGCATTGCCAGGCTCGCTCTTTTCCTCTCACCAGACCCAGGGCCACCAGAAAAAGAAAAAATCCCAGCAACAGAGCCAGTGTGCGTCCAGTATAGACAAAGATACCACCCGAGGGCACAAATGGGGCGAATGTATCGATGAGTAAGTACAGAAGCGTTAAACGTCCATGCGGAGTCGGCAATAAGGTCGTCAGCCCATTCACAATACTCAACAATGCCACAGCCAACGCCATCAGCCAACGTATTTTCTTTGGCGTGGTAATGTTTTGTATCCAATATATAGACCGCGCAAGAGCCAGATCTATCATAGATACCCCTTCTTCCTTGCCATCATGTTGCTCTTAACAAATATAGTTAAGAACAGCATATGATTTTCTAGTATTAGTAATATAGAATTCACAAGATAGAAGAAGAACATTACCAGGACAATCTACAAAAGAGCAATACAAATTTCTATCTATCACTTTTTATATGCTTGACAATATCAAGTACTACACTATAGACGCTTCTTCTGAAACCTTGTGATAATATAGCGCCTGAAACAAGGCCATTCCTGATCTCATTGGAGGATGGAATGCCATCTTATCACCTTTTTTCTATGCCCTAGAATGCCTGAAGAAAAGAGATTTGTCAAGCATTTCAAGAGAATAGGCCAAAAAATTCGATGAATTATTCATCACATTCTCATAAAATCGTTCTTTCTCTTGTGTATTTTCCTGCTATCCTGTTCCAAATAAACTCATCCCAATACAGACGCTTTCCAGAGCACAAAGGTCTCTCATTCTGTCTGGCTACCTCCCGGCATAAAAAAGGGTACTTCTTTTTATTCAGAAGTACCTCAAAAATTCCTACCTTCAGCATTACTCTATCCAGGCACAACCATACAATTTTCTGGAGACAGCTCTACCCATACCCGATCCTGCCCATTCATTGCCGCAGTCGTAAACGCGACCAGCGTTTGTGGCTCCTCATGGCCGATGGCAACCGTGGTCCGCCAGCGTCCCCCCACAAACGATGTATGAAGCACGGTGCCAGCAAAGAGGTTTTTGCGCTCATCAGGGGGACAGGTACGATGAAGACACACATCGTCAGGACGACAGACCAGAACAACCTTGTCCCCTGATTGCTGTCCAACTTCTTCTTGTATTCTTCCCACAGCGACCTGTTCGCCAAAGATGCTTTGCTCCAGGCGTAACGTTACACAGTTTGTGTCAGTTTCCAGAACCTCTCCCGGGAGGATATTTGCAGCACCGATAAACGAAGCCACAAAGCGATTGGCTGGATTGAGATACAATTGCTGCGGAGTACCAACCTGTTGCACCTCCCCATCGCGCAAAATCATGATGCGATCCGACATCATCATCGCTTCGTTCTGATCATGCGTCACATTGATAGCGGTCATCTTCAGGCGCTTAAAGAGCTGCACCAGTTCACCAGACATGCTTTCGCGCAGCGCAGCATCCAGGCTGGATAAAGGCTCATCCAGAAGAATAACACGCGGCTCGGTTGCCAGAGCTCTGGCAACCGCCACGCGCTGCTGCTGTCCACCTGAAAGTTGATTGGGATAACGTCTGCCAAAATCAGCGAGATTGACCAGTTCTAAGAGTTCGTCCACGCGTCGCGTAATTTTTGCCCGCGATAATCGTCGTAAGCGCAGACCAAAGGCGATATTCTGCGCCACCGTCATATGTGGCCAGAGTGCATAATCTTGAAAGACCATGCCCAGCTCGCGCTCTTCCACCGCCATCGCGCGTTTTCCATCATAGAGCATACGGCCACCTACCTCTATGGTGCCCGCATCAGGAGTCACAAGACCAGCAATCATGCGCAGAATCGTTGTTTTTCCGCACCCGGATGGACCGAGCAAAGACAGGATTTCGCCTTCCTCCATAGACAGATCGACATCAGAGACGACCTGCCGCGACCCGTAACTCTTCTTTAATTGCTTGATCTGTAGATACATGTATTCTTTCTTTCTGCGCATTGTGTGCAAGCATACGTTGTATACCCCAGGGAATAAAGCGTATCACCACGACCGCTACGATCACGAGCGCAATATTGAGCATCGCAAGCGCCATCCCCGGTCCAAGTTTGAAGTCGTTAAAAAGGGACACAATCATCACCGGCATCGTTGGCTGTCCCGGAGGATACAGCAGTTCAGAGGCGGCCAGTTCGAACATGGTATTCGTAAACACTAAGAGCCAGATAGAGCCCAGGCTGCTACGCAAGAGAGGACCAACAATCCGCAAGAGCATCTGAAACAGTCCCGCCCCCTGTACCTGAGCCGTCTCTAACATCGTACTGCTGACCTGCTCCAACGCGCCTATACCCAGACGTGTAGCATAGGGCAGGCTTCCCCCAATATAGGCGGCAAGTAAGATCCAGACCGTTCCGTAAAACTGCACACCATCCACCCCACCGATGCCGATCACATTCAAGTAAGGTGCATTCCAGGCGAAGATATAGCCGCAAGCGAGAATCAGGCCCGGCACCGCGATCGTCACCAGTGTGATCAGACTCAAAAGCCGCCGTCCCGGCAATTGTGTTCTGCGGATAATAAATGCAATTGGTAAACCAACGAGCATCGTAATGGTGGCATTTCCTAGCGAAAGCCAGAAGGTTCTCCCCAGCGAATCCAGGTTGTCCGAACCCTGCATCAAAACAGCCTGGTAGTTGTCAAGTGTCCAGTTACTTGCACTCAATCCCTGACCAAAGGCATGTAAAAGCGAGAGAACCAGGCATGCCCCCAGCGGCACAAGCAACGCAAGAGCAAAAATGACGAAGCAGAAGAGAACGGCAGGCCATTTCCAGAGGCCGAGCGAAAGCATACGCACCGGCCTGTTCTTTCCGCTGATCACCTGAAATGAACGCGTACGCAGAATGGCGGCTTGCAGACCCAGAGCCAGGACAATCGCCACAAAGAGAAAGAGGGAGAGGGCTGCGGCAAGCGAAAAGTCAACGGGTGAGGTATTGATAGCCGTATAGATCTGGTACGTAATCAGCGTCACATTCGCGTTCTGCGCTATCGTCGCCGCCGTGCCAAAGTCCGAGAGCGCTTCAGCGAAAGCGATGAGACCAGCGGAGAGAATTGCTGGCCATAATAAGGGGATATTGATGTGCCACCAGGCACGCCAGGTTTTTGCGCCACACACCTGCGCGGCATCTTCAAACTCCGAGCCCAGCCAGTGCAAAGCGGCCGTAACTGACAGATAGACATAAGGAAAAGTCTTCAGGCTCAAAATAAAAATGACGCCCACCGGAGAGAAAAACCAGTTGATGAATGCGTCGGAGAAGTGAAAGTACTGATCGGGGATGCCTCCACGAATACAAACGAGCGACCAGGCTTCGCCGACGAGAAAAGAGGGCGTAAAAAAGACAATCCATACCAGCGTATCGATGCTACGCCTGAAGGGCATATCGGTTCTACGCGCTAATAGAGCCAGACTGGTACCAATCAGACAGGCCAGAATGGCGGTAATTGCTCCTAACCAGAGAGAGTTAAAAAAAGCGAGATAGTTCGCAGGATTTTTCGTCAGATCACGCAGCGCATTCAATCCTGGTATCAGATTCGGATGGTCCGTATAGAGGTCAGGAAAAACACTTTGCAGGATAATTGCGGCCAGCGGGTAGACAACTAGCAGGAGTAAGAGCAGGATGGGCACACCAATAATGCCTATGCGGCTGCCCCAACGAGCCCATGCACGTCCTGATCTAAGAGCTGGCAAAAACGACAGTGGAACTGAAGCGTGTGCCTCAGTTCCGTTGCTGATTTGTGAAGTCGAATTTACTGAACGATGTTGTCGTGGAACCATTGTTTTAGTTCTGCCTCAACTCCCGCCCATTTGGGCACATCCAGGGTAATAAAGTTGATACCATCCGTCTGGCGCGTCACAAGCGGCGTAACGCCCTGGATGATATCAATAAAGTAGGTATCACCGTCCGTTGGATCATGATGCGTCATCACACTCTGCCCACCATTAGCAGACAACACCCAGTTTACAAATTGCTGGGCACAGACAGAATGCTTGCTATGAGCAGAGATCCCTATTTCACTGGGTAGTGCGGCGACGCCTGATGTTGGATAGATAATGCCCAGAGGCTGACCGGCCTTTTTGGCGGCATAGTAGGCGGAATCCTGCACGATGGCAAACTCGCGAGCGCCTGTTTCGACGCTATTTAAGGTTGGATCGTTGGTCTGGAAAATTTTGTCTCCATTGGTTTTCAGGTTCGAGAAAAATTGTTTTGCCTGAGCTTCTCCACCCATTGCCTGCGCCACACCAGCAATAAATGGATAGGCCGGACCAGAGAAGGCGGGGTCATTCTCAGCAAGCAGGTTTTTGTATGCTGGCTTTGTCAGGTCACTCCAATCTTTGGGCAGCCCCGCCGCAGGAATGTGCTTCGTGTTATAGATAATCGCACCGGCAGCAGTGACCCCCGTTGGATAGTAAGCATGGTCCGTTGGCACGACTTTCATACCCTCGGCAGTATAATTGCTCAGGCCAGTTGAGTCCCACTTTAAGAGATATCCCTGATCATCGAGCGTTTGCATCGTCACATTGCCATCAAACCAGATTACATCCCATTGTGGATTGTTTCGCTCCGCTGCGACCTTCGCAAGCAGGTTGCCCGTACTATCATCCACCAGCTTGACCTGAATACCGGTCTGCTGCTGATAGGCTTTGGCAATATCCGCATCGTAGCCCTGCGATGAATAGAGGGTCAAGCCAGTCGCTTTACAGGAGTTCGCGCTCGTCGTAGTAGTCGATGCGCCAGTCGCTGTTGTCGTGGCAGAAGTGCTACCGCAAGCCGTCAGGAAAATAGCCAGGCTGAGCATAGTAACCAGCAAAATACTGGCTGAACGTTTTCTTGACGTTTTCATAGTAAAGGGTGCAGCCATAGAAAATAAGTTCTCCCTTATCATAGGACATGGTGATCATTTTCTTGATTAAGAACCCGATAAAGGGCTTTAATGAAGAACCTATCTTCACAATACTGTGAGTTATTTAATAGCTGTTTATCGGCATGTTAAATAAAAGTAAATCCTGTTACAATGTGCGTATGTTACAAAATTACTTCTGTTACAAAAATATGGTACAATATCACCAGCGATAAAGAGAGGGAATCCGTCTTTTTGTTCCTGGCAAAACATCTGTATAGCATTTGCAGATATCGATGCACGATAGAAGAGGAGAGTTCACGCTATGGAATGGGCGGTCGCAACAGCGGCATTTCTGGCCTCTACGGTAGAATTTGTGGAGGCGTTTACCATCGTTCTGGTGGTAGGAGTAACCATTAACTGGCGTAGCGCGCTGACCGGAACGCTGGCCGCGGTAGCAGCGCTGGCAGTGATCGTGGCGATCTTTGGCACCGCGCTGGTGCAATACGTTCCTATCGACGTTTTGCGTATGGTCGTCGGTATTATTCTTATTCTTTTCGGCTTAAAATGGCTCAAGAAAGCTATTCTGCGTTACAGTGGCTGGAAGGCCCTGCACGATGAAGAGGCCATCTTTGAGGAAACAATGGCCGATCTGCGCGCACGCGGCGAGACCATTACGCCTCGTCTCCACCCCTTCGCGATCGCGTTATCCTTCAAGTCAGTCTTGCTCGAGGGCCTGGAGGTCGCCTTTATTGTGATCACATTTGGCAGCAATGCGGCCAGTGTCGGCAATACGAGAATTGCGGGCATTACGTCGGCAACCGCTGGTGCATTGGTTGCGGGACTGCTGGTGATCCTGGCTGGCATTCTGGTACGTTCACCGCTGAAAAGAGTGCCCGAGAACACCTTGAAGTTTATCGTCGGTATTATGCTCACATCCTTTGGCACGTTCTGGACGATCGAGGGCTTCAACGGCTCATGGCCACTCTCCGATGCCTTTATCCCTGTGCTAATTGTCATCTATCTGCTGGCCTCTTTCGCTTTTGTGAGCTGGCTGAAAACGCTAAAACGCAATCAGCAGAGCGCGGTGCGACCACAGGCGGCCCTTGCAACTGAAACTGATGAGGTGCATTCATGAAGGTAGTTCTGGCAATCTACAACTTTCTCGTCGGCGATATGATAATCCTGATCGGTGTGGTGATCACGCTGCTGGTGCTGGCGTTGATCTTTACGCTGCCATTCCTGGTCCCCGTTCAAGCTTTCGCGGGCTACCTGCTGATCATCGCCGTCCTTCTCGTGCTGGGCATGACCCTGAGCCGCGAGGTTCGTGGCCGCTGATATCTAGCAATCCAGAACTGGTCTCGGGGTGAGGGACCTCCACAAGAACGATGGAGGTCCTTTTTTAGCATAATGCATATGGACGCTTCCGCCTAACGACCCACACCCGTGACGCTCCCACTATCCCCCGGCGTCCAACGCGTAATCACGACTTTGCTTTCGGTATAAAAGCGGACCACGTCACGTCCCTGTGGATGCAGATTGCCGAAGAAAGAACCACCTGCGCCACTGAACGGGAAATAGGCCATCGGCGCAGCCACGCCGACGTTGATGCCAATATTGCCCGTTGCCACACGATAGCGGAACTCGCGAGCCGCAAAGCCACTGCTGGTAAAGATCGAGGCTGCATTTCCATAGTTACTCGCATTGATCTGCTCAATGGCCTCATCCAGCGTCTTTACAGGCGAGATGCCAATCACCGGCCCGAAAATCTCTTCTTTATAGACGGACATCTGCGGTGTCACACCATCGAGTAACGTGGGACCGACAAAATAGCCATCAGGATAGTCAGGCACCTGCACGACCCGACCATCGAGAATCGCCTCGGCCCCCTCCTCTACGCCCTGGGTAATCGCGGCAAAAATGCGATCTCGAGCCGCCGCTGAGACCACCGGTCCCATATCCACGCCCGCCTGCAACCCATTGCCGAGCCGCAACTTTCCTGCCGCCTGCATAAGCTGCTCACGGATTTTCGCGTGCGCCTCCCCCACGGGCAAAATCAGCGAATTCGCCAGACAACGCTGCCCGGCCGCCCCGAAACAGGAGTTCATAATCGTGCCCAGATAGGTCGCGATATCGGCATCGGGCATCACCACAATCGCATTCTTCGCTCCACCCGAAGCCTGGACGCGCTTCCCACGTGCGGCTGCCTGTGCGTAGACATACGCGGCAGTCTTGCTCGAACCGACAAATGAGATCGCTTTTATGCCGGGATGATCGAGCAAACTATTCACAGCATCCTTGCCCCCGTTGACCAGATTGATGACGCCGGGAGGAAAGCCAGCCTCATGAATAAGCTCAAAGACGCGCTGCTGCACAATGGGGTCCTGCTCGGATGGCTTTAAGATGAAGGTATTGCCGGTAGCTACGGCATAGGGCCAGAACCAGAATGAGATCATAAAGGGAAAGTTGAAGGGCGTAATTGCCGCGCACGGTCCCAGTGGCTGATAGATCACCTCTTCATCGATGCCACGCGCCGCGCCATCTTCCAGAGAATATCCCATCATAAGCGAAGGAATGCCACAGGCCGTCTCGACATTTTCGATGCCGCGCTGAATCTCGCCACGTGCATCATCCAGCGTCTTTCCCATCTCGGTCGTAATCAGACTGGCAAGCTCCTCGCGATGGGCATCGAGCAATTGCCGAAGCTGAAATAGTGCACGCACACGCTCCTGAGGAGGCGTTGCTCGCCATGCAGGATAGGCGGCAGCAGCGGCCTGCACAGCGGCATCGACCTCCTCTTTGCCACTCAACGGTGCCAGCGCCAGAAGCGCATCGGTCGCCGGATTGCGTACCTCTTGAAAATTGGTCGTCTGCGCGGTCACCCATTCGCCGCCAACATAATTGCGTAAGATCTTGACCTGCGGTTGTGTCATGGAAGCTGTCATTGCTTTTTCTCTCTCCTGTCATAACTATCATGATAGTTTCCGATAGAATACCCCATCCTTGAAACACAACTAATCTAGCCCTGAAGAATTCGCGACCTGCTGCCGATCACTATAGGGGAAGCGTTCTTCTATTGCTCGCA
>DATJHM010000121.1:0-4398 GCA_035493895.1 Ktedonobacteraceae bacterium
GGTGGTAACAACCTGCGCGCCTTTCCATTTGGCGAGTTGGATCGCATAATGACCGACGCCACCAGCTCCGCCGGAAATGAAAACCGTCTGTCCCGCTTGCAAGTGGGCAGTATCAAACAGTGCCTGCCAGGCTGTCAGCCCGGCCAGCGGCAGACCAGCAGCTTCCTGATGCGTCAACCGCTGCGGCTTGAGCGCGAGATCTGTAACAGGCGCGGCGATATACTCGCTGTATCCCTTTCCCTTCAGCAGCATCCCATAAACCTCATCACCCGGCGCGAACTGCGTCACACCTTCGCCTAGCGCGACGACTGTGCCTGAGATATCCAAACCCAGGACATACGGGAAGTGTCCTGCTGTAATACCAGGTATCGGCATTGTGCGGGAAAGGCAATCTATCGGATTAATGCCCGCGGCCTGCACACGCACCAGCACTTCACCAGCCTGTGGTTCAGTTTGCTCGATGTCCTCATATTTCAAAACATCAACATCACCAAACTCATGTATCTGTACAGCTTTCATTGTGGCCATAGCGCCATTGTTCTCCTTATGGTATCACTCATAATTCTGTGGAAGTGAAGCTACAGAACAGCAGATCTGCGTGCCCGCTACACTTCGCGCATCCTCTGCAATCTCATCCTGTCCTGATGTACATAGTGTACCCTTGAAAAGCAGGACGATCTATGTCATACTGTTCACAATATATGTCTGATCGTCCTGAATTTGGAGAGTGATATGGATGTTCTCACGGATGTGCTTAATACGCTAGAACTGAAAGGCTGGCTGGGTTCGTATACAGAGGTTGCTTCTCACTGCTGCGTTGATTTCGCACCCAGTCAAGATAGCACCTTCCACATATTCAACTTTGGAGGTGGCTACCTGCTTGTTGAGGGCGATCCCACGCCATTGCGAGTCGAGGATGGAGATGTGGTCGTCTTTCCGCATGGACACGCTCATACTATTTGTGATGAACTCGCTTCACCTCTAACACAAGGGGCTATCCATCTGGATTACGACGCACATGGAGAGTACAAGATTTTCCCTTTTGAGGGAGAAGGACCCAAAACAGTTCTGCTTTGTGGCGCATTCCAATTTAAAAATCCTGGTGCTCATCCCTTGCTTCAATCTCTGCCAAACGTCCTGCATATTCCAGGAAAACAGGGACGTATGGTCCAGGGTTTCGCCAATATTGTGAGTTTGATCGCCTATGAGGCAACCTCGCAACAGGCTGGTGCGATGGCCATGCTGCGGCATTTGACCGAGATGCTCTTTATTCAGGTCATCCGCATCTGGACTGAACAGCAAGCCGAGACAAATGGAGGATGGCTGGCAGCACTACGCGATCAGCCCATCAGTACCGCCCTTGGTCTGATCCACCAGTTTCCCGAACGCGGCTGGAAGGTAGAGGAGCTGGCAGATGCGGTGGGCCTCTCCCGTTCAGCATTCTCCTCGCGCTTTACTCATCTGGTCGGAGAGCCACCCATGAAATATCTCACACGCTGGCGTATGCATATGGCGACCCATTTGCTCAAGAATGAAGTAGAGACGGAAAGAATTGCGCAACAACTCGGCTATGCTTCGGAAGTCGCCTTTCGCAAAGCCTTCAGACGAGAAGTAGGCATTCCTCCAGCCCGGTATCGGAAGTTTAGGTAAACGAGTCTCCACGAATGAAAAACCCCATGTATATCAGAGCCCTGAGTTCAACCGAACAAGTAAGAATCGAAGCTGGATTGCGCTCCTCAAATGCCTTTAGCCTGCGCCGGAGCCAAATTCTTCTCACATCCAGCCGAGGACGGTGCCCCAAAGCCATCGCTCTCAGCCTGGGCTGTGCAACCCAGACGGTCCGTAATGCGCTTCATGCTTACGCACAGAAAGGCTTGGAGTGTCTCAAGCAAGAATCTTCTCGACCAAAAACCATGCAAGCGCAGTTTGACCAGGCCAAATGTGAAGTGCTGCGAGCTCTGTTACACCAAAGTCCACGAACTTTTGGCAAAGCGACCAGCCTCTGGACACTCAATCTAGCCACAGAGGTTTGCTTCGAACAAGGCTTGACCGTAAACCAGGTCAGTATCGAAACCATCCGCCAAGCCCTCAAGCGGCTTGGAGTGGGGTGGCAACGAGCCAAACACTGGATCACCAGTCCCGACCCTGAGTATATCAGGAAGAAAAAACGGCGCGACGCTCTGATTGCTCTCGCTCAGCGTTGCGGATGGAATGTCAGCTATCTCGATGAGGTGTGGTGGAGCCGGGTGCGCCAACCCAATCTGCACAGTTGGGGTGAACAGGACGAGCCTCTGCGGTTACAGGAACTGGCAGCGGACAAGAACGATCCCGATCCCAAAGCGCTTGCCTGTTATGGCATGCTTGAAGCCTCAAGTGGTTGCATGCACCTCCGCTTTGTGTCAGGACGTCCCGTCAGCCAGATAACGACTGATTTTCTGGAGTGGCTATGTGAGCAGGTCCGAGCACAGGGCAAACAGGTGTTGGTGTTGATTTGGGATAACGCTTCCTGGCACGTCAGTAAGCAGGTCAAAACCTGGCTACGTGAGCACAATCAGACCGTGCTGCAAGACGCTCAAACCGGCAAAATAGGGGTCCGTATCATTCCATGTTGGCTGCCCATCAAGAGCCCCTGGCTGAACTCAATTGAGCCGAAGTGGGTTCACAGCAAGCAAGCGATCATCGAACCTGCTCGGCTTTTGACTGCTCAAGAGGTCAGACAGCGAGTCTGCGACTACTTTAACTGCGAATTGCTCGAACCTCTTACACAGGAGGTCCCTTGAATCTGCACTAGCGACAGCCAGGGGGCATCATTTTCTTTAGAAAAACAACCTGAAAAAACTAGGATCGTAAACAGGTCTTGGAGAGTGGAACCCATTTCTCGAGGTGCTACTTTCGCTTAGGAGAGATACGAAATCTGTGCGGATGCGCCGCCTGCAAGGCGACAGGCCACGTACGATTTGTCATCTTGCAGGCACCTTTCCGCATCGGAAGTTCAGACGCACTCCCGACGTTTAGCGCATGGCATCGTTATACGACCAGCCATCGAGATCGGGTGGCTCAATGCCCTGCTGGCTCAGCAGGGTGGTGATATGCGAACGATGATCGACGCCATGGTTGATGGCCTGGATCAACACAACGATAGCCGGTGCATCATAGGTCCCCTCGTCAAGATGCAAGATCTGGCTCAGGTCCCCCTCCTCCGCGATGGTCATGAGCGATTTTCCCGATCTCTCGGCTCGTCGCCGCAGTTCGTCGAAGCCAGGAAACGTACTGAGTTCCTTCAGGCGAGGCGTAGGGGAAATTCCCGTAAAATGGTGCGCATAGCCTTCTTCGGAGGCGAACATGTGCATGAGAAGCTCGCGCACACTGCTCAGCGTTTCTAACGGGATTGCGTCCAGTTGTGCGTCGGACAGTTGCATGCATGCATCGAGTAAATGCAGGTTTGCCCAGAGGTTGTATTTAAAAAAGTCGGAAAGTCCTGTGGTCATTGCTATGGTCTCCTTCTATCATCTGTCTTCTCATATCACATCAGGAAACGATGGGGCAGAAAGAGGATATGGAGAGAGAACAAAGCATTGCTGAATCGTACCTGCTTTTTTGACAGGGCAAAAAACAGTATCTATCAAGGGTGTGATGAGTGGGGAAAATCAGCGATGCGCTCGCTGGAGATCCATGCCTGACACCTGTTTGCTGTGCGCTTCTCCATACCTCTGAGCACCATCGAATGCTTGCTTTCTCATCCACCGTCTCTCTCTGGCAAAACCAGAAAAATCGTCGCGCACAGATCGCGCCACGAGCAACCGAGCACTCATGCCCACAGGGACACACGGATAAATGGGAGCAAGTATAAAGTGGTGTCTGTTTCACTTTTTGAGCAGGAAACAGAATGGAGTTAGCGGCACACTGGCGTAGACATCAAAACCTCCAAGAAATGTGAATAATTTCTTGAAGAGTATACAGGCAGAAAGAGCGTCCTGTCAAGTAGAGATGGGGCTTGTTTGCAATGTCACGGAAAGAAGGAGAATCTCCGATCATTTTCGTCGTGGTCTGCCAAACGTCATGGCGTCTTTTCACCGCGCTCACCTGGATCAGTAGGGACGCTATGGAGATTGAGCGCAAGAGCATCCCCGTCCCCCCACCGGCCATCTCGCCCTTACACGTGCTCGAGAAGCGCGTGCGGGGGCGAGATGGCCGGTGGGGGTGGACGCCATTCGCCATGGCGTCCCTACTGGGCATGATCGGGATTCTCCTTCTTTCCGTGACATTGCAGACAAGCGGCGACTCTACGGAGAGACCTCATCGAGGCGCTTCAATCTGGTATCAGTGCCAAACTGGGCGATGATAGAGGCAACGACCAGGAAGCCACCCAGGATCAGGAAGGTGAGGATGGGGCCCAGG
>DATJHM010000122.1:0-33021 GCA_035493895.1 Ktedonobacteraceae bacterium
AGCGCGTCACCAAAAAGATCACAACGCCCTATCATTTCACCTCTCACCATCTCGTGTAGCTCTGGTGTAGGAACGTGTAGGGTCAAGATCCCGATCACATCCACCATTGTGTAGGATGTGTAGCACTTTCACAATTTTTCATAACGCATCGCCCATTCGCCCGGGGAACACGTACCGGCACCGATTCGCGTCGCCCAAAGGCAGAGGTAGGGAACGCGCTTCATGCCGATCCGCGTTCCCCCCCGGCCATGTCGCCCAAAGGCAGAGGTAGGGATCGCGCTTCATACCGATCCGCGTTCCCCCCCGGCCATGTCGCCCAAAGGCAGAGGTAGGGAACGCGCTTCATGCCGATCCGCGTTCCCCCTCCCTGGGATTGGCTGCCCGTGCAATCTCTACAATAATGTCAGATGCACATCGCGCTGTCGGGGACCGTCGAACTCAACCAGGATGATCCGTTGCCAGACACCCAGCAATAACTGTCCATTGACATAAGGGACAGTTATCGATGGACCGATCAGGGATGCGAGGATATGGTCGGGGGTGTGCGCGGGATCATGTGGGTGCCGGTAGCGTATGTTGGGCAGGACACCGCGCAGGGCATCTAAGAGATCCAGATCGGTGCCCGGGTCCAGGTCTGCGGTTGTGATGGCGCAGGTGGTATGGGCGCTAAAAACGACGCAGGCGCCACTTTCTGCCTGTTCCTCGCGCAGAAAGGCTTCCACCCTATCGGTGATGTCGAGCACCTGATCTTTTTTTCGCGTGGAAACGGTCAATGATTTCATGCTTGCCATGATGAAGATATCTCCTCATAATTCTTTTTTCTATCGATATCTTCTTTCAAAACGTTGCATGTATGCTCCTGGTTTCTCGCTGAGGCATACAATGGGGAAATTCTCTTTTTGCTGTGCTTCTGCTGCTTGAGCTATTTTCTCCTGTTTGTTTCTTCCCCCATTTATGGGTTATGATTAGAATATATTATGTTGTATGGGTGAGGTTCATCTTCGCGCGTTTGAGCGAGATGCTTTTCTGGGTGAGAGTTGCAAGAGGCCGATGAAGAAATCCTGGAAGACACATATCAGGGAGCTATATCTCTTTGTTGCAAAGTTGCCTGCAATCCCTTTTCTGGGCTGGTTGCTGGCTGTGCCGGGGACGTTTCTCCTGACCTTCTGTATTATTGGCATCGATACATGGGGTATACATCTATTTGATCCCGGGTTGTGGTATCTGCCGCTGGTCGCGATGCTGGCCTACCACTGGGGACTGCGCTATGCTTTGCTCGCAGCGCTTGTCGAGCTTTTGTGCGTTTATCTATTTTTCTTACCGCCCCTTTATCAGGTAAAGTCTCTGCAAGCTGAAGATTTTATCGAGCTATTCAGTCTTGCGGTCGTGACGGCTTTTGTCCTGATGCTGGTGCAAATTGCCAGTGATCGTCGGGCCAACGCTGAGCACGCCGTTGAACGTCTGGCAGCTCTGAACCGTGTGGGCTCGGCGCTGGCGAGCGAACTGGAAGAGAAACGACTTCTGCATCTGATTGCGGAAACGGCTTGTGCGCTCACGGGGGCAACGGTTGCGGCTTTTACCTTGCGACCCACCGATACTGTTGGTCAGCCTCTCACTGAGGCCGAAGGGCATCTCTTCCATCTGGCCGCTGTGATCGGGGTGACGCCGGAGCAGGAGGAACTTTTTCGCCATATGCCTCTGGGTGGTAAAGGCCTGCTTTTGCCTATCTTCCGCCATGGTATACCAGTGCGCGTCGATGATGTTCTGGACGAACATATTCCCCCGGCACATGGTTCCTCGCAATCTCAAGGGACGGTTCCCATGCGGAATATCTCGGACGAGGCTTTGTATCGCTATGGTCTTCCAGAGGGCCATCCACTGATTCATAGCTTTCTCGGAGTGCCTTTGTTAAATCGCGAACGCGTGGTCATTGGTGGATTGTTGCTCGGACATCATAGGAAGGGCCAATTTACGTACGATCATGAACGGCTCATGGTCGGTCTGGCTGCTCAGGCGGCGATTGCCCTGGAAAATGCTCATCTCTATCATATGACGCAGATGCGCGCTCAGGAGTTGAATGCGATCTTTGAGGGGATCTCCGATGGCGTGGTTCTGGTCGATACACAGGGACAGGTGCTACGCGAAAATAATGCCGCGCAACGTATTCGCGAGGTGATACAAACGAGCGATGAAGAAAAGCAGGCCCTGCGTCAGTTACTGACGCTGCCTGCGCAACAGGCCAGTGTGCAGGAGCAGGGCTATGAGGATACTGTCTGTATTGCTGGTGAGCAGGGGGAATATCACGACTATCAAGTGAAGGCATCTCCGCTCTACGCCAGTTCTGTTTCCGCGGCACCCTCTGCGAAAGCGCTTTTTGGTACCGTGATTACCTGGCATGATGTGAGCGAGGCGCGTAGACTGATTGCGGAACGTCGCGCTTATGCCGAGTCTGAGTCCCGGCGTGCTTTATTGCAACTGGTGCTGAATGAACTGCCTGGAAGTGTCTATCTGGTACGCGGTTCTGATGCGCGGCTTGTTCTGGCTAATCGAGCTACGGCGACGGTCTGGGGCGCGACGTGGGAGCACGATCAACCGATGAGCGAATTCTTGATGAAGAATGGTATTCGTGTCTCAAGCATGGATGGTCTGAGTATGCCGCTGGCAGAACTGGCAACCATACGCGCTGTTCAGCGTGGCGAGACGGTCTATCAACATCAGGAGGTGATTCGCCATGCGGATAGCTCATCTTTGCCTGTACTGGTCAATGCCGTGACCCTTCCCGTCGAGAAATTGCATCTCCCTGCTGATGGCGGGCGCATGCATGAAGCTCAACAGGATGAACTGGCGGCCCTGGTGATCCACCAGGATCTTACTGCTTTGAAAGAGGCTGAGCGCTTGAAAGATGAGTTTATCGGGATTGCTGCCCATGAATTGCGTACGCCGCTCGCCGTTCTCAAAGGTTCTGCTCAGACGTTAGTCATGCAGTCGTTGCGCGGCCATGGTACGCCGCTTGTCGACTGGCAGCTTGAATCGCTGGAAGGAATCGAGCAGGCGACGGACCGTCTGATCGAACTGACCACGGACCTGCTCGATGTGACGCGCTTGCAGGGGGGACGCCTCGCGCTCCATTGTGAGCCGCTGAATCTGTCGCCTCTGGTCGAGCGCGTCGTGAAGCGCTTGCAATTGACGACGCAGAAGCACAGGCTCGCTTTCTCTGCCGCGCCAGAGCCTCAGGTCGTCAATGCTGATTCTCAGCGTATGGAGCAGGTGCTGAGTAATCTCCTGGGGAATGCGATCAAATATAGCCCTGAGGGTGGAACAATAGAGGTTGCTCTTCGTCTGGAAGAGAGCAGGTCGTGCGCTCTCGTGAGCATTCGCGATTCTGGGATCGGCATCCCTGCTCAGCAGCAAGCACAGCTTTTTGGCCGTTTTGTCCGTGCCGATAATGCTCGTATGTATGGTATTGGTGGAACCGGCCTGGGTCTCTATCTCTGTCGCGAACTGATTGAGCGCCAGGGGGGGCGCATCTGGTTTGAGTCTATAGAAGGCGAAGGTTCTGTTTTCTCAATCTCTCTTCCCCTGGTAGAGAGCCTGGAAAATGCCTCTGAAGAGGAGGCATAGGCCTGAGAGGCGGCGTTTATTTCCGCTCAATAAACGAAATAGCCTTTCTACTGATTCTATGTTTCATCTATGCTCTGGTACATCTGGCGTAATCTGCGCGTACATCCTGGGCGAATATTAAAAGATATGCTATACTACTCGAGTATGTTTCTTAGTCGATCATCTACTCATTACTTGCTCTTCTTATCGGTTCTTAAAGGACTCTGGTGTGGGCAGACGGGATGATCCTCTCAATGTTGTGATGGTTGAAGATACTTGCTCACTTTTTTCTTCGGAACGACGCCTCTCTTCTATGGGTGTGTCACCTGCTTATAGGGCAGGTTGCTGTATGAAAAATATTATGCTATCTCTCAATCTATCCCTGTGTCATTTGTCATCTATCATCAGGAGCAAATATGCCCAGAAATATTCGTATTGTTGGTTTTACTGGCATGAAACGTCAAGATTCTTATAATAAAGCTATGCTTCAGTGCGCTCGTGAATTGCTGCCGGAATATGTCGATCTGGAGATTGTCTCTGTCGAGGATCTTCCCACGTTTGAACAGACTGCGCAACTCCCTGAAAGCGTTTCGCAGTTTCGCGCGAAGCTTCAGCAAGCCGATGCCGTTCTGATTGCTTCCCCTGAATATAAAGGCCTTCTGCCCAATGGCACGAAGAATGCCCTTGCCTGGGCTCTTCATGCGGAGGATACGTCGGTGCTAACAGGCAAGCCGACGGCTCTGATGGGCGTTGGTCGTCAGAGTGCGACGGAGCAACAGCGCCTGCGCCAGCTCTTGGCTGAGAAGCAGGTCCCCGTTCTGCCAGCGCCCGCGCTCTATGTCTCGGCTCAGGAGAAGTTCGATCGCGATGGTAGCCTTGCGCATGAGGAGACTGAGGAGCAAATTCGTATGCTGCTGACCGTTCTGGTCATGCATGCCCGCGATGCTCGTGCAACCCTGGTAGGCTAATCATTCCCATTGGCATGCGGACAGGTATCAATCCTGTCCGCTGGTTTTCACTCAACTGGCGGCTGTTCGGGATTTCCTCGGATAGAGTAGAGCCAGGGCGAATCTGTTTCGAGTTCCTCCTCAGACAGCTTCACGGTTGCTTTCTCTTTTAGGGGATAACGCGCTGTCATGGGACTCTGTTCATATTTGGGATGGCGTGGACGCAGACCATCCCGATCACCAAATGCGGTTCGATCTTTCGAGGCATTGCGTCCGCCAAGCGTATCAAGGACCGGATCGATCTGTCGCTGTTGCCTATGGCTCTGCGCGAGATATGCCTCACGTTCCAACTGCTCCTGTAGCCGTTTTGTCGCCGCTCTCTCTAAAACGGCACGTTGGTTCTGGACTGCTTGCTGTTCTTGCGAACGACGCTGCTTCTCCGCCGCAATACGCGCTTGCTCGGCCAGGAGACGTTCATGGGCTTCACGTGCGATTCTTGCCCTCCGTTCTGCCAGCGCCTGCGGTTGCATCTGTGGATCATTGGCCCAGATATGCGTTTGATGCGGGGTAATCGCTTTCAGGTTGGCCGCGCTCAGTGGATGAAAGAGGTAGTGGGACGACATTGGATCGAGCGATCCCTCGGGAGCCAGTTCAACCATATGGGCAAAATTTTCCAGATCTTCTTTGAGAATGGCGTCGAAATAGGTTCCCGCCACAAAGACCTCTCCCAGTTGGCCCAGTGCTCCACTGGGGGGCGTGTAGGAGACGTAGACATCAACCTCGGTACGATTGGCGCTGAGGACGCGAAATTTGACCTTACCTGTATTCTGTAGACCAGAAGTCGAACGCCAGCCTATTTGTCGATCGGGTATCCAGTCTTCATTTACCGCGTTCCACTCATAGTCTTTGAGCACATGTACGACCCAATGCGATCGTTGTTCATCATCGTACGTGACCTCTTTTACGAAATGCATAAATTTTGGGAAGTCGTGAAAATGCGTAAATAAGACATAGACCTGATGGACCGGCGCGTTGATGATGATGGATGCTGAATGTTCGGCCATCTTTTTCCCCTCTTTCTGTTCTCAAGTTTGGGGCGTCTGCGTTTCCCTTCTTTGTCTCTCTCTTTTTTCTAAGCTCGCTTGCCTTTCAGGAACGATGAAAATAGCCTGCTTTGTTCTGGAATAGTTCGAGTATAACATAGCATGTTGGGGAAAATCAATAAATAAAGCACTACCATTGTAAATGGTATAATACTGGATGAAATGTGTCAAAATGTCTCTCTTACAGGAGCAGGTTGTCTCTGCTTAATCGGCAGGTGAAGAGGAAGAAGGCAGAATGCTCTCTTTTGGGCTTTATACCTCTATCTACCGGATTCACTTTTCTGCTATAATTATATGCGTCCATTTATCATGCGTATTCGTAGTAATTGTGTAGAACAGATACTAAATTGGTGAGTGAACGGTGCAAGGCATACAAACAGCGCTTCCAGTTGGGAGTGTTATACATAACCGTTATCGCATAAAAAAACTCCTCGGCAAAGGCGGCTTTGGGGCCGTGTATCTGGTGCAAGATCAGCGCGTAAAGGGGAACCTCTTTGCTCTGAAAGAGGTGATTGACCCGGATGAAGAAGAACGCGAACGCTTTGCTTTTGAGAGCAGCGTCTTGAAACGACTCGATCACCCGGCGCTACTGCGTGTCTATCGAGAATTTGCAGATGCGAAGTCGCGACGTTCTTATATGCTCATGGATTTTGTAGATGGTCCAAATCTGGAGAAAGTCCGTCTGCAACAGCCTGAGGAGCGCTTTCCACTGGCAGATGCGCTGCAACTGATGGCACCGATTTTTGCGGCTGTCGCGTATCTGCATCGTCAACAACCTGCTATTCTTCATCGTGATATTAAACCCGCTAATATCATTGTTCCCAAAAACAGTCAGGAAACAGTGCTGGTCGATCTGGGTATTGCGAAGGAGTATGAGCGGGACGAAACGACGAGCGCAATCCGTCATTGCACGCCTGGTTATGCCGCTCCTGAGCAGTATGCTCACGAGACGAGTCCTCGGACCGATCTGTATGGTCTGGCGGCAACGCTCTATGTGTTGCTCACTGGCGTGGTGCCGGTAGACGCTCTTAGCCGCCTGACTCAACTGAACGATAGGGGCCGCGATCCACTTGAACCACTGCACGAGCTTGCCCCCGCTGTGCCCATGCAGATCGTTGATGCGATCATGCGTGCTCTGGCGCTAGATAGTCACGAGCGCTTTCACACGGTCGACGCGTTCTGGCAGGCGCTCCAGACAGCGCTCCCAGCGGACCTGATGATACTCCCTCCTCTCCTCTCTCCTGCTCTTCCCCGCTCGGATGAGAAAGCGCAGGCCACAGAAACGCCCCCACCTTCTCCGTCAGAAGCGGAACCACAATCTGTGGAAGCACCTGTAGATCAGATTGAGGAGGAGCGGCAGGCCACAGAAATGTCACTATCTTCTCAATCAATGGAGGAATCGCCAGCCGCAGAGACACGCGAACCTTCTCCGCCGGAAGAGGAGCAACAAGCGACAGAGACACGCGAACCTTCTCAGTCGGAAGAAGAGCCACAAGCCGCAGAAACGTCATCCTCTTCTCAAGCAGAGGAGGAGCCACAATTCGTAGGGACATCACTATCTTCTCAGCCGGAGCCACAGTCTGAGGAAGTGCTGATCCCGCAAAAGGCTGCAACTGCCCGTGTGACCACACTGGTCTATCCAGTGCACGCTTTTCATGACCGTATGACCACTGCGCGCTCGTCGCACAATGGGCGTTCCGCAATCTGGCTGCTGCCGCTGGCAATTCTCGTGCTCTTTGCGCTGGCAGGCAGTATTGCATTTGGCACAGGCTTTTTCTCGCACATGCAATCTCGTTCGACGCCGGGCAAGCCTGCTGCTAGACCACAGGTGCAACGGACACTTCTTCCTCCCGTGACGCCAACCAGCGCGCCAACCGCTTCTCCTCTCCCGCTCTACCCGCAGTTGCAAGCGCGGTATCAGGGCCACATTTCTGACCAGTTCACTGCGCCACCCACAAATTCGACGATGGGCTTGAGCCATATTCAGCAGCAGGCACATGGCGCACAGATCACCGGTACGTTCACCGTTGGCGCAGGCCTGATCGGAAGTGGAAACTTTACGGGTTCGGTGACTCAGGAGGGGCAGGTCCAGTTTCTTGTTGAGAGCAGTAATGGTCTGCTCCCTTTGCTCTTTAGAGGTAGTATTCGGTCCGATGACAGTATACAGGGAAATTATTGTAGCGCCCGGCAGGTTGCTGGCACCTATCAGTGTGATACAGCCGCCGGTGGATATGGAACATGGCTGGTGAGCTGAAATGCTCACTGGCTTGCTCTTCTGCTTTTTGCCTCTATCATCGTCTGCTAATCTGTGATATACTGCTATCCGCTGCGCAAAGAGCTTGATTTTTGCCTGTACAGGTACGTAGGAATACAGCATGTTATACGATCATACAAAAATTTATATTAAAGCGGGTGATGGCGGTGATGGTTCGCTCCACTTCAGACGCGAGAAATTTGCCCCGTTTGGCGGGCCCGATGGCGGCGATGGTGGCAGAGGGGGGAGTGTCTACTTTGAGGCGACCCACAATCTCAATACGCTTATCGACTATCGCTATCGTCACAGCTTTACTGCCGATGCTGGCGGAGCTGGTGCAGGGCAGAAAATGCACGGCGCGAAGGGTGAGGATGTGACCTTGCTGTTTCCCTGCGGCACGATTGTGCGCAATGCCGACAGTGGCGAGGTGATTGCTGATCTGATTGACCCCGGCCAGCAGGTGATGATTGCTCGTGGAGGGCGTGGAGGTCTGGGCAATACCCATTTTGCCACTTCTACCCATCAGGCCCCGAAAGAGGCACAGAAAGGTGAGCCGGGCGAGGAGCTCTGGATCACCCTGGAGCTTCGTCTCATCGCCGACGTCGGTCTGGTTGGCTATCCCAACGCTGGCAAGTCGACGCTTCTCTCGGTAGTTACGGCCGCCAAACCGAAGATTGCCGATTATCCTTTCACGACGCTGGCTCCTAATCTTGGCGTGATTGAGGTCGGTCAGGCACGACGGGGCGATGGGTATAGTTTTGTGCTGGCTGATATTCCCGGCCTGATTGAAGGTGCCTCTCAGGGAATCGGCCTGGGGCACGAGTTTTTACGCCATGTACAACGTACGCGCTTGCTGATCCATATGCTGGACGGTGCGGCTTTTGATCGCGATCCCTGGCAAGATTTTGAGGCGATTAATCGCGAACTGCGCGAATATGATGAGAAACTGGCCTCTCGCCCGCAGATTGTGGTCTTCAATAAAATCGATCTTCCTGAGGCGCAGGAGCAGTGGCCAGCTCTGCGGGCGAAGGTGGAAGCGGCTGGCTATACCGCTTTTGCAATCTCGGCGGCCGCGCATCAGGGGACCGAGGAACTGATGAATTATGCTGCTGACCGCCTGCGCGAGATACAACAGGAAGAGACTGAGCGTGCAGCTGCACAGCCAATGGGTGCCATCGACGAGAATGCGGTCCTGCGTCCCCTGGGCGATGACGCTTTTACGATCGCAAAAGAGGATGGTGTCTTTGTGGTACGTGGTCGCCTTGTCCAACGTGCCGTGAATATGACCGACCAGGAGAGCGAAGAAGGTATGGCGCGTATGCAGGTGGTGCTGGAGAGAATGGGTGTGACAAAAGCCTTAGAAGAAGCCGGGGTCAAGGTCGGCGATGTGGTACGGTTCGGCAAAGCAGAACTTTATTGGGGGGAATAAGGCCGCCTGGGTGTCTCGCCAGCTCTGCCTGTCCTGAGCGAAATATTCACTCCCGGCTACTCTTGTGTTATACTAAAAATAGCTGTTTTTATCGCACAGGGAGTGCAATCAGCGTAGCATAAAGCACTGAATCCTAATGAATCATGAGAGACGCCGAGTTCATGGGTGAGACACTGAGCATTTTATTCCAAAAGTGTGAGGATGGTACTTTTGACGTGCAGGCTCGCGAAAGCTGGTCCGGGCACACAGTCCACAGTAAGTTCGTTCCGCCATATACTCCAAAGCAACTTCAATCGTTGCATAAAAAGCTCAATGCTTTAACAACCAGGTACGAGGATTTATGTGAGATTGGTTGTCATCTCTTCTCCGCGCTTGGAGGAGGTGAGGACAAAAAAAAGCCGCACGGGAACTCCGTTTATGCTGTTCTACGTAGTGTGATTCAGCGTACGCTAAAGCGCCGTGGTACCGTGGCCCTGACTCTCTGTTTTGGACCTGATTGCGATCAATTTATTCGCTATCCCTGGGAACTGCTGCATAATGGGGATCATTTTCTGCTCGCATCGGGCATTTTTACGCTGACCAGGGCTATCTTACGTCCAGACGTGCCAGCCGGTTGTGAATTGCCCGTCCATCCTCCCTGCCGTGTGCTCTATATCGGTGCCTCTCCAAGCGATTATCCTCCTCTGGAGACGGAGCGCAGTTTTGCGGCGCTGGAACAGGCATTTACGCCTTTGATAGAGAATGGTCAGGTCTTTCTTGATCGTCTGGAGCCACCGACTTTTGATCAACTGGTGCGCTATTTCAATTCCTATGGTGGCGCGGGATTGATCGATGACAGCGATACGATTATCCCCTGTTATGTGGTCCATTTTGATGGACATGGGGCCTATGGTCGGCTCTGCCCTGATGATGCGTGTCGAGCGATGAATGAAGCGGATGCGCGTAAGTGTCAGTCCTGTGGTATCTCCTTAACGCGTGTAAAAGCGCAAACCTACCTCTGCTTTTGCGATGAGGATGGCCGCAATCAGTTTGTCGATACGCAATCGTTGCGCGACCTGTTTTTGAGCAGTGATGTCCGTCTGACGGTCTTTGCGGCTTGCGAGACGGCTCTGGTGGGGGAAGAGACCGAGAAACAGGCCCGGCAAACTGTGGTTGATGCCACGCTTGCGACGGGACTGGTGACGGCCCAGGTGCCTGCGGTGGTCGCGATGCCTTTCTCTTTGCAGGATGATTTGAGTCCGACGTTTATGTTCCATTTCTACGAGGCGTTGGCCGATGGACGTATGTTGGAGGAGGCACTCTCTCGTGCGCGGCAGGCGATGATGTCGAAACAGCATAAGAACTGGTTTATTCCTGTGCTCTATCGGCATGTGGTGGAGGGAGACGAGGGGCCGGTGCCGCTTCTGGTGAGTCGGGATGCGCCCGGCGAGCGTTTTCATCCGTTAGAGCATCTGGGTGCCTCGACGACGTTCATTGGTCGTCGTGAAGAGCTGGAAAAATTAGATATGTTGCTGACCGCCATTGTCTCTGGTGAGGACTCCTCTGAGTTGAAGCGGTCATTACGTTTGCGCTCCGGAACGCACCATATTGCTCTGACTGGTCCTGCTGGCATTGGGAAAAGCGCCCTGGCCTTTGAGGCGGCGCAACGTAATCAGAAAAAGTTTCCCGGCGGGATTATCGGGCTTTCGCTACAGGGAGGCAAAACGTTCAATGATGCCCTGCAAGAAATAATCGGTGCGCTTCACATCCCTACGCGGATCTCCCCGGCGACTGATGCGAAACAGCGTGCTCGCCTGGCATTGGGTGCGCTACGTGGTCTGGCGAGTCGAGAACTCCCGTGCCTCTTAGTGCTGGATGGCTTTGAAGAGGTGAAGGATCAAGCGGAATTGCTGCGCTGGCTACAGTTTCTTGCCGCACTGCCCTCTGAAATTGTGGTGATAATTACCTCGCGCTCCAATCCCGACCATGCGCTGGCTTTTGAAGGGGTGCAATGTCGCTGGTATGAATGTCCTGTCGGAAAAATGACCAACGACGATTTGTTGAAGCTTTTTGGAGAACTGGCGTCCTCCAGTGGGTTAGATCAACGCATCCATCTGGATGATCCCAGGCAGCAGGCTATTCTGCGCGAGATTTGCACCTTGCTTGATGGATATCCTCTGGGGGCAGAATTGATTTTTGGTACGGCGCGCTCGATTGGAGGCAAGATTTATACGCCCGAGGCTGCTACCCGCTCCCTGGAAGAAGTTCGTGACGAGCTGCGCAACACGCCGCTTGCAGGTATTCTCGCCGTGCTGAATGTCTCGTATAGCCGTTTGACGCCTCTGGCGCGTTTATTGCTATCGTATCTCTCCGCCTTTCAATTGCCTTTCAGGCGCGAGCAGATTATGTTGATGGTTGCCTCTGAGAAGCTACAGGCGGCGAAAGAGTCTCAGGATGGAGAGAAGGTTTCGTCTGCTGAACTGCTCGCAAATTGGAGTGCGGCTCGCGATGAGCTGGTGAAGGCATCGTTTATATTCTTCGATGGTAACGTCTATACCATTCATGCCCAGATTCGCCATTTTGCCCTTTCCCATTTGCCGCTTGCTGAGCGACGCCGCGTGCATCGTGTCGTTGCAGACTATTATTGTCAGTTGCCGCAGCCCTCGCCTGAAGAATGGTTTGCCGCTTTTGCCCATCTAGAAAATGCTGGAGAGCCGCGGGATATACAAGATGCCGTGCGTGTGGCTGTGCAGGCATCGTGGGCTCTTTGCGGGCGCGGCTCCGCTCAGGAGTTGCTGACGATGCTCCGGCGAGCCGCCCTCCATGCCTCTCGCCTGGGAGATAAAACGTGCGAAGGTCGTATTCAGTGCTGCCTGGGAGCTGTATTGCGGAGCCTCGGGCAGTATTCTGAGGCAGAAGCGTATCTGCGCAGTAGCCTGACCTTTCATCGTCAACAGGAGGATCAGGAAAATGCAGGCTGGGCTCTCTATGAACTGGCCGTGCTTGCTCGTGAAGCTGGCAATTTGCAGCAGGCTCGGGAACATGCTGAGGAAGCGCTGACATTGTTCCGCGTAAAGCAGCAGAGCAATGGTGAGGCCTGGGTTGCGGTCGTGTCCGGTGAGATTAGCCGTAGTTCTGGTCGTTACAAAGAGGCTCGTACTTTTTTTGATCAGGCGCAGAGCATCTTTCGTGTCCTGAATAACAAAGAAGGGCTTGCCACCGTGCAGCGCAACTACGGGACGCTGTTCGAGGTTCAGACGCAGTATACGCAGGCATTGAATGCATACGATGAAGCGCTACGGCTGTTCAATGAACTGGCTTTACTCTCCGGTCAGGCCTGGGTGCTGGCGGATAAAAGTGTGCTCTTGAGCGCGCAGGGCGATCTTGAGCAGGCTGAGAAGCTCGCGAATGAGGCGCTTGTCCTCTTTCGTTTGCTCAATCAGCGTCGGGGGGAAGGCTGGGTATTGCATCTGCTAGGCGATAGCCTGTGTGCGCGTCAGAACCTTGTCCAGGCGCGCACCTGTTATGAGCAGGCGAGAGAGATCTTTACTGCTCTTGGCGATCGCATCAATCGCGCTCATGTCTTGACGGCACTGGCTGCGGTCTCCCTCGAAGAGGGCGATTATCTGCTGGCAAAAGAGCTCTATGAGCAGGCTCAGGCTCAGGCTCGTGAGCAGGGAGCGCGCACCGTTGATGAGCGAGCGCTCCGTGGCCTCGGCGATGTTGCGCGCATGATGCATCGCTTTGTGGAGGCGCAACGCTATTATCTCTCAGCCTTATCACTTGCCGAGGAACTGGAGATTGTTGTTGAGTGTTGTGCATTGCTACACCGTCTGGGCCAGCTAAAGATGATTGAGCAAGACTTCTCAGCGGCACTGGAATACTGGATGCAGGCCCTCTCGCTTGACCGAAGGAGAAGCCATCCTGCGCGTACTGCATTGCAAACCCAGGTTGCAGCTCTGGTTGCCGAACACGAGTTACAGGCCTCCTACAAAGGACTGAGCGAACGTTATAGCCTGGTGTAGCGGTGGCACCAGGCCTTCTTTCTTCGCCACAGAATGTTATAGCTCGCGAATAGCGGGACGAGCCACCAATAAATAAATGCTATAGCAGCCGACGATTGCAGCACAAATAAAGACCGTCAATGGTCCGCCTATCAGCGTGATCAGGCCGGAAGCGGGAAAGTCGCCCAATGGTCGCATGCCCATCACCATCAACGTATTCAGGCTCATGATACGCCCGCGCATCTGTTGAGGGACGCGAATCTGCATCAACGTCATCGTCGTCGCGCCTACCCCATTTTGCGCTATCCCAAAGAGAAGTAGGGCAAAGATTGAGAGCCACAATGACCGGCTGAATGCAAAAAGGACTAATGATGCGGTCCAGACCAGAAATGAGATCAGAAGAAGTGGACCTTTGTATTGAAAATCTCCGAGCGAGGCGATGGCAAGAGCCCCGACTATTGTGCCCAGTCCTCCAGCTGAGAAGAGGAGCCCGATCTCAAACGGCTGTAAGTGGAGAATACTGCTCGAAAAAACGGGCAGGATCAACGTATTTGAAGGGCCAAAGAACAGAAGCGCGCAATATCCTGAAATAATCCAGGGAAGTACCGCATCCTGTCGTACCGCGCCCAAAGAGGCACGAATGGAGGAGAGTAGCGGGCCGCGTCTGGCAATATTCTGTGCTTTGTGTGCGTCGGGAATGCGAAGGATGAAGAGCACGCCCAGAACGCCGAAAAAGCTGACAGCGTTCAAAAAGAAATTGCCTGCATACCCGAATAGACCGTTATGGATGCCAAGAGAGTTCCCCGCATTGCCAAATACCTGAATCATAATGCCCGCCAGGGTTGGTCCGAGAAACGCAGCTCCGTTGAAAACGATCGATTGCAACGAGATCGCGTTCATCAAATCTTCTTGTGGCACCAGTAATGGTACGAGCGAGGAGCGTGTTGGCTGATCGAAGCTCAACACCGTGCCGGAACAGAAGGCCAGAATCACGATCATCCAGACCTGAATAACCCCCGTAATCGTCAGCACACCGAAAATAACAGCCAGGAGCATGGAGAGACTTTGCGTGATCAGAAGAAAACGTCGTTTGTCGATCTGATCGGCGATACCGCCACCAATTAAAGCAAAGATGAAAAACGAGAGTGCTTGAGCCAGAGAGACCGTTCCCAGCGCAACCGCCGACCCCGTCAGTTTGAGCACTAAGAGACTCTGTGCCAGGATCTGCATCCAGGTTCCGACCGCAGAGACGATCAAACTAATCCATAAGAGACAGAAGTTGCGATGGCGTAGGGCGCGGAACGTTTGCAGGCCTTTGCCCTTTTGTGCCGTCGTGAATGATTTGCGCTCTAGAGAGTTAGTCGACATAAAGTTCAGTTCTATCCTTCTATGAGAATGGCCGCTTTAGCCGTATTTTATGATTACTGGTGGATACGTTGCCATATTTGCATGGAGTGCTCAATGGTGAGGCTGGACGAGGGATGCCTTGTGTACGTATGCAGGCAAGAATTGGTCAGAGCGGGCATAAACAGAAATAGTTCAATTTTTTTATGGTCTATTTATACTGAGATAGAACAGAAGCTTGCACCCATGCTTCTTTTTTTCTAAATACGCGTGTTATTAAGAAGAAAGTGTGAGAATCAGGCCGTGAGACAAAATTGGTTGCTTCGCAGGTGGTACTTACCAGTAATACTGTTGCTCTTGATTACCACCTTTTTCGTTTGGAGGACGCTTCCTGCATACCTGGACCAGCATCAGCAGGCGACGCAAAACGTCTTTTCGTCCTCAATCAGTGCACCAGGACTTTTGCAAAGCCCTGTGTACAACCTGACTTTTCAGAACAACTCCGGTGCAGTAATTGGTGAGATTTATGTTCACCAGGGACAATATGTGCACAAGGGTCAGGCACTGGCTAAGCTGAACCAGAACACGCTTCGTACTGCTCTGGCGGGGGCGCAACTTGCAGTCGCGGCCGGTCGGAACTTTGTCACGTCGGGCTTGAACTGGTTGAAACGAGCGCTTCAGCAGCATGTAGCCCTGGTGATTGAAGCTCAGGACGCTTTGAGAGTTGCGCAGATAAATCTGAACGCAATATCAGAGCAGCAACGGACGCTTGTTCTTGTTGCCCGGGTGACCCTTGCTGATGACACGAACGTGCTTATTGACACTCGCATCCAGGCTGCGGCACAGATCCAGGCTGCTCAAGCAACGCTTATACAGAGCAAGTTGGCCTGTGAGGCAGCAGCAAGCAGCAGTTCGTCGAGCAGTAGTTCGTCGAGCAGCAGTGCGCCAAGTGCCGAAGATACGTTAAAGGCCTGTTTGCTGGCGGCACAGACCGCATTTGCGCAAGCTGTTGCCAATGCGCAGAGCCCGGTAGTAGCAGCGACAGCGACCGTCGTGAGCGATCGTGCTTTGCTCGTTGCGGCAATTGCTAATGCGAGAGCAAACATCGTTGCTGCTCAGGGGCTCGTCCTTCTCGCTCGTGATAACGTCGCAATAGAGATTTACGAGACAGGGCCATTTGTCGCTGAAAGAAACGTTGCGGACTCGCAGCACTCATTGGCGCTAGACGTCGGAGCATTATGGCTGGCTCAGATTGGTCTGACCAATTCGGTATTGACTGCTCCTCATGATGGAGTTGTTACAGCCATTAATGGTACTGTTGGCAGTTCACCTGGTACAACGGTAGATATTGCATCCTTTGCCCCTGGATCAGGGCCTTCAGGTACATTCATTCAGCTCGTAGATCTTTCACAGGTGAATAGTATGCTGCTCAATGTCAGCGAGACAGATATTGTGAACGTGAAAGCGGGACAGCATGTCTCGTTCACGATTACGGCCTATGGCAATCGTCAATTCTCTGGTACGGTTAACGCAGTTTCGCCCAACGGAGTGTACACGGGTAGCAAGATGGGGTTCCCCGTCATTGTGAACATTGATACCGGTAGTACACAGGGATTGACGTTGTATCCTAATATGACAACGAGCGCTACGATCACCGCTTGATGTGCAGATTGTTCTGTGCAGATAAGAGGTCGCGCACTATTTCCATACGGCCTCAGTGCTCGGAAATATGGCGCAAGATCATAAGTAACGTTGCTTGTCCCGTTTTCTTGCAATTAACTTTGCAGGTCGGCAGGAGCTAGAGAGAGTAAAATCTTCTAGCTCCTGCCGTTTTATCTGTCATCGTTGGAGAAGCGGTGAGGCTACTTTGCTGGTCGTAAGCCGCCTTAGCTACTTTTTTCTCCGGGGAGGCGCAGCAGGCGTGCGATCCTGGAGAGTTTTGGTCGGGACTCTTGCAGTGGGATGGCGACAGCGCCTATTGAAGAGAGCGTGTCAGGGTCCTGTTTCATCGTTGAAGCGGTATGGCGGGCCTGTCCCGAAGCTGTCATGATACTATCGGTATTGAGTGGTCCTGTAACCTGTTTATCTTCGTCAAGCGCATTGATTGGATAGGTAGATGATTGAATAGTATTCCAGGTTTCTGCCGATCGTCCTGTGTCCTCCGTCTCGCTATTGCGGACCGGCTCGTAGGGATTGGGCAGGTCGGCAGGTGGTAGATTGCCCTCGATGATCGGATTCTGACGTGTGATCTGATCGCGTCGCATGGGCTGTGTTTCTTGTTGCTCTAGCGCCAGGCGGTTGTCGACTTCTGCAAGTAAGTGATTGATTTCGGGGCGCAAAACGCGGTTGCGTTCCGGGATACGTGTCCATTGTGCCAGAGCCGCCGGGTAATAGCCCGCACGATAACAGTAGAGTCCTAGCATGGAGCGTGCATCGAAAATGTTGATACGTTGCCAGAGGGCCGATTCCTCCGCAGGCGTCTCAATCACATCTTCGCTTGCCTCAATGATCTCAACGCGGTGATACAGAGGGATGCCCATAACGCGAAATGGATAGCCATAGTAGAGTGCCAGCCGTCGTCGTCGTATGCGTTCTGCCGGATGTTTCCCGATAAAGTAACACTTGGTCCAGGAGCCGCTTGACCAGACGATCACGAAGACAATGAGCACCAGGATACGCCCGAGATAGCGTTCCCAGGTCAAAGGAGCCAGACTGACCATTACGCCAAGCAGCGAAAAGACAGCGCCCAACGCCCATGCTCCATAGACCAGACGGCGACGATCCCAGCCCAGGAGATCGAAATGGTGGTGAAGTGGTGTTGCTAAGAACGGGAGCGGGAATTCGGTATGGGGTACGCGTTCATCGGTGCTGGCGAAGCGCAGAATTTGTAAATGCTTGCGGAAGAAACGCGTCATAATCCGAGCGGAGATCAGCGCTGATGCGCCCTCCAGCACGAACGCGCCGCCGATCATAAGCAGCAGCGTTTCGTTGCGCGAGAAGATCGCGATCATCGCGAGCAGGCCACCCAGGCCCAGTGCTCCGCTATCGCCCATAATAATCGAAGAGCGGCGTTTGGCGGTGCCGCGTCGTGCGGCCCAGGAAGATGGCCAGTTGCGTGGGAGATAGCCCAATGCAGCACCGGCGCAAAGCAAGGACATCACTTCCAGTACAATGCCACCAGGATGTTCGGAATCGACAATGCCCGTGACGACAATACCCAGAGCCAGAGCCGTGCTGAATACCAGTCCCCCGGCCAGGCCATCCATGCCATCACTGAAGTCGACCGAGAGAGAGGTAAAGGCACCTGTACAGCTTGTTAATGCCATCAGAAAGATGAGCCAGAGATAATTGACGACCTGTGGGGGAAAAATACTACAGCTTATAATCGTCTTGCCCACTTCTTTCGTGCAGAATATGGCATTGAGAATAGGAAGATCTTTCCAGATGCTGTAGGGTACCTGTCCGCTGGTGGGCAGGAGAAAGAAATAAAGAGCGGCAGTAACCATGCCTACCAGCAAGACGCCAGTGAATTTGGTGCGTTCTGCTATACCCTCATTGCGATAGACTTTATTCCAATCATCTATGAAGCCTACCAGAGTATAGCCAACCGTTGCGCCCAGCCCCAGAAGGAGCAGAGTCAATTGCTCGGCATCAAAATTGAGGAGATAAGCGGCGAGCAAACCGGCAAGGACGATCGCCAGGACCATTGCCGGGCCTCCAACAAGAGGGAGCTCTATGGTTTTGATTTCGCGTCCTCCAGTGGGCAGATCAGGACGGTGTGTACCTGGTTTATGCTCTCCGCTCCGGAATTTCGGGAAAAGCACCTTGGCTGCACCACAGAGGAGAAGGCTGAATGCAGCACAAGCCACAAAGATGAGCAAGAGCCACAGTGGAACCAATTGTGGATGAGTGGTCAGAATCATATAAACTCCCGAGATGATATGATGGCCGAAACGCCTTAATATGTAATGTAAAAAACGCGATTTTTGTATACATGGTCACAAATAGATATCATGTTCGTTTTTGTAGTTGTTCGCGTGCGACTCGTCGATCATCCCACGGAAGTTTCTCCCTCCCGATGAGAATACTCTGTTCGTGTCCTTTGCCAGCCAGTAGAACAGTATCGCCGGGTCTGGCAGAGCGGAATGCTTCAGCGATTGCCTCTCTGCGGTCCGCAATACAGAGAAAATCTTTTCCTTCATGCTTCCCCACTTGTTCTGCTCCCCTCGCTATCTCGCGCAGAATCTGCTCGCGATCCTCATCGCGCGGGTCTTCATCTGTAATAACGAAAAAATCAGTTTTCTGTGCTGCAATTCGGCCCATGATGGGACGTTTTTGCAGATCGCGCTCGCCCGCAGAGCCGAATACCGCCAGCAATTTTCCAGGCGTCACGGCCCGTAGCGTGGTCAGTACTTTCTCCAGGCTGTCCGGCGTATGCGCATAATCAACAATGACCGCGAAGGATTGCCCTTCGTCAATGCGCTCCATGCGCCCGGTGACGCCTTGTACGCTTGCGAGCCCCCTGACAATGGTATCGAGAGGGACGCCCTGACTATACGCGGTTGCCAGTGCGGCCAGACAATTGCTAATATTAAAACGTCCTACAAGTTGAGTTTCGACGGTACATTCTTCCTCTGGTAAGATGACGCGGAAGCGTGTGTGTGTCGCTTGAAGATCGAGATCGACCGCGCGTATCGTGGCCAGGGTCTCAATTCCATAATCGAGAATAGGGACCCGGCAATAGGGTTTCAGCACATCATAGCTCACGTCGTCGCGATTTAAAATGGCGACGGGCCGACGGGCCAGCGGTTTTTCGCGTTCAGCATCGAGCATCTCGAACAGGCGAGCTTTGGCACGCCTGTAGGCGTCAATGGTTTTATGAAAATCGAGATGCTCATGCGTGATGTTCGTTACGACGCCGACGTCAAATTCACAGCCGGAGACGCGTTTGAGCTCCAGACCATGGGAAGTGGTTTCGACGATGGCATGCGTGATATGTTCATCGCAGAGGCGGCGTAAAAATTGCTGAATCTCCAGTGCCTCCAGTGTGCTCTGGCGCGTGCTATTTTCCCATTCCTGGCCACGTATTTTGAAGTTGGCCGTCGTCATCATGCCTGAAGCGATACCGGCAGTCTCGAACAGTGTGCTGATCAGATTGCTGGTCGTGGTTTTGCCATCGGTTCCTGTGACCCCGATCGTGCAGAGTTGGTGGGATGGTGTATCGTAGAATGCATTTGCCAGGTTTGCCAGCGCCAGACGTACATCCTGCACTTCTACATAGGGGAGAGGCGACTCCTGATCTGGCAGAAGTGGTTCCCCGATGGCGACGACGGCTCCTCGCTCTGCGGCGTCAGAGAGAAAACGCCGCCCGTCGGTATGAGTGCCGGGGGTGGCGATGAAAAGGCTACCCGCTATGACCTTGCGTGAGTCATAGGCCAGGCTGCTGATCTCTGTCTCTGGTGTCAGGGGTGTGGGCGCTATTTTTTGCAGCGCCGTCTGATCCAGAGCCTTCAATAAACGCTGTAATTGCATTGTATCTATCCACTATCTACTACGCTACTGCGGCCATTTGTAGAGACCGAAATCCAGGAACAGTGCAGAACACATCATTAATAATAAATAGTACGTGTGCGATGATACGGACGCATATGGGTCGAAACCTGGCCCATATGCCAGAGCAGTTGATCGATTTCAGCGGCTGTGTGCGAATAGCCATGCCGTTGCATCTCTTGCCGCAGGAGTTCACAGGCCCAGATCGTTGCGGCCCGTATCTCCACCTCTTCTTCGCTGTCAGCCGGGATGAGCTCCTGTTTATCGATACGCTCTGCCAGTGCGGGTTCGTATTCTATTACATTATAATGACGTAAAACCTGGGGGAGCTTATAGTCGGCAAACGCCGTGAGTTGTTCAAGTTGTGTCAGGGCTCCCCATTGTTTCCCCTTGAACGACCCTGCGATATCGGCGGCACAGATTTGTGCGCGCTTCAGGAAGCGAACATCCTGATTGCGGTAACTGGCCACATCCCGAAAAGAAGGGAAATATTCGACCAGGAGTTGGACAAGCCTGACGGCATTGCCCTCTACCTGCTCGATGGCATGTGCAAATTGTCCATCGAAGCGTGCTAAAAGCACCTGTCCGACCTCACGAGCGTTCTTCGCACGCTCTGCGAACAGGGGGATCGTGCCAGTGCCGCGAAAGATCGTTGCCATATCTTCTTCGCTGAGCGTGCTTAAATAGGTGGCATCCCAGAGAGGCATGCCCTCAGTTACCGCGCGGGTCAGAGAGGCAGCTTCGGCCCAATAGCCATTGAGTTGAGAGCCTTCATACTCAATGGTCCAACGTGGCTCGTTCGCCTCTGCCCAGAAACAAAAGTTCAGGGCATCCAGTAGCAGAAGCCAGTTGACAGTCTTTTCAGTGCCATCGAAGAAATGATAGTGTTCGTACCAGCCAGAAGTGACCATGCTGCTACGTTCTCTCGCTTCCTCTATCCATTGGGCTGCAAGCTGAAAGAGTTGTTGCTGGTTGATCCAGACATGCTCACCTTCTATGAGGACCGTACGTGTGCTCGCTAAGATCCCCAACGGATCAGGAGTGAGCACGCGATATGGCTCTTCATTGTTTGCTTCGGCCCAACCAGAAATCTCAGTCATGTTTTGCCTTTCGTTATAATCTCATCGCGATTGTACAAAGATTACTCTCATTCGTCAATCATTCTCCAGGTTGTCACACACATGGTACCTGTCTTGCGCTCTCATGCAGCCTCTATAGAAGAAGCGCCTCGGCCAGATTTTTAGTTTCTAGTAGGGTTTTTAGATGTGAGCGTGTATTTCTGGTGGAAGTTTTCTGGTGCATGAGTGCAATACTGAGCGTAAAATGCCTATGCATCGCTGGAATGATGGCTTTGGAGTATATCCCTTGTCGAGAAGTCAGACGGCGTATTTGGAAAGTAGTACCCGACTTTCTTTTTCACTGCGTCATTTTTCTGAACGCATATCCAGGGTATATGCATAGAGAGTAAAGTTTGCAGGAGATAGAAGATTATGACTACAGTGCGTCGTTCCTCTACCAGCATCACGCCGCGTCAATTGGAGGTACTGTCCTATCTGTCGAGACGTGAGCATTGGTCAGTCGGAGAAGTAGCCTCTGCATTGGGTGTGAGTTCAGCTGCGGCCACCAAGGCGATAGCGCGCCTGGAGCGAAAAGGACTGGTGACACGAGCTGTTGATATTATGGATCGCCGTTGTGTCAATGTGCGCATTACACGAGCTGGCAGTGATGCCGTAAAACAAACACCTCGCGTATAAAAAAGAATGCGCAAGTGCGACCACTCCTTTGGGTAAAGGAGCCAGACTTGCGCTTTTTTCGCGTATTGCCTCTTACCCTCAAATGTACCAGGTGAGCGTCTGCATCTCGTCCATGCAGGATTAAGAGGCTTCTGACCTGACATAGCCTCGTTCCTTCGCATACTGCCAGAGTGATTTCTGCAACTGGCGACGGGCCCGTGAAATGCGGCTCATCACCGTTCCAATAGGAATCTGGAGTGCCTCAGCGATCTCCTTATAGGATAGTCCCTCAATATCCGCCAGCACGACGGCCATGCGGAAATTGAGGGGGAGATCGTTTAAGGCCTGATAAACATCTTCATCGAGATATTTATTGAGCACCTCATCCTCCGCGCCCTGCGAGAGTTCCTGCCCGCTGAGGTCGCGTATTTGATTATAGAGGTAGAACTCTTCTCCTTCTGGTAGGGATGCAGGCGTTGGATGAGAGCCCAGGCGTCGATAGCGATTGATCGCCGAGGTGTTCAGGATACGGAAGAGCCAGGCGCGTAAATTTGTCCCTGCTTGATAGGTGTGGGCAAAACGGAACGCTTTCAACATCGTCTCCTGTACCAGATCTTCAGCCTCTTGAGGATTATTGGTGAGGCGCAGTGCCGTGCGATACAGACTATCCAACTGAGCCAGCACCCCGGCCTCGAAATCTTCTTTCGGGCTCTCGGCAGCTGAAGAAGGCGAGTTTGTAGCTTGTGGTTCCTCTTCCAATCCTATCTCCTGGGCGATGTCCTCTCCCTGTGTCTGTTTCGTAATTACTGGTGGGGTGGACGCGTATTCAAAACTTGACTGTTCCGGCATTCAAAACTCCTTAAACGAGACATCCCCTTGGATGTCAAGTACTTCCTTTAGGAAAGTACTATCTTTTAGTATATCGCACGGGGCCCGGGAATGAAAGTCCTCTCTGATTATGTTAGAATAAGCAGATAGAGTGGCGAGCTGATTCATAGGCAAGCTAACGTAGGAGAAGGTTTTTATGGAATGTCTAGATTGTGTCGGGACCACCGCTCGTCTTCATCTGTACATTGATCGGGAACTCAACGCGGAGGAAGTCGAGATCGTTCAACAACATCTGGGAGATTGTCCTCGTTGTGAATGCCGTTTCCATTTTGACGTACATTTGAAGCGGCTGATTCATGAACGTTGTACCATTCAGCAAGCCCCTGCGCATTTGCGCCAGGCGGTGATGCAGTATGCTCATACCCTCCCAGGAGCGGCGTCGAATATCGATCCCGCAATTGAGATGGAGATCCGGGCTGACCTTGAGAGTCGCTAAGCTGGTCTTTTAGCAGCGTTGCATAGTTGTTTTATCTACTCAATGCCTTGCATACCATCTCTCTGGTGTAAGCCAGGATACACATCTCTGTTCTTGAATATGATGATGACCAGCGCAAAAAAGGGTAATGTTTTTTTATACTTTGTTGCTGGTCGTATTCGTTGCCTCTATTGGAAGAGGGTGGCAGCGGAGAAATATTGGCTTAAATAGCCGAACAGATTGAAAAGAATCATGAGCCCGACGATGATCAGCAGAATGCCTGTGAAAATTTCGATTTTCCCCAGGTGCGGCTTGAGCCATGTGAGCAGGCGGCTGACCTGATTGAGCCCCAGACCGAGCAACAAGAACGGCACCCCCAATCCCAGTGAGTAGAAGAGCAGCAAGGTGACGCCTGAACGCAGGGTTGCTGTGTTGGCCGCTAAGACGAGTATCGATCCAAGGATAGGCCCGATGCAGGGGGTCCAGGCAAAGCCAAAGATAATTCCTATCAGAAGCGAGGCTGGATAGCTGGGTCGCGATGCCTGAAAGTGAAAGCGTTTCTGCATATAAAGAAATGGTAATTTGAAAATGCCTGCTATATGCAGTCCAATGACAATAAGTATGACACCTCCCACCTGTCGCAATACGAACTGATTGGCTTTGAGGACACTTCCTAAGGAACTGGCACTGGCTCCTAATGCGACAAATGCGAGCGTAAAGCCCAGGACAAATGTTGCGGCATGGAGGAAGGTAACCAGGCGTGTCTCGTAGCTGCTCTTGCTATCGGCCTGGTGGATGCTCTGTCCAACGAGCTGGGCCAGGTAGATGGGCACGAGTGGTAGGACGCATGGTGAGAGAAAAGATGCCAGTCCGGCCAGAAATGCGATCCCCAGGCCAAGTTGTGATACGCTCATGATGGTCTATTTTCTCCTACATATAGGCTGTCTCTTTATAGTATAGGGCTTGCTATTGTGTTGTGCAACCTCCCTGGCTCAGATTATCGCTTTTTCAGCGCCCTTCGCGTTTTCTGGCTTTTTGTTTCTGCTTGAGAAGCACCTGGGCTGCCTGGTTGAGATGGCGTGTGGAGCGCAATATGGGATTATTAAAACCTGCAAGCTCTTGTATCACATAGGAGATAATGTCATCTTCCGGAGTCATCATCTGGGCCAGAGCATTGAGAGCAGTCTCTGCAACATATTCATCGCTGTCAAGCAAGGTCTGCATAAGCTCAGGAATGGCCCAGCGCGCGCTGGTTTGTCCGCAGACGAAGGCCACGCATGCTCTGACGCCACTGTCTGGATCATGCAGCAAGTTTAGCAGGCGTGCGTGAAAATTGCTGACACTTGCGAGCTGTTTGTCGAACATGCATAACAGCTCTATGGTGCGCTGTCTGACCCAGGCGCTGGGATCGTCCAGCAACAAAAACAGGGAGCCATCCTGGATAATTGCCTGGCTAATATCGTGCCAGGCTTGCTTTCTTCGCTGAATATGCGCTTGCCAGAGAAGATAGGCCAGAGAGTCCAGGGCCGTGATCTGGGCCTCCTCCCGATGCTGTTGCACAGCTTTGAGGAGCCAGCGTACGACGGTAGAGCGCATTTTCGCGTGAAGCGCTCCCTGGAGAAGGCGCAAGCTTTCCAGCGCTTCAAGGTGTCCTGGATGTTCGTGGGAGAGAACGAGGGTGCCCAGAACGGCGGTGACAAATTCTCCTCCGCAGGCGGCCAGCGTGCAGCAGGCCTGCCGTCGCAATGCTGGTACTTCGCTCTGGAGCAAGGGCAACAAACGCATGGGCAGCGAGAGATGGCGCATTTTTCGACGCAGGTCGCCTCGCCGAGCCATTTCTTCCAGAGCACTGAGGACGACGATTTGTAGTTGAGGATCGTTCTGCCAGAGGAGTTCGCTGACAATCGGAATGAGGGCCGGTTGGGCGATTTTGCTCAAGGCATGTGCGGCGTGGAAGGCGATATCGATATTATAATCACGCAAGGCGACGAGCAAATGTTCTGTGATGCGGACATGCTCTTCGGCTGTAAGCCTGAATGGTAGCTCGGTTGCAAGGATGAACAAGGCGGCTTTGCGGGCCTCTATAGGTGAAAATGGCTTCATCAGTTGGAGAAGGGCTTCCAGACCGATACTTTCACCGCTGACAAGCAAGGCGTATGAGGCACTGAGACGAATAGGATATTCTTCGTGCTCTTGCTGATGGTGACGCAGCTCGTCTAACGTTTCAGCGCTTAGCGCCTTGCGTCCCGCATAGATTGCCAGAGCCATGGCGGCGGCATAGCGTGCTGTTGTCCAGGGAAGTGTCAGTCCCTGTCGTAGTAGATTTTCGTTGTTCGCATCTGCCTCGAGGATGCTGATCCAGAGGACAGGTCCGGCTGGCTGTTTCAGTTCTGGATGATAGAGGAGGTCGCTCAGGCTGAGTGAAAGCTTTTTGCTCAAGTGTAAGAGCAGACGACTGCAATGTTCATATTGGGGAGGCCACCATGGCCACGCAGGTGTCGTAATTTCAGGATAGCTGCTCAAGGTCATGAGGATCAGCGGCAGGACCTCAGGACCCTGTCGTGCCAGGCGACGTGTCGCGCGTATGCGCATTTCATGGCTTGTTTCAGGACCAAGTAAGAGCGCCAGGGCTGCCTGGATCTGTTCCCGGTGAAGCTGTGGTACATGGTTATTTCCTGAACGCCTGCTTTCCGATTGATACAGTGGTTGTTTCCTATTGATAGTTTGCTATAGCTCTGTAGGTATTTCTTGAGAAAAATACCCCTTGCTTTAGTTATAGCTTGTGCTCCAAATATCATAGGTTTTTGCCTCTCTCTTGCCAAAAAACGGAGCATATATGTGTCTCCAGGAGCAATGCCATATTGGTTGTCTGGGAAGAGCGTGTGTGCTGTAAATGTTATGTGCGCCGTGTGAGACGACGAAAGACGGTCCAGAGTCCCCGATTTTTTTGTATAAATTCTAAGGGGACCGTTTTGATTTCATCGGGATGAACTTTCTCGGGTATTGCAGGGAAACGGGTCGCGTCCGAGGTGTTGGTATCTGGTTTGCCTGAGATAATGGCGTCTCGTGAAATTGGCCCGGAAAGCTGTTGCCCGACCGGGGGATCCAGGTAACGTGGTCTCTGGGCTGATGGTCGTTTGGGAGGCTGGACGGTGGTTGTGCGCATGACCCGTGACTGCTGAAGATGGGCATCTGGATGTGGCAGATTGAGGTCGCGCAATGCCCGTGCCATATCGCTTGCCTGGTTGTAGCGCTGATCGCGGTCCAGGGAGAGTGCCGTCAGGATCACGTGTTCGAGTTCGGGCGCGATCAGCGGATTGTAGTAGCGTGGTGGTCGTGGATTGCCCTGTACGATGTTCTGGGTCAGGATGGGCATACTTCTTCCTTGAAATGGTCGTTGTCCACTGACCATTTCGTAGAGTACGACGCCAAGGGCGTAGATATCGCTGCGATTATCCAGCGTTTGCCCCCAGATTTGTTCAGGCGAAGAATAATAGATGCTGCCAACCAGTGTTTTTGCGACAGTGATGCGTTGTAAGCCAGTTGCGCGTGCCAGGCCGAAATCCATGACCTTGATTTTGCCCCAGCGATCCAGCATGAGGTTTTCGGGTTTGATATCGCGGTGAATGACATTGCGCTCAATATAGGCTGCATGGAGGGCATCCGCAATCTGCGCCGCGTATTCGCTGGCGAGATGTTGCGGCACCATGCCGTCCAGATGGAGCAGGCTGGAGAGAGTGGGTCCTTCTACAAATTCCATTACGAAATAGAGAAGGTTTTGTTGCTGGCCTGCATCATAAATATGCACAATATTTGGATGGTTCAGGCCCGCAATAATCTGCGCTTCACGAATAAAACGTGCGACATAGGTTGCATCGCGTGCCAACGATTTGGGGAGCACTTTAATAGCGACTTCCCTTTGTAATGCGAGCTGTTTCCCACGATAGACGACCCCCATGGAACCACGCCCAACCTCTTCAATCAGCGTATAGCCGCCGAGTGTCCGCCCTGCCAATTCATTCATAGGATCGCGGCAATGGCTTTCTCTGCTTTCAGCGTTGAGAGCATTGTCGCCTGCTCCTTTCATAGGACTAAATGTTTATGTCATACGAATGCTTACTTTTTTGGTGCGATTTAGAGATAAAAATAGGTGACGAAGAAACGCAAATTGAAGGTGATACTTGCGCCATTCGTCGTGTTACGTAATGTACAACAGTGTATATCGCAATGCACTCACACGTTCTCCCACTAGATGTATGCATAATAATGCGTCTATATACTATGCCTTAAGAAGACCGACCTCACGAAAAGCCGGTATAGATAGTATAACAGTAATGCTATTCTACAGGATAGGGTGGGATGTGGAAAGGGCTACTTATATGGCGAGAAGCATAGTACTTCTCGCCATATAAGTAGTGACTGTTGCATGACATGCGCGTTTAGTCGAGGTAATCTTTGAGAATACGGCTTGCTTGTGGATGGCGTAATTTGCGGATGGCCCGCTCTTCGATCTGACGGACTCGCTCACGAGTCACTTTCAGTTTTTTGCCGACTTCTTCTAAAGTATGGTCGTGGTCATCGACCAGACCGAAACGCAATTCAATCACCTGTCGTTCGCGTACAGTAAGCTGTCCCAGGACCTTGCGGATCTCTTCGCGTAGCAGTTGCTGATCCGTGATTTCGGATGGTCCTTTCTCGCGCATATCTTCGATGATGTCTCCAAGCGTATTTTCTTCTTCTTCAGACAAGGGAGCATCGAGCGAGAAGACCTTCTCGGCCCAGATTAAGAGTTCACTGACGCGTTCTGCGGTCATACCCAGGCGTTGTCCGATGGCTTCTGAGGTGGGTTCGCGTCCCAGTTCCTGATAGAGTTGTCTGGTAGTACGTTTGACACGCATCACTTCTTCCATAATATAGACAGGGAGGCGTACGACGCGTGTGCCCTCAAGGATTGCCCTCGTGATGGCCTGCTTAATCCACCAGGTAGCATACGTTGAGAAGCGGAAGCCTTTCCGATAGTCAAATTTGGTTACTGCGCGGATGAGGCCAATATTGCCTTCACCGATCAAATCTTCGAGAGAAAGGCCCTGACCAACATATTTTTTGGCGATGCTTACTACTAGTCGCAGATTTGCCTCAATAAGATGGTTTCGGGCATCCCTATCTCCGTGTTCTGCGTTTTCTGCCAGGCGCGACTCGCTTGCAGCGGAAAGCAGGGGAATACGAGAAATCTCGCGCAGGTAGAGGCGTAAGCTGTCGCTTTGCGCCAGACTACTGAGGTCTGCTTCCTGTACTGTTTCGCGTTCGTGGTCAGCCGCTTTATCACGGTTATGTTCTGCATCAAACATCACATTTCGTTCCAAGTGCTTACTCTCTTCTCCTGCAACAAGTACGTAAGATCAGTTTTAGTCTTGGTTTATTGTATCATACGTATGGGTGATTGCAAGCAAGTTTTTCTGTGTTCTCGCTATACAACATTTTTTTTGTTTGGCTTATTTCTTTTTTCGGCTCTTTTTTGCGCTGTCAATAGATCTGACGGCTTCTTTTTGTTCTTGCTTGCGGATCTCTTCGTTGCTCTTTCTCTGAGAGAATGGCGATAGTCTCTGTCTGTAACTTCACGTATGCTGTAGCGTAAATAGATGTATACGTTCTACAATGGTTAGTTCTCTGGCATGAAGGTACCCAGAAAGGATTTTTATGGGCTTGCCATCTGCACTCCCACCGGGTACGACGGTTGGTGGTCATTATACTATTGGAAATCTGATGAATAATGGTGGCTTTGGTGCGGTGTATCGCGGCATCGATCTGAGTGAAGGCCAGCGACCCTGTGCGATCAAAGAGACCTATGATGTGACACCTGCGGCGAGGCGTCGTGCATTGTTGGAGGCGAGTGTGCTCTTCACGGTGAGGAGCAAACAGCTTCCCGAGGTGTATGATGCCTTTGAGAGTAATGGGCGCTTCTATCTGGTGATGCAATTGATTGAGGGCCAGGACCTTTTGCAGGTGCTTCGTGCTCGTGTGGGAAATGTGCCTCTGGGTGAGCAGGCTCCTTTCCAACTCTCGCAGGGACCTTGCAGCGAGCAAGAGGTTTTGACGTGGCTACTTCCTATTATGGAGGTATTGCAGGAACTGCATAGTCGCAATCCTCCGATTATGCATCGTGATATTAAGCCCGCCAATATTATTTTGACGCCTGATCAGAGGACGGTGCTGGTTGATTTTGGCCTCACCAGGCTCTATGATCCAAATGTCAGTACGCAAACGCTGGGTCGTGCTGTAACGCCGGGTTTTAGTCCGCTAGAACAATATGTTGGTGGGACCAATCCCCAATCTGACCTCTATTCGCTGGCGGCCACGATGTATCTCCTGTTGACCAATCGGTTGCCTCCTGCGGCAACGAGCAGGACGCCACAGGATGGCCTGCTTCCACCTCGCCAGTTGAATCCGGCTCTCTCGCCTCGAATGGAGCAAGCTCTATTGAAAGCACTGTCGCTCCATGCGGATCAACGTTTCCAGAGTATGCGTGAGTTTGCGCAGGCCGTACGTGAGCCAACATTTACGGCATTCGCTGATCGGACGGTGCCGCTGGTTTTGCCTGGTGTACCGGACATGCCGTCACCGTCACCGCTCCCGCCAACGACGCCGGTCCAGGCGCAAAAGCCGAGTTCGGCTGGCACTGTGGCGGCCACGCAGGCTGTTTCTCCCGACTCTCGTACGTATCAGGCGGCCCAACCACCTGTTCGGCCGGGTCAGAAAAATCCAGCTCAGGACTCTCGTACGTATCAGGCGGTCCAACCACCTGTTACTACCGCCCGTTCGGGGCAAACGAATACTGCTCAGATGTCGGTCCCCTATGCGGCTTCAGCGCGGCCGTTGCCGGGCTCGTTTGGACAGGGCTGTTTATGGGGATTGATGCAGGGTGTGCTGGGGGCGGTGCTGGTGCTGGCGATGCGTCAGGAATGGTCGTTCTATCTGGCAACAGTGATGGGGGGTGGTTTCTACGTCCTGGCGGGCTTTCTGACCGCGCATCGAGGTGGTTCGCCCTGGCGTGGTGTCTGGGCGGGCTACTGGTCTGGCATCAGCAGTACCGTGATGTTCTGGATTGTGCTCTGGATTGGACTACTCTTTCGGGCCGCGCAGTATCTTCAGGAGATGCATACAGGCAATCGGAATCCGCTGGCTTCTGGCGATTTTCGGCGCGCGCTTGATGCTGTGTCTCCGCAGTATCCCCCCGTCTATACGTTTTTGCCTCATCAACCGGACTGGATCAATTTTCTCGTGCTACTGGGTGGTGGTCTGCTTATCGCGATGATTCTGGGGGGGTATGGTGGGAGTCTTGGGCGGAGACGTTTTAAAGCGAAGCTGGGGCACAAGCAAAACGTGAAAGCCTGAACTGGCTAAGCCATATGGGCTAAGGTACGAAGAGGCGGCTTCTATCCAGGCTTGACCGTTCATGATACGATCAATGCTACAAAACTGTTATTCGATCAGAATCGCTTCTTCTCTAGTCCAGTTTGTTTGTTTAAGGAAGGTAGGCTAGGTAGTTGACAACTCAGGATCAGGCAGTGCAACCTGCATCTCCCGCCAGTCGTTCAGATGAGTCGTTATCCGTGACAGAGGTTGCGCAACGGCTCAGCGTTGAACTGGTTATCCATAAAGACCAGCTGGAGCGTACTATCACGCTGTTAGATGAGGGGAACACGATCCCTTTTATTGCGCGCTATCGTAAAGAGGTCACTGGCAGTCTGGATGAGGTGCAGATTCAGACGATTGCGGACCGCGCTGCTGCCGTCCGTGCTCTGTATGAGCGGAAAGCGGATGTGCATCGTCTCATCGAGACGCAGGGCAAATTGACGCCAGAACTGGTTGCGTCTCTGCAAGCCGCAACCACGCTTCAGGAGGTTGAGGACCTGTATCTCCCGTATCGTCCCAAGCGCAAGACACGAGCCAGTGTTGCACGCGAAAAGGGTCTGGCCCCGCTCGCCGAGATTATTTTACAACAGCCGGAAGAGATGGGAGATCTTGAGGCGCTACTGGAGAAGTATGCTGGCCCTTTCTTAAATGCCGAAAAAGGGGTCGATACCAGTCTGGAGGCCTATGCCGGTGCCTGCGATATTGTGGCAGAGGTGATTTCAGAAGATGCAACGGTGCGCGGCAATGTGCGTACGACGTTTTTTCAGCGCTCGTCTCTTGGCGCGAAAGTAACAGATCCTGAGAAGCTGAAAGAGCGTGATCCTAACGGCGTTTATCAGCTTTATTACGATTTTAATGAGAGTACTACGAAGCTCGTGCCGCATCGTATCCTCGCGCTCAATCGGGCCGAACGTGAAGAGGTGTTGCGCGTGAACGTGGATCTTCCTTATGAGCAGGCTCAACCAGTGATCCGGCAGCAGTATCCAGTCAAAGCGACCTCGCCGTGTGCACAACTCCTCACGGATGCCATGGAGGATGGCTACAAGCGTTTGCTCGCGCCTGCGATGGAGCGCGAGGTGCGCATGGAACTGACGCGCAAGGCAGAGGAGCATGCGATTACAATTTTCGCAGCTAATCTGCGCAATCTGCTGTTGCAGCCGCCACTGCGTGGGAAAAAGGTCCTGGGGGTCGATCCTGGTTTTCGTACTGGCTGTAAGCTGACGGTCGTCGATGAGACGGGCAAATATATTGTCTCTGATACACTTTATCTTTTCCAGAGCGACAAAGCTCGTCAGCTTCTACGTAAATTGTTGATGGAGTACCGGATTGGGGTGATTGCGATTGGCAATGGCACGGCCTCGCGTGAGACCGAGCAACTGGTCGCAGAGCTGATCCGCGAGATCGAGCAGGAGACTGGCCAGCAGGGACAACTGGGATATGTGCTTGTCAATGAAGCGGGTGCCTCGGTCTATTCGGCTTCGGAGGCGGCGCGTCAGGAGTTTCCTACGCTCGATGCGACGCAGCGCGGCACGATCTCGATTGCACGCCGCCTGCAAGATCCGCTGGCCGAACTGGTCAAGATTGATCCGAAGGCGGTCGGTGTTGGGCTTTATCAGCACGATGTCGATCAAAAAGAGCTGGCCGCGATGCTGGATCGTGTTGTGGTCTCGTGCGTGAACTTTGCGGGGGTTGAGTTGAACTCCGCCTCGGCGGCTCTGCTCAAGCATGTATCCGGTATCAATACGCGTGTCGCCAATGCAATCGTGAAGTATCGTGAAGAGCACGGTCCTTTTGGGTCACGGCAGGAACTGCTGAAGGTATCTGGTCTGGGCCCTGCTACGTTTGTGCAGGCAGCTGGTTTCTTGAAGATCGCAAGTGGTAGTGAGCCGCTGGATAATACATTTATCCACCCGGAAAGTTATGCTGCGGTCCGTTCATTGCTGACGCTATTGCCTGATGGTGGCCAGGCGCAGGCCCGGCCCTCTGAGCGTATTGCGCAGTTCCGTCAACTGATCAAGTTGCAGAATAGCCTGGGACGCTCTAATCGCAATCGTGGGGCTCAGGGCCAGGGTGGAAGCGAGCAGGCGGCATGGGTGGATATTGCGAAGAAAGTTGGTGTTGGTCTGCCGACGCTCAACGATATCCTTGAAAATCTGGAGAAGCCGGGCCTCGATCCGCGTGATGCGCTGCCCGCGCCTATCCTGCGCCACGATGTGTTGAAGATAGAGGATTTGCAATCGGGCATGCTGTTGCAGGGCACGGTACGCAATGTCGTCGATTTTGGAGCGTTTGTCGATATTGGCGTCAAGCAGGATGGTCTGGTACATGTCTCCGAACTGGCTGATCGTTTTGTGAAAGATCC
>DATJHM010000123.1:0-23341 GCA_035493895.1 Ktedonobacteraceae bacterium
CAGAAATGTGCTCCTCTCTCACATCGCTCACGACAACGAGGTCGTATAACGCATAGGCAATGTAGCCTGGTGCCGGGAGAGTGTAGCATTCGTGTAGGGCCAAGAACCGCATCCCATCGGCATTTGTGTAGGAAGTGTAGCTTTGAAAAGAGATCAGGCCGACAATTTGTTGGAGCCAATCGTGAACGAGGTGATCCAACATTTCTTAACGAACATACAAACCATTCTAGGCGTGCACTTTCGTGGAATGTACCTGTCCGGGTCGCTAGCGCTCGGCGATTTCGCTCCACAGAGAAGTGATATCGATTTTGTTGTCGTGACCGATGCCGATCTCACGAACGACCTTTTATCGTCATTACAAACCATGCATGCGCGCTTTAATGCCAGCGACTCTGTATGGGCAACGGAGGTGGAAGCAGCCTATATCCCGCAGGACGCCTTTCGCCGCTATGATCCGGGTCGGGCGTACCATCCGCATATCGAGAGAGGTGAGCATGAGATTTTGGACATGGATCAGCTCGATTCTGCCTGGGTGATCCAATATGCCATTTTGCGCGAACATGGCATCATTGTAGCTGGTCCTCCACCCTCGACGCTGATCGATCCCATTGCTCCACACGAATTATGCCAGGCGGCAATAGCGCAAATGGAGAAATGGTGGGGGACTATGCTCTACGATTCTGTACGTTTGCAGTACAGAGGCTATCAGGTATATGCGGTTCTGACCATGTGCCGCATGCTCTTTACGCTTGGTACTGGCGACGTGGCCTCCAAACCTGCGGCGGCACGTTGGGTGTTGGAAACCCTGGGTGGGCGCTGGTCTGCGCTTATCGAGGATGCTCTGGCATGGAGAAAAGATCAGGTATGGGGAGAAGATGGTCGTGATGCGTTGGATGATACTGTTATTGAAACACAAACATTGATCGGCTATACGCTCGAACAGTGCCAGCAGTGGAAGAGAGAACATCTTATGTAAGACCTTGCATTTCTTTTAAAGAAAGAACCTCCAGCAAGCGATGGAGCATAATGCCGTGATCTGCGATGAGAGGCGGGACCGCATGCGGTAGGGGTGCCCAAAAAAACTCGAAAAGAACGGGTTTCTGTTCTGGATCATCCACTGCAAAACGCTCTTCATGTAGCCATGTCGTCAAAGGTTGTCCGTGATAGCGAAGATGATAGAAGGAGCGGTGATGAATCTCGTCGCGGCCAAAGTCAGACATATCGCGTTCTTGTTCGCCGAGAAAACAGTCAAGCGTAAGATACGTCAGGCCTGTTTCCTCGAATGCTTCCCTCAAAACGGCATCTTCAGCCCGTTCATGCGCTTCAATTGTGCCTGCGGGAACCTGTATGCCCGCCTCTGGAAAATCGGGGTGGCGAAAGACAAGGAGATGCTTGTGCTGGGTAATATAAGCAAAGACTTTGTGCTTGATTTCCCTCATCGTCTGAGACCTTTCTTTTTGTGCGTATCGCTCACTATAGCACAGGATTTGCGTTTCAAAAAAGAGGAGAGGTCATATGTTGCAGCTTATATGATTACTTGCTCTTTTTCTCTGCTCTTGTTATACTTACAGAATGGATGAGGAAGGCAGGTAAGCCGAGAAGGTGTGTAGCGCATCCTGCCATCGGGGCGTAGTTCCATTGTGTCCGTTATGTCCTCACGAATGTTGTTCAAAATAATCGTTTAATAGGATAACTTACTCTGTACTGGAAAAGTCAACGCCTCCATGCGCGAACGCAGGGGCATCCGCAAGTGGTGTTTTGTGAGAGGGGAGGGGAAAGTGTATCGAAAAATAAAAAAATTCTTCTGGCGTATGAGTGTGGTGCTGGTCGTAGGTGTACTCTGCTTCAACCTCGAGAAAATCATTCCGGCTAGCTCTCATGATCAGCAATTCACGTTACCTTTGCCGCCACATGCTGCGAGCACAACGGTGAAGGACAATGCCTTTGTGACACATTCAGGGAGCACGTTGCGTCTCGCCGGGAAACCATTTCGTTTTTCGGGGGCGAATATCTACTGGTTAGGATTACAAGAAACGACGCAGGGCAGCGTTATCTATCCAACGCACTTCAGGATCGACGATGCCCTGGCGACTGCCGCTTTTATGGGTGCAACCGTCGTAAGATCGCATACCCTGGGAGGGTCGGTAGGTTGTAAACTCTGTCTGGAGCCAGAGCGCGGTGTTTTTCAGCAACAGGCCTGGGAATCGATTGACTATGCCATTCAATCCGCGCATAAGCACCATATAAAATTGATCATCCCGCTTATAGACAACTGGCACTATTACCATGGCGGAAAGCATACATTTACCGATTGGCGTGGCCTCTCAAATGAAAATGATTTTTACACCAATACCCAGGTCATAGGTGATTTTGAAGACTATATCCGCACATTTCTCAATCACGTAAACCAATATACTGGCCTCGCCTATAAAGACGATCCAACGATTCTCGCCTGGGAGACAGGCAATGAGCTTTCCGCTCCGGCGAACTGGGTCGGGCAGATTTCGACGTTTATCAAAAAAAATGACCCGTGCCATTTAGTGATGGATGGCAACTATGAGCAAGCAAATGAAGTGACTAATTTTGCGTCCGATCTTTCATTGCCTGCTGTTGATATCTACACCGGACACTATTATCCGCCCTCTTATTCGACAATGACTGAGGCGTTGGGACAGGCGGAGCAGGCGCATAAAGTGTTTATTGTCGGTGAATATGATTGGGAAGCACAGACAGGAGAGCCGCTTGCCAGCTTTCTCTCCACGATTGAGCGAAGTCAGATTGCAGGCGATATGTACTGGTCGCTTTTCTCGCATGATGATCATCATGGCTTTGTGGCGCAAAACGAATACTTTACGTTGCACTATCCCGGCTACACGACGGATGTACGTGTGCGTATCCGCCTGCTACGTTTGCATGCATACAGGATGCAGGGATCGCTCCCACCCGCGGCTCTTGCTCCTGGTGTGCCACTTATCACCACACGTACTGGTCATGATTTGATCTGGCGAGGAGCATATGGAGCCGATACCTACACAATCGAGCGCTCTGCACAGGGAGAAAAAGGACCCTGGCAGGTGGTTTGTAACCGCTGTGTCACGGATTTTACCTTTTTCTGGCGCGATCCTGCGCAACTAACTGGCCGTGTTGCGTATCGTATGAGAGCCTTTTCTGATGCTGGTATACCCGGGCCATATTCCCAGTTAGTCTGGATCATGTATTAGGGGAGATGGGCCGATATCCGCCTTTGTTGGCTCTCTCTCTTCTTGAGATGGGTTGTAGAGCTGTAACCGAAGTGGTTTAAGGTGGCTATGATGCTTGTCGGTTTTGGGGGTGGTTTTTTTCTCTACATCTGTAGATACGCTGTCATTTTTGCGCGTAAAAGGCATAATCGGCAGGATCAACGTCTCAATGAGCCATAATGCTTCTAATGTGCCGGGAGATGAAAGCGGTTGTGTCTCAAGTGGATGGGATTCTTGCTCGTGGTCGGTTGTCTGTTCGCGGATATCAGTGTGTGGTACCAGACGCACTGCTGTATAGACGGTGGGAAGCATGAAGGCGGCCTCTACACAGATTGCCAGGACCCAGCCCAGGCTCAAGCCGGATAATCCGGCAAACTGAGCCCCCAATGTCGCAGCTCCCAGTTCTAATAGTCCTCCCGGCAGCATCGCGACCATCGCTTTCACGATTCTATCTTGAATACGGCAGATAGAGATGTAATGATTTTTGATTGTCAACGGGAATGCTGCAAGTAGCAAAATACGTAGACACCAGGAGGCTTGAGAGGCGTAGGTCGCGCCAAAGATGCCCAACACCTGCGTCGTACCAATCTGAAGAACCAGATTAGCGGCGAGTGCAATCACCAGCGCGACGCCGATGGTGAGCCTCGCCTTACGCGCAAGCGTAGTTTGTTGCGCAGCATTCGTGGCATGGAGCACTGTAGTGAGTGCGCCAGGAACGATAAAAATAAAGCTTGCAATCATCCAGGCAACGTAGAACCAGGCATTCATACGGGCGGAGAGCAGAAATGTGACCAGCACCGGTAATAGCTGTGTGGGGGCCTGTAGTGTGAGGTTCAGCATATGGTGCTGGACGGCGGCGAGTCCCAGTTTACGTAAAAGTTGCCACTGTGGCCAGTAATTTTTACGTCGCCAACGCCTGTTCAGTACAATGTTGAGAACGATCAATCCCAGCGATAGCCCTGCGCTGACCATCCAGGTTGCATAGATTTTCATGCCCACCTGCTGCGAAGGCCAGAAATTGACAACAAGAAGTGCTACCAGCTTGATGAGCGCAAAAAAAACATTGCGCCAGAACTGTAGACCTCCCTTGAGCAAACCAATCAGCGCTTGATCGAGAACCAGCGTCATGGCCGAGAAGCCGACGCCGACGCTGAACGTTCCGACATCGATGGCGCTATCCCCAAGCGGCCGGAAGCCCGGAGATGCAGACGAGGCGACGAGGGCAAAAATGCAGCCTGTGACGCAGCCAGCGATGCCAACCACCAGGAGGGCTGTACTCATCAGCGAGCCAGCCTTTTCTGGCTGTCGTGGGAGTTCTGTGATCAGTAATGTGCCCAGACCCAGGATGCTGGCACTGCTCAGGAGCATAACTGCTGAGACGGATGCAGACGCAACGCCAATTGCTTCTGGCGGAAACCAGCGGGCAGCCAGCCACCAGTAGACAAAACCGAGGCCGGACGTGATCAACGTCGCCCCGACCAATGAGCTAGAATTGAGCAAAATGATACTATTGGTCTGTAACCAGTGTATGGCAGATTTTACCAATGCCAGTACCCCCGTTTTCTAAAAGATTTGTGTCTGCGTTGAGTCATCGCTGGCAATGAGATAGCCTGATGGCTGTGTTTGTTGTGCAGGACTGGTTATTGATTGCAAGGGGGAGCGTTGCACATATCCTCGGAGATAGCCCGCAATCGTCATCGCAAAACCCAGCATAATAGCTCCTGCGCGAAGAAGAGAGGCGAGATCGCGATACATGACTGCCATGCCCGTATTTTTCAATATGCTGCGTGGCAACGTATACAGCGTATACATCCGCTCAGAGGAGAGGCTATCCTTGATGCCGACGCATTTGCTGATCATTGCTTTTGAGAGCCCCTCGGCATAGCAGCGCGTGAGGAAATAGCTGAGGCGAGTTCGTTTGTCGGGAATACGATGATGGATGAGTGCGCGGGGCTCGTAGAGAAAGACCTTTTCTGGCCAGCGCTGCATCGCTCTAATACTGAGCTCAGTCTCCTCTCCTCCCATCGAGTTTGGCCCCACCCTGCCGATGCCTTCGCGAAAGCCGCCGATTTTCTGGAATACCTCGCGCTTGATACAGGCACATCCGCCATAGGGATTACGCACTATGACGGGACTTTGAGGCAGGGGATGATAGGTGCAGCCAACAACCCAATAAAATTCCGGGGGGAACCAGCGTGGCTTCTCTCCTTGCCAGCGTGGGAGGACTGTTCCTCCCACACCCAGGACATGTGGTGCGACACAGCAGTTCATGAGGCGCTCCAGCCAGTCCGGCTCAGCCTCTGCGTCGTCATCAAGAAAAATGATGTACTCGCCATTAGCGAGGCCGATGCCTGTATTGCGTGCGCTCGATAAGCCGGGCATTCCCTTGTTTTCAGCCACAATGATATCCAGAAACATTTTCTTTGCAAGATCGAAAAGATGTGTATTGTGGTCAATCACAAGAATAATTTCGTTCGCTTGTTGTGTTTGTTGATGCAGTGATGCGACCGCTGCCTCAAGATCGTGCCAGCGTTCTAAGGTATAGGCGCAGATAATCACAGATAGATTACAGGTTGTGGATGTCACAGATCTCTCCTCTTTTTTGTAGACGTTGCCTGACAAACGCTGAGCTTCGACGGACGACACTCCAGAGGGGCGTGCGCATATGGAGATAAAGAGCCTGTGGCCCGAAGATGGCATCTCCATTGAGCAAATGACCAAATGCGTCAAGGGTCGTCGTCGCAGAAACCATAAACCGTGTCAGGGCAAAGTGATCGGTCTCGTATCTGGTTATGCGATGTTTTACTGCGCATGCCGAGGTATAGCCTGCTTCGCGCACCAGCGATTGCACGGTAGGAGTCGTATAGCCAAAGGGGTAGGCAAAGCTCGATATGCGTCGACCGAGTAGCTGTTCGAGCACATCTTTGCAATGTACAATCTCGTGCTGCGCTTTTTCAGGCGTCAGCGTATCGAGCTGAGGATGGGAATGTGTATGGCCGCCGCACTCTATCCCATAATTATGGACATGCCGGAGCGCATTCTTTGAGATCATCGGACGCATCCCTTCACCTTCGCGCCGTAGCCAGTGGCTTGTTCCCTCGATAAAGGCGGTTGCAACATACAAGGTGGCAGTAAATTGATGTTGCTGAAGAATAGGGAATGCATTGAGAAAAAAGTCAGCAAACCCATCGTCGAAGGTCAAAATGACCGGACGCTCTGGCAGCGTCTGCTCAGGGGTGGTCATCGCCTGGACGAATTGTGTGACTGTAATCGGCGTATAGCCAGCGATCGTTAGATATTGCATCTGTGCCGCGAACGTGATGGGAGGCACCGTAAATGGGCGAAATTTCGCATTTTGCGTTTGCGAAATACTATGATACATAAGGATGGGAACTCTGATCTCTAATACGGATAGAGGCATAAAGATAGCCTTTCTCATCATGAAAAATTGATTAGTAGCTCGTGGTTTTCTTCGTATGTTTGAACGGGAAAAATGGAAGCGGTACTTTTTGTTGGAGCTTTCTTCCGATGAGCTTGCCATAGGCATGGAATCTTTCAGAGGTGTATCCCTGTACCGTACTTGCCAGACCGGCGGCAATGGCTCCTGAGCGAGCCAGACCTGACAGATCGCGTTGGAAAATGCTTTCGACTATGCCCAGGACAAGTCCTTGTGGCAGGGTGTGCAAGACATAGGTGCGTTCAGAGGATAAGCCATCTCGTGTGCCGACTACCTGAGCGAGGCGCGCCTTCGAGCAGCCTTCGAAGTGGCAGCGTGAGATAAAGTAGCGCCAGGACATGCGATTGGCGGGGACACGATGATAGACTTTTGCCAGTGGCAGGTAGAGCAGCTTATGGTGTGGCCAGCGTTGATGAATGCGAATGCCGAACTCAGTGTCTCCACACCCGCGTGGTTCTCCGCCGACATGCCCGAATTGATGCCAGAAGCCGCCAATTGAGTCCCAGACTTCGCGGCGAAGCGCCATATTACAGCCAATAAGATTGCGTACATTGGCGCTCTGCACAGGCATGCCGCGATAAGTGCAGCCCAGTACCCAGTTGAACTCGTCAGGAAACCAGGCAGGGCGATGATGCGACCACAATGGATCGATATGTCCACCAACTCCCAGCACTTCTGGATCTTCAAAACCAGATAACAATTGTGATAACCAATCGGATGTGGCGACCGCGTCATCATCAAGAAATGCCAGGATGCTTCCCGTTGTGGCTGCTATCCCTGCATTGCGTGAGCCATTTGCACCGGCAGGTCCGAGATTCTCGACAATGGTGACATCAGTGGCTGCTGTGAAGTATTCTCGGGCTTTCTGTAACAGCGCTTCATTATGATCAATCACAAGAACGATCTCTTTCACCGGCAGCGTTTGCTGTTGTACCGAAGTGATTGCTGCGACCAGATCATCCCAACGTTTTTCTGTATAAGCACAGATGACAACTGAAACCGTGACGTTTTCCATAACAAAGATTCCCTCAAAATGTCGTATTAACTCTTGCTTGTAGCAAGGTTGCTTTTCAATGTGGCATGAACTTCTCGATAGACGCTATTCAACTGGCCCGAGCGATAGAGACGCAGTTCCACGTACGCATTATTCGATGCTGGTTGTGCTAGAGATACCTGCTGTTGCCAGGCATGGTGAGGGGCAAGTGAAATGGTGGGCCAGGTCTTTGTCACTGTGCCATTCACGGAGAGAACCAGCCGATACTGCAAAGATGCGCTTTCTTCGTTTTGCAAGCCCAGGTTCATCTGCCACTGCTGGTGGTGTTCCTGTGTGGGAACCATCCACAGTTGCGTGTAGGTTGCGGTTGGCTGTTGTTGTGTCCCAACGGTCGTGTACGTGAGCGATACGACGACGAGAATGAGAGCGCAAAACAGAAAGAGTGCATCGTGGAGTGCCAGATGGAATCTCATGCTTGTTCGTATGTTCCCGCGCCTTTTGCGCCGCAGGAGCAGGATCCAGAAAGAGAAAATGGTAGCAATGATAGCGAAAAAAAAGCTCCAGGTAGATGCCCGTAATCCAGCCGGGAGAAGATTGAGCAGAAAACCACCTGCAATAATCATCGCCAGACTGCAAGCGAGACTGCATGTCAGCTGATAGCAGGCTGTCAGCTCCCTCCTCTGGAGTACGATCTCACCAAGCAGATAGCCAGGGATGATGAAGACCAGCGGAAATGCCAGCACCATCTTTATCATGCCCGGAATGCCAGGGAAAAATGCTGAGAGCATCGTGAGCGCCGCAATCAGCATCACCAGCAGCAGATCAAGATTTTTCGGACGCATTGATGACTCCTTCCGCATCGTAGATCACGATATCTCCACTATCGAATATCTTGTTGATCTGGGGAACGGTCGCAAACTTGGTCAAATCCTCTGGATTTATTGGCTCCCTGTGCTTGTATGCACCTTGTTCATCCTGTTCATAATAAAAGCCTAAGAGCGGGAGCGATCTGGTCAGGCGCATATCTGCCACGAGGTAACGCACATGGGCATGGGTGATAATCCAGGTCTGATCCGGGCCAAGTTGTGGGGATAAGAAAATCGGGGCAATATCGATGTGGTCAGCGATATTGGTGACGATCTGCTGGTCTCCATACGTGCCCATAAGCACCTGATTGATGCGATCCGTGGCAATGCGATTATTTGGACCAAGATAGGTATGGGTCCAGGTCGCAACCTGTATGCCCTCTGCTTCAATGGAGCGGGCATCAGCGATGACCATGTATGGTCCTGGTAGAACCGACAGATCTGACCCCGTTGCCAGCACGATGCTCCCAATCATCATCACCGAAAGAGCCGCGGTGATCGAGGAGATGTGGAGGCGTGTGATCTGACGCAGAGGCCATAATTGGGCGATGGCGATGGATAAGATGGTTGAGATAGGAATGAAAAGAAACGCTGCTGAGCGATCAACCAGCTCACTACCCGAGGTCGTGAAGCGAAACACTTGCACGAGCGGATAGCAAAATGCAAGCACACCGAATGTGCACAAAAGCGCATTCCCACGAAAGCGCGGCCAGAGGCAAAGGAGCCCCAGTGGCAAGCCTGAGAGCACGAGCAACTGCGACGTGCTTGTCAGGATACGTTCCCATGCTCCCGTAGGATGGCCATTGTAACTCTGAAAAAGAGGTTTTGCGCTGCCAGTCCCGGTCACGATATGACCCAGTTCGTTGAGCGCGATTCCTATAAATGAGGAGATATACCCTACGACAGGATTGCCTGCTTGAAGTGCGACGAGAACCGACAGCGCCACTCCCACCACTGCGATCCTGGCGAGATAGGAACGATGGAGTGGCGTAAAGCGCAGACAGATCGAGCTAATGGCCCAGAGAATAAGGATCCCATCGAAAAAAAAGTCTGTAACGTGATGCGTCACGACAACTGCGCCCAGCACAAGAAGCGCGATGATCGTGATGCGATGCAGATCTCCTCTGAGCAGGGTACGACGCGCTCGGGTAAATCTCTTTTGGAGAGGCGATGAGCCGAGACTATTCAGACGCGCGGTAATTGCTTGATGTGGCGTAAGCGTGAACAGAACAAAGGTCATGAGCGGGAGCGCCAGCGATTCATAGCCGTATTGAGCATCAAAAATCAGGAAATGAGGGTTGCCCATATAGATGATGCTGGCAATACCAGCCATGCGCGAGGAGCTGAGCAGATGCTCATTCAGCAGATAGAGCGAGAGTACCATCACGAGCCGTGCTACACCTATGACAATAATAGCCGAATAAAATATGTTGAGATCACTTAACGTGCTGAAAGCATTGGTCACCATTTCGAGTCCTGGATAATAAGGGCTGACAGGCAACAGAGTGTTACTGGTATAGAGATGGCCTGTTTTGAGAATGTCATTTGCGGTATGCCAGTGCAGAAACTCATCGAAAAAGGAAAAATAGCTCGGGCTGCATTGGATCTTTATGATGTAGAGGACGAGACTGGTGCTACAGACGATCGCTATACATTCGAAGCGTGAGGGAATGGCAGAGAGCAGGCGTACCAGTGGAGGCGCAAAAACGAAGAGCAGGCCCAGTAAGAAGAAAATCTCCAGGCCCGGCTTCCCATCGCGTGCCAGGATAAAGGCATAGGCAATTGAAAAGAGACCAATGGTGCCGCTCAGCGCAATGGTCGGGAACCAGCCACAGGTAAAAGTGGACGTCGTCTGTGTCGAGAGACTCTCAGGAGCAGGGTCGTTGATGCGCTCAAGCAGCCTGCTTGTAAGATATTGTAGAGAGGGTGGAAGCTTCTTTATTTCAAGCTGATATCTCACGATAGACCTCCTCTATGAGAGAGACAACGGAAGCGGCTTGAAATGCCTTCACTCTCTGTCTGGCCTGCTCGCCCATCTGTCGTGCACGCGCGGGATTATCAAGCAAACATTGAATAGCGCCACATAATGCAGTGGGATCGTTGGGAGTCACAAGCAAGCCCGTTTTGTTATCAGCAACGATGTCCGCAAGCCCGCCAATGCGCGATGCAATCACCGGTTTGCTTGCGGACATCGCCTCCATTGCCACGGTCGGGCAGGGATCGGGCCAGATGGAGGGGGCCAGCGCAAATGTGCAGCGATTCCAGGCCGCCATGACTGCTTCATGCGGCCACCCTTGCAATGCGCGGACGCCGGGAGGAAGGTCGCCAGCGAATTCTTTGCCGATACGTCCAATCAATACCAGCGGAATCGGGTGCTGTAACGCCGCATAAGCCTGGAGCAAGACGCCGACCCCTTTGTCCCGTTTAACGTCGCCGACAAACAGCAAAAAGTCCTCAGAGGGCAGTTGCGCAAGATGCGGATCTTCATCATCGCGCAACATACTGATATTGTCGGGCACAAAATTCGGTATTACACGATAGGGGACGTGATAGTTCGCGAGCCCCGTACCTTCTGCGACTGCGGAACTGACGGCCAGAAACATGTCCACAACGCGGCGCTCTGCCATCCCTGAGAGCCAGTTCGCGATGGTGGAAGGCAGGCCCAGGGCTGGACCGTAAAAGTCATTGGCACAGCGTAAACATTTCGTCAATGCCGGACCGCTACAGATTGCATCCTGATACGTCAAACGCTTCTGGACGCAGGTCAGGCTGTAGTCGTGAAGTGTTACAACCAGCCTGGCCTTGCTCCACGCTTTGAGTGGCGTAAAAGAATGCACAATCCAGTTATGAGCATGCACAATATCGGGACGTTTTGTGGCGATCAGATGGCGTATTGTGTTCATCGCTTCCGGATCGGGGAAGGGTGGCGCGTACTGCCGTTCTTGCTCGCTGAAAAGAGCCCCGACGCGTTGCATGGTGCCGCGAATACGATGGATGTGCACGCCCTGATCGATCTCATAGTCCGGTTGCCCGTTGTGCCAGAGGGTGGCCAGGGAAACATCGTGCCCGCGTGCGGCCAATTCGATGCTGAGATTGCGCACGTGTCGCTCTTCACCTCCAATTGTAGGAGGGTAGAATTGTGCAAGCATTAGAATACGCATAGCTCTCTCCTGGCAACCGAAACATAGACATCCTGCAATTTTTGCACGCAATCATCCCACGTGGGCAGTGTAAATCGTGCCGGGGCGGTCGGCGATGACTCAATATGCTGGAGCGCTGCTCGGGCAATTTCTTCCGGCGTGCTTTTCAGAGAGATGCTACGTGCAAGACCTTGCTCCGCAATTTCGCGCAGGCCAGAGGTATCCGCAACCAGTACGGGTCGCTGGAGGGCAAGCGCTTCTATAACCGCAATGGGATGCGCTTCGTATTCACTTAGCAGTGTGACGAGCGCTGATTGCGCGAGCAGCTTAGCCATGCCCTGTCTATCACTGGCGGGAACAGAGCGGATCTCTACATACGGCGTCAGAGCCAGTCTGTCTACCAGTGTGCGCAGCGCTTTTTCATAGGGACCAGCTCCTAGAATAAGGAGATGTGCGTCTGGCCGTTGCTCTAAGATGTAGGGCAGAGCAGCAATCATATGCTGATGTCCTTTGTATTTTTCCAGACGACCCACGGAAGTGATAAGCAGACGTTCCGTGGGTGTGGTGGTTTCACTCTCTGGAAAGATGACTCCATTCGGAATAACGGAAAACTGCTGTGCGGGCAGATGCAGCAACGAGCGAAAGTAGTTTGCTTCGAACTGTGAAACGCCGATAAGCTTTGCGGCATGCGCGAAAAATGGACGCTGCATACGCCATTGTACGTTGCGGATGCTGTTGCGGAAGGCGGATGAATGGCCGCCAGTGTGGAACGTGACGACATAGGGCAGCTTTATTTCGCGAGCCGCGAGCATGGCTAATGGGGGCACAAAGGTATGGCATCCCTGGCAATGCATGACATCCCATTTGCCACGCGTAATCAGCGTATAGATTTCGGGCGCGAGATAGTAATCGCGCTGAGACGGCCATGCAGGTACACGGATGATGCGCATCCCCTCCACAATCTCCTCTTTAGGAAGCGGATTTTTGAGATTCGGCGGTACGGTCGTCAAAAGCGTCACCTGAATGCCGTTGCGGGCGAAACGACGACCGACCTCGTGCACATGGGTTTGAATTCCTCCCATAAAAGGGAAATAGCGTGCAGCTACCATCAGGAGCTGTAAATGATCGCTGTTCATAAAAATCCTTTGAATCCTTTCTGGATGGACACCCCCTTACATTGCGTAATTAGGAAAGAAAAACTTCAGGGGGAATTTTCGCCGGGAACGTTCAAACTCCTACCGCTTGAGTCGATGTTGCTGGCCTGGACGGACGCAAGTAGATGCTTCCGACCAGATAACCAGCAGCGGCAGCAGCAAGGCCGACCAGAATAGCGCTTGCACGGAATATCTTGTTCAAATCACGATGCAGAAAAGTATCAAGGAGATTGCGAACGATGCCTCTGGACAATGTCTGCATGTAGGCTCTTTCTGACGAGAGTGCTACGGTGGCGTTATGCAGTTTCGTCAGGCTGGCCTTCCCAAGTCCTTCGTCATAGCAACGCCAGAGAAAGTATTTCCAGTGCGTTCGTTCCAGGGAGACGCGATGGTGTACGATCGCCATTGCGGCATAGAGCCAGACGCTACCCGGGATCTGTTGTGATCCGCGAATGCAAAGTTCCGTTTCTTCGTCACCTGCGTAGTGATTGAGCCACTTTAGCGTACTTTGCGCGTTCGTGTTCGCTTTGTCGCAGCCGAACGATTCACGGAAGCCTCCCAATGCCTCCAGAATTGTTCTTCGTATAGACATATTAGCGCCTATGACGTTCCGGATACGTGCCTGTTTGACAGGCATGCCGCGATAGGTGCAGCCGATCACCCAGTTGAATTCTTCGGGAAACCAGGCGGGCGTGTGCTGCTCCCACAGGGGAACAATTTGTCCTCCAGCGCCAGCGACTGTTGGGTCGGCATAGCAGGCTGCGAGCTGTTCTAACCAGTCTGGCTCAGCTACTGCATCATCGTCGAGGAATGCGATGATCTCTCCCTGCGCACAGGTCCAGCCACTATTGCGCGCTCCTGAGAGACCCTTGGCTCTGGCATTTTCAAGGATGGTGATGCCTGACAGCTGCTCTCGTGCTCGTTGTAAGAGCGCAGGATTATGATCAATAACAAGAACAATTTCCTGTGGCACAAGCGTCTGGCATTGCACAGATGCGACTGCCGCAACAAGTTCTTGCCAGCGTTTTTCAGTATAGGCACAGATGACGACTGATATTTTATGAACCATGGCGTATTTTCCCGTTCATCTAGCTAGAGAGTACAAGCAAGCGATGGAGACGATCAGAGCGTATTGTGTTGAAGATGAGGAAGGGTGTGGCCAAATCGCCTTTTTCCACTGTGCTCTTGTAAAATCAGCTTCAGGATTTTCCAGCCATCTTTAAATGCGCGCAGGTTGCTCATACCGTGAATGCGTGGATATTCAACGCTCGGTACTTCGGTAATCTTGAGGCCAGCTAAGTGCACGCGAATGTTCAGCAAGGACTCTATCTCAAAACCTTCGCAGTGGATATCGATACGCTCCAAACAATGGCGGCGGAAGGCGTTATAGCCATAGCAGAGATCGCTGAATCGGGTGCCAAAGAGCAGGTTGACGACTTGTTGTAATGCGAAGTTGCCTGTACGGCGAAGGAGGGTGATATCGTGGCTCTTTCCTCCCTTCATGAAACGGGAACCCTTTGCGAAATCGTAGCCATGCTGTAGCGGCTCCACAAAGCGCTCGATCTCGGTTGGATCGGCTGAACCATCGGCATCAAGCATCACGATGATCTCGCCCGTTGCGGCGGCAAATCCTTCCAGAAGGGCACCACCTTTGCCTGTTTTTTGTTGCTTGATGATACAAATAGAGGGATAGAGTTGTTGGGCAACCTCCACTGTGTTGTCACTGGAGTTCCCATCAACCAGGATAACCTCACTCACACAGGCCGGAAGACGTGGTAAAACGTAAGGAAGATTTTTGGCTTCATTTTTGGTAGGAATGATGACACTAATGCTGCAACGATTTTGATACACTTCCATGAAACTACCCCACTCAATTTTACGCTATTGTTAACCTGACATGCAGATTTACTGACATGCAGAATTGCTATTTACTGGAGGAAAGATACTTGATAGAGACGAGGAAAGGGTCGACATTGAATTTCCCGGTATCAAATCAAATGGTAATTATTAGCTATTGTTCCGCCATAAAATAATTCATTTTATGTTAATTGATCTCCAGTAATAGTATGAATTGCATGTGGTAATTATACACGCACGTAAATATTGGTCAATGTATTTTCCTTAACTTCGTACTGTTTTACGGTTGATGAATCTTAATCTTGTAGTATGAATAAACACTGTAATAATAGAAACAATATGTAAAGCTGTTTTTGTTTTTATTATATTTTTTACATATTTCTCACAAAAGATTCAGCATCGCTTATGACGTGCAGTACAAAATTTGTTATTGCGCGTTAAAACATGAATTTTTAGACAGCTCTTTCTCGCAAAGAGCTGCCGGGTGAGATGGTTAAGGTTTTCAATGCGGTGACATAAGGGTAGAACTATTCGGGCGTACCCCAGCCACCGCCACCGGGCGAGGAGATAATCAGGCGGTCGCCGGGTTCTGCCCTGAAACGGGCCTTGCCGGGTAAGATCTGTTCTTCTCCTGCGTGGATCAGGAGATTTTCGCCGCATTGTCCCGCGCTTCCTCCCTGTAAGCCGTAAGGGGCGAAGCGGCGGCGTTCAGTGAGCAGCGTGACCTCCGTCGGTACCTCGAACGTGATCTCACGTATCAGGCCATCGCCCCCTCGCGCTTTCCCCGCGCCACCAGAGCCGTCTCGCAATTGATAGCGCGTGATACGCATCGGGTAGGCGTACTCGAAGGCTTCTATGGGGGTATTGAGGGTATTGCTCATGTGGACATGCACGCCAGAGAGTCCATCCAGACCGGGGCGTCCTCCCATGCCTCCGCCCATCGTCTCGTAATAAGCAAAGGGGGTCCCGTTGCGTGGATCAATGCCGCCTGCGGTGATATTGTTCATCGTGCCCTGGCTGGCTGCCGGGACGACAGTCGGGAGCGCTTGCGCCAGAGCGCCGAAGAGGACATCGACGATACGCTGCGACGTTTCGACATTCCCCTGGGCCACACCAGCGGGCGGGCGCGCATTCACTACCGATCCCTGCGGCGTGAGCACCGTCACGGGCGCAAATGTGCCGTGATTCATCGGCGCTTCGCCCTCGATCAGGCAGCGCACAACATAGTACGTCGCCGATTTTGCGACGGCGGCGACCGTGTTAATATTGCCTCGTACCTGCGCGCTGCTGCCCGTGAAATCAACTGTTATATCGCTGCCATGCACCGTTACGCAGACTGCGATGGTAACGGGTTCATCATCGATGCCATCGCTATCGAGATAATCCGTGAAGCTATAGGAGCCGTCGGGTATACGCTGAATGGTGTTTCGGGTGATGCGTTCGGCATATGCGATCAGGCCGTCGATGTGGGCCTGGAGGTCGGGGACGCCGTAGCGATCGACCAGCTCTTGCAGACGTCGAATGGCGGTGCGATTGGCGGCGAGCTGGGCGTCGAGATCACCACGGCGCTCCTCGGGCGTGCGTACATTGCGCAAGAAGAGGGTGAGTAGCGAGTTCTCGGGCTTGCCCTGACTCCAGAGTTTGAGCGGCGGAATGATCATTCCTTCCTGATAAATTTCGGTTGCGAGCGGCATAGAGCCCGGAGACATGCCGCCAATGTCTGAATGATGGGCCCGGTTAGCGGCAAAACCGATGAGCTGTGTTTGACCTGCGGTTTCCACGAAGATGGGGGCAACCAGCGTGATGTCAGGCAGATGGGTGCCGCCCAGATAGGGATCATTGACGGCGATCATATCTCCGGGGAAAAAGTCGTGAATGGTTGCAAGAATGGCGGCCACAGAATCGGGCATAGAACCGAGATGGACCGGAATGTGCGCGGCCTGAGCAATCAGGCGTCCCTGCACGTCAAAGAGTGCGCAGGAAAAGTCCCGACGTTCCTTAATATTGGGAGAGTAGCTGCTCAACATCAGCACCGTGCCCATCTCTTCCGCCACAGCGTTGAGCGCGCTACGAAAAATCTCCAGCGTGATAGCCGTAATCCCTTTTTGCAGATCAGCCATTATTCCTCTCCTTCCCGGGCTAAGATGAGATTGCCCACTGCATCCACGCGTCCCAGCCAGCCTGGAGGAACGACGGTGGTGGTATCGTACTGTGTGATCAGGGCAGGACCTGTGAAAGCGCTTCCTGCGACAAATTGTTCGCGCTGAAATACCGGCACCTCGTCTGCTTCCGGACCCGCTGGACCAGAAAAGTATATTGTATGCTTGCCGATCGGGCTCGCTTCTTGTGTTTCCCGTTCCTGCTGGCGTGCAAGTGCAGGATGCTCTGTGCGGCCGTATCCCTTGAGCCGTACATTGACGATCTGTACTTGCTTGTCAGGATTGCTATAGCCGAAGCGCTGCTCATGGGCTGCGTGGAAGTTCGCGAGAGCCTCTGTCACGTCGTTCTGCAAAGGGATGGTGAGCTCATAGGATTGGCCGAGATAGCGAATATCCAGATAGGATTCGTGATAGATAGCCTCGGGCGCAAATCCTTCCTGTTGTAATGCAGTCTGACTCTGCTCCATCAACTCATGAAGAATCGCCGAGATTGGTTGTTGCGCTTCGGCTGGTGCAAGCATGACCGTACGCACATAATCTTTGCGCGTATCGGCTACCAGCATGCCGAGGGCCGAGAGGACACCTGGAACGGTGGGGATCAGCACGCGGGGAATACGTAAGGCCGTTGCCAGTTCGCAGGCATGGAGCGGACCAGCACCGCCGAAGGCCACCAGCGTCATCTGGCGCGGATCAATGCCCCGTTCCACCGAGATCACGCGAATCGCCGCTTCCATGTTCGCGTTCACGATACGAATAATGCCCAGCGCAGCTTCTTCAGCGGAACTTTGTAGTTGTTGCGCGATGATTGAGACGGCGTTGTGAGCTGCTGTAGTATCTAATGACATGGTGCCACCCAGAAATGCTTCTGGTAGCAGGCGGCCTAAGACGACATTGGCATCGGTAACCGTGGCTTCAATGCCGCCATGAGCATAGGCAGCCGGTCCCGGCGAAGCGCCAGCCGAGCGCGGTCCCACGCGGAGCGCGCCTCCCGCATCGAACCAGGCAATGCTCCCACCGCCTGCGCCAACGGTATGAATATCGATCATCGGTAAGCGCGTGGGATAGCTGCCGACCTGTCCCGTCGTCGTCTCCACAATCGCGCCATTGATCAGCGCAACGTCAGTGGATGTGCCGCCAATATCGATCGTGATGGCCTGGGAGAAGCCAGAAGCCTCGGCCATAAATGCTGCTCCCACCACGCCCGCAGCCGGACCTGAGAGCAGCGTACGCGCCGCCTCGCGTCTTGCCTGCTGGCTGGAGATCGAGCCGCCATTGGATTGCATGATGCGCAGCACCGTGTGCGCCGGAATGTGCTCCTCCAGGCGTCCGAGATAGGCACTCATCAGCGGTCCCACATACGCGTTCAAAACAACCGTGCTCGTACGTTCGTACTCGCGAAATTCGGGAAGCACCTCAGAGGAGACGGAGACCGCGAAACCCCGCGCACGCGCTTTCTCTGCCACTCTGCGTTCATGCGTCGGATTGACAAAGCTGAACAGGAGCGCAATCGCAATCGAGGTAACGCCAGCCGCCGTAAGTGTATCCAGAGCTTTCTCTATCGTCGCTTCATCGAGCGGAACAAGGATCTCTCCCCGCTCATTGAGACGCTCGACTACTTCCACCCGTTGTTCGCGTGGCACCAGAGGAGGCACTTTTTGCACCTGTAGATTGTAGAGATGTGGGCGCGTTTGCCGTGCTATTTCCAGGATATCGCGGAAGCCAGCGGTCGTGATCAGGCCAGTAGTGACGCCTTTGCGTTCAAGCACCGCATTGGTCGCTACGGTAGAGCCATGCACGATCACGCTGGATTGGTCGAGGAGACCCAGCTGTTCAAGCGCATGTAAAATGGCACGGGAGGGATCGTCTGGCGTCGAGAGAAGCTTGTGGATCGTCAATGTTCCTTCGCGAAAAATGGTCAGATCGGTGAAGGTGCCGCCAGTATCGATGCCAATGAAAAGATGGGGCATGAAAACGCTCCTTATCCTGGTTCGTAATGGTTTCTATCATTGGGCCCGAAAAAAGAAGATGGTCGATTCCTTGCTCTATTATATCTTAGCAAAAGAAGCGAGCGTAAATCTTCTGTGGGTAAACGTGCGGAGTTTGCCGCTTATTTCTTTGTATTTGACATTGGCCTGCATAAATTCCCTTGATTGCCCCCTAGACAGAAAGGCAGATCTGCTCTACAGTTATTAGCATTGGCTATTTTTTATTGAAGATCCTACCGAAGCCAGAGCTTTCTAGCGCAATGACTTTTTTAGAGAGAGAGGGAAGCATAAAAACATGCAAATAGAGTGGGAGCAGCGTTATGCACAGCGTGTCAAACAGATGCAGGGATCGGCAATTCGCGAATTGTTGAAGGTGACGGAGATACCCGGTACCATATCTCTGGCAGGAGGATTGCCCGCGGCAGAAATTTTTCCCGTCAAAGAGGTCGCCGCCGCGACCCAGCGTATTCTTGAGCGCAATGGTGTGCAGGCTCTGCAATATGGAGCGACCGAAGGGTATACGCCGTTGCGTGAGATGATTGCAGCGAATTGCAGACGCGACGGGCTACCTGTCACAATAGATAACATTCTCATCGTTTCTGGCTCACAGCAAGGGTTGGACCTGCTGGCAAAGATTATGATCGATCCGGGCGATCCCTTATTAGTAGAGTCGCCTACCTATATGGGCGCGTTGCAGGCTTTCAATGCCTACGAGCCTTCCTATGTTGCGGTTCGCTCGGATGAGGATGGTATCGTTACCGATGAACTGGAGCAGGGATTACAGAAGCAGCCGAAATTTATTTATGCGCTGCCCAATTTCCAGAATCCGACAGGCGTGACCTTCACGCTGGAGAGGCGACGGAAGCTCGTTGAAATGGCAGGACGCTATGGGGTACCGATCCTCGAGGATGATCCGTACTCCGAGCTACGTTTCGAGGGCGAACAACTGCCATCACTCTTGCAACTGGAGAACGAGCGGCAGCAGGCGATCCAGGGGAATCAAGCATATGAGGGGAACGTTATTCAGCTAAAAACCTTCTCGAAGGTGCTCACGCCAGGCCTGCGTCTGGGCTGGGTGGTTGCTCCGAGCGACATCATCGGCAAACTGGTGCTGGCCAAGCAGGGTGCAGATCTGCATACCTCGACCCTGAATCAGTTAATTGCCTATGAGATCGCCCGTGAAGGGTTTCTGGAAGAGCATGTGCACATCATTCGGCAGACCTATCTTGAGCGGCGCAATGCGATGCTGGCGGCACTTGATGAGTATTTCCCCGACAACGTGACCTGGACGCATCCTCAGGGTGGCATGTTTTTGTGGGTAACGGTGCCAGAAGGGATTGATAGCGCCCAATTGCTGAAAGATGCTCTGGAATATCAGATCGCGTTTGTGCCAGGAGCGGCCTTCCATCCCGCCGGTGGTGGGGCAAATACGATGCGTTTAAGCTTTTCTGGTGCAGCCCCTGAGCGCATTGAAGAAGGAATCAGACGCCTGGGTCGCCTGTTGCATACCAGGCTATTGCGAGCTTGATAATGCTATAAAGGATAGAGAGACTTTTTGCTCTAGTCGAGAAGGAGTTTTATGGCATAATTTTACAAAAAGATAAGCAAGAAAAAGTGCCTTATTGATTTCATTTGTCTGTTCAGTTATACTATGATTCTGTGTACCGCTGGGAAAACCTTCATCGAAGGAAGATTTCGTGTATCGTAAGGATCGCGTTCTTGAGGCGTTACGCTCTCTGTGTGTCCAACAGACGACACGACGAGGCAGAGTGCGTCGCCATGCGGGCTTCAGTGCAGAAGAAGTTGCAGCCATCATTGATATTGACCGTACAAATGCCAGCAGGGATCTCAACCTTCTCGCACAGGAAGGCATGGTTGAACGGATTCCTGGGCGGCCAGTATTGTTTGTAGTGAAGGCTCCACTACCAGGTATCAGTCCTCTTCAAGTGAGAGGATTGGCTCGAGGGGAGATCTCGGGAGATGCTGTTGCTGTGCTCTCGCCCCAGAAAACTGAACAAGCGCCAATCATCTCTGCATCAGTCCAATCGGGAGCTGTTGTTACCAGTTTTGAAACATTAATCGGGCACAATGATGGGTTGAAAGTAGCTGTGCAGCAGGCGAAAGCTGCTATCCTCTATCCACCACGTGGCCTGCATACATTGCTGTATGGGCCAAGTGGTGTCGGTAAGACCACGATTGCACGCCTGATGCATGCCTTCGCGATCGAACAGAACGCGCTACCACCGGATGCCCCGTTTATCAGTTTCAATTGCGCTGATTATACCGGGAATCCGCAGCTGTTGCTTGCTCATCTCTTTGGGGTGGTGAGCGATGGGTCGGTGGAGGGGGAGACGAAGCAGAAGGGCCTGGTAGAACAGGCAAATCGAGGGGTCCTTTTTCTCGACGAAGTCCATCGTCTGCCTCCTGAGGGGCAGGAGATGCTCTTTTATTTAATGGATCACGAGCGCTTTCGGCGTATCGGCGATGTACAGGAGCGGCATTCTTCTCTGCTCTTGCTTGCTGCAACCACTGAAGATCCCCATACTGCGCTTTTACCTACGTTTCGGCGGCGTATCCCTATGCTCATTACACTGCCTCGTCTCGAAGAGCGTACGTTGACCGAGCGCTACGAACTGCTGCGTGCGTTTTTCACGACTGAGTGCTCCACAATTGGGACGAACATTCATATTGCGCCCCAGGCATTGCGCGCTTTCCTGCTCTACGAGTGTCCCGGCAATATCGGGCAATTGCGCACTGATGTACAACTGGTCTGTGCTCGCGCGTATCTTGATTATCATACGACGAAGCAGACAGAACTACAGATACGCATGGACATTCTCCCGGAATATATTCATCGCGGCCTTTTGCGTACCGCAGAGCTGCAACGGACGCTTGCTCCAGTGCAACAGATTTTGCAGGCGACGCATATTTTTACGCCGACGGGCCTCAGTTTGAATAGTACGCTGGAAGCGACACACAATGTCTATGAATCGCTCAATGCGGAACTGCTGGCGCTACGCAATAGTGGCTTGCCCGAGCACGAGATCAATAAAATCTTGCAGCTCGATATCCAGCGCTATTTCCAGTATTTCGCCGATACCGTCTCGTGGGAAAGCTCACCGACCGGGTCAAGTCTGGTCGAAGAGCGGATTTTACGCGTCGCACAATTTATCATCCAGCTTGCGGAAGAGCATCTGCAACGCACCTTTTCGCCGAAGCTGGCCCTGGTGTTATCGCTGCACCTTTCCAGTGCAGTCGAGTATGCGGCCCTCGGGCGTCAATTGACGATGTCGATGATGCAATCCGTGCAGCAAACCTATCCAAATGAATATGCAGTGGCTCAGCTCGCGCTGCAACATATCCAGAAGGTATTGAAGGTGACATTGCCCGAGAGCGAAGCCGATGTTATTGCTGTGCTTTTCGCTCATGCTGATGTCCTTTTGAATAGCAAGCAAATTTCCGTTGGCATTGTGCTGGCGGCGCATGGGCATGGGGTAGCGTCCGGTCTGGCTGAACTGGCGAATACATTGATGGGGGTAAACGCAATCTCCTGGGTAGAGCTACCTCTGGATCAGCCAACAGAAGAATTATTGTTGCAGGTAGAGCAGAGTGTGTACAGCGCGGACCAGGGGTGTGGCGTGTTGTTGCTCGTCGATTTCACTTCATTGTTGTCATTGGAAGAGCGCATCAAGCAGCGCACCGGGATCCATGTGCGTGCGGTAGCTGGCGTGTGCGCGCCTCTGGTGGTGGATGCATTGCGTAGAGCGCAACGTGCTGATGAGATCGATCTGGATCAGATTGCGACCGATCTGGCGCTATTTCGTGCTACCAATGAGCTGTATGTCACCAGAGGAGGCATATCTTCCTCTTTGCTGGTAAGCAAGGAACCACCTGTACCTTTCGCCACTTCAGGACAGGGAGAGCGCGTATTATTATCGGTCTGCCTGACTGGATACGGAAGCGCCACCAAGATTGCGGAACTGCTGGAAGAGCGTTTGCCTGATTTGTCGCGGCAGGGCGTAGAGATCATGTGTATGGATGTCAGTCTTTCGGAGAAGGATGAGAGTGAGGTGCGGTATCTTGTCGGCGGTCGTCAGGTCGTGGCGGTCGTGGGCACGGTGAATCCGCATCTGGAGGGGTATCCCTTTATTTCGCTTTCGGAGATCCTTTTTAGAGATGGCCTCACCAGACTGCGTATGTTTCTGGGTGAGACGCTGATCGATCCGGCATTCCTGAGTCCCACACTCTATTCGCCTCAGGTCTATCCTTTGATGACGCCGCGCGCCGATCTCTTACGTGAGCTTGCGCATACATTAAGCCAGCGGTTATTGTTCCTCAACCCGGTGCGGGCGTTGCCGTTAATCCAACAGGCGATCGAACAGATAGAGCATGAGGTTGGAGAGACGTTTGATATTGATGTGCTGGCAGGTCTTTTGTTGCACTTAATCTGTGTGTTGGAGCAGGGGAGTGAGGGGGTAAGGGCGATCCAC
>DATJHM010000124.1:0-10121 GCA_035493895.1 Ktedonobacteraceae bacterium
GCGGGTGAGACGGCGACGTCCTATTTTCCCGTAGGGTTGCCCCCAAAGTATCGTCGGAGCTGAAGAGCTTAACTTCCGTGTTCGGGATGGGAACGGGTGTACCCTCTTCGCTATTGTCACCAGCTCACCTGCACATACAGGCGGTTTCTCTTGACAAGGTGTATAATAGCATGGCCCTGGCGGTTTGTCAACTCTTTTTTTAACCACTTTTAGAATCCCGCAAAAATTGGTTTACGGCCACGATTTTGCCAGTAGACAAAAACGCTACAACGCATCAAACAACCCTCTCCATACCTCTACCATCACGTGATATAGTAATAGTACGGTGGTTGAAATGTAGGTAGATGCATAAAAGGAGTTTCACATGAGATTTCGCTTTTTCCCTTCCCTCACCCTCTTTTTGCTCTTCAGTCTCTTCTCTCTCTCTGCCTGTAGCAGCAGCCCTGGCCCAACAAGGATACCGACGGTCCAGGAAGTTCTACAGACAGCGCAGACTGCTATGCAACAGATAAAAGCCTATCACTTCGCGTTGACGACGCAAAATCCGGGCTCGAATGGCCTCTTCGCGCTCACCCAGGCTACTGGTGACCTGCTCGCCCCGGATAAGCTACAGGCCAGCGCTACTGGTAAAACGCTCCTGGGCACGGTCACGGTCCAGGTGATCGCGCTGGGGACGCAGCAATATATCACAAACCCGCTCACTGGCTCATGGCTACCCGGTCAGGGATTGGTTAACGCTACTTCCCTGGCTGACCCTGAAGGGGGCGTAACTGCTATTCTGCGGCAACTCAAACAGCCCGGCCCCCTGCATTCCAGTAGCTCCGATGGTCGCCCCTGCTGGCAAATTGACGGCACTCTTGACCCTCATTCTCTTCTGGATTATGTAGCCGCTGTCCTGCCCATCACGACGCCAGTCACTATCTCCGTCTGCATCGGTACGCACGATAATTTACCCTATCAGGTGCAAATGCATGGTATGATTATTCATGGTGATAGCGCACAGACACAGCGAACTTTTACTCTTTCACGCTTTAATGAGAATATTACTATTAATGCACCCACTATCACCCACCCATGACAAATAAACGCGAACTATCAGGCTATCTCATACGTATTATGAGATAGCACACTATAATCTTGAAGGGAAAGCGAGGTAGCCACCACACATGGACAGCAGGAAGAACCAGCCACCACGACGTCGTGTGTACCGAGAGCAACCACGCAGGAATGACTACGACGAGTATGACTACGAACTCGACTACGAAGAGCCACGCCGCCGCCCTCTTCCTCCACGCCCACGCTCACGCAAAAAACGTCGCGCCTGGCCCGTGCTGCTGACCGGCTGCGCTCTGGGCATTCTCCTGACGGTTCTGGGCGCTGTTCTCGTTGTCGTTCTCGCTATACGCAATACGCAGGGGGGCTCACTACCTAATCTCCCCATTCTCTCCAGTACCAGAACGTTCACTAAAGAGGAAAAACAATCCCTCTCATCCCTCGGCACGCTCACACAATTTCAGGTCTGCGACAAATTCGGCAATGTCTCTGTTCAGGTCGATCCGAATGCGGCCACGCCAACTATTACTGCCAATAAAACAGTTCAGGCTACCAGCCAGACAGCCGCCAATCAGGCCTTTCAGGGCCTCGCTGTACAGGTCACTTCCCCGCAAAACACTGCCAGCCTGTCATGCACACCATCTTCATCAACCACTCCTACGACTCAGACCTCTCCAAACTCTTCTTTGCTGGTGAATGTGGTGTTTCCAGGTAGCAGTGGCACTCTTGTACGCGCAAATACAAATTCGGTTGATCTTACGATTACGCTTCCTCTCAAAAGCGTGCAAAGCGATGGCCCTGCACTCTCTTTGAATATTGAGACTTCCGTTGGCAATATCACTGTTGACGGCTTGAGCGGCCTCCTGAACATTCGCGGAGGCACTGGCAATGTCTCTGTCAACCATGCCGCCCTGGCTGACAATTCCCATATCGATACAGGCCAGGGCAATGTGACCTTTAATGGCTTCTTGATCTTACCCAATAGTCCTGGTACTTCTGCGCACTATTTTATTCGTAGCGAGCAAGGTTTACTCGATGTGACACTCCCTGGCACAACAAATGCGACGCTTGATGCCAACACGAATATCGGCACTATCAAATGCGAATTCCCGGTCACGGTGCAGCCCGATAACGGCTCCGCCAGCGCTCATGGCCCTCTAACAACTTCAACACCATCTACGAACTCTCCGGTACTGGTTGTCGATGTGAGCACAGGAAATATCAATATTCATCAACTACAATCTTCTTCTTGACACGTTTATCAGAAGAAACATGCATGCTTGCCAGGTAGTGGACCCTACAGTATAATTGTGCAGAGATTATGCAGTTCGTAATCTCTCCCTGAAAAGGAGAGATTCAAACGCTATACACCTGCGGGTGCATATAATAGCTCGGATGGTTGCGGTTACTACTCAGCAGGGCAGCATATAGAAAGGAGCAGCCGTTTCCCTCACACGGCTTGTAGTGCAGAAAACGGCACATTCTAACACTCATGGATGCAGTACACGGACCTCCAGGTTCCATTTCAATACGCTTTCTGACCGGTCCTCTTGCCGGAAATATCTATCCTATTACCAGGCCGAGCATTACTATCGGGCGTGAACCAGGCAATGATATTGTTGTTTCCGATCCCGCTGTCTCTCGGCAACACGCTCAGATCGCCTATGCCAACGGCTCATGGGGCATCAGAAAGCTCAGCCCACAAAATAGCCTGATCATTAATCAACGCGATACGCCACAAAGTCTTTTGCGTGACCGCGACGTTATTGGTCTGGGCACTGGCACTACGTTTCTTATACAATTTGGTGAGGCTGTTCCTCAGTCTCCCCTTCCCTATCAGCAACAGGCTGCACAACAAGGCGCTCTCAATTATGCACGGAGCGCTCCTCTACCTTCGCCTGTACAGGGATTCCCTCATCAGCCACCACCAGTCGCTCAGCCATTTCCGTCTACTGTACCCGCGCAACAATCTTTCTCTGGTAATAGCGATAGCGAACATACGCAACGCGCATCACCGGATTTTATAGGCGCAAGCACACCCGGCGTCCCTGAACTGGAGGTGACCTCCAATACCGATCACGAACGCCATGTCTACTCTCTGATGCAACCAGTCATAGATATTGGACGCGATCCCGCCAATACGATCGTGATCAACCGACCTACCATTTCCAGTTTCCACGCTCAGATCATTCGCGAGGGCAATCAGCTCGTTCTGATTCATCCTCATCCCAAACGCGGCAAAACGCTCAATGGCATTGATTACAATGGCATCTCTGTCTCCGGTACTACGCCGTTTCGCGAAGTGCTCAAACGCGGCGATGTGATCCGTATTAGCGATGAAAATGGTACCTTTGTCTCGCTTGCCTATAATGATGGCTCTGGTGCCCCTCAGGAGGTTATTCCCGAAATTCGCCCCATTCCGCTGGGCGCACCTGTCATTACGCTGGGACGCTTGCCCGATAATAATGTCGTCCTGGATCATCCACAGGTTTCAGGTCACCATGCACGCCTCGAACAGGCACAGGGTGGCTATCGTGTCGTCGATCTCGGCAGCACGAACCATGTGTATGTCAATGCACGTCGGGCCTCTCACCAGCTTCTACAACCCGGCGATGAGGTGCGCATTGGCCCGTTCAAACTGACCTTCACAGGCACGCAACTCACGCAGCAAGATGAAAGCAACGGCATTCGTATCGATGCCCTTCATCTGAAGAAGGTCGGCAATAAGCAGGTCATTCTGCTGGACGATCTCTCTATCGCGATCCCACCCCGTAAGTTTGTGGCTCTGGTCGGTGGCTCCGGTGCAGGCAAATCCACGTTGATGGATGCACTTAACGGCTTGCGTCCCGCGCAACAGGGTATGGTACTCTATAACGGTCAGGACTATTATCATCATCTCGCTGCCTTCAGTACACAGCTCGGCTATGTGCCGCAGGACGATATTATTCACCGCGATCTCACGGTTGAGCGCGCACTCTACTACGCCGCCAAACTTCGCCTCCCCAGTGACTTCACTGAAGAGCAGATCAAACAACGTATCGAAGATGTCCTCGACGATGTCGAAATGAAGTTCCGCCGCAAACTGCTCGTCAGCAAGCTCTCCGGTGGACAACGCAAGCGCGTTTCTATCGCGCTCGAACTCCTGGCGAATCCGAGCGTCTTCTTCCTCGATGAGCCAACGTCGGGCCTCGATCCAGGCCTCGATCGTAAAATGATGCTCCTGCTGCGCAAACTGGCCGACAAAGGACATACGATCGTTCTGGTGACCCACGCCACGAACAATATCAATGCCTGTGACTACGTTTGTTTTCTCTGTCAGGGCGGCCGTATGGCTTACTTTGGACCTCCAAACGGGGCTAAAGCGTTCTTCGGCAAAACTGATTTCGCCGAAATTTATAGCGCTCTGGAGCCAACTGAAGAGAATCCCAATATCCCGGCTGAAGCTGAAGCTCACTTCAAACAATCAGCCGACTTCCAGAACTATGTCGTTCAACCCCTGCAACAGGGTCCCGCTGGCAAATTTAATGCACAGATGGAGACCGGGCAGATTAAGCCTCCCAAACGCGGCAATCCCTGGAAGCAGTTCTTCTTGCTTGCAGCACGTTATATCGAGCTCTTGAAAAATGATAAAGGCAATCTGGCGATTCTGCTTTTACAGGCTCCGGTTATCGCTATCATCCTTTACTTCCTGGCCGGTACTGGTACGTTTGATCCTACCAGTATTGCGAATTGTCCGCTTGGCTCGAATCCAACGGTTCCACCTGCAACACAGCAGGATGTGAAAACACACACCTGCCAGAGGGTGGTGGATCTCCTGAATGGCCCGCAGGGCACGCAATTTGCCCTTCAGCAGAACAAATCCAAGAAGCAGGTCCTGGAAGACGCGGTGGTCGTTGGTGCCGGTGGTGATGCACAGAAGATTCTCTTTATTATGGCTTTCGCCGCTGTCATGTTCGGTTGCATCAATGGCGCACGCGAAATCGTCAAAGAGTCCCCCATCTATCGCCGTGAACGTGCGGTGAACCTGGGCATTGCACCCTATATGTTCTCGAAGATCGCGGTTCTCGGTACCCTCTGCCTGGTTCAGAGCCTGATCCTGGTTATTGGCGTCTACATGAAGGCTCCTATTCATCGGGGCACTGGCGATAATCTCCAGGGTATCCTTATGAACCCGGAGGTCGAGACCTATATCACGCTGGCCCTGACTTCTTTTGCTGGTCTGATGATCGGCCTGACGGTTTCGGCACTGGCTCCGAATAATGACCGCGCGATGAGCCTTGTTCCGATTATTCTTATCCCTCAGGTCATCTTTTCCGGCATCATCTTCCCGCTCAACAATTCTCTGATGCAGTTCTTAGGCACCTTCTTCGCCGCCCGCTGGGCTATGGCAGGTATGGGCTCAACTGTAGGTCTGCACGGCGATAAGCTGGGAGGTGATACGTTCTCGTTTCAGGGTATTCTTTTTAGCGATCTCGTACCCAATCGCACGACGGCAACACTACATCTCTTACTCATCTGGTTCATTCTGGTGGCGATGATCGTTCTTCTGGGACTGGCAACGGCCTACTTTCTGAAGAGAAAGGATATTCGTTCTTAAGCTATATACGCAAAAAAACCTTTTTTCCTGGTTTCTTTCAAAGAGGGACAGAAAAATGAGAACGGGTGAAAAGCAACATGGTACTTCTTGGCATGAGGGTTGCTGATTCTCTTCTTCGTGTGCTATTGTAGCAGTGTTCTCATGAGAATTATCCAGGCAAAAAGGTAAACAATACGCCAGCAATGTTACGCAATAGACATATTATTATAGGTGTCAGTGGGGGGATCGCCTCTTATAAGACTATTGAGCTGGTGAGCCAGTTACAACAGGCAGGTGCGCTCGTAGATGTTATTATGACAGAGCACGCGGAAGATTTTATTCAGCCGCTCACTTTCTCTACGATGAGCCACCGGCCTGTCTATACTGGTCTGTGGGAGCCGTCAGGCAAAGCCGCAGAGCATCACATAGCTCTGGCCGAAGAGGCTGAACTTCTGGCAATCATTCCTGCAACGGCTAATACCATTGCTAAGTTAGCGCATGGTCAGGCAGATAATATGCTCACCGCCGTTGCTCTGGCTACCAGTGCCCCACTCTTGCTGGCTCCGGCTATGTACCGGAATATGTATACGCATCCGGCTACACAGGCTAACCTTACCTTGTTGCGCGAACGTGGCGCACATATTGTGGAACCAGAGGTCGGTCGCCTGGCTTCTGGTGCAATTGGTCCGGGTCGTCTGCCCGATACCGCTACTCTACTCGGTGCTATCAGTCTTACGCTGGGTCGCCAGGGTGATCTTGCGGGCCGTCGTGTGGTTGTCACCGCAGGTGGCACTCATGAGCCGCTTGACCCTGTACGGTACATTGGCAATCGCTCTTCTGGCAAGATGGGCTATGCCCTCGCTACCGAAGCCAGGGACCGTGGCGCACAGGTTGTTCTGATCACCGGGCCGGTATCTCTTGCACCACCCTATGGCGTAGAGGTACAACGCGTAGAGACTGCGATTCAAATGCGCGATGCTGTCTATAGCTTCATTACTGATACTGATGTATTGATTATGAGTGCTGCTGTGGCGGATTTTCGTCCCGCCTTTCCCGCAGCTCAAAAGATCAAAAAGAGCATTGGCAAATCAAGTGGAGGCGTGGGAGGCCACGAAAAGGCCTACAGTGATGAGAGCGAGTTATCCGTACATATGGTACGCAATCCCGATATCCTCGGAGAGCTTGCACAGACACTGAATACGTTATCTAATGCCCCGCTCACCAAACGACGCCTCATCCGTGTCGGCTTTGCAGCGGAAACCGAACAACTCGTTGTACATGCACGAAGCAAGCTTGCCGAGAAGCAGCTCGATCTGCTGGTGGCAAACGATGTCACCCGCTCGGACAGTGGTTTCGGAACGGATACCAATAAAGTATTACTCTTCCATGCCGATGGGTCGATGGAAGACATGCCTGTAATGCCCAAAACTGGCGTTGCGGCGGCGATTTGGGATCGAGTGGTGTCGCTATTAGGCACTTCTTAATGTAGGGAGGACGTGGCGCTGTGATGGGAGATTTTGTTCTAGATTTAATGGGTACGCAAAGTACGCAGGAGGAATCCACTATGGATCGTGCTGCTAGCGCTGGTTTTGAAGGCATCGCTCAGATGCTGCTTGAGCAGAAAAAATTAATGGATGCGTTAGAGGCTGAAAATCGCGAACTTCGCCGCCAACTGGCTGATCTACGCCGGGGCGTCGGGATCGCGCTTGTAATTGAAGGGAAAACTATTCAGTTGGCTGGCGATCAGGGCCTGTCTGCTTCCTCTGCCAACCCCCAGGCACAGGCCGCATTGCAGAGCCTGCAAAGCCTACAAAATACGCCCACACCTCCACAGGGACCCCAGAATGGCGGCTATAACAGCCCCTCGGTACGTCAGACCGGAGGCCAGCAGTCCGTCAATCTTAATGGCGAAAAGCGTGAGAGCAATAACTCCCGTAGCCCTCTAGCCGATAGCTTCGTTCTCTAATCTCTAACAACGTAATATCTATCTTCTCAATTTTATAAGGGGCAGGTACCAAATACCTGCCCCCCTATTTTTTGGGGATACAACCACGCCTCTACTCTTGACGCTCGCGTTTTTCTCTGTTATTCTAGCAATGTTGACAATCTGTAGCGCAATGCATGTCTTTCTCATTGCCGCTATTCAGAAAAATATTGGAAAATGAACATGATTACCACCTCCACCTCCACAATGACGGTCTTATAACGCTTCATCCTCAATGCAGGACTTCATGTGCGAGGAAGCCTGTAACATCTCAATACGCGACGTTAAGCGAGTAACAGGAATTGTTATTACTGATTTGTTCCGTCAACTGCCTTTGCGGTTTGTTGTCAGGCGGCGTATCTTCTCACACTTCCTCTGCAATGCTCGTTCCCCTCAGGGATGTCAGTCATTGGTAGAGACACTATGTGCATGAATCTCTTCCCACTGTTTGCAGATACTTGTTTAGCGTTTTGCTCCCCTTTTTTTATAGAGGCACAGCGTAGCCTGCGACGTTTTCTTGCGAAGAGATTTCAATCGATCCTCTTGTGATTGCTATGAGAGCTATCTTCGCAATCTTACCTGGAAAAGCTGCAAAGAAGGTTATCTATGAACGTGATCATTGAACAGAATAGTATGATCCCGATGCGCGACGGTATCAAACTCGCGACAGACATATATCGTCCAGCACAGGAGGGACAATGGCCGGTCCTTGTCACACGCCACCCATACAACAAAGATTTCCGTTTTCCATTTCCCGGATGGGAGGACAGGCGCATGGCTGTCGAAGTAAATCTTTTCGCTGAGCGTGTGGTAGAAGCGGGCTATGTAATCGTCGTGCAGGATGTACGAGGCCGTTACGCTTCCGAAGGCGATTTTATACCGTTTCTCTTTGATGCTCAGGATGGTGTCGACACCATCGCCTGGGCGGCCAGCCAACCCTGGTCCAGCGGTCAGGTCGGCATGTTTGGCGTATCCTATCAGGCATTAGCCCAATGGCAGGCAGCTATAGCACAACCAGCAGCCTTGCGCGCTCTTGCCCCATCGCAATCTCCACATGCGGGAGGACTCTATCCCTATCAGGGTGGGGCTTTCATGCCTGCTATGGTTCTGGGTTTATTGGGAAGTCTGGTGCCTGAAGAAGTGAAGCGGCGCGCCGATAAGGGCCAGGCAACGTCTGCCGATATGGAGCAGCTCACACAGGCCCTTGGCGATTTTCAGGCACAATACACCCGGTTGCCGCTTACCGATCAACCCGTTTTGCGCAATCCAGCTCCATATTACTTTGACTGGTTGGCGCATCCAGACTTCGATGATTACTGGCGTACCTCAAGGCCCGAGGACCTCTATGAGCGCATCTCCATTCCAGCCCTCACGATCAGTGGCTGGCATGATATCTTTCTGCTCAACGACCTGCGACAGCATCAGGGCATGAAACAGCACGGTGGCAGTGCACTTGCGCGTCAGCAACAACATCTGGTCGTCGGACCATGGGCTCATGGCAATTTTATGTGGGGCTATCCGGACCGGAGCTATGGCGAAGGAGGAACTGCGGTGAGTCCTCAGGCTGTAAGCCTGCTGACAGATATACAGCTCCGCTGGTACGATCACTGGCTCAAGGGTCTCGACAATGGCATGGAGCAAGAAAAGCCTGTGCGCATCTTCGTCATGGGAATCGATCAATGGCGCGAAGAAGAGGCCTGGCCGCTGCCCGATACGCACTATCGTCCCTACTACTTGCACAGCGATGGGCATGCAAATACTGCGCATGGCAATGGTACCCTCTCGACGAGGCAGATGGTGCAGGGATCGGAGGACGTTTATCGCTATGACCCTCATAATCCAGTCCTGACCATCAGCGGAATTGCCATTGATCCAAAACAGCAAGGTAACCCGGGACCATACGACCAGCGCGAGATCGAGAAGCGCGAAGATGTGCTCTGCTACACGACCGCGCCGCTCGAGCACTCCGTCGAGGTAACGGGCCCGATTGAGCTGGTGCTATATGTCTCCTCCTCCGCTCGCGATACCGATTTTACTGGCAAACTGGTCGATGTCCATCCCGATGGGCGTGCTGAGCGGCTTACCGATGGGATTCTACGCGCTCGTTATCGCGAATCGCTTGAGCAACCAGTCTTGATGGAGCCGGACTACATCTATGAGTTGCATATCGACCTGGGTGCAACCTCGAATGTCTTTCTTGCGGGCCATCGTATTCGCCTGGAGGTCTCCAGCAGCAATTTCCCGCGCTTCGATCGCAACTCGAATACCGGCGGCACGATCGCAACCGAGCAAGCTGAAGATTTTGTGCCCGCCATCAATCACGTCCATCATAACGAGGCTTACCCCTCGCACCTGATCCTGCCCATCATTGAGCGAGCAGGATAGGAGACAGGATTTCCCTCCTGGCATCAGCTTGAAGAGCAACTCTCGCCTGAACCCTTGAGAAATCTCACCATCTGTCGAATACAGAGAGCAGGGGCAGAAATGCCTCTCTCTCAGCACTCACGA
>DATJHM010000125.1:0-15591 GCA_035493895.1 Ktedonobacteraceae bacterium
TTCACCGGCCATTACCCGCGCGGTCTCTTCACCTTCGTCGAGGGTGTCATGCGCTGGCAGAATCGCGTCACCGGCTACGCGTTTCTTCTCATCACCGATCGCTACCCACCATTCCAATTGGAAGCCTGATCCATAGAAGAGGCGCGGCTTGTCTGCACCCAAAGACATGTGTAGCGGCGGGGGGGTATCTCCGCTCAACTCAGGGGTAGACAAGCCCATTGCTTCGAACACATTGCCGGAAAAGAGAAGGTGATCGACGCGAATTGTGGCGCGTGATGGGGGCAATGTGTTGGAGCCAATGGCACAAAGCGCCGTTCCTCCCGGCAACGTTCCCAGAGCAGGAAGCGATGCTGGTACGTGTGTTCCAGGCACATTGGCAATGCGTGATAAAAATTGTAAAAGTGCGACACATCCTACACAAAGGTGGAGGTGATCGGGATCTTGATCCTACACTGACCCCTGCATCAGGCTACAGAGTAGTGTGAGGCAGGACGTGTGGATCTTTTTGGTGACGCGCTACAAAAAAGCGACACATGCTACATAACCTACATTGACACGGTACAAAGTTTTTTCTAAAAAAGCGATACATGCTACATAACCTGCACTGACGCGCTACCACGTTTTTTTCCAAAAAAGCTACACATGCTACACAGCCTGCATACCTGCCGATTTCAGCGAGATTTTCTCCTGACACGCTCCCCTACACCAGCACTCTACGTGTCCCCCCCATGTCGATTGTCCCTCTTTCAGGCGACATCGTGATGGTGAGAGTTGGGAGGAAGAGCGTGTTTGCTCCTTCTAGTATGTATATTCGGCGGATGGTGAGATTTCTGAAGCGTTTTTGCGAGATTCGTTTTTTGGGGGAATGAATGTGTTGGCGTGAATGAGACAAGCCGCAATGACACGGAGATAAGGAGAATCTCCGATCAATTTCGTCGCATCCGGTCAAACGTCGCACCCGTTGGCACCGCTCCCCAGGCCAGTAGGGACGCCATGGAGGCACGGAATGGCGTCCGGGAACGCGCGCGATCCCGCAGGCTCCGCAGACGTGGCGTTGCGCCCTTTCCACGGTTTCGCTTGCCGCCATGACGTTTGATTGCGTCCTGCTGGTCTGATAAGCTTCATGGCATCTTTTCTCCCGCCAGGAAAACGCGCTCGAGAAGCACGTAGGAGGGCAAGATGGCCGGTGGGGGCGGACGCCATTCGCCATGGCGTCCCTACTGAGAAAAGATGCAACGAAGGTGGTCAGAGCACGACGGATGTGATGGGCGATTCCTCCTCTCTACGTGACATTGGAGACAAGCGGCGACTCTACGGGGATGGGGCCGATGGGGATCGGGTACAGGCGTATTGACGTGACATTGGAGACAAGGGGCGATGAATAGGCATCAACCTCAGGGCCGAGAGGGGGAAAATCGCCATCGCCTCCGTTGCCGTTATCGTCTGCGGAGCCAGCGGAATCGTGCGAGTTCGCAGGCACAGTTCCGTTATCACTTCACCGTGCCACTACTGGGTTTCTGTCGGTTTATGGGTGCAGACACGTCGCGCCTCTACGGGGGGGGTCAGGATGTGGAGGTGCTGGTTGGCGCGGGCGTGTCGGTTGGGGCTGACATTGGCGTGTTGGTCGAGTCTGGAGTGGGCGTGTTAGTTGGGGCAGGTGTAGGCGTATTGGTCGGAGCGGGCGTAGGCGTGTCAGTTGGGGCAGGTGTGGGCGTATTGGTCGGGACAGGAGTTGGTGAAGGCGTAGGGGTGGCGGTAGGACGCGGGCGTGGAGTAGGCGTAGCAGTTGGGCGTGGAGTAGGCGTAGCGGTCGGACGAGGTGTAGGAGTGGCAGTTGGACGCGGATTGGGTGTGGCGGTAGGTTGCGGATTGGGTGTGGCGGTAGGCTGAGGATTGGGTGTGGCGGTAGGTTGCGGCGTGGGCGCGGTAGTAGGTTGCGGCGTGGGTGCGTCCACGGGGAGTGGCGTTGGAGTCGGGTTCACTGTTGTTGGTGGCGTGGGCGTATTCGCAGGGGTTATAACTGGTACGCCGGTTGGCGATGGGATCTGTCCTGCTGATGTCGGTGGCGTGGGACTGGCGGCCCCTCGTGTCGGGATGATGCCCGGTCCCCCGCCGGTCACAGGGCGTGGCGTAGGAGCCGGGACGGGTGTCGATGGCACATTTTCGCTGGTGGGCATTTCCCCGGATGGAGCTGGAGATGCACTCTGTGTGCCTGTACTTTGCTGGTGAGGCGTTTGTCCGGGATGTTCTGCTGATTGATGGAGTGTGGGTAGCACGAAGACGGCAAACATGCTCGCAATTCCGGCGATCGCTACCAGGCCCGCCAGACCGCGCAACATATCCTGCTTGCGACTGCTTTGTTGTCTGCGTATGGCGCGGACTCGGGCAGAGGGTGGTGGTGTGTATGACGACCTCATGACTCCCGGAGTAGGTTCAGGTGGCAGGATGATACGAGGCTGATCCTGTTCGGAAGCAGGGGGCTGGATCGGGGGCATGCTCATGCTCGCGGACATGGTGGGGAATTTGCGCGTGATGAGTGGATTGGTGGGAGGCTGGTTGAGAACAGGCGAAATATTCTGCAACTGTCCTGTCGTGCCAAAGCTTGCGGGCTGTGACGCTCCTCCTGGCAGCAGCGGGCTGTTCTCGAACAGAGAGGGCACAACAGGGAGGGTGGGTTGGGTCGGGAATTGTTCGCTGGTAGTGGGAAGGACAACCGCCTGATGTGCGGTCGTGTGCGGCACCCTGGGGATAACTTTGAGCGAGTCAGTGGTTGTTTGCTCGCCCTGTGGATTGATGGCATGCAGGCTGATCTTCCGGGCTTTCACATTGTGGCCCGTCTGCGTGAATGCAGCCAGAAGTTCCTGGATAGATTTGTAACGGAGCGCAGGGTCCTGCTTCATGGCCGTCAAAATCGCCTGCTCAAGCGGCTCAGAGAGCGCGGGATTGAACTGGCGAGGAGGGATCAACGTGTTCTGTTGCTGCTCAGACTGAAACGTTTGCATGGAAGAGTGCGTAAAGGGACGATGGCCGGTGAACATCTCGTACGCAATACAGCCGAGAGAGTACTGATCACCGGCTCTGCTCTGGACACCAAGAGGCTGTTCCGGGGCCTGATACGCAGAATTTCCCAGGCCGCTGATATCCAGATGGACAGGATTGTTGGGAAGAGAGGTAAAGGCAAAATCAGCAAGCTGAACCTGGTTCTCATTTTGAAATAAAACGTTTTGTGGCTTGAGATTGTTATGCAGAATATTTTGTTGATGGGCATACTGGAGGGCATGGCCTATTTGTAGCAAAATGGGAAGTGCCTCTTCGCGTGAAAAAGGCTGCTGAGCGTGCCGTCGTAGCCGCTCATGAAGCGTGCCGCCACGAATATAAGGCGTAATAATATAGGGAACGCCTCTGTCCAGCCCGCCAGAGAGAATAGGGAGAATGACGGGATGCTGAAGCTGTTTGAGGAAAGTGACCTCCAGCAAGAAGCGTTCTTGCTCTCGCGTTGTGGGAAGAGAAAGAGCGGAGAGCCGTTTGATGGCAACTTGCTGCCCTGGGTACGTGTCACTTTCGCCAAGAAATACCTCGCTGGCCGCACCCTGAAAGATCTGGGCGGTGACGTAGTAGCCTGCAAAATAAGCCACAGGTTGTTCATGATAATTGGGCATGATGATAAATCTGCCTTACAACATAAAATAGATGTGTGTCTATATAAACGCGAAAAATGCCCTGACCAGAGTAAGAGCGAAAATAAAGCTGTTCTATGATCCTATACTAGGGTAACGATCATTATAAGAGAATGTCAAAGAAAAAAGAGAAATAGGAGTATAGTACTAACTCTGTAAATTTTTTCGCGTTGTGCTACTAACGACCCCGGAAGTGTGTATTGATCACCTGACGAATGTCCCAGTCTATGCTCTGCCAGGCTTTACTTCGTTCAGACCAGGATGAAACAGGCATCTGCCTCGGTATATGCTGGATTGCCTCAAAAAGAAATCCCTGCACATTGACCGGGTACAGGAGAACAGGAATAACACGCGCTTTGCCCTGGTCGCGTCTTACGAATGCTTCGCGGACTTCAGCTCCATGAGCATAGCCAGAAGCCAGGAACGCAGGACTCAGGAGCAGCAAAATAAGCTGAGCAGCAAATAAGTGTGGATCGACGATCTGTGACCAATCTTGTTTTGGCTGGACCTGACGCTCTACCCAGCCAGAGATGAGCCCGGAGTGTTGCCAGATGAGCAAGTAGTCTTCGAATTCCTGTTTGAGGGCTTCGTCCTTCTGTGCATAGCTCAGGTAAACAGTCATAGGTGATTTGGGTTTTGTCGTCATCTGTGACCTCTCTTTATATTCTTATCCAATTTGTGCATATTTTGCTATTAATAAAGTGTATATTTGGTAGTATATACTTTCAAGGATAAAATTGCTCCAGATGTGATAATGCGGGCTCAATGAGTTGATTGAGCGACTGATCCCCCTATCATCCATTCCGTTTGAGAGAAGAGGCAACGGAATCGTAGATGAATTGATTCAGCCAGTTTGCAAGTTGCTCAGGTGGACAAGGTTGCTCTTGCTCCAACCACCAGACGATCGCGCCAAATCCGGCATAGGTGATGAAATTGAACTGCAAGTCGATAGGAGGTGTGTTGGGTGCAAACACTTGTGCGGGGAATATATGGTTGAAACAAGAGAAAATGCGCTTTTCTGTCTGCTGACGAAAGCGTTGCACAAAGAGAGGATCCCCCTGCGCGCCAAGCATCACACGGTAGAAGGAAGCTTTCTGTTGGATATGCTTGAGCAGGTTGATCAGGCCTGAAGGAGCTTCATGGGGATTGAGGTCCAAGATCCCTTCTTGTTCCTCGGACAACTCATATATCTCATCTATATACTGTTCAAGCAGGTCATATTTGTCCAGGTAATGGCGATAAAACGTCGAGCGGTTCACCATCGCATGCTCCGTAATGTCCCGCACCGTGAGGGCGGCAAATCCCTTCTCCACGGTACATTCGATAAAGGCCTGCTGGAGCAATTTGCGGGTGCGCCGAACGCGTAAGTCCTCAATTTTTTCTAGCTTTTGCATCACATTCTTCTCTTTCGTTGCATATACAACATTCACTGTTCCTTTGCTGATTGACGCATCATTGTATCATCCGCTACGCTGTTTATGCAACACAGCGTTGACTAAACAACGCAAAGATGCTTTGAGGAGACCCCTCGAAGATGAAGAGAGAAGGAAAAACATCCATGCAACAGAAAACAGAAGTTCGTTCTTTACGGGAACGCGTTGGGATATCACTAGAGGCCAATGATCTGAAAGCGTTTGTCGACATGCTTGTCGAGATTGAGCAGGCGGGCGTTGAGCAAGTCTGGGTAGGTGGTCCACCCTGGAAGCTGGAGACGCTCACGGTGCTGGCGGCAGCAGCGATGCGTACGACACATCTCAAATTAGCAGCCTCAGTCTTGCAGGTCTTTTCACGCCATCCTGTCCTGATGGCTCAGCAGGCATTGAGCTTCGACGCACTGGCTCCCGGTAGGCTACGGCTCGGCATCGGCACGAGTCTTCCAGAATTTGGTAAGAGCATATATGGTGTAGAAATGGATCGGCCTCTCGCCTATTTGCGAGAATATATCCAGGTGTTACGCCCGCTCCTCCAGCAGGGCGAAGTCCATCACCAGGGACGCTACTTTACGACAGATGTCTCGTTGTCTGCTTCATCGCAGATACCCTTACTCATCTCAGCTCTTGGACCAAGAGCATTCCGTCTCGCTGGTGAGATTGCAGATGGTGCCATCCCCTCGTATTGCCCGATCCCCTATTTGTTGGATACTGCGCTGCCTGCCATGAGCGAGGGTGCAGTCGCAGCCGGGCGTTCCCGGCCGCCGATCATCGCTCATGTGCAGGTAGTGTTCACAGAGGATCGAGCAACTGCATTAGAGATAGCACGTCAGAGGTTAGCCGCTGCTGCAACAGTCTCCGTTTATCGCAACATGTTCATTGGAGCTGGTTTTTCATCTCAGGATCTTGATACTGCTTCAGATCGCTTTGTTGAAAGCCTGATAACCTTTGGCAATGATAATAAGATACGAGAGCGTCTACTGGAGTTGCTCGGAACGGGGCTGGATGAACTGAAGATTGGTCTTAGCCCGATTTCAGACGAAACGCAAGAAACGATTCGTCTGGCAAAGATCATCGGCCAATTGTGAGATCGGACAGTGCAGTATTCGTATTGCGCGAATACTGCAATGCTTTCTACGCTTTTTACCGCTATCGCCTGAAGTACTTTTCTATTCCACGACACTATCCCTGTTGGCCGGGCATAGAGATGGGAGGTGGTTGCTGCTTATTGACAATCATCTGCTCATATTCATCGTGGAACACAGTACCCTGAGGGGTATTGGCGTCGTTATGGATAAGGGACATGTAGGTATCGGTTGCAGAGTATTGCATAGAGGCAAAGACGCGATTGGCGGCCAGCGTCTGGAGCGCTTTTGTCGTCCAGTCCTTCATAAACTGAGCGTCGCCATTTTTGCCATCGTTGGGGTCGGGATTGGGTGCGTAGTTCCACTCCGTGATCATAATCGGGTAGACTTTGCCCAGCGTGGTTTGCATGGTGGCGCGAGCATCGGAAATGTGCGTCGTCCAGTGATCGATATTGCCGAGGCAGGTGGCGGCATCCGCACTTTTGTCACAGGTATATTCATGCCAGCTGACCTCATCGGGTTGGGGATTTGCCTGTTGCAAAAAGGTCGTGAGATAGTCCTGGTTATAGCCGGAGGTCACCGGGCCAATGAATTGCGCGTTGGGTGCAAGCTGCTTGAGCGTTGGAACCATAGCATTCCATGCCGTAACATACTGTTCAGCCGTAGTGTGGTGAAAGTAGTCCTCCTCGTTGCTGAATTCGTAGTACACCGTGCTGCTGCCGAAGATCGTATTCATGGCCTGAATCAGACGGATATTGTAATCCAGCGGATTCGGGGTATTTGGACCCTGGAGGATGATCAGTGGGGCAGCGCCCAGGCTCTTAATGGTCTTAGCCATCTGTATTTCGAGATCAAGTGTCAGCGTATTCTGCCGTGTGGGCATACGAATGATCGTGGGGTGTATCTGCTGAAGGATGGACTGTGTAGTTGCAGAGTTCAGCACCTGATCGTTTTTGTCAAAAAAGGCAACATTCGTGCCGAAGATTAACGGTGAGACTGGTTGCGCAAGAGCTGAGGCAGTGGCCGTTTGTGCGGGCATGTCAGAGCCCGTTGTTGCAGTTGATCTGGGCTGTGGCGTGGCTATATTCCCAGTTTGCATATGTGACCTATAGATAGTCCAGGTGCCGAGACCTGCCAGAAGGAAAATGAGCGCAATGCAAATGACTGCAATGAGAAGTTTTCTTGGGGGTTGATCATTATTTGTAGAACCCGGCTGTTGTGCCATAAAACTCTCCCTGACTAATATACAATCTATTTACTACATGTGCTTGAGAAATAGCTTCATTGCTTTTCTTATGCTTTAAATTTTTACTCAGTTTTAAATGTTTTGTGGTATGATGATCTCTCTCATCTTATCCCGGCATGCGATCAATAGGGCCTGTGGACTTGCTCTGCATCCTGTGGCTGATCGTGTCGGATTGGAAGACAAGGCAAATTTGTAATTGAGAATATCGATCCATTTTCAGGACACTGCATTAGTTATATACGTTAAAGATGAGCCGTACGTTAAAGATCGCATGGATTCGAGGAATTCTCATCGTTTTTGGCTAGAAAAGGTAGAGGTTTCAACGCCAGGAGTGGGAGTAGCCAGGCCCAGAGCCCGCGCAGATGAGCCCAGCGGAAATGGGGAAGTTTGGGGACCATCGTGGCGAAGGGGACATAGGTGTAAAAGCAATAGAGACTGAGCATACTGAACGTGAGCAGGCGCACTGCAAGTGGCAGGCGTAGTTCTCCGAGGAACGGGAGTTTGAGTTTCGTCGCTTCTTCTTCGCTTGCTTCGATCAGTGCGTAGAGACCGAAGAACGTGACCAGATACCAGGGCCAGAACCAGGGCGTGCCGATTGCGCAATACAGCAGCCAGATTCCGGCCAGCCAGCGTATGAGTTGCAAGGGCGTGAGCAAAGGCTTGCGTAGTAACGTATGCCAGCAACTCGCGATATACGCGGCGGCAAAGAGTCCTATACTGGCCAGACGGGTAATCTGTTCGGCGGGTGAACCAATTTCGCCGCCTGCTGGAAATCCCAGACGTGCTACGATACTGTTGTAAAAATGGCAGAGAAAATCGACCAGCGTATTAATATTGCGGTACGTGCCGGGATTGACGTGCAAAATGGTGAGCATGCTACGGCCATCCCAGTACGGGACATAGAGCAGTAGAATCGCCGCTCCGTAGGCGATAAGGAGAGAGATAGTGGTGTAGATGCGCCGTGGTTTTGTCCATAAAAAGAGCAGAAAGCCTGGCAGGAGCAAGACCACATTGATTTTTAAGCAGGTTGCCAGAGCAAGCATCACGGCCATGCATGCGATGCTCCATAGAGGATACACATTGTGAGCCTGTTGCTGCACCAGAAACCAGACGGCGAGCAGAATAAAGAAAAGCATCACCGTATCGTTATGGGCATTCGTGCATGCCTCGAAGAGCAAGAGAGGATTCCAGGCGAAGGCCAGGAGTGCCTGCGTGCTCCATTGATTCGTATGTATAGAAGTGCGGTTGAGTAGATGTCTGCTGATCTGCCACACGAGCAGGATGGATGCGAGATGAGCGCACAGGCCAAGCAGGCGTAGAGTCAGGACCATAACCGTGATACTCTGAAAGCCAAGGCTGGCGCAGAGCCATTGGAGCAGAGAACTGAGGTCGAGCCATGTTGGACCATAGGCCGACGGCTGATTGATCCAGTAGACATGCAAGAAGATCGGATCATGCTTGATGAGCAGGGGCGCGCTGACCAGTGGGTTAAGATGATAGAACGCCTGCATGCGCGCATAGGCTATATAGGAATAGATATCTGCGGAAGAAACGACGGGGATGAGCATACAGGTGACGCCCATGAGCGCAGTTCCAGCAAAAATATAGGGTAGAGAGACAAGTGATGGCAGGAAGCGTATCGCAAGCATATAGGCAAGAAAGAGCAGGCTGATAACGACGAGCAAGAGGGCAGTGCTGAGCCAGCCCTGCAACTGGCCCGGTGGGGGGGCATTGTAGACGCCGATCAGCGTCGGCGTGAGAGCGCGTCCAGGGAAGAGCAATTGCGTCGGTTGTAGCAGCCATTGAGCGGGGGTAGCGTGTAGCACAGCAGAATACCAGATGCCGCGCAGTGGTAGCACCGCTTTCAGCAGAAGAAATGCGCCTTCCATAGCAAGCAACAGAACCAGTGGTAGCCAGCGCTTTTTTAAGCGGGAAGCTGGTTGTGTCGTATTCTGTTGTGTAGAGGTTATCTCTGTTGTCAAGAAAGCTATTTCGTTTTTCTGTAATCTACCCTACGACATCACTCTTCCTACTCTACACCAGACTCTCGTTAGAAACAAGTGGTTCCAGATAACCTGAGATGAGCGGTTGGGCGTCTATGGCATTCTTTGCTATAATACGTCTGAATTGAAATGTTAAACCAGGAGCACAGAATTATTTATGTCTACACCCTCGGCAAAAAAAACACGCCTTCCTGTATGGGCTCAAGTCATACTAACGATTTTCGTCGTCGGTATTGTGCTTGTGCTTGTTCTGTTATTTGGCCCTCGTGAGGGCGATACTGATAACGTGACCGGCGATTATGCAGAGACGCCGACCGTGAGTGTCACTAATTCGATCGAGACCGCCATGCTGAAGCAGCAAATGGATTTCCAGGGTGTGCATATCACTCTGAATAGTGCAACCCTGGCGGAGAAGTTCTCTGACGATCGCAAGCGTGCTGGCACCTACACATTGCGTGTGCTGGCGAATACTGAAAACACCGGGAAAGAGGTGGTTGGTATCAATTATACTTCAGTCGTCTCGCTGGTCTTGCCTTCGGGGCAGACGGTCGCGGCAAAGTTGGTTTCAATCAAGCCTACGCAACTCCCAGGTGTTGTTCAGACTGGTTTTTTTGATTTTCCGGTTAGCAGCAAGATACCCCTCGCGCAACTGCATATACGCTTTGGCACGACGGATATTCCTCTTGCTGGTCAGTAAGCCTGTTATTCTTCATTTGGGATGCCGACATATTCAATGCGGTGTTGCACCTCGGAGAGGGCGGTGAGCCAGGCAGCAGTCGCGGGGAGCCGTTCTTCGTCGTCTGAATGCATAATCTCTTCCAGAGAGAGGTAGTATTCAACCAGGGCACGCTCGCTACTGGTCACATGGGCGATATTCTCTTCCAGGAGTTCATCGGCATCCTGAAAGCCGCGCAGGCGCTCCTGGGCATCGTGAAATTCCTGCTGTAGATGCTGCATCCGTACACCTTGCTGCTCTCTCTCGCGACGTCGCTGGAAAGAAGCGACCGCGATCTGAAGCTCCTGGAGTGCCAGAGTGGCCTCGCCAACCTCTATCTCCGTCTCTTTCAGGCGGCGTGTCAGCCAGGCACGTACGGCATGAATGCGCACAAGGATATTCGCGTGTTCTGGCAGACGTAAAAAATCATCTGAAAGTAAATCATCGCTACCCGATTCATTCCCTTCATTGAAATCATCTTCGGAAAAACCCATTGCTCTCTCGCCTTTCTCTTCTGCTTACGACCTATCTCTCGGTAATCTTTTTTTAGCTTAGCATAGAAGTTCAAGGTCCTACCAGTCCCTGTTGTAATTCGTCGCGATAGAACGCATTTCTCACAGCACCTGGCAGGCGGTATAAGCTTTTTTGCCGGGCCTGTCATTTTTCTGTGATGCATGCAAGTGCATGCCAGCTTGTTTTTTGCGAAAAAAAGAGGTATACTCTGGAAAAAGTGCAGCGGAATGTCAGTGCATTGCATTGCTATTTCATATCTATCAGGAGGAGTGCCCATGCCCGTCTCATGTCGTCTGCGTATTTTGCTTGCCCAGCTCAATGTGGAACGTGCAAAAAATCGGCAGTCAGCCATAAGTTTGCGCCGTCTCGCTCTGGAAAGCGGTGTCTCACAGAGCGTTCTGGTTGCGCTCCATACTGGTCGCAGCCAGCGCATTGACTATGCCACGCTCGATCGACTTCTCTCGTACTTCAGCCGCTTTTTGCCGGTAAGTATGGAAGATCTGCTTGTCTGGGAGGCAATGCCGGAGGATGAAGCCTCAGAGGCGCTTCCTGTGTAATTATTTGAGGAGACTGTGCAAAGGGGAAGAGACCAATGGCAGTACGCAATCTTGTCTACTACGGAGATCCTATTTTGCGTCAGAAGGCGAAAAAGATTCGTCACTTTGATGCGTCGTTGCCAAAACTGGTGCAGGATATGTTTGAGACGATGCACATGAACGATGGCGTCGGGCTGGCCGCGCCTCAGATTGCCCTCTCGCTTCGCTTATTTGTTGCGGAATGTACTGATCCAGAGAGCGGTAAGCATTATAAAGTGGCAATGGCGAACCCCATCATTCTCAGGGCTGAGGGGGAACAACGCGGTGTAGATGGCTGTTTGAGCATTCCAGGCTACTATGGGGTCAATGTGCGACGGGCGGCCCATGTGGTGGTGAAGGGGCAGGATATTCACGGCAAACCGATGCGGATCAGTGCCGATGGCCATTTTGCCTGGGTTTTGCAGCATGAGATTGATCATCTGAATGGCATTCTCTATCTGGACCTGCTGGATCGTCCTGAAGATCTACGTGAAGTGCGTCGAGAGGATGATGTGGAAGATAGTTCTCGGGTGGAGGAAGCGAGCAGATAAATAGGGCTGGTGTGGGAGGATGTGGATGGGCAGAAAGCGCTCCCAATACGCATCCACCTGAGGGCCGAGAGGGGGAAATCGCCATCGCTTCCGTTGCCGTCATCGCCAGCGGAGCCAGCGGAATCGTGCGAGTTCCCAGGCACAGTTCCGTTATCACTCCACCGTGCCACTACTGGGCCTGGGCGAAGGGGGGAGAGGGTCGGTGGGGGATACGGACCACGCCGAGCCTCTCAGATCTTGTTTGGGTTAGCTTAGCGCCTCCTGTCCGTGTTCGGTTACTTCGACGGGGGCGTGTTCTTCGTCATAATCGGATGCCTGGGTGAGATCGACGCCTCGACGGGCTCCGACCAGCTCAAAGATGGGCGTGAAGACGATCGCGACGACGATATTCAGGATGAGCGCGGCAAAGCCTGTGAAGATCAGCATTGTGGAGCCTCCGAGCGAGATTGGATAGACATTGACCAGCGCCGCACTCGTGCCGCTGATAATGCCAGAGAACTCCATCAATGTGCCGACAACCATACCGGCCAGCCAGCCGACGAGCAGCGCCCAGCGATTGAACCAGTGGGTATAGAGTCCAAGGAAGACCGGAAGCAGGGTTTGCAGAATCCAGACACCACCCAGAAGCTGGAAGTTGATCACATTCTGCGCAGGCAGGTAGACGATAAAGAGGAGCGCACCAAATTTCAGGATCAGCGACGTGATTCTGGCGACCCGTGTCTCCTCATGATCGGTGGCATTTTTTCGCAGATATGCAGTATAGATGTTGCGCGTAAAGAGATTGGCGGCGGCAATGGACATCACAGCCGCAGGGACCAGTGCGCCGATTGCGATAGCGGCGAATGCAAATCCCCAGAACCAGGAAGGGAAGAAATGCAGGATCAGACCCGGCACGGCCCAGTTGTTCCCGAAGGGAGCCTTTGGTTTGACCTGGGCCTGAATTGCCATGTAGCCAAGGAGCGCGAGCAGGCCGAGCATGAGCGAATAAATGGGCAGGAGCGCAGTATTGCGTTTGACCACCTTCGTATTGCTACTGCTTAAAACGCCCGTGAGCGAGTGTGGATAGAGGAACAGAGCCAGCGCGGAGCCGAGCGCTAACGTCGTATAAGCGCTGATCTGCGGGCCACTCAGGATGTCGTTGAACGTCTTGGGAGCGGCCACCGCTTTGGCTTGAGCGGCGGCAAAGATCGGGCCGAAACCGCCGATTTTGAAGGGAATGTAAATCAGGGTCGCGAACAGGACAACGAAGATCATAAGATCTTTGACCAGCGCAATCATCGCCGGGGCGCGCAGGCCACTGGTGTAGGTGTAAGCAGCCAGGATGACGAACGCGACCAGCAGTGGCAGATCGACGTTGAAGCCCAGGATTGGCACCGTGACGGGAATGCCAAGCGCGGCAATGGAGATCTGAATGCCGTACATTTGTAAGGCGATATAAGGCATCGTCGCCAGAATACCCGTAAAGGCGACGGCCAGAGCCAGACTGCGGCTGCCAAAGCGATCGCGTACAAAATCTGCGGCCGTGACATAATTACGTTGTTTACAAATAGTCCAGAACTTCGGCATCAAAATAAAGATCAATGGATAGATCAGGACGGTATAAGGAACGGCGAAGAAGCCACTGAGGGCACCCACGCCAAACATCGCGCCCGGCACGGCGATGAACGTATATGCCGTGTAGAGATCGCCGCCGAGGAGAAACCAGGTGACCACAGTGCCGAAGCGTCTCCCGGCCAGACCCCACTCGTGTAACTCGTTCAGATTACCTCTACGCCAGCTTGCGGCGATAAAGCCAAGGATAGTGACGAGCAGGAAAAAAAAGATAAAAACGGTGATTGCAACCCCATCCATTGCGGAAACTCCTTTTCTGTCGTGAGTTTATGGCTGAATGATCCATGTTCATGCTGCATCGCATGCCGCTACAGGCTGCTACTTATGCCCCTATGAAATAGACAAAAGCGGTAATAATGGCGGTGATAATGATCCATAGGAGCTGGAACCAGTAGAAAAATGGGAAGCCAAATAGCTCAGGCGTGCGAAAATTGTAGAATGGCGGCCAGAGCAGGACAATAAAGGGGATAAGAAGGAGAAGACGGAACCAGATGCGCCCTTTTTTCGCAGGACGAGTAAGCATACACATCCTCCTTTGATGGTGAGCCTGTGCCATGATCGGCGTAGTCGGCTGGACTACATGGCGCTGAAGACATTGACGTGAAACGAGGTGAGAAATGCTTGCACTCTTGAGCGTATGCATAGTTCTTTTGTGCAATAAAAAGAGGACAAGATTACTCTATGCGTAATCGTACGGCATTTTTTGCGAAAAGTCAATTAAGCTCTATCTATTCTCCATTCTCTTGTTATCTCTTGACCTGCCGATCGTTGAGTATAGTGCGAATGTCAAAATACTTCATGCTGCATCTGTGTGCAGAGAGAAGAAGCAGAGGCGGAGGAGGACGTGGGCAGTGACTATGAATATGAATATCCATTATAACAAGGCATTTCATGAGGGCGATCTTATTCTGGGTAAGCGCTATCGTATCGGGCAGATTATTTACCAGCGGCCTCGCGTGAATCTCTACCTGGCACGGCGACTGGGTCCCTCTGCACCCCAGATGCAGGAGAAAACGAAAATTCGTCAGGGGATAACAGATGAGCAGGAGTCTCTCGTGGCGATACGAGAGATCCATCTGGAGGGTCTGCATCCACAGGTACGCAAGATGGTAGAGGCGGCGGTAGCGCAAGAATCATTTTCGACGGCAATGCCCGGCTCTTCTCTGCTGGAGGCGGGTGATCGTATGCGGATCGAGAATGATTGCCACTATCTGGTCATGCAATTGCACGAATATCAGCGGGAACGGCGCTCGAAGCCGCTCACGCTTGCGCAGTTACTTCTGCAATCACAATGGCCTTCCTGGTTAACGATACGGATGTCACTGCGCTGGGGAAGTCAGCTCTGCCGGAGCGTGGCCTGTCTCCACCGTCTGGGCGTCTTACTGGGCAATCTCAGCCCTTCAACGCTGCTCGTAGATAAAGAGGGGATAGCATCCTGGGCACCCATTCAATTGATCTCCTGGCCGCCTGCCCCGCAGTTCTGGCAGCTCACTGATCCGCAGGCAAATCTTTATGATATGTATGATACCGTTTTTCCGATCGCGAAACCTGCGGAAGAGAATGTGTTTGTGGCTCCTGAACTCTTTAATGGCTATTGCGATGAACGTTCCGATGTCTACTCTCTTGGTGCGATCCTCTATCTTTTGTTGACGCGCTATGCCCCTGCCTCCGCTGTAAATCGGCTGAGCGCTATGTATCAGGCGGTGTATACCTGTTCGCCCCTGGCCTATAAGCTTGAGCCGACTGCTGGCCTGGAGCTGACGTTGCCGCGCTTCATCAATCCGGGCATTTCTCCGTTGCTGGAGCAGGTACTTCTCAGAGCGCTGGAGGTGAATAGTGAACGTCGCTATCAGTCGGTCTTTGAGCTGGTTGAAGCCCTGGAGGCTCTGGATCAGGTGGAATCGCAGCCCAATATGCTACAGGCGCACAAGGATGAGGGGATGCGTAAGTTGTTGCGGCAGATTATTCGTACGTAGGGGTAGGATGGTCGGAGGGAGTGACGGGGACCGGAGGGAGTGACACGGATCGGCGGAGGGTGATGGGGACCGGAGGGTGATGGGGACCGGAGGGTGTGACGGCGGTCGGCAAAAAAGGCGGTCAATCCGCATCAACCCAAGGGGCGAAATGGCCGGAGGGAGACGGGGACGGGCAGAAAGGGCGGTCAATCCGCATCAACCCAAGGGGC
>DATJHM010000126.1:0-75912 GCA_035493895.1 Ktedonobacteraceae bacterium
TGTGACTACCTATGAGCAGGCGCTTGCCCTGGATGCCTCATACGCCTCTGCCTACACCGGCATGGGTTATGCTCTCTCGCAACTCGGAAAGACGCAAGAGGCGGAGCAGGCATATCAGCAAGCCAAACAGCTTGGCGATGACGACTGGTTCCTGAAAGAGGAAGGATGATGAAGAAAGATCTCTTCATCGGTCGAAAGCATGCTTGATCCTGTTTCGCGGCTTCCAGGTGTCACACAAAAATAAGAGGACGGGGAGCCAAGCAGGGGGGTAAAGGGCATGGATAGGATCGTTCCTACCTCGTGTCAGCATGATAGTTTGACATAAGGATAGGATTATTGTGACTCAGCCGGGTCACAGCGAGATTGCAAGCTCGACTCCCTACTTTTAGTGTACCTCTGCTATCAAGAAGCAGGCAGTATTCGGGGCCAGAAGCTCCTCCCTGAAAATGAGGAGCCTTCTGACTTTTATATAGCGAGAAATTACTAGATGATGCGGCGGCGTCTCGTTCTGGGGATCAGGATATATGCCAGTATGAGTCCGATGATCAGCCCACCCACATGCCCAAAGATTGCGATATCAGGTGAGCTAAAGCTGATGACGGCGTTAATGACCAGCCACATCAACCATTGCCCGATGGCATTCCCGGCATAGGCCCCCAGCGCTCGCCGATTGACGACGTAAAAAACGCCTATCGCGCCAAAAATTCCGAAGATGGCACCAGAGGCTCCTACGACCGCAGCATTGGGGGGCGAGGTAAACAGAAAGAGTAAATCTCCTCCAAGGCCTGCCAGAAAGTAGATGGTCAGGTACCGCCAGGGCCCAAAGTAGATCTCAACTGCTCGCCCGATGAAGAAGAGTGAGAGCATGTTGACTGCGATATGCAATGGGTCGGCATGCAGGAACATTGCGGTAATCAGCCGCCATACCTGCCCTTCCATGACGTATCCGTTCACCTGCATGCCATAATCCTGAATTGTTGGGAAGAGTAACGAGAGCAGATAAACGATGACGTTCACCGTGATCAGGATGTACGTGATGATTCCTGGACGCCGACTAAGGGCAAAGCGTGTACGAATGATTTGATTGCGCACGCGATTGGGTTGAGACCAGGTAGGGACCTCACGACTGGCTTGCACCTGTTGCTGTTGCTGGCTCCCTGTAAATGGGTCGTCAGTAGTTCCTGCTGATTTTGTTGTCGTCGGTGTCGCTGCGTTCTGAGGATCTATTGCCGGGAAGCAGTGCTCGAAATGTCCTCCATAAGAAAGCCGCATGGCGCGTGAGCGAGCCAGGCTGGCATCATAGTCCTGCCTCAAGACACGGAGCAGATAGGCCCGCAGCGCATGGGCATAGGCGACGCTCGGATCGTTCTCTATTGCGTCATTAATATGTTGCAAGGCGCTCTCATAGCGTTGCTCAAGCACGTCGAGCAATGCCAGTGCGGTGCTTACCTCTATCCCTCCCTCCGGACTCAGCTCTCGCACACGCTGGCAGGCCATTTTCACTACTTCTCTGTTGCCCAATGCTAGGTTCGCTTCGGCCAGACCCAGGTGAACCATCGGGTTCTCCGGCTCCATCTGTGCCCCATGCGCATATGCTATCGCTGACTCCCGTGGCTGTCCCTGTGCCAGTGCTTTTTTCCCCTGCTCCAGGTACGTTTGTATATCAGTTTGTGCTCCCACAAGTTATCCTCCAGAAAGGTGTACGGCAATCATCGCCAGTATCAGTGTACCTACAATTGTCAATAAGATGAATGGCCAGCGTTTTGAGAGGCTATGTGCATCTTGGAGCTTCTTCTCTTTATTCCAGCGATACACGGGCATAAACCACCAGCCAAGTAAACACCCCCCCAATAATCCTCCAAGATGAGCATAATTATCGACGTTCGGCACAAAAAGACCGATACTGAGATTGAGTCCAATGATAAAAATGAGCCAGGCAATTGTTGCGAGCCCTCCATGTGGAAATGCCTTACGATGGGTGAGCACAAAGATACTATATGCTCCAACCAGACCAAAGATCGCTCCTGATGCGCCAACGCTGACTTCCTGCGGCATAAAATAAAAGCTCGCTATGAGGCTGATGATTCCTGCTATGCTATAGACAAGTAGGTAACGCACATGCCCCATAATACGTTCCAGAAAGATACCGAGTGCTAGCAAGTTTACCATGTTCAAGCCCACGTGCAAAGCATTGACGTGCAGAAAGATTGGTGTGATGAAACGCCAGTATTGCCCCTGGAGAATCAGCGTGTTATCTTTCGCACCATACGCTAACAATACTTTTGTGAGGGCATCGTTGTCCCTGTCCTGTACTGCTATGGCATTATTGGCAATATCTCTCAGTATTGCCAGCATCCCATGCACCCCTGCTGCCTGAGCCGTTTTGTAGGCCGTGAAACACCAGATGAAGCTGGTGCCTATTACCAATAACCAGGTGAGCCAGGGCTTTCCTGCCAGTCCTTTCCGTCCCTGGTAATGCATCAATGCTGTCTGGTAACTCAGTTGTACCTGCCTGCGTGCTTGTAGCCTTTGCGCTCCCTTGTCCGTTACAACCTCGGTCTGTTCCACTCCCACCTCTTTTATCTCTCTTTTTTTGATAGCTGGTGTGTCTGTACACCATGCTATTTCTTACTACCTGGAAGGCTATGCTCGTTACTACAATAGTTGTTATTGTAAGGCAAAAATCTGGAGATAGCAAAAGGCTTCATATATTCTACGTAGCGGTTATATGTTAGTTACAAATCGTAATTTCTCAATAAAAGTAGGCGCTAACTTTTTAGCCCTTCAGAAAATTTTCCTCGGGTCGATAATAGAAAGTAGTTACCGGTTCTATGAGCAACGCTGATCCTTGCCTGACTACAAGTGCGCACCTGGTTTTCCAAGAATCAACGTTGCTCATGCCAGTGCCCTTGCCCGCTAGTATCGACAATCTAAAGTTTTCCTGAAATTTGTGTCGTTCGCTAAAATGGCCTGCTTCTCCTTGGCCGCTTCCAGGAACGGAAGGTAAGCAGATGCCAGAGAAACACGGTGATGGATGCTCCAAGCAATGTTTTGTATATTGGCACTCCATTGATGACCGGATCGGGATCGAGGCTGACTTTCAGCACGTTGGTGACCAACCAGATGCCTACCAGCGCCGCTATAAATGCTCCTAAAAATCCCAATGGTAAGCGCCATCCTACAATCATCTCTGCTACAGCGCCAACAATTGCAGCAACTAACCAATAAAGTAGATCTGTCTGGGTCACGGTGAAGTGATAGCCCAGAATATTCCCAGTTATCATGGGGTCGCTCGCTAAAATGCTCGAGAGAGTAAGCATGTAATCCTCCCTGATACCTACCATGCGCTTTATGTGGACACAGGCGATGATTGCTGTGTCTATTGACAAGATAGCGCCAAAGCGCAAAAATGGCAAGCGATTTCTGCGCTTTCCTTGGGGCTTCACAAAAAAAATTCTGGATCTATAGTAGTGTAGCCCTCTTGCGCTCGCTATGCGTATTAGATGGTAGGGGCTTTTTGAAATTTTCTAGAGGACGTAGATAGGCCGTTTAGAGACTCCTGCGGCAAGATCTTACCCCTCTGTACTCATATACGTTATAATGAAGCAGAATTACTTCAGCGTTATATTGGGGAGGCACACTATGCAAAGTGCAAAAAGGTTTGCCATCATTGCAGGGGTGGTTGTGGGCATCGTTATTGTGCTCGGTCTCGTGCTTGCTGCTATCTTCCATGTCCTGTTAGATGTTCTTTATGTTTTTCTGATCTTCCTGGCTGCATTTATGTTAATTGCTACAGCCTTGCAGATATACTCGATTATTGCTCTCATTCGTACGATCACTACCGTCCGCGATGAGATGAAGCCGCTCCTCTCTTCTGTTCAGGAGACGGTGGGGATTATGAAGGATACCGCTAAAACTGCTGGTCATACGGTCTCTACTATTGGTTCGACTGCTCAGATGACGACCGATCTTGCTGTCGGCCCGACGGTCCGTGCCGCTTCTGCTGTGATTGCTGGTCAGCAGATGCTGCGTGTCTTTCTGGGCCGTGGCCAGACTGCACGCCGCTGGGATGAGCGGCGCAAACAGCAGATGGAGGCTGGTGCTGGCGCAGGAGGTGAGTAATGGGCGTTGTTCTGGCTGTGAATTCGCTGATCGCTACTTTAGGTGGGATCGCTGCGATTATTCTCTGTTTGTTTGTCTTTGTGTTTGTTCTGACGGCTCTGGCGTTTAATCTCGCTATGATCTTTGGGTTTGGCTGGGTGCGCGAAAAAGCTGAACTTATCAAGCTCCTCCGGCCAAGTGTGGAGAGCGTGAATAAGGCCAGCGAATCGGTTCTGCAAGGGAAGCCTCTCTCGTCCAACGAAAATAGCATCATCCGTGCTGTGGCTCAGGTGCCAGTTCAGGTGACGGCTGTGGATAAAAAAGTGGGCCAGGTCTCCGACTCTGTGGCTGAGAAGGTGATTGAGTATCGCGCCCGGACGGTGCAGGCAAAGGCGATTGTCAAAACGTTTTTTGCTCCCAGAAGAACTCCGCCTGCTTTGCCCGAGTCTCATCAGGAGATCAAGAGTCCTGGCTATCACTTTCTGATCGAGGACGGGCGTGCTCCTGAGAATCTCAAAATTGTTGGCGATCAGGATGGCTTGATTGCCGAGCAACGCGGTACGACTCCGCAGGCGAAAAATGCAGCCCATCGCTAACTTTGTATATAGCTACGGGCGTTTCCAACGAAATGCCCGCCTCTATCTACTCTCTTATGCACTCAGCGGCGTGACGACAGGGATTATTCTGGTCCTTTATAATCTGTATCTGGCTTCACTTGGGTTCTCTACGGATTTTATCGGCGCAGTGCTCTTTGCTGCCACTCTTGGCGCCGGGCTGGCAATTTTCCCTGCTGGTCTTTGTATCGATCGCTTTGGGGGCAAAGCGATATTGATCTGGTCCAGTGTGGAGATTGGCATTGTTGGCACCGGGCAGATCCTCTTTCGCCAGCCGATTCCGTTGCTGGTCAGTGCGTTCCTGGTGGGTATTGGTGGAGCCTTTGCGATGGTGGTGAATGCTCCTTTTTTGACGCGCAATAGCTCCGCTGATGAACGCCCTCAGCTCTTTAGCCTGACGATTGTGGTCTCGCTGATCACGACGGTGGTGGGTGAACTGGTGGGAGGCGTGTTACCACTCTGGCTACGCTCGTTCTCGTGGCTCATGACTCCCAGGCCGGGCATGAGCAGCTGGCTTCTCTCTGTCCAACCTCTGCCCCGCTCATATCAACTCGCTCTCCTCCTTGCTGGCATTATTTCGATCCCTAGCTTTGTGCCGCTTTTCATGCTACACGACGATCATCTTACGCATAACTTGCCTGTTCATCTATCGCCTCGCAATGGTCTCAATGCTCTTCTGGCGCAATTTCGTACACTTGATTGTCGTAGCCTGTTGCGCAATCCACTGCTGGCTGTGACGATCGTCTATATGCTCTTTGGCGGTGGTGCGGGACTATTTCTGCCCTATGCGAACATTTACTTCGTACAGCATCTAGGAGCCTCCTCAGCCCTCTTTGGTTTCATAGACGGGGCTGCCAATACACTCAACGCTCTGGCTATGCTGGCGGCCCCCTGGATGGCCCTGCGCATTGGCAGAATCAAGACGCTCACATTGACCCGTCTGCTCAGCCTGCCCATCCAGTTGCTGATGGGCTTTACCAGTATCCTCCCCCTGGCTGCGTTCCTCTATCCTCTGCGCCAGATGATGATGGATATGAGTTCCGGCCTGCTCGAGGTATTCTCGATGGAGGTAGTGCCTCCTCGCCGCCGTGGTCTGGCGAATAGCAGCTATCAGGCCGCGTTCCTGGCCGTGCAGGCGGTGACCACTCCTCTGGGTGGCTTGATCATTGCGCATAGTGGCTTTGCGCCTGTCTTTGTCGGGGCCACTGTGTTCTATCTGCTGGCTATCGCCTTCTTATGGATACGCTTCGGTCCGTCCCATCCAGAACAAGCCGCTTCTGACGACGAATCAGCGCTCCCCTATAAATCAGTGCAGCATTAGACGAAGCTACGCTATCATATAAATTTAAAGGAGTTTTTGCATGAGAAAGGATTTTCATCATGGCATGTCTGGTCAAGATGACCGAAGATACCTTCCAGCAATGGCTGGCACCATTTATTCTTGCGTACGCACAGGATCATGTTGAAAATGGGCGGTGGTCCGCTCAGGATGCTGAAAAATTGTCCGCAGAAGAGATCAAGCGGGTCGTCCCTGATGGCCTCTCTACAAAAGATCAGTATTTCTATACCATAGTTGCTGAAGAGATGGATCAAAGTGTTGGCATGCTCTGGTTTGGTATGCGTCAGCGCCGAGATAGCGAGCAGACCGCGTATGTCTATTATATAGAAATAGACGAACCATTTCGACGCTCTGGCTATGCCATGCAGGCCTTCAGGGAGATGGAGCAGATTGTGCGGGCGTTGGGTGTGCATGAAATTGGTTTGCACACGTTCGGCTCGAAACATGGTGCCAGAGCCATGTACGAGAAGCTTGGCTACGAGATCACCAACATTCAGATGGTGAAAAAGCTGTAAAGGGGAAGGAGGCCAGATACAAAAAAGGATCTGGAGATGTCCCAGATCCTTTTCGCTGATTTTACTGCGCTTCTGGTTTCACTGTGATACCGATGAAAATGATCGATATTTCATATAAGATCGACAGTGCCGCTCCCAGAATCACTGGCGAGTACGGATCAGCGCCCGGCATCAGCACCGCCGCCGCCACCCACATCCCGATATGCGCAGCGGCCCGTTTCTTCTTCAATGTGTCGATGGTGATAAGATCTACCTTGGCCAGGAAGGTCAACACCAGCGGCAACTCAAATACAATTCCGAAGGCCAACAGGAAGAAGGCCACAAATCCAAAGTAGCTACTTGCAGTGACGAGCTCGGTAAAGTTATTTGCCGCAAACGAGATGAGCCATTCGACCGGATAGCGTAGTACGTAGTACGCCAGGGCCAGGCCCGCGAGAAAGAGAATGATGCCAATGAAGATAAAGGGCACTGCGTATTTCTTCTCTTTTTCGTACAGGCCCGGCGCGATAAAGGCCCACGTTTGATAGAGCACCACTGGTACGGCCAGCGCGAACCCGGTAGCGAGTGAGACCATCAGGGTGACGGTAAAACCTTCTCCGAGTCCCGTGACGTACAGTTTCTTTACCAGTGACGGCAATGGTGCTTCCAGAAAGCTAATGATCTGTTGTCGGAAGATGAATGCGATGATAAAACCTACTGCGATGGCGATCAAACTCTTGAAAATACGCCAGCGCAATTCCTCCAGGTGATCGACGAGTGACATATTGGAGTCGGCCAGTTCATCATCCTCTTCATCAGGGCTGTAGTCCACTGGATCGCTTAACGCTTGCTCATCAGTTACAGTCAGAGCACGCGCCTCTCGCGGCTCGTATGCCTGCGACATTTCGGCGTTATCATTTGCCATGTATCTTCTCCGGGGCAATGGTGACCGTCGTCATTATTCGACGGTCGTCTTGTCGACGGGGCTGCTCTCGGTGGTGGTACGTTTGGCTACGTTCTCAGCAGCGGGCGTGGAGGGTTCCAGGCTGGTAGGAGGCTCTTCTTCCTTAGGCGTGGTGATCTCTTTCATACCCTTCTGAAACTCTTTAATGCTCTTGCCGATTGCTGAGCCCATCTCTGGCAGTTTCTTTGGCCCAAAAATGAGTAGTGCGATGACGAAGATAATGATCAGCTCCCAGGAGTGTCCTAGAAAACCCATGTTCGTTGTCCTTTCTTAACTGCTTGCCCGGCCTGTATGCACGAACAAGTCATGTGCTGTTTATTTGCTCAGCTTCTCAATATCACTGTTTTCAATAGTATACAAGTTGCCGTTGTGAAATATCGTTGCATCTCTGTATGATGGCGAACATTAAGAAAAAGTAGGCTGACTGCTATCCTGCCCGACCAGTGTTGCCTCGAGCTGCTGCAATCCCTCGAGCCCTGCACTCAGCAAACCAATACCAGCGGAACTGATTGCTACCAGGCGTACAACCTGTCGCCGATTGAGACGTCGCTCGTGTACGCGTTGTTGTTGCTGCCTGTGCTGGGTCTCCCGATGCAGCGAGGTAAGCAACTGCTGCTCCAGTTGATCTGGTGTGGCTGCGCTGCTCCCGTAGTGTCGTAACAGGAGTGTCTCGATTGAGTCATTCTGCATATCTTCTCCGGCTTGGTTTTAAGGTTGGACGCTGAGCTTCAAATGCGGAATAGTGTCCTGAATCGATGAGGGTACAGGGCGATTCCTGGTTTGTGTGCGATTCTCTTCTTTCGTCTGAATACGATGGTTGTCGTACACTTCCTCTCCACTCTCCTGCATGTAGATCTGCTGGAATTGCTTTCTTGCCCGTGAGAGCCGCTGACGAACGGCTGGCTCTTTTATCGCAAGGGCCTGCGCGATCTCCGTCGGGGTTAATCCGCCGATAATCGAGAGGAGCAGGCACTCGCGAAACTGCGCAGGCAATTTTGCCAGCGTCCGCTGCACTGCATCTCGTTCGGCGATAAATTCCGCCGGGTCGTCGCTCTCCTTGCCACCATAACCTGCTGGTTGTACGGGCAAGGCTTGCAGACTCAGGAGTTCGGTTTCGTTCTCCTGTTGTAGCCCTTCCTGCATGCGTGAGAACGGAATGAAACGAAAGATGTTGTGCCGTCGCTTCTGCATGCGTACTGTGTTCAGGGCAATCCGCAGCAACCAGGCTTTGGGACGAAAATTCTCGCCACTGGAGGCACGAGCTGCCTCCAGACCGCGCAGGGCCTGATGAAAGGTATCCTGTGTCAGATCCTGACTTTCCTCCCAATCTCCAGTCAGACCGAAGATGGTGTGAAAGACCAGTTTCTGATAGTCATGTATGAGTGTCTCAATCTCCTGGACGACCGGCCTTGTATCCACACGAAAGCTCTTTTCCGTTTTTTTGTAGGGCATTCTTGCCAGAAATTACCGCTACACTATAGGAGATGCACGAAGATGAGGAATTGTGACAGGTATTGGTTCTATTTTTACGAGAAGATCTGCTGACAATTATTTTGCAATAGTTTTTGTTGTGATATATGTTTGTGGGGGTATTGTAGCGCATCTCTGCCCGCTATGCAACGTCAGGCAAATGCGCGGAAGAAATGAGGCGACTACATGCTGCGTGAACAGGGACCACAGGTGTCCCTATTCTGTACAGGTAGTCGCCCGAAGAGCCTGCATTTAGCGCAAATGCTCTTCTATGTAGTCCTCTGCTTCCTGGACAGTTGTGATTTTCTCCGCGTCTTCATCTGAAATTTGTAATTTGAACTCTTCTTCCAATGACATGATGAGCTCTACCAGATCAAGTGAGTCAGCATTGAGATCTTCAACAAAAGATGCATTTGATACGACTTCATTCTCGTCAACCCCTAACTGATCGACGATGATTTTCTTTAGTCGCTCCTGGATCGTGGCCATTATTTCACCTCGCTTTCCGCTGTGGGGATGGGCTGTTGCTGTGCCCGATTAAATATTGTACCGAGGACGCCGTTGATGAAACGACTGGAGGTCTCGCTGCCAAAGATCTTGGCGAGCTCCACTGCCTCATTGATTGCGGCCTTGGCTGGTACAGTATTATTAAACAGAATTTCGTAGATTGCAAGCCTTAGAATATTTTTGTCGATACGCGCCATCTGTTGCAACGGCCATTCACGCGCCGCGCTCTGGATGTGTGCATCAATATCGGCCAGATGATCGCAGACGCCCAGGACTAGTTCTTCTGCATAGGCCGTAACCTTTGCATGCAGATGACGTTCCTCGGCATGGCGCTGCAAGACCTCTTTAGGGCCGTGATTGGCGGTATCGTATTCGTAGAGTACTTGCAGTGCGATCATTCGCGCTTGCCTGCGTATCCCTGGCATGTTTTCCTCGAATTGTTCCTTGCTATTTGTTTCTTGCGAAATTTAGATGCAGGATACAGGGTATTTGATACTGTTACAGAAAATACGTCTTTATGGGCCGTTTCCTCTGAATGAAGTTTTTCTGTGATCTCAATCTTCCAGTCGATCTAAATGACATCCTGGATGTAGACATTGACCTCTTTGACGTGCATCCCAACCATCTCTTCGAGGGCCGATGCAACTTCTTCCTGAACGGCTGTTCCTACCTCGACGATGTTGACCCCCGAGGCTACGACGATATACAGGTCTGCTGAAACGGTGTTCTCTTTGACGCTCAGGCTCACTCCCTGTCTTGGGATTTCACGCCCCAGCAGGCTTGTCCACTGGTCGTTGATGTGGGCCATCCTGCTTACGCCTGGAATGAGCAAGGCTGTGTTGATCACGATAGTCGAAAGTACCTGTCGGGCAACTCGCACTTCTCCCGTTGCCTGTGCTTCAATTGCCATTCATCTCCCCCTTCTACAATGATAAACCTCCATCAATGCTCCATACCTGTCCTGTGATGTAACGCGCTCGCGGCGAACAGAGAAAACCTGCTACTGCCGCTACGTCTTCCGGTTGTCCCAGATAACCGAGCGCTATACGTTGGGCCAGAGCGCCGCGTGCCTCTTGCGTGAGTGAGGCGGTCATGTCGGTCTCGATAAATCCCGGCGCAATAACGTTGACTCTGATGTTTCGTGAGCCTACTTCTCGCGCCAATGTCTTGGACAAGGCGATTAAACCGCCTTTTGCAGCTGTATAGTTCGCCTGCCCGGGATTTCCTATCAATGCTACGACTGAGGCGATATTGACGATCACTCCTTCTTGTGCTCGTAACATCATCCGTATCGCGGCCTTACTGCAAAGATATGCGCTTTTTAGATTCGTGTCAAGTACACTGTCCCAATCGGCTTCGCTCAGTCGCAAGAGCAGGTTGTCGCGTGTCACGCCTGCGTTATTGACGAGGATCTGCACGGGCCCGAGATTTTTCTGGGTTTCGCGAAAGAGACGCTCAACCTCTTCTGCTTTGCTGACGTCTGCTGCAATTGCACATGCCTGTAGACCATATTCGTTTTGCAAGAGCTCGACGACTGCCTGTGCCTGCCCCTCATTACTGAGGTAGTTGATACAGATATTGGCTCCCATTCGTCCCAGTTCGAGCGCGATCGCACGGCCAATTCCTCGCGATGCTCCCGTCACGAGCGCCGTCTTGCCGCTGAGTGGTCTGGTCTGCGCTGTGCTTTCACTCATGCGCTTCCCTCTCCTTCATGCTGTTTGCTCTCTGTCGCTCTCTATCAGCTGTTCCGATTTCTCATATGCCCATCTCTCGTAGATAGGCGACTGTTTCTTCTATCTCGGCTGCGGTGCTGATGTTGCGTGTGGTCACCTCTTTGGCGATCCTTTTGACCATGCCTGTAAGTGCGCTGCCTGGTCCTATCTCGATAAAGGTGGCGACTCCCGCTTCAACCATGTATTCGATCGTTCGTATCCATTGGACCGGGGCGGCTAACTGTTGTGACAGTTCCGCGCGCAAGGCCTCGGTTTGACTCAATGCTGTCGCGGTGATGTTGCCGATGATGGGAATCGCTGTCTCTTGCAGGTCTACATTCTGCAAGGCCGCGGCCATGCCTGCGATGGCAGGTTGCATGACGGGCGAGTGGAATGCTCCACTTACGACAAGGGGGATGATTTTTTTCGCCCCTCGTTCTTTTGCGACGGTTATTGCCTGGTTTAAGGCATCTTTCTCTCCTGAGATCACGATCTGGCCCGGGGCGTTGTAATTAGCCACTACTACCTGTCCCTGCCCGGGATGTGTGTCGGGCGTGTGTTGAGCTGCATTCCTCTCGCTGATCTCCCGGCAGATGTCCTGAAGGGCCTTCTCTTCCATGCGTATAATTGCGGCCATGCCGCCTGGACAAAGATTTCCTTCGTGATCCATTAAGCGTCCTCTCTCTCGTACCAGCTTGATGCTCTGGGCGAGATCGAGAACTCCCGAGGCAACCAGTGCGCTCCATTCTCCTACACTATGTCCTGCGGTAAAGGCCGGTCGGAGCGGTGCTGACCAGGAGTAGCTGTCGGCAGAAAGGGCTTCTTGAAAGGCCGCGAGGGTGGCGAGGCTCACTGTTACGATCGCTGGCTGGGCATTAATGGTTTTTCGCAGGGTCTCTTCTGGTCCATTGAAGCAGAGGTCACTTAATGCAAAACCAAGGGCCTCATCACTTGCCGCAAAGATGTGCCGGGCTGCTTTTGAACTGGCGTAAATATCCGCTCCCATGCCTACAGCCTGGCTACCTTGTCCTGGAAAAAGAAAGGCGACTTGTGTCGTCATGTGGCTATTCACTTCTTACTGTTGATATGAAAAAGGCGGCCTGTGAACAAGATATGTTTCACGTGCCGCCTTTTTGTCTTAATGTTTTTCTCTTGGCAGGAATATCTGACGACCACGATAGGTGCCGCAGTTGGGGCAGGCGTGGTGGGACAGACGTGGCTTTTTGCATTGTGGGCAGGCCACGAGTTGTGGTAAATTCAGGTGATGATGTGCGCGTCTCTCTCCCTGGCGGGCATGCGAGATACGCTGTTTTGGTAGTGCTCCCATTGTTTTTGTTCTCCTCTTTCACCAGCAGGGGCCCTGGATATCCTGGCCGACGCTACTCGTGAGTTTTGTGTATTGCCTGTTCTTCGTGCTGGGCTAACAGCGTTTTGAGTATACTCATACGTGAATCAACCTCTGGCTCGCAGTTGCACGTGCCAAGATTGAGGTCTGTACCGCATTGCGCACAGAGCCCTTTACAATCTTCTTTGCACAACGTCACCATTGGTATCGCGAGTAAAACCTGCTGACGAAGCGCTTCTGTTAAATCGATCTGATGGTGATCATCAATGGGGAAGACGTCGTCTTCTTTGATTGGTGGCAATGGCATTCCCGTGATCACGTCCAGCGTGGGCTGAAATCGCTCTTCTAACAAAACGCGCATTGGCTGCTCGAATACTTTCAGACAACGCGTACAGGTCAATTCAAAGGTGAGATCCACCCAACCATCTACCAATAAGCCCTGGTTGATGCGGCGCATGCGAACATGGCCTATGAGTGGGCCGACTACCTTGAGGTCTTCTTCGTCAAACTGGATTTCTTCGTCAATATCAGCTTCTAATGAGGTCCCTACTAAAGACTTCATGAGTTGCGCCACATTAAAGATCATGGATTACTGTCCTTTCGCTCAGGAGTAATATTGTGCCTGTCAGGGAAAATAGCTGTTTACGCAAGGCACCCATTCTTTACTGGCGCTTGCACATTATAGACAACACTTCTTCAGGTGTCAAGTAGGGTACGTGCTTTCTCTCTCTCTTTACCCCTTCACCTCCCGCTCTTAAAAGTTCGGCCCACCCATGGTGTCTGCCGCTAATGAGGCTCTGCGGGGCAATGGGGGCATGGTTGTGGGGGTATGTGGCAAGTCTTCTTCCGGGTAGTCTTCTTCCTCTACTTGCTCAGCTGGAGAACTCTCTAAACTCTCCAACCCTTTTTCGATGCTCAAGACGGTGCGGCTAATCTCGTTCTCTACTGCCAGCAGGTGCTCACGCAGGTTCCTCAAGGTCTCGGTCGCATAGCCGTCTGCATCTACTTTCATTTGCTCGCTTTGCTCTTCTGCCTGGTAATGGATTTTCTGGGCCTGTTCTTGCGCATGGCGAATGATCTCTTTCGAGCGCTCTTCGGCCATTCTTAGCAATCCTTCTCTATTCAGTGTGCGTTCTGCCTCTTCTTTCGCCCTTGCGGTAATATTCGCTGCATCTGCCTGCGCCTGCGCGAAGATCCGCTCTTTTTCCTGGATGATACGCCTCGCCTGCTTGATCTCATCGGGCACGGAGGTGCGCATCTGATCAATGACGTTGAGGATATCACTTTCTTTGACGATAATCTGATTGACCAGGGGCATACGTCGGCTGCTGGCTATGAGATTCTCGAGGCGGTCTACTAAATAGAGTATATCCATGCGTATACATCCTTCCCGTGCCTGTACATTCTTTCCGTGCTGTTTTGTGCTGCCTGCTTAAGAACGCAACGGGATTGCAAACGGATACCTGGTTATTCTGATGTGGCTGCAAATTTCCGTTGGAGTGCACTCACCACGGCTGCGGGTAGCATATCGTCTACATTTCCACCCAGGCGGGCTATTTCTTTGGTCAATGATGAACTGATATACAGATGATCTTTATTGCTAAATAGACACACAGTTTCGATCTCAGGGGCCATCTGGGCGTTCATCAATCCCTGTTGCCGCTCGGCCTCAAAGTCGTTGCCTGTTCGCAACCCTTTGATGATGACGTCGGCTCCTCTGGCACGCAGATAATCAACGGTGAGCCCCCTGAAGCTGGCTACCTGGACGTTTTTTAATCCTTCGTCGGCGATCACTTCCTGCCAGAGGGCCTCTCTCTCCTCTGTGGTAAAGAGCAGGTTCTTCGCAGGCGCGACAAAGATGGCGATTACCAGGGTCTCGAAGAGCCTGGCTGCCCGCTTCGCTATGTCCAGGTGCCCATTGGTTGGGGGATCGAAACTCCCTGGATAGACCGCTAGTCGGCTTCTCTGTTCCTCTTTACTCACGCAGCATCTCCCTCTATGCTCTGGCGGTTTGTTCTCTCTGTTTCTTTAACCGCTAGTGAGCCATCTTTCCCATTAAATCATATCGCTCGCTTTTCGGCAATAGCTATTTTTAAGTATATCAGGTATCTTTGGCACCTTGCTCTCTCTCTTATGACTACGCCGTCCCTATTTCTTACTAACTCCTGCAAAGACGACCTCCCATGTAGCGCATGGAAGGTCGTCTGCTTTGTATTTTGCTCGTTTTGGACGAAAATTTTCGTTACACTTGCATGGTTGCTGCTGCGCTCTGACGCTTGTAACGCCCTCCAATGGCTTCTCCAAGACCAATTGCGGCCAGTCCCACGAGCAGGTGGACTATCTGGATGATCCAGTGAATGGAATCAGATGGCAAAATAGTTTTTTGTGTCATTCCCAGGGCGAGGACGATCAGTCCCCAGATAATTGCGATGATGCCAAGGGGGACGCCTCCTTTCACGGTGAAAGCCATCCCTCCCAGTACCCACAATGAGAGAACGACGATAATTCCCAGAATCATGTGGATTCCAACGACGGTGTCGATGCCAAACCAGGTTAATAAACCGAGAATAAGGGCGAGGATTGCTGCGACACGTAATACCCATTGGGTATATCTTATGACCATGTACGAGACTCCTTATGATGAACTATATGTACTCAACAGGCGTGAAGCCTTAATGACGCTTCCCAGCACTGCCTGATGTTTCTGCTACGACAGCCTCTTGTGTTTCTATTGTGGATGCTGGTCTGTGGATTGCAGAGAGCACCGGTAACACGGCAATTACCGCAAGCACCACCAGTATACCACCGGCAATAAAAGGGCTACCCGGCTTTAATGCCTGGTAGATAACTCCTGCGAGCAGTGGCCCGAGGATGCGCCCCAGACCTCCCACTCCTTGCGCCAGCCCTAACGTTTCTCCCAGTGCCTCCTGAGAGCTGGCAAATGAGAGCAGAGTTGAAATGGTCGGGGTAACAGCGCCTTCACCGATACTGATCAGGGCCAGTGTCAGCAAAACTAGCCATAGGTTCTGGCTAAATGCCAGCAAGACGAGGCCCGCTGCCAGAACGATGAGACCTCCCACCATAACACGCCGCTCGGTAAAGCTTTTGACGAGCGTACGGACAAGGCCACCCTGCATGATGACGATGACCACGCCGACGTAGGTGAAGATATATCCTATCTGGGGTGCTCCCCAGCTAAAATAGTGTTGGCCGAACAGGGGGAAGATATTTTCCATCCCCGTGAATGCAATGGTGAAGAGCAAGTTGACCAGTATAAGGTTCAGAATAGCTCGATGGCTTTTGGCTGATCTCCACCCTGTGAAGAAGGTGGTGAAGCCTCTTTGGGGATAGGTGTTTCCACTCGCCTGTCTTGTGCGCGTCTCTGGCAAGAGAATGAGGACCAGGAGGGCGTTGATCAAGGCCACAACTGCCGCGATCCAGAAGGGGAGCGTTGTGCCCAGTGGCGAAAGTGCGCCACTCAATGCTGGCCCGATGACAAAGCCGAGTCCAATCGCCGCCCCGATCATACCCATGCCGTGCGCTCTCTTCTCAGGCGTCGTAATGTCTGCGATGACCGCCTGCGCCGAGCCAATGTTTGAGGCCCCCAATCCCCCGATGAAACGGGCAAGCAGCAATATCGGAAATGTCCCGGCCACGGCTGAGAGTACCAGTGAGACTACTTCGATGAGCAGTGAGCCAAAAATGACCGATTTGCGTCCATAGCGATCTGAGAGTGCTCCGAAGAGAGGAGTGAAGATAAATTGGGCCAGCGCATATGCGGCCGATACCATTGTTATACCTACAACACTTGCCCCCAGATGTTCCGCCCAGAAAGGGAGTAACGGTATGATTAAGCCAAAGCCTGTAAAATCTATGAGAATGGTGAGTGCCATTAATAATAGCGTTGATCGATTTTTTTTCTCCATGTGTTTATCGTAGAAATTTTTGCGTGCTCTTGTCAAGAGGAAGAGAAAGAGCCGTTCTCTTTTCACGACTAAATTTATCGGTCATCCTTGCGGGAACGGCTTATCTGTGCCCATAGACATGAAGATCAGCTAAACGATCTGTGCGTGTTATATAGATGATTTATCATTGACGCTAACAAAACGTTTGCCAGGCCACTTTTTTGCGACACGTGACAAGAAAATCTTTAAAAAAGCTACACATCCTACACGAATGTGGATGCGATGGGGATCTCAGGCCTACACCAGCGCTATACATCCTACATCGTTCCATTTGCGATACGTGACAAGAAAATCTTTAAAAAAGCTACATATCCTACACGAATGTGGATACGATGGGGATCTTCCCCCTACATCAATGTCACGTAGATAAGGGGAAGCCATACAGGAATCTCCCAAATGCTACACATCCTACATATCCTACACTCACGCGCTACCACGTTTTTTCTAAAAAAGCTACATATCCTACATATCCTACACCATGCCGATTGCCGCGAGATCTTCTCCTGACACGCTCCCCTACACCAGAGCTGCACGTGTCCCCATGTCGATGTTGCACTGTCCCTCTCTCAGGCGACATCGTGGGTGTGAGTGCCGGGCGGAAGGGAGTGTTTGCTCCTCCTAATAGATATATTCGGCGCATGGTGAGATTTCTGAAGAGTCTCTGCGAGATTCTTTTTATTTCCGTGACATTGGAGGCAAAAGTTAATGTCCGACAAAATTTTGCCAGAATAGATGCATCCGCTCACGTAATGCACTGTGCTCTGTTTTGCGCAGATAGGGATCGCTGTCCCAGAGTTTTTCGGCCAGCGAGTGCGCCAGATTGATGAGCTGTATATCGCTAAGATCTGCAATGCGCAGCTCGGGGGTGCCACTCTGACGTACGCCAAAAAAGTCGCCAGGACCACGCAGTCGCAGATCTTCCTGTGCCAGCAAGAAGCCATCATCCGTGTCCTGAAAGACGCCGAGCCGCTCCTGCGCCTGGACACTGGCATCTGCACTCAGGACATAACAAAACGATTGGTGTTTGCCACGTCCCACACGTCCACGAAACTGGTGGAGCTGCGAAAGGCCAAAGCGGTCCGCATCTTCTATGACCATGACGGTTGCGTTAGGGATGTCGATACCAACCTCGATCACAGAGGTTGCCACCAGCACATCCAGTTCTTGATCGCGAAAGCGATGCATCACCTGGTCTTTTTCCGCTGGTTTCATGGCTCCATGCAACAGACCGAGGCGCAGATTGGGGAAGACTTCGCGTTGCAGTCGCTCATATTCGCTGGTAGCAGCTTTGGCCGTGAGCGTTTCAGATTCTTCAATGAGCGGACAGATGATAAATGCCTGCCGCCCTTCTGCAACCTGATGAATGATGGTATTGTAGGATTCTGCGCGTCGTGCTCCGGTGCGCCAGCGTGTGATGATTTTCTGTCGCCCTGGAGGTAACTGGTCAATGACCGAGACATCCAGATCTCCATAAAGGGTCAGGGCGAGCGTACGTGGAATAGGGGTGGCAGTCATTACGAGCATATGCGGATGATAGCCTTTCTGGCGCAAGACATCGCGTTGCTCTACGCCGAAGCGATGCTGCTCGTCGATAATCACCAGACCGAGCCGTTGGAATACCACATCGTCCTGTATCAGCGCGTGGGTGCCAATGGCGACGGTTGCCTCGCCTCGTTCCAATGCCTGTCGTACCTGTACCCGTTCGCGCTGACGCATACTGCCGGTGAGCAACACCGTACGCATGCCGAACGGCTCCAGCATTTTGCCGATACTTTTTGCATGCTGTTCTGCCAGTAGCTCTGTCGGAGCCATGATTGCTCCCTGTTGCCCGTTCAACGCGCACGCGAAGAGGGCCGCCGCCGCGACTGCCGTTTTACCAGCGCCAACATCTCCCTGCAACAGGCGACACATTGGCTGAAGTCTCGCCAGATCAGTGAAAATTTCCTGAAGCACGCGGTTCTGGGCATCTGTAAAGGTGAAGGGCAAGGTCGCTTCAAAAGGCTTGTCGCTGGCCTGTATAGACCAGAGTGTGGCCCCTGGTAGTTCTGAGAGAGGGGCACTGACAGGAATTTCGTCTGTGGACGCTTCCTCTTGTTCGGGATATATAAAAACTTTGCTGGGGTCGATATGAAAAGCGGTCCCCTCGGGGGCTTCGCGCTGCCAGCGGCTGCGTCTCTCCTGCATGCCAAGCTGGATGAGGAAGAGTTCGTCGAAGGCCAGCCGCCTTCTGGCTGCCTGCAATATATCCTCGTTCTCTGGATAGTGGATCTGCGAGATGGCCTCTGGTAGTGGCATGAGCAGTCCTGCTGAACGGATCGGTTGTGGAAGATGTTCGGGTATCATCTGTGCGTATCGATCAACGACCCATTTGGTAAAGCGACGCAAGGCTTTGGCGTTCAGCCCTTCGGTCAGTGGATAGGTTGGCACGAGTCGGCCTGTGTTGAGCAGATCACCCTGTTCGGGAAATTCGTGGCTGCGCACCGAAAATTCGACTTTATTGCCAAAGCGCTGTTTGACTCCGGTAACGACGAGATAATCCCCTTTGGCCGTGGTCAGTTGTTTGAGCAGGTAGGGCTGATTAAACCAGGAGACGGTCAATTTGCCGGTATCATCCGAAATTGTGGCGGTCGTAATCGAGCGTCCACCACTGGTCCGCCGCGATTGTGCCTCCCAGATCAAGCCCATCGTGGTGACCATCTCGCCAAAGGGAATGTTGCCTATCTTCTCCAACTTGCTATAATCTCGATGCTCACGCGGAAAATAGAAGAGTAAGTCCTGAACGGTATGCAGTCCGAGATGATGGAGTTTGGCGGCGACTGAGGGACCAACGCCCGGAATGGCGGTAATATCGGCTCTGAGCAGGGTCAGGGCTGTGTGTCCATGGGTCATGCCCGCTTCCAATCTGATCGGATTCTTTTGCTCAGACAATGGCGCTGGCGATGCTGCTTCAGCCTTTGCGGGAACACCTTCTTTGGGCTCTATCTTCTCTTTCGGCGTCGCTGACCGCGTTTTGCCATTCACGGTTGTGCCCGCAGAGACGGCTGATCTTGCGCTCGTTTTCTGGTCCCTTATACCCGTACCTGTTCCCTGTGCTCCTGATTGCTGTATATCGTCTATAGCAACGCTACTCGGCGTATGTTGCCCATCTGTGCTCATGGAGAGGTCGTTGAGGATAGCAAGAGCCGCGCGCAGGCTATGCATGCGCTGCAACGGGTCTTGCTGGCGATACCCTTGCAGGTGCTCACTGAAGTGGATGAGCGGCGTAGGATCGAGTCCCGCCTGCTTCCACGCATTGCTCGTCTCCTCAGACCAGATGGCAACAAACGTTTCCAGGCCCCCTGGTTTGATGGCCTGGTCCTGGTGATTGGTGCGCTGTTCGTGTTGTAATACTTTTTTTGCACGCTCAATGTACCTCATGAGCGCATTCTGATTTTGCTGTAACATGCTACTACTACGGGCTACTCTTCTCTTAAACGACGGTGTGGGGCCTGCATTCTCTTTCTTCGTAATCTGCCCTATCATAGTGCGTCACTCGAACAAATGTCAATATTATTTTTATCGATTTTTGTTCTCTCTTTATGATTTAGGCACAATGGGGAGCTGGAAAAATCTGGCACTGATGCGGGCGCGCTCACTGTCATCAAGTAGCGCGAGACCAGATATGCGATTTCCCGAAATGACGAGGTCACTGACGACACGAAATCCCGCTTTACGAATACCACGAGCCGAGGCTGTATTGCCCGGCACGTAGCCAATCCAGAAGCGATCGATGAGCTGTTCCTGGCAGACGATTGCTTGTAGAAGACGAGGATAGATGCCCTGACCGCGCCATTGGGGGAGCGTGAGAAAATCCCAGAGATAGACGTTGCGCTGCGAAACCGAGAAGGAAAACTGAAGCTCTGTAATTCCACCTTCCCTGGTCGCGACCCAGCCATAGGCCACAGGGGTTTGCTCGACAAATGCGATATAGGGTTGATTGCCTTCACGCATGCGCCTGTTTATTGCTTGCCTGGTGAGATGCGTGGCGTGTGCAATCAATGCTGTGTCCGTCGTAATATGGGCAGAAAATGCTGGTAGTGGCGGGAGAGCAGGTAAGGGATCTCCGCGCCACCAGGTTCCAAAGGGCATAAAACGTGTTACCTCCCTGGTGCATAACCACTAGATCTTTTCGTGTTTCGCATGTATATTCTCCCGCCAGGGGCGGATGGTGCAAGATCCTTTTGCGATCCGTTTGAGAGTACTGAAACAAGCAAAGATTTCCTCTAGTAAACACGTTAATAGCCTCGTTGGCGTTTCTCTTACGGTCCTACCAGGGTTCATTCAGGCTTCCGATCTCTGGTAGCCTATGCCGATTTGTCGTTTGCCTCGACGGGAGCGGTGAAGTGGATCTCCAGTGCTTTATTGACAAATTTGGCAACGGTTGCTTCCTGGTTTGCCAGAATAGCGGGCAGGGTAATATCGCGCTTGAAATTGCCTATCTCAACGATCATCTCGTCGCCCTTTTTGGTCATGAGAACCTTATTCATCTCGACGTGGGGGAGAGGGATACGCAAGATGTAGGTGTTTCCCTGGCGCGTAATTTCCTGTAACGGACCGCGATGAAAGACCTGTGTTGGATCTTGATCTTTGAAGACAACATCTCCTAGTTCGCGCAATTGTTTGATGCCGATGACCTCGTGCGAGCGATACGGTATCTCCCATATCGGCAGGGGAGCGAAGGTCTGATGGATCTGGTGGCGGAATTTCTCCTGGCCGTGATAGAGTTCCTGTAGAAATGGATCTTGATAGTCGCCGGGTTGGATGACGCGATTGCAGATAATGCCATCAATAGGATAGCCAAAAAGCGAAAGGTAGGTTTCGGCCCGCAGAGCTTCTTTGATGACCATGCGCTCCGGATTGACGACCGGGCGATACGAACTGATATCTGCATTGCTGAGTACGGCCCGGAGATCTTTCACACGTTTGCTCAAGTTTTGTACTGCATCCAGAATCTCGGTAGTTGGGAGTATATTTTTGAGCAGAGGTCGTGCCAGATTGAGCGTGGTGGATTGCAGCTTGTTGATGCGCCCGGCATACCACTGGAAGGTATCCGGCATACTGAGGAGACGTACAGTTTCGCCTGTGGGGGCTGCGTCGATGATGACAACGTCGAAGTTCCCCTCGCGTGCATTACGATAAATGTTGATAAGACTGACGATCTCGTCCATACCCGGGATGAGTGCTAGCTCTTCGGCCTTCACCGCGTCGATCCCCTGTTTTTGCAGCGTTTTCGACATCGTTTCCTGGAGCTTGCCCCAACCCCTCCGCATCTCGTCCAGAACATTGACTTCCTGGGCCCACAGATTCTCTGCTAGCTCTGTCGGCTCAGATACCAGGGGGGCATTTAAACAATCTGCCAGACTGTGGGCCAGATCGGTGCTAACCACCAGCGTGCGTTTACCCAGGCTGGCTGAACGTACTGCTGTGGTGGCTGATATGGTCGTTTTACCCACACCGCCTTTGCCAAGGTAGAGAATAATACGCATAAAAGTCCTTACTTTTGTTTTGTTGTCCTCATGCTTGCTGTGTTGTACGGGTTTCGGATGAGGTTCTCCAATGATTTTAAAAAATATACGAAAACGGTCCCGCTTTGGTTATAGCGTATTTATGCTCTCTTGTCCATTCTCAAAAATTGAAAGTGCGAAGTTTCCGGAAAGGTGGGGTTTGTCAGGCCTGGATAGCGATAAAAGTCCCCCGGTTTGGATAAACCGAGGGACTTTCAGGCCAAAATACTGTATGCTAAAAAACATAGAAGGATGTGTTTTTGCAGATAGGCACGTTAAAATTCGATTTTGCCATTCACCACAAGAAGCTTCAGGAATTCCAGGTGGCGTACTACCGCCATGCGGTCGCTGCCTCCGTGTTGGTACCACTGACGTAGCCAGAGCAGCGAAATAATCTCGTCTTGCGTGAAACCGCTCTGGGCTAACACATCTGTATCTGTTAGTGTGTTTTCAACGTTGCTTATCATTTCTAAGGGTCGTGTATTCATGAATGTTTCCTTCCACCTTCGCCGTAAGTGGCGTTCCGCCGCTGCATTCTTCCGCTCTGTTCTGCTTGAATTGTGACCACTCGTCTCTTCAGAAAAGACTCAATATCTAGTAACTAGACGTTTGGCCTCTCACTTTTTCAAATACGTATTTGTTGGTCCTCATTGACAATGCTTAATTCTCCCTACTATCTCATTCCTTCCTGGTAAAGAATAAGCGGAAAAGGATGTAGTAGCTATCTACCTGGCGACATAAATGGTGTGAAATAAGTCACATTTTCGTATCCATAAGTCGATGTACGTTCTTTGTCGTACCGGCATCGTCGTTGATACGCGGATCCTGTTTGGGCCATCTGCCTTATATACGTTTGAAATCCTGTGCGGGTTCCAATTTGTGCCAACCAAATTTGTTTACATATCTACATCTATACTTGTGCTTGTCTTAAATCTTACTCGAATATCTGAACTTACCGATGCATGGTCTCTAGCAATAGACGTAACAAAGAACCGGATGGGAGCAGTTCTTTTCCCTCAAGCCAAGAGTCTGTTTCCCTATAAAATAGGGACATCTGTGTCAGATGTCCCTATCGCTTGTTTCCTGTATACGTGTTAACTATTACGTGCTAACTATTACGTACGACGATATTTACCAATCTCCCTGGAATGTAGATCACTTTTTGTACGGTTGACTCTCCGATAAAGGTGGTCACGCGCGGATTGGTCAGTGCGATCTTTTTGACATCGCTTTCGCTGATCTCGGCCGCTACTTCTATCCGCTCGCGTACTTTTCCGTTGACCTGGATGACCAGGGTGAAGTTTTCGTCTTTAGTCAATGCTTCGTCATAATCGGGCCAGTTGCTCGCATGAATGCTATCGCTATGACCTGTCTGGTGCCACATCTCTTCAGTAATATGTGGTGCCATCGGGGACAGCAGTTGCAGCATGGTCTCCAGGGCCTGCCGGTAGACGCTGGTGCGCGCGACTGGCTGGTTTTGTTGTTTGATCAGGACGTTGTTGAACTCCATCAGGGCGGCCAGAGCTGTATTGAAATGGAAGTTGCTCAGATCGTCTGTGACGCGTTTGATGGTTTTATTGCGCATGCGCTCGATGGCCTTGCTCTCGTCATTTTGCGCTATATCGGTGGCACCATCAAACCAGCTGTCGTTGACCAGATTCCATACACGGTTCAGGAAGCGCCAGACTCCTTCCAGGTTTTCGGCTCTGAAAGAGCCACCCGCCTCGAAGGGACCAATGAACATCATGTAGCAGCGTACGGTATCCGATCCGTATTTCTCAACGTAGATGTCCGGAGCTTCGACATTGCCTCGCGATTTGGACATTTTCTGGTTATCAGAGCCCAGGACCATGCCCTGGTGATACAGGCGCTTGAATGGCTCTGAGAAGGTGATATGCCCCATGTCGCGCAACGCTTTGGTAAAGAAGCGTGAGTACAGCAGGTGCAGAATTGCATGTTCAACTCCACCTACATATTGATCAACCGGCAGCCAGCGTTGCATCGCCTCCTGACTCCAGGCCTGCTCGCTATTGTGCGGATCGGCATAGCGCAGATAGTACCAGGATGAGTCTATGAAGGTATCCATGGTATCAGCCTCACGCGTGGCGGGTCCGCCGCAGATGGGGCAGGTCGTGTTGACAAATTCTGGCTCGTAGCGCAGCGGTGACTCTCCCGTGGCTTTGAACTGCACATTCTCAGGCAGCCAGACCGGCAGTTGCTCCTCGGGCACTGGCACCGTGCCATGCTCGGGACAGTAGACGATCGGAATCGGTGCGCCCCAGTAGCGCTGACGGCTGATCAGCCAATCGCGCAGACGATAGGTGACCATGAATTTGCCGACGCCTTTTTCCTCGATGTAGCTAATGACTTTTTTGATGGCCTCATCGCCCGGCGTACCATCAAAGGGCCCGGAGTTCACGATGATCCCCAGTGCCTCTTTAGCCTCGCTCCAGGTGGCGGGATCGCTCGGTTCGTCATCAATAGCGCGGATCACTTCGCGAATGGGCAGAGCAAATTTACGCGCAAAATCAAAGTCGCGTTGATCGTGCGCAGGTACGCCCATGATAGCTCCAGCACCATAGCCCATCAGCACATAGTCAGCGATCCAGACCGGAATCTGTTCGCCATTGACCGGATTGGTGACATAGCCTCCGGTGAAGACGCCGCTCTTCTCTTTTTCCGAACTCATGCGCTCAATTTCGGTCATGTGGAGCGCCTGATCGACGTACGCATCGACCTCCGCCTTGTGCTCCGGAGTCGTGATTTTCTCGACCCAGGGATGCTCGGGGGCCAGAACGAAGAAGGTGACGCCATAGATCGTATCTGGACGCGTAGTGAAGACGGGAATCTCCTCTGTTTTGCCTGCAATTTCGGCGGTGAAGCGAATTTCCGCGCCTTCGCTCCGTCCGATCCAGTTGCGTTGCATCGTGATAGTTTTTTCGGGCCACTCAACATCCGGGAAGTTCAGCAACTCTTCCGCATAGGACGAGATTTTCAGCAGCCATTGATCGATCTCTTTGCGAATAACCACGGTTCCACAGCGTTCGCAGGTGCCATCGGCCAGAACCTGCTCGTTTGCCAGCGTAGTATTGCAGTTGGGACACCAGTTCGCCGGGGCTTTGGTGCGATACGCCAGCCCGTTCTTGTAAAATTGCAGGAACAGCCACTGGGTCCATTTATAATAATCCGGCAGGCAGGTGACGACTTCCCGTTGCCAATCCCATTGTGCTCCCATGGCTTTCAGTTGTTTGCGCATATTCTCCATGTTCGCCAGGGTCCAGGTGCGCGCTTGAATGCCTCGTTTAATGGCAGCATTTTCGGCTGGCAGACCAAATGCATCGAATCCAATGGGCTGCATCACATTATAGCCCTGCATACGTTTGAAACGTCCATAGGCGTCGAAGGGCGAATAGTTATACCAGTGGCCCATGTGCAGGTCGCCGGAGGGATAGGGAAACATCACCAGATGATAGAATTTTGGTTTCGGAGAGTCATCGGAAGCATGGTACAGGTGATCTGCCTCCCATTGTGCCTGCCATTTGCTCTCAATTTCTTTGGGGTTATATTTGGTGCGTGTGATCATGCGGCCTCCCCGTAGTCTCTGCTGCTCTATAAAAACACCCTGTTTAAGAATTTACGAATAACAGAGCACAATACATCTAAAAAGGTTTTTCCAATAAAAAAACCTTCCGCCGCAAGGGACGAAAGGCTATTCCGTGGTACCACCCTGATTTCGATCAAGGAACAATTGGTGGACCTGAGGGGATTCGAACCCCTGACCTTCTCCATGCCATGGAGACGCTCTCCCAGCTGCGCTACAGGCCCATATCCTGAATGAAACTGGTACGTTTGTTGCCTTGATCGATTCTCATTGTACGCTATAACGGGCGCCCCGGCAAGTGCTAGATCATTGTTGCTTACTAAAGTACTGCTCAACCTCTTCATAAAAATCTTTTAAAATCTCTTATAAAGAAGTTTTGCCAAGAACCTTCACACTTGTAGCTCACAGGCGAGTTCAGTCTGCCTTGTAGCCTCACACCATCCGGCTACTCTCTGTTTGAAGAGACTTACTACTCCTGCTCTCCGCGCTGTATCTGGCATGTTTAACTATACCATAAACGTTTGCGATTTGCAAGGCTTCCTACCGATTGGTGCTCGGGGTGGAGATGAGGGGGCTCGAACCCCTGACCTCAACAGTGCGATTGTTGCGCTCTCCCAGCTGAGCTACATCCCCTCGGCGAAATGTATATTAGCACAGGTCGCCGATCTTGTAAAGGGGTTTGCTGGCAAGTTTTCCTGATTTCTCTGCAAATTTCGCCCTTTTCTCAGTAATTGGACAGTCTGGAGAATCCACGCTATAATTTTCTTTCATATATACGTCTATATGGTAGAAGCACTGCTACGGTTATCATCTGTCGTTGTTGGTGGGGAATGATCTAGCGGTACCTTGTTCTATGACGAATTCAACCTATGAAAATCTATTCATCAGCAGACCTTTTTTGGGCACGCTGAAGGTTGGGAGGTATATCCTGATGCTCTATTATCGTGTTGCTTACCAGGTTGAGGAAACACAATCCTGGAAGTGGAAGTCAACTTCTGTCACTTCTCTCAATGCATTGCTCAATCTTTTGCGCTCTTATAATGCCATCCCTCAGGAACGGATTCGTGTTTTTATGGCTACCTCAAAAGATTATATGGATGAGATGTTGCAACGGCAGAATCAAGGGCTCCTCTCTACGTCGGTCCCTGCGGACCAGATCACGGCTGGTGGCACTCTCAATAACCTGGAAGTTGCCCGTATGGAACTGGAACTGGGAGCGGCTGGCGATCATGATGAGCCGTACGTTTTCTCTGTCCCTCTCTCGGTGAAAGAGATGGCTCGCTGGATTGATCTCCGGCGCTATGTGCTGGAAGGCGATCTGGTCTCCTGACTCTGGCTACCAGGGCATTGAGCCCTGAAACTCTGCCTGCGTTTCTCGTCCGTCAACCCGGATTCGCAAGAGTGAGAGCGCTGTCTCTGTGCTTTGATTGATGCCAGTCATACCAGGGTCAGTAGTCGCTGTAATATAGCCTGTCTGGGCGACCAGGGCGGCGACCTCGTTGCGCAAGAGCAGACTGCCGGTTTTAAAGGGATCTCCATTAGGATAGCAGAAATGCTGAATGGCAATATGCAGATTTTTTTGCAGGGTGTCTTGCGAGATTTGCAGCTCCTGTTGTGCCTGCATTTGTGAATATTGATATACTGCGCCCATATTCACATGATGTATGGTATGCGAGCCTATTTGCATCCCATGCGCGAGCATTGTGCGCATCTGGGACCAGCTCATCTGACCATCCCAGCCTACTTTCCCGGTAATAATATAAAAAATTCCACTGTAGTTGTGTGCCTGCAATAATGGATAGGCAAATTTATATCCATCACTATAGCCGTCATCAAAGCTGAAGATGATCGGTTTCGCGGGTAAGGGCAGGCCATAGTAGATCGCGGCTGCAAGCTGGTTCAAGGTAATGCTGTGGTAACCTCTTGTCTTGAGATAGTCGAGCTGTGCGCCAAAATTCGTGGGCGTGATAGTCAGGCTATAGTCCAGAATATTCTGTGTGGGTACGTCGCTGATGTGATGATACATGAGAATTGGGACCTGGACAGTGTGTTCGACGAGCGTTTGAGGTAGCGTCATAGGTGCTTCCAGATCAGCAGGTCCTCCGCATAACACGAACCACTGCCCACTGGTCGCGCTTTTCTGTACGATGAAGGGCAGATTTTGCAGCAAAGCGCCAGGATCTGTATTCTCTGGCGGTTGATTTGCGCTGTTCCCTTTGTGGCTGAGTTGAAGTGAGCTGGAGAGTTCTTCCACCTGCGTATAACGAATCATCGTTTCGGGATCAATCCAATCGCTGCGTGGACTGGGGACGCCTAGCGTAAAGGCTTGCAAGGTATAGTCCTGAAAACGCGCTTTCCAGTAATTATTGAAATTTGGTTCACTTTGCCAGATTGCCTGAATATCTGGATGGAGTTGCAACCACATACTGCTGTACTGCCCCTGTAACAGAGCTTTGAGATAGCTTCTGGCCAGCGCATCAGCGGCATTTTGCGCCTGTTGTGTTGCCGATGGTTGGGTTGGGGTCGGATGTGGTAGAGCATATTCTTTCCTGCGTAACGCAATGTTTGTGTGGCGTGTACCTGGCATAAGAAGCAGGCTGGCGCTGATTACCAGCGAGAGTAACAGGTAAATAGCGGCGATCAGGAAAATTTTTGTGCGTATTCTGCTTGAAGTGTTTCTGTTTTCAACTCCCTTTATTCTGTCCATTGCATGCCTTACCTTTATTGTTATTGAGCACAAATAATCTGCATTTCCAGAGCTTTAATAGATATATACTTATTTGAGAATGCTATGTCTCCAAGAGTAGGAGTTTTGGATTAAAAATAAAAGGTTTTGAGTAATAGCAGGAGTTTTGGATTGTTTGAGGGGAAAGGGATAGTCAGGAAGAAAAGCACAAAAAAGAGGAGATGCAACAAACATCTCCTCTCCCATGTGAACAGGTTATGAACGCACAGCCTGTGCAGTCTTTTTGGGTGGAATATGGATGGGGCGACCCTCGACAGCCAGGACCGCTTCGCGTATGCCCTCGCTCAGAGTTGGGTGTGGATGGATAGTTTCACTGATCTCGTCGACGGTCAACTCGCCGCGCATTGCCAGTGAAAATTCGGAAATGAGATTGGTCGCATCTGGCCCGATGATATGTGCTCCCAGTATCTCGCCATATTTGCCCATGATAACTTTGGTGAAGCCTTCTGTCTCGCCGATGGCGACGGCTTTGCCGATGGCTATCCAGGGGAAGCGCTCTATGCGGGCATCGGGATATTGCTCTTTGGCCTGAGCCTCTGTCAGACCGACGAATGCAACTTCAGGGAAGGTATAGATGGGGTTCGGGACGACGCTATAGTCCATATGAGCTGCTTGCCCCATGCAATTGTCTGCGGCAACTTCTCCCTCGGTTGAGGCCACGTGAGCCAGACCGGCCCCATGAATGAGATCTCCGATGGCGTAAATGCCAGGCAGATTGGTCTCCATCTTCTCGTTCACCCGGACGCGGCCACGGTCGGTATCCAGTCCCTGCTCGATGAGTTTCTCCAGGCCGGAGGTATTGGCGCGTCGACTGACTGCCATCAGGACGTATTGCCCGCTGAAGCTCTGTTCGCCCTTCGCGGTAGTTGCGATTACGTTCTTTAAGGAGCCGTTGTCTTCGATGCGCTCGACTTTGGCATTGGTGACGATCTCGATATTGCGTTTCGAAAGGCTACGTAGCAACTGACGTCGCACCTCTTCATCTAAGGGTGCGAGCGCGTTGGGAAGCATTTCAAGCACAGTGACTTTGCTGCCGATGGCTTCAAACATGCAGGCAAGTTCGATGCCGATGACGCCCCCCCCGACGCAAATAATGCTCTCGGGGCGGACGGGCAGGTTCCAGCAAGTATCGCTATTGATGACATTATTGCCATCAATGCCGGGCATAGGAGGCATCAGTGGGACAGATCCAGTCGCGAGAATGATTTTATCTGCACTGATTTCACTCTTGCTGCCATCGTTCTTCGTAATAGTGATTGTACGTGAGGCATCAACACGACCGAGGCCATCATAAACATCAATATTGTTTGCTTTCATTAATGATCCGACGCCGCTGGTCATGCGTTTGACAACCTTGTCTTTATAGGCGACAGCTTTGCTCATATTGAAAGTGGGTTTTTGTGTTAGTTCGATGCCCATATCTGCCAGTGAGTCCATATTATGCATGACTTCGGCAATATGAAGCATGGCTTTGGATGGGATGCACCCGACGTTTAAGCAAGTGCCGCCCAGGTATTGTTTCTCGATGATGGCGACTTTTGCACCAAGCTGGGCAGCTCGTATGGCGGCTACATAACCGCCAGGGCCAGCTCCGAGCACGGCGACATTATAATGAGTATTTGCCATGAATATCTCCTATGGTCTTATCGCTTTGTTCAACGCCAGTATAACACACAGAGAAGAGAAACACTAACCACTCTGTTTTCGCCTCAACTATCTCTCAACCAGGACTAGAAAACGCTCCAACGCGAATAGCCATCAAGGTTTTTATCTGGAGCAGCAATAAAAACCGGGCAATAGAGATATATATTGCTATAAGCAGCACATCTACTCATAGGCGAACTTCTGTTTATCATTTTTTCTCTTTATCCGAGACTATAACCCATTCGGCCTAATTTTTTCTGATCTGAAGCGATCATATTCCTCTTGTTCGTATGTATAAGTGGAGGCCATGCATGTATCAATGAATGCCTCATTATGATTTTTTATTATGCTCTTTGTTCTACTTGCACTACCTATAAACGGATTTTTCCCGGCTGGTTGCCGGTGGTATTGGGATGGGAGTGAGTTGGACTTGATTCTAATGTCTATGAATTTGGAGGTAAACAATGGCTACAACTGGAGAACTTCGTGCGATTATTGAGGAACTAGAGCTGGTTGACATTGGTGACGCTGCAACGTACCTGGGGGAAGAAGGTAGCCTTGATGGCTCTCTCTCTACTTCTCAGACAACTGTATCGGCCTTTGTGAACTCTGTTGAATATGCCGCTTTAGCTGATTGTACTGTCTGTCAGGGATGATTTCAAGCAAAATAGCTATTTTGCTTGTTTTGTATAGGGCACAGATGCAGCATGGATGCTCCTTCTGTGCCCATCTTTTTGCCCTTTTTGAATAAATATATAGGAAATTATCAATATTTTGCTTCAGTCAAAACTTTGATTCGCTTCTCTACATGGGGCATGCCACTCTGCTTCATTTGCTTGACGACTTCATTGAGATCGTACGCTATACGATGATGTTCGGCCTGCCACGTCCCATCTCTCCACTCAATGATGGCATAGGAGGCCCGCTGATCTTTGTCTCGTGGTAATCCGCAACTACCGACGTCAACGAGGAGGATATGTTGCCAGCGACGCGTATAGGCAATATGAAGATGCCCAAAGGCAAGTGCGCCGATCGTATGCGGGAGATTTCCCAGCAAATGTTCAAGCTTGCTATTGGGAGTAGTCGGAAAAATGGCCGCTTCCTTATCGAGTGGATTCGCGTGGACGACGAGCAGATCGGTCCCCTCTGGATTCTCGACAAGGTGTTGTGTGGGGAGGTTAGCGAGGTAGGCGATGCCCGCGGTCCCAATCTCCTGTTGCGTCCAGGTGATGACGCTGCGCTTTTTCTCGCCTTTGACACTCTTTGGATTCACTACCTGCTCGTCAACGTTTCCCATAATGACCGGACAATGCAGATCCTGAATAATCTCCAGCACTTCTCGTGGTCGTGGCCCGTTCAGACACAGGTCGCCTGCGATCACCAGCTCGTCGATTCCGGATCGCAGAGCGAGGTCCGCCAGTACTGCTTCCAGTGCGACCTGATTGCCGTGTATATCTGCTATCACTGCTATGCGCATGATGATATTTCCACTATTTTTTTTCTAGAGCATAACTTGCTCTGCTTGTTTCGCGCCCCTATGTACGCCTGAGATCTGGCGATACATATGCATTCTTGATAAAGAATACACGCTGTATATAAAGGAAATGTTAAATTGATTGACTGCTTATGCCTTTTGGGTAGTGTGGCTGTTGGGTAGCATGACCACGAGTAGTTTTCTCCAGAAAAACCTTGTATGCCCTGCTAATTAAGACTATAGTAAGAGCACAGAAGAAAGATATGCCCTCAAGCAAAAATGAGCAGGTAAAAACGCGCAAAGCAGGCGGATAAAAATCCCCTAAAATGGCTTGGGATAGGCACTTGTAAGAGAAAGAAAAGAAAAACCATGCTACGAAAAATAGGGGTAATTTCTGATACACATATACCGCGTTTTCACGCAATTCCCGAAGCGATCTGGCACCGTTTCGCCGATGTTGAGCTGATCATTCATGCGGGAGATCTCTCAAAACTCTCAGTTATTTCTGAGCTTGAGACGATTGCGCCAGTGGTTGCTGTACAGGGGAATGTGGAGCAGCAGGAGGTAATTTTGCAGTTGCCGATTAAACGTGAGATTGCCATTGGCAATGTGCGCATCGGGATCGTGCATATTCTGGGCGATACTCAGACACGTGTGCAAACCGCGCATCGCGAGTTTCCTTCGGCACGCGTAGTCATCTTCGGTCATACCCACGTTCCCTATAACGAGGAACACAATGGTCAGCTTCTCTTCAATCCAGGAAGCGCTAACGATCGCCGCCAGCAGCCCAGGTGCACTGTCGGCATCCTGACCATCGATGATGAGCAGGACCAGATACGCGGCGAGATTATCCCCCTGCCGTGACGCCCGGGGAGGGGCCGGGTTCATGCCTATCCGCGCCCCTCCCGTTTATCCTATCGCCTCTTTTAGCGAATGTACTCCTGTCCGCCCATATAGGGGCGCAGTGCCTCAGGAATGCGAATGCTCCCGTCTGCCTGCTGATGCGTTTCGATTAGCGGGATCAGGAAGCGAGGCGAGGCCAGTGCAGTATTATTGAGCGTGTGTACAAATTTGACCTTGCCATCTTCGTCGCGATAACGCAGATTGACGCGCCGTGCCTGCCATTCATGGAAGTACGAGCACGAATGGGTCTCGCGGTACCGTCCTTCGCTGGGCACCCAGCATTCCAGATCATACATGCCGACCTTGCCATCCCCCATGTCACCTGTGCAGACGTTGACGACACGATAGGGAATTTCGAGCGCCTGCACCAGCTCTTCCGAGTTCTTCAGCAATGTCTCATGCCATTTGACCGACTCTTCATGGTCGGCTTTACAGATGACATATTGCTCCACTTTATTAAACTGATGGACGCGGAAGACACCCTTCGTATCTTTTCCGTACGTGCCAGCTTCTTTGCGGAAACTGGGGCTGAAGCCAACATAGGTCAGGGGTAGATCTTCAGCGCGCAGGATCTCGTCCTTGTACATGCCGGTGATCGATACCTCGGCGGTGCCTACGAGAAAGGTGTCTTCACCTTCAACGGCATAGACCTGATCCCGTCCTTTGGGGAACTGACCACTGCCGATAAAGCTATCCTCGCGGGCCATGGCCGGGACGATCAGGGGCGTAAAACCTTTGCGTGCAATCCTATCTACGGCAAAGTTGATCAGCGCCAGCTCTAAACGCGCCGCATCACCTTTGAGGATATAGCTACGGCTCCCGGCAACCTTTACGGCCCGCTCGATATCGACCATGTTGTGTTTCTGCATCAACTCATAGTGGTCCAGCGGCTGAAAAGCGAAGCTCGTTTTCTCTCCCCAGTATTTGATGGGTACATTATCGTTCTCATCTTTGCCAATCGGAGCGCTCGGATCGGGAATATTTGGCACAAGCAGGAGCAACTGGTAGCGTTCCTCTTGCAAACGTGTAAGTATAGGATCTTTTTCTTTGATCAGGTCGGCCAGTTGTTTCCCCTCGGCAATCAGGCTGGTGCGCAGTTCGATATTTTTTTCTTTGCCCGCCTGCTGAATTTTTTTCGAGAGAGCATTTTGCTGCGCTCGCGCCTCTTCTACTTCGTGCTGCATCGCCAGTATGCGCTGATCAAGTTCCAGCAAGCTATCAATATCAAGCGAGTTATTTTTGAGCCGAGCCGCCTCTTTGACGATCTCGGGATGGCTACGGATAAAGGCCAGGTCGAGCATAGTCACCTCTTTCTTTCTTTCTTGCTACCAGACCAGGGGACGTAGCCCTGGCTCATATGATGCGTAAAAAAAACGCGCCATCATCCCTCCATATTTATGGAGAAGGACGATAACGCGGAATAAACGAAATCGTGGTGCCACCTTACTTTTTCAGCCAGCCGAACTGTCGCTGAATCTCATTTTTGCCCGTTAACGGAGGCACCGTTGGCGCTTACGCGCATGCTCCCGGGTGGATTTCGCTCTTGCTCACAACTGCGTCGCACCAACCCGCAGCTCTCTGCATTGCTCTTCGCAACAGTTACTTGTCCCGTTCATCACCTTCTATTTAAAGCTCTATCAGAATAGCAGTCTCTCTTTTGTTTGTCAACTAGCGATTATTTTCGCGCTCTCAGCCCCCTTGACATCATTTTACAGATTACTGTAAAATGAAAACACGCTTTACTATGAGGTGATGGTACGGCGGAAAAAAATACTGCTATGGTGCGTGAAAATATGTAACCTGGAGGTCACTGATGAAATCCTCTACACGAGCGGGAGCCGCTCCTGGCTGGTCCTACCTACGATGGGGAGTACTGGCGATCAACTGCCTGATACTGGCATTGAACTATGGTGATCGCACGGCGATAAGCATTGCGGCACCGTTTATTATGAATGAGTTCCACTTTACGGCAGGAGAATTCGGGATCATTCTCAGTGTCTTCTTTGTGGGATACGTTCCATTCTGCTTCATAGGTGGTTGGACCTCTGATAAAATTGGTCCGCGTAAGATCATGGGATGGGCCGCTATTCTCTGGTCTGTTTTTGTGGCGGCAACCGCAGTTGGCTTTAACTTCATAAGCTTTCTGATCATCCGCACGATATTTGGTTTTGGCGAGGGACCGCAGGGGGCGGTGACGACGAAGACGATGGGCAACTGGTTCCCACAGCGTGAACTGGGCACCTCGATCGGTATCGCACAGGCCGCGACTCCGCTGGGTGGAGCTATCGCCACTCCGATCATCGTGGGTTTGCTGGTTGCGACGCATAATAATTGGCGTATACCATTTATCATCTTTGGTGCTGTTGGTATCGTATTCGCAATTGGCTGGTTTGTGATTGTGCGTGATAAGCCTGAGCAGCATCCCTGGATCACTTTGAAGGAACTGGCAAAGATCCGCGAAGGTGCACTTGCGCGACGCCCCGAATACCTTGAGGATGGCACTGCTCCTCGTATGGTTACCTACTTGAAGCAGCCGCTTGTCTGGAGTACCGCGTGGGCATTCTTCGGCTATGCGTGGGTGCTCTATACATTTCTCTCCTGGTTCCCCGAATTTATGTTGGAAAGACAGCATATCAGTCTCTCCAACCTGGCTATCGCAGGGGCAATTCCGTGGCTTGCGGGCGCAATAGCCTGTGCGCTTGGGGGCGTCGTGACCGACTGGCTCGGTCGTAAGACGGGCAATCCTGCTGTGGCGCGCAAGTGGATGATTGTTGTCTGTCTCTTGCTTGTGGCGCTGCTTTTCACTCCGATTGGTATTATCACCTCGCCCGTCGCTGCTGTTATCCTGATGGCGCTCATCGTCTTCCTGCTCTATCTCACCACGGCGCAGTACTTCGCGATCATAGGAGATGTTGTCCCGTCATCGAGGCTGGGGGGCGTCATGGGCTTTGTACACCTTATTGCTAATCTTGCTGGTGTTGTGGCACCGACAATCACAGGCTTTTTGATCACCGGCACAAACAACAACTGGACGGCGGCGTTCGGTATCGCGGCGGCTATCTGCCTCACAGGCTCACTCAGCGTTGCGTTCTTTGTACGCATTGATCGCTCGCATAGGCCGCCAGCGCAGATGATATCGGATGTACATGTCGACACAGTTGGCTCAACATCGAGCAATGCGTAGTTTGTAAAGATATCAGTTAGAGAAAGGATGCTTAACATATGGAGACCCAGAAAACACCCATCGTTGCAGTGACAATGGGCGATCCAACCGGCGTTGGTCCTGAGGTTATTGCCAAAGCGCTTAAAGCAGGGATGATCAGCCCTGAACATACGATCATTGTTGGAGACCTGGACGTGGTGCGCCGCGCCTTCAATCTTGTCGGTTTGCAGCTCCCGATCGTATCCAGCACACAGCCAACGCTGGCTTCAGAGCGGATCGCCGTTGCCGATATCGGTCTCAAGGATGTCGCACGCATTCCCATCGGGAAGATTGATCGTCTGGGTGGAGAAGCGGCGGCAAGCTCGATCAGGCTATCAGTTCAGCTCGCGCAAACGGGTCAGGTCAATGCGGTTGTCTCCTGTCCCGTCAATAAGACTGCGCTCAATTATGCCGGATACCACTACATGGATTCGACCGACTTCTATACAGATCTGGCAGGTAAAAAGTCCCACATCCTGCTTATTCATGGTGGGAACGTGAACGCTTTTATGGTGAGCACGCACGTCTCTCTACGCACTGCCCTGGATATGGTGACCGTCGATCGTGTTCTGACAACCATCGAGGCCGCGCACACGACTCTCGTGCGGCTTGGTATCCAGAATCCGCGCATTGGTGTGGTGGGCGTGAACCCGCACATGGGTGAAAACGGCATTCTGGGGCGGGAAGAGATCGAGTTTTTGCAGCCCGCTATCGAGGCCGCGCGTGCGCGCAACATCACAGTGACCGGACTCGTCCCCGCTGAATCGCTCGTTACGTGGACGCAGCAGGGACTCGTTGATGGCGTTGTATCGATGTATCACGATCAGGCGACGACCGCGATGAAGCCTCTGGGATATAGCACCTTCGCCATTGGTCTGCCGTTCATCCGTTGTGCGGTCGGACATGGTACGGCCCACGATATCGCCGGGACAGGCAAAGCCGATCCGCGTGTCTTTGTGCAAACCTATCAACTGGCCTCGCGTCTGGCTGCGGGCCGTTACCTGACAGAAGAAAGTCATGTACACGCATAAAATCCACTATACTATTCTTGCAGATGATGTCTCAGGTGCCGCAGATTCCTGCTATTGCCTGACACAATTGAGCAGCGTTTGCATTGTGGCCCTCCAGCCAGATTCTGTGCGGTCTACCGATGACGCCGTGTATATCGGCGTCACCAATGACCGGGGGCTGAAGCGCGAGGCATTGGCGGAACGCTGGGCACAGTGGGAGCAATTCGTACAGCAAGGTTTAGGACAGGGCGAGATGATCCTGAAGATTGACTCGCTGGGTCGTGGCTCCTGGCCCGAGCGGTTGCGGCAGATGCTGGCGCTCAAAGAAGCGCCACAAATCTGCCTGCTGGTTCCGGCTATTCCGCCAGCTGGTCGTACGACAGTGAATGGCTATCAACTTCTGCATGGTACGCCGATAGATCAGACCGAGGCCGCGCACGATCCGACGTCTCCGGTGACATCAGCATCCATGCCGGAGCTTGCACGAGGAGCGTGTGAGGACATCCAGCTTCTTTCCTTACAGGATGTGCGTCAGGGACCAGCGCATATTGCCGAGATACTGCGGCACGTAGTTGGATCTGCCGGGACTCATCTTCTTCTGACCGCAGATGCCGAAACGCTCTACGATATCCGTGCGCTTATTCGTGGTGTGCGTATGGCACAGATAAGCCCTTTATGGGTAGGCGCGACAAGCCTCATCGAGATGCTTGTCGAAGCGGAAGTGCGCCAAGAAAGTGGTCCGTTGCCAATCGTAGCCTCCCCTCGCATTGCCGTGGATAGACCAACGCTCTACGTCGTGGGCAGCCTGAGCCCGTCTGTGCGGACGGAACTGCAAGAGATGCAGATCCCGACTGTACAAATCGTGCCGGGAGTTGGTCTCGTCGCTGAGAAAGAGACCGTATTGTCCGGTGGCGATCTGGCCGCGCTCACGCCCCTGGCAAGCGACAGTGGTAGCTGGGGAGACGTACTGGACACCGTACACGCTGCGATTGGAGATCTGTTCGAGGTACGTCCCTGGGGTTTGCTGGTTGCTACGGGCGGAGATACGACGGCCGCGGTTGTTGAAGGTTTGCAGGGCTGGGGTTTGCGGCTCATCTCCAGGGTAAATGTTGGCACCGTACTTTGCACGATCCGGGGTGGTCCATACGAAGGATTTCCCGTGATAACGAAGGTTGGTTCGATGGGAAGCCTGCGCATTGTGCGCTCAGGCGACACAGTCCGTGTAGTGACTGCCGTAGATGGGAGCAAGGAGAGTGTTTCATGAAGATGGCATATGGAAGGGAGCCAGACATATTATAATCAAAGAGGTCGGTTTATTGGCCTATTGAGGCTCTGAATCTGTGTATGGAGGAGACAAAGAGATGCGGCATAAGGATGATCCATTGCTTGGGTTGCTCGGGAAGAGCGGTTTGATCACACGTGAGATCGCGCGCGACCTGATCACGGTCGCGCCGAACGAGCGTATTAAAGGGACCGAGGAATACGCGCAGCAGTTCCGCGCCGGGTTTGGTACGGTACAAAAAGCGCTGTTTACGCTTGAGGGGACAGGGGCGATCAAGCTGGAGAGTCGCGGCCATCTGGGGACATTCATTGTGAGCAGCGATCTGAGTCTGTTGTGGGCTATCAGCGGCCTGGGGACGATTGTGGGCATCATGCCGTTGCCGGACTCCAAAGAATATGAGGGGATTGCGACCGCTCTTACCGACACTTTCAATGAAGCTGGTCTGCCATTCAACCTTATCCATCTGAACGGAGCGACACGGCGTATCGAGCAGTTGCAATCGGGGCGTGCAGACTTCGTGGTGCTCTCACACTTTGCCGCCGAGGAGGCATGTGCCAGAGAGCCATCCCTCATGCTTTTTCGCTCCTGCGCTCCTTACTCCTATTATGCGCGCCAATCACTCGTCATGCTGACCAGGAGTGACATCACCAGCCGCGAAGCGATCCAGCGTGTTGGTATCGACGCGGCCTCGCGGGATCACGTCGAGATCACCAGCCGCGAATTCCAGTCCGACCATGTTGAGTTTGTCCAGGTTCCTTATCACCTGATACCGGAACTCATCTGCAACGGTCAGATCGATGGTGCTGTCTGGCACCGAACAACCCAGCGCCTCGGTCCTACCAGCCACTCTTTTGGCTTCCTACCTCTGGAGCGTGGGCCCGTAGAAGAGATCCTGGAGGATCTGGGACGCCTCGCCATTGTCGGCCAGCGCCATGATCATACGCTCTATGCCCTCTTTGAGAAGTGCATTGATCCTGCGAAACTTGAGCAGGTGCAAAATGATGTGATCGAGGGGCGGCGGATGCCATTGTATTGAGTATGTTGGAGTATATTCAGAAAAACTTTCGCAGGCAAATACTCCGAATAGAGAGAACACGATTACTTAACCATATGAAGTCATCTCTTTTAAGACAAGAAAGGTAGTATATATTTATGATTGCCCCACAAGTACAGCAGATTGAACATGAGCTTAGCCAGTTAATCGGGCAAGAGCATGTCCTATGGGACGAAGAAATCATCAAAGCGCATAGCTACGATACGTGGCCGGTCGCGACAAAATGGAAGCAACAGAATAAGCAGCCGCATCGTCCAGATCTCGTGGTGCGGCCAACAGAGGTCGAGCAGGTTCGTAAAGTGCTGAGCTGGGCAAATCAAAAGCATATTCCCGTTACCCCCTGGGGATTGGGCTCATCGGTAACCGGCGCACCGCTCGTCTCCCGCCGTGGAATTGTGCTGGACATGTCGGCCATGCAGCAAGTGTTGGAGATCAACACCACGAGCTTATGGGTCAGAGTGCAGGCTGGTATGCTGGGCATCGAACTGGAACGGCAACTGAATGCGCAGGGATTCACGCTCAATCACTCACCACAATCGCTGGACCGTTCTTCCGTCGGTGGCTGGATCGCGACACGCGCTACCGGGCAATTCTCTTCGCGCTATGGCGGCATTGAGGATCTCACCGTCGCTTTCTCGGTCGTGTTGCCCACGGGCGAACTGGTACAGACGCCATTTGTGCCTCGTGCCGCGATCGGACCGGATCTCCGCCACATCTTTATGGGGGCCGAGGGCACGATGGGTGTGATCACGGATGTGACGTTGAAGATCTTTCCATTGCCAGAGACACGCATTCTGCAAACATTGCGCTTCACCTCTGTCGGGCAGGGGCTCAACGCCATGCGCAAGATCATGCGCTCCAGCCTGAAGCCATTCTTGCTGCGTTTCTATGACCAGGAGGAATCGCGCCATGCCATGCAGGATCGTGCATTTGTGGGCTGTGCAATGTTTGTGGGCACAGAAGGCGTGAAGGCCGTTGCGGAAGCAGAGTATCAAGCCGTCCTGGCAATCTGTCAAGAGGAAGGTGCAAGCACCCTTGGCGTCGCAGGCGTACAGGCATGGATGGATCGACGCTACGATTTCTCAACGATCGAGCAACGGTTAAATCAGCCGGGCGGGTTGGCCGAAACCATCGAGATCGCGCACTTCTGGGATAATATCGAGGAGACCTATCAGGCCCTGAAGACGGCGATGGCACCGTATGCGGAAGAGGTGCTGGGCCATTTCTCGCATACGTATCCACAGGGAACCTCGCTCTACGTGATCTTGCTGGGACACGAGAAAGATGCCGCAGCCGTAGAAGCGCGTTTGTACGACATCTGGAAAACGACCATGAGCATCTGCCTGGAGAAGGGGGCCGCGATCTCGCATCATCATGGCGTTGGGCTCGCACGCTTACCCTATATTCGAGAAGAGCTAGGCACCGGTATGACAGTATTGGAAAAAGTAAAGCAGGCCATTGATCCAAACGACATTCTCAATCCGGGCAAGCTGGGTTTGAAATAGATGGTTGTAGATTCGCTCCGCACCCTGTGTATATAACATTGCTCCCATTAAATCCGTAGAGTCGCGGCTTGTTTGCAATGAATACGCATCAACCTAAGGGACGAAATGGCCGGTGGGGGCCGTGGACCGGCATAAAGCCCGGTCCCTACCTCGGCCATTCTTCGAGGAATGGGACCATTGGCGCTTCTCAGGTTGATGCGTATTGGTCGCAGACAAGCCGCGACTCTACGGAAATGATGGGAGATGCGTCTTATTTCCGTGACATTGTGGCTGGTCTGCGACGGGGGGGCGATCGTTTTTCGTGTCGATAGGCAAAAAAGATGCTCACCTTCGTTATTTCCCGGGTGAGCATCTTTTTTTTGTTTAGAGCTGCCAGACCTGCGCATTGCTGAAGGCGGCATCAGTGGGATTGCCGCCATTCGAACCAAAGACACCAAGCTGCCCTTTCGCATACGAAGCATCAGTCACATGTGTTATGTATTGTTGGTTAACATACAAGTAGATGTCGTTTCCCTTCGCGATAACAGTGAGGAGGTTGACTTGCCCTACCCCTTTTTTGATATCCGTGCTTGTCGCACTGGCAAGGGTGCTGCTGTGAGTGTCATCTTGTGAGAGATAGAGTCCATAGGAGCCATTCTGTCCAATGCGGAAGAGGTAGTATTGCGAGGCGGTTGAGTTACCCCGGAATAAGAGCCCTCCCTCATCTCCCTTCACAATCGTCATCTGTACCTGGAAGGCAAAGTCGCTGAAAGAGGAATTTAATGCAAAGCAGGGGACATAATAATCTGTCCGATCGACGCTTGCGTGGAGTGCATTGTTGGTGAATGCACAACCGCCGCCCCCCTCGGCAGTATAAAGATCCCATTTAGAGTTATCCTGGGCCGTCAATGGCGAACTGAAAGTTGGTGCTCCGGCGGTAGCCTGTTTGTATATCGTCTGCTCGGCGGTGACAGTAGCTTGAACTGCCGCAGTGGCCTGTACCTGTGTGGCGGTGGCCTGTGCCTGTGCTGCATTGGCACTGGCCGTAGCGGATGACTGCGCATCGGCGGTGGCTTGCGCATGTTGTGCGGCGGGACGTGCGACACCTGCGTAATAAATGAGCCAGAAACTACCAAGTACGACGACCGCAGTGATAAGCGAGAGAGTAATGAAAAGCCCCCTGGATGTTTTTTTCTTCGGTGTATATTGGGGTGTTGCCCAGACAGGGGGCTGTGCTCCTGCTCCTATATTTGGTGGTGGTGGCGGCATCATTTGCCCGTAGAATTCTCCCTGAGCAGGTAAGCCTCCTGGTGGTACAGGGGGATACGCTTGCCCGGCAGGAGCCCCATACGGGTTGCTGCCAGATGGGCCAGTCACATTGTAGCCAGGAGTAGCTGGTGCAGTGGATGATCCATACGGGTTGGCCGTATTGTAGCCGGGAGCGCTGGGAGTTCCATACGCAGGGTTACTGCCAAATGGGCTAGCCGGATTGTAACCAGGAGGAACACCAGGAACATTAGGCGTCGCTGGCACCCCATAAGCAGGGTTGCTGCCAGATGGACCAGTCACATTGTAACCAGGAGCGCCTGGTCCGGTAGATGGACCATAAGGGCCGCTGCCGGGTTGATTAGGCGTGGAGGGGCCCGCTAATACTGTCGGCATATATGACCCGCTCTGAGGGGTCATGGGAGCGCCTCCACTCTGTGGATAAGGGGCACTACCGATCGTTCCCGCGTACTGGTTAGCAGCTGGTTGCTCAGCAGGTAAGGTGGTACCACAATTGGGGCAGATGCTCCGATCGGCCGCGGCTGCGGTGCCACAATTTGGGCAAAAACGCATATTATGCTCCGATAAAGGCATAGAACAATGTGTATCGTAACAGTATTAAAAGTGCGACAGGGACGATTTCGCTGAATTGATATGACCTATAAGTGGTTCGAATCGCTATTCCCAACTTTGGAGATCACTATTGCGGAGATAGTATAACATGATGGTGAAAGATTGAAAAGTGTGAAACCTCACAAAAAATAAAAAAAAACGGCAAGACTCATACCAACCTGCGGTTGATTCGTCTTGCCGCTGGGAAATTTTAGACCATGCCCAGTTCCCATTTTGCATCCTCAGTCATGCGGTCCGTTGACCATGGCGGATCAAAGGTGAGCTCGACTTTACTGCTTTTAACGTTCTCTACCTGATTGACGCGCATCTGCACTTCTTCAATCACTTCTCCCGCCATCGGACAGCCCAACGCAGTCAATGTCATCGTGACATGCACAGCCCCGGCCTCGTCGTCTATATCCACGTTATATACCAGGCCCAGGTCGACGATGTTGACCGGTATCTCCGGGTCGTAACATTCGTGCAGCGCGTCCATGACTTCGGCTTTGTTAATTTCTGCCATCTGCCTTATTCCTTTGCTCTTTTGTGCTCTCTGCCTATTCCTACTAATTTAGTAGGAATACCTGCTGGTAATATAACGTATCTCGCTGCTCTTGTCAAAAAACGCTGCTTTCTTGCAAGTGCTTCTGGACGCGCAACCTGCTCCGTTTTTCCCTCTCACCCATACTTATATTGATCTATTTGTATGTTTGATTGATACGTTCCACAAACAGCGCACAGAAGCTCGCGGCATCCACGCCCACGGACGCCAGCACGTTAGGCGCGCCTGGAAGCTGGTGGGGAGGCAGATAGGCCACTGTCTTGCCCAGAGTAGCGCTACCTGTGAGCTCAACGCCGACATATGCTTCTTGCCAGGTAATGAGCTCTGGTTGGAAGGCGGCGGCCAGACAAAGCGGGTCATGCATTTGAAAACGAGGCTGACCATGTTGAGCGAAGCGTGTAAAGTAGCCTTGCAGAGCCTGCTCAATAAAGGCATGCACCGGGCTTCCCTCCCGTTTTAGTAGCTCTATTTCTGCCTGCTGAAGGGTAGTGCTTGTGGTCACATCCAGACTGACGAGCCGAATCGGCCAGCCCGCATGTAAGACGATCTGGGCTGCATGGGGGTCGGCATAAATGTTAAATTCCGCCGTGGGGGTAACGTTGCCCGGTACAAATAATGCTCCTCCCATGATGACGACTTCACGGACGAGCTGCGCTATGCGCGGTTCGCGTCGCACAGCCAGAGCAAGATTGGTGAGTGGCCCGATCGCGACGAGAGTGATCTCGCCTGGATTCTTCAGGATGCGCTCGATAATGAGATCCACGGCATGCTGTTCAACAGGCTGGTTGCCTCCCTTCGGCAAAATAACGCCACCCAGCCCATTCTCGCCATGCACAGTGGTCGCCTCCACCGTCTGACTCAACAACGGTCGATCACATCCCCTCGCTATAGGGACGTCTGGATGACCAAGCAGATTGACCAGCGCCAGCGCATTGTCAGTGGTTAAGCCAACGCCGACATTGCCGCTGACGGTTGTTATGGCTTCCAGCTGAACCTCTGGTGAGGCGAACGCGAGGCAGAACGCCAGTGCATCGTCTATCCCGGGATCGGTGTCAAGAATAATACGAGGCAAGTGGCCCCTCCTTATACTATTACATACATCGGTAGCTTGAGCATCATACAATATGCATTGTAGAGTTTCAAGAGCTTGCTTGATTGCCTTAGCAGCTGCGCAAAAAGATGCCCCTTACATCCTATCTGTGATTATTCTTCCGAACAGAAGGTGTGGATTGTTCAATAGAAAATTGCAAATATGACATGGTATAATAATTCTATTGCCATGGATGGGTTGGTCGTGAGATTGTTGGCACGAGAGCCTCGCTCTGATCGGAAGGATAACTGATTATGCTTGAGATATCTGATGTATCTCTCACCCGTGTTGCACAGGAGGCCGAGCGGCGCCGTATCGCGCGTGAGCTGCACGATGGCGCTATTCAATCGCTGTCGGCTTTGCTTACCGATCTTGAGCATTTTCGCCGCCACCAGCCTGCTGATTCTTCTGCCGATATACAACAGCTGGATGAGATGGTGGAACGCTGGCAGGATCTCGCGCGAACCAGCCTGCTTTCTATGCGCCAGACATTGGAGGGTCTGCGCTCTCATAGTGATGCCGAGTTTGATCTTCTCGCGCTGATTCGTTCTCTACAGGAAGATATGCAGCGGCTCGGTTACACGGTCAATCTGGATGTCTCGGGCTGGCCCCTTGCGCTGCCTTTTGTGTATTCCTCTCAGCTCTATTATTGTATACATGAGGCAGTAACAAACATTCGTAAGCACGCGCAGGCGACACAGATCGATCTGTTTCTGTTTACCGATGAGGAGATGCTCCATGTGAGCGTAATTGATAATGGCATTGGCCTGTCAGCTTCCTTGCCTCATTCGGTGCAGGCCGGGTCTCAACAGGGCTTGATTGGTTTACAGGAACGTGTCGCTCTCCTGGGTGGTCGCCTCTCGCTGACCAGCGAGCCTGCGCAGGGGACGCGTGTCGATATCGCTATCCCTTTGCCACACTGACGACCCGCGCCTATGCTCCCGGTACAGGCTCCTCTATGTAGCGGATCACCGTTTTCATGCTGCGGCAATACGTAATTAAACGCTCAAAATAGGGTAGATGCTCGAGGGCGGCGACCGATCCCAGTACGATCAGCTTGCGTTGTGCTCGCGTCAGGGCGACGTTGAGACGATTAGGGTTCGTTAAAAAATCTCTGCGTTGACTCTCCTCCGCTGGTTCGTAATTGGTCGCAAAGGACATCAGTATGATCATGCGCTCTCCCCCCTGAAAGCGATCGACGGTATCGACGCTCAGGAGCGTATCATCTGGTAATCCCTGCCAGTTACTTGCTGGATCGTCGGTGAGCAGGTGACGACGAATATTGGCAACCTGTGCCCGGTACGGTGCAATGACGCCGATATCCTGTGGGGCTACGCCTCTTTTGAGAAATTGTGCTACCAGCGTGCGAATTGCACGCGCCTCCCCATTGCTGATCTTCGCTTCACGAGACACTTCGTCATCGCGTACATCGAGAAAGACCAGGGGATGGACAGGCTCGATGGCCTGTTCCAGAGCGGTACTGGTCTGCTCATACGTGCCACGTTTTCTCGCAAAATCCAGTTGTTTATTGGCGATAGATGAATGTGCAATCAGTTGTTTCTCATAGAACACCGTGGAGGAGAAGTTGGCGATCCATTTGTTCATGCGGTACTGTGTGCGCAAGGCAACGCAGGCTCCAATCGCCATCGTCGCGTCTTGCATATAGTCATCATCTTCCTTCTTCAAGTGGCTGAAGAGGGATTGATTTAACCCCTGTTCCGCAGCCTCCTTGCTCAAGACGAGAGGAGGAAGCTGTTTCTCGTCCCCGACGAGGATGAAGCGTCGGGCGAAGCGCAGAGCTCCGAGGATTGCCGGTATGGTTAACTGTCCCGCTTCGTCGATAATGGCGACATCAAACTCCAGGCCGAGTTCAGCCGCCTGCCCATGCTCATTCAGTTCAGTAGCAGGCACGTATTTTTCCGCCGACCATGTCGCGGTTGTGCTGGCGATCACCGGCGTGCTATACAACAAATCGCGCACGATATCGCTATAGGTTTCATCTTCGTTCTCTCGCTGATCACGGTAACGTTTATCGGCCAGCTCTTTGAGCAGGTTCTCTCTGATCTCCTTCGCTACACTCCGCTGATGGCCGAGGCGGATATACTCATGAAAGCCCTCTTTATCGAGGCGTTTGAGGATATTATCGACCGCCTGATTGGTGAAAGCTGCAAGCAAGACGCGCTGATTCTGGGCGCAGAGCCTCTTAACGATTTCGGCAATGACGCTGGTTTTTCCGGTTCCTGGAGGTCCATGAATGAGCAGATAGTCCTGCATCTGTAGGGCGCGCTCTACGGCCTGATTCTGCTCAGCATTAAAATCGCGTCGTGCAGGGACCGTTACACCCTGAAAGCGTGGTCTGACGCGTCCTGCGACGAGGTCGCGCAGGTGGGCATGGGCTTTGAGCCAGCGCAGAAGATTCTGCAATGTGCGCACATGCACAATATCGCTATCATAACGATCCAGCAAGACCGGGTGGGTAATCCGTTCGCGCGTCCAGATGGTAATCTCTTCTGAACTGCTCTGAACGATCGTGCCCGTGACGACTTCGCCGGTGACTGGATTGCCATCGCTCAGCAGAATCTCGTCCCCTTCCCGTAACTCCGAGGTGTTGGCGCAGCGGAAACATTGTTCCCAGCCGTCGCGTTCTATACGGGGTACGCCGACAGGGGTTAAGCCTCTGATCGCCGTGCCTCGCTCGATGCGTTCCTCAACCGACGTCTGCCAGAGTTGCGCCTGCTGTTGTTCGCCCGCCCGCCCCTCCTGTTGAAGCAGTGAGTAGTAGCGGACAAAAAAAGCCCGGTCATCATTGCTATACGTCGTTGGCTTGTTTGGTAGGATGGTGCTATTCTGCCCAGCTGGTAGTTGTTCTTTCTCTTCGATAGTTGGTTGTTGCCAGTGTAGCAGGGTGGAGACGTTCTGGCACAGGTTGAGCATGGAGCATTTGCTGCAACGAGAGACGCCTGGCGGTGCTGGTGGTGTCTCGCTCAGGCGGCTGAGCACCAGGATATTGCGCCGTTCGTTGACGCGCTGTATCTCGCGAATAGTAGCAGGAATGCCGATCGCCTGAGCGCTTCCGGGCGTTCCACTATAGAGAAGGGTTGCCAGCGCCTTTTTCATCTGCGAATCCCGCCGCACGGAGAGCAGGGCGTGATAGCCATACACCTGCCAGCGATGATCGCGTTTCGGCAAATCGCCTGTGGCTCCTCCTGTCTTGAGTTCTAGCAAACGTTGCCGTCCCGCCTGTTGCCAGAACAGATCCAGGCGTCCGCGCAGACCTATCTCCGGAGCCAGCAGAAAGGTTTCGGCGCGTACTTTATTGCCGCTCACCTGCTCACCTTGCTCATTTTGTGTTTCTGCATAAGATCCGGGCATATCCCACAGAGTATCGCGCTCGGTCTCATACCAGCGAGCCAGACTTTCCAGATGTGGCGCAACCTCGGCGCGCATAGTTTCATCGCTGACCGAACTGAGGGCCATATCGAGATTATTAATCTCCAGCGCCTGATCCAGACGCTCTTGCAAGATTGCTAAGGGACTTTTCACCTCTTGATCTGCCGAGGAGGATTTAAAATAGCCCCGGTCATGTTCTTTGAGAAGCTCTTTAAAACAATGATGGATCAGATTACCGCGTATTGTTGCGGGCGAGGCGCTTGAGGGACTCAGGCGGCGGAGCAGATATTGGCGCGCACAGTATTCGGCCTGATTGAGGTCGGTAATATTCAGGAGCATATCTGGCTCTAGCACCGCCAGCGTATAGGCGTTTCCAGTATAGCAGAGATGGATATCACCCTTCTCTTCTTGGGTCGTGGGGGGTAGTGGTAAATGGTAGATGCGCAACGTAAGTTTGTTCAGGACATCAGTGCGCGCCTTTAATTCTTTGACCAGACTGCGGTAATACAGTCCATCCAGCTGTACTTCAATGTGGGATGCGCCAGTCTCTAATAATACCGTAGGGATTCGCTCTCCCTCTTGCACGCGTTCCTGGACGGCAATGAGCCGCCCCTCGATTTCTGGTTGGGCGCAGGCTCGTTTTGTGGGATCAAGTGTGCAGAGGAAACATTCCGACTCTCGTCTATCCGCTTCTGGGACATCATGTGCTACCACTGGCTGCTCTCCCTGCATAAATATCGTGGACGACGATCGCCCTCTACTCTCTAGTATACTCTCACAACCTCATCTGCAATCGGCAAAAAAACCGCCTGTTATTGACCAGATCTTGCTATCAGGAGCCGACCTATACCAGACTCCCCGCAATTGCTCCCTGGCGCATAATCACCAGCTTTTTTCATGCTTTGCCCGTACACACTCTCTCGCAGTTGTTGGCGCAAAATCCTTTTCTGACCTGTTTGAGGGTACTGAAATTAGAGAGTGATATTTGTTCCCCAGAATGCCCCCATCACGCCGTCATAAGAACTCTTCAGGCTCTCATAGAGGCGGGCATTTTCGATGGCGAGCCCGGCCAGACTGGCGAGGACGGACAAAAATTGCACATCATTCTCATGGAACTCACGCAATTCTTTCGTATAGACGCGCATGACGCCAGTTGCCTCCCCTCGCACCTCCAGTGGCACACACAACACGGAGACAAGCCCTTCCTGTCGCGCCGCTTCTTTATAATGAAAGCGTGCATCAACGCGTACATCGGGAATATAGACCGGCGTCCCTTTAATTGCCTCTTGATCAATGGGGCTATTGACGACGTCTACTGGTCCTTTGGCAAGGTAGCCTCCGCTGAGCCCACAGACCGCGCTGAGATTGAGATGCCCGGTGGCCGTATCAAGCAAACGAAGCGTGCAACCCTGGACCTTCATTGCGTCGGTGATGCAGGTGACAACACTTTGTAGCACTTGATCCAGTTCAAGGCTCGAAGAAATGGTCAGGGCAGCTTGATAAAGGGCCGTGTAATAATCCTCGTGGGGTTTTTTTGGGGTATCTTCAGCATTTTGCTCTGTTGTCATCGTTTTACTCCCCTGATTTGCAGCGTGAAAGCCGTTTGTTGCAATAACTGTCGGTACAAATTATACCTTATTATTGTAACACACGCTCTCCTGGCTGAACGGGAGAGAACAAAACAAACCCATTCGCAGTCTTCTTCGACTGTGTCGTTTGACGATGACGCATTTTCAGCTGTTGCTGGCAGATGTCTGGCAGCCTCCTCGATGTCTTACGGCTTACGTTGCCGGAAGAGGTGGATCCTGCACTAGCCAGACACGGCAGGGGGCATTGGATAAAACATATGAGACTGTTTTCCCCAGATCATTTGAAATCTTATTACTATCTCGTACCAACCCTATTAATATTAATGCGCAACGGTGATCTTTTGCCTCATCGACGATGGCGTGTCCTGCCTCCCTCGCTTGCACAACTTCCGTGACCGCATCGCATCCCACGCGCTCGGCGATGTCGCGGGCGGCGTTGAGCAGTTTATCTGCGCGATCGGATTCCTGGGTGAGGACTGCTTTCAGGGGTAATGCTCGGGGTACTTCGATAACGTGAACGAGATGGACTTTCCGTTTGGCACCTTTCGCCATCTGACATCCCAGGTATACCAGGTTGGAGTCGAGTTTCTCGCCACCGATTACGACTGCTATATCGCCAGCGGCGTTTCCACCCAGGGCCGATTTGCTCATTTCGCTTTCTTCCCTGGTCCTGGACCCCCATAAATGAACCATGATTTTTTTCCCTCCTGATGGAGTGTGATAAAACAGCATCATCGAGCACAGTCTGTAGTACGAGGTTCATCCTACTTCAATGCTTTCCATCTGCAATCAGAACTTTTTTCTGCTCTCTCTCTCGGAATGTAAAGAAAATTACAGACCTCTCAGCGGGCCAATGTTATTTTCTCCTGTCCTTATTTTTTTGCCTTTTGCTGTTCTTGATGCTAGCAAACAAAAGGAGGTTGAAAAGCTCTGATGTAGCCTGCTCGAATTCTAATCCCAAAAGATGTTTCCGTCAATGTGAAGTATGTACATCACAATCTTCTTGATTGCTACACAATATTCCCGTCTTATACACCGCGCAAAATTTTTCGACGGCTCCTATGAGTAGCGATCTCTTCTGGGTTCGTATCATTATATCTCTTACTGGCTAGCTTGTGTATGACTCCCCTTGGGTTCTACACGAAAGCAGGCGACCACGCTGGTCGCCTGCTTCTGACTGTTTCCCCATAGTACTTTATTCTGGTTCGATGGTGGCGGTGAGGCCATAACTGAGGATTCGTTCCTGATAGTACTCTGCTGCTTCTTTCGGACAAACGATGACTATTGCGCTCCCTGTCAGGTGCGCCGTGAGCATGATTCGCTCTGCCTCTTCCGCTGTCAGGTTGGTCACCGCATGGATAAGGGCAAAGATCACATAGTTCATTTCGTTATAATCGTCATCAAAAAGAATGACTTTATAGGGAGGAAGTAGCTGGGTGCGGCGACGCACGATCTCCTCTGGCTTGACGCCGAGGCGAGGGAGTGTCAACCGATCTCTGGTCATGCGCAATTCTCCGGCTATTCGTTTAAGGTTTGCTTTTTCTCAATGCACCAAATCTATTGTAACTAAGTGCTACGTTTTTTACTAGTCTCTTACTAATCTGTCCTACCGTCCACCCTGCTTTGAGCAGTTCAATGTAACCTGCGTAGGGGATATAATAGGGAGGACAAACACCTGACGTTGTTTATCGATTTGGGGGCAATTTTTCTATGCAACAGCAACAGCAACCTGCTGAATATGATCTGCTGGCGGTCTTTTCTGAGGAAACCCAGGCCGATGCCGCCGCTGCTAAATTGCGCAAAGAAGGTTTTCTTGAGGATGAAGTCCATCAGATGCCACAGGGTCTGGTGGGAAGTGGTGAGTTTCGCGTTCATGGCCCTGACCAGAATCGAAGCGCTCAGTTTTTGCAGATCAAACGTGCAGGCCCTAATCCTGTCGTTGTAACGCTGCTGGCTGTCGTTTTCGCTGTGGTCCTGGGTGCTTTGAGCTTCGCCGCCAGTTTTGCCTTGCCTAAGGTGCTGACGGAGCCATTGACGGTGATTCTCGGCGTGGTGATCGGCCTGATTATCGGGGTGCTTATTGGCCTGCTGCGCCGTGGACGCATGCGTGGCGATATTGGTCAGCAATCTGGGAAAGGGAATGCTTCCCCTGCCCAGAAGGCGCTGCAAGGAGCGCGTACCGTCGTTGCGCTGCGCTTTAGCGATCCTGAAAATATCAGTCGCAACTCGCGTGCCCGAGCCATTCTGATTAATAATCAGGGCAAAATTGATCGTAGCGTTGGACGTAAGCAATGATGCTACTTTTGCTCCAGGAAAAAAAGATCTCACCTTGCGCAAGGTGAGATCTTTTTTGTGCTGAAATCTATGCTTCGGGACGCTGCTGGAGCGAGTCCAGGACCGCTGCTATCTCGTGACGCACGCGATCGTTATGGGCCATTTCGGCATGGACTTTTTCCCAGCCATGCAGTATGGTCGTGTGATCTCGTCCGCCAAGCTCGCTACCAATCTGGAGCAGCGAAGCGTTTGTCTCTTCTCTCATCAGATACATGGCAACCTGACGCGGCCAGACGATATCTCTTTCTCTCTGCTTGCCTCGTAGCAGTTCCGGCTTGACGCGATAATACCGGCAGACTCCTGCCAGCACCTCAGATATGGTCAGGCCGCCGATGGAGGTTTTTTTGTCGCTATAGAGATGCTCCAGCGCTTTTGCCGCCACACTGGCCGACATCGGTTCGTCATGGAGCGTCGCATAGGCGATGACGCGGTTGAGTGAGCCTTCCAGTTCTCGGACACTACTGCTCTCGGGCCGTGCGATATAATCGATCACTGAGTTGGGAATACGAAAATGCAGCGACTCGGCCTTGGAGCGCAGGATGGCGAGCCGGTGTTCGTACTCTGGTGCCTGTACGTCGGCCAGTAGTCCCCACTCAAAGCGTGAACGTAGACGATCCTGGAGACTGTGAATGGCTTTGGGCGGACGGTCGCTTGTGACGACGATCTGTTTATTGGCATTATGAAGCGTATTAAAGGTATGAAAAAATTCTTCTTCGGTCGATTCTTTGCCTGCGATAAACTGGATATCGTCAACCAGCAAAATATCAATCTGGCGATACTTGGCGCGAAATTCTTCGGTTTTCTGAAACCGGATCGCGTTGATGATTTCGTTGGTAAATTTTTCTGAGGTCGTATAGAGCACCGTAAGGCCCGCCGCCTCACCTACGTGACCGACGGCGTGCAATAAATGCGTTTTGCCGAGCCCAACTCCCCCATACAGGAAGAGTGGATTATAGATGCGCCCTGGATTTTCCGAAACGGCGAATGAGGCCGCATGGGCGAGCTGGTTTGATTTTCCGACGATGAAGGCATTAAAGGTATAGCGAGGGTTCAGCAGCCCTTCTCCGGGCAGGGTGATCGGCCCCCTTGACAGTGGCATGCTCTCCTCCCTGCGTGGAGGGGGCGCTTTTAGCACACGCTCGCTCTCTTTATAGCTATTCTCTTCTTGTAGAGGCGGTAATGCTGATGTCTCTGTGACCTTTGGTTGTATCACCGCTGGCTGCTCTGGCAGGAGCTGTTGCTGATAGGTTCCCGCAGCCTCTTCTTCCGCTTCATCTCGTTCGGGACTACGATGGACGCTCGCTTGTTCGGGAGCAGGGGCCAGCGAGTTCATGGCAGTTGTCAACGTATCGGCGATGCGTTTCTCACGCTGGGCTGCGGTATGTCGATTGCGCAGCAAGCGATACGGGCGCTTGCGAGGCGCGGCTCCTCCGTTTGTGCCTTCAGGCAGGGCAGATTCTTCTTTGGCCACCACAAATTGTACGTCGATCTGTACGCCGATGATTTCTGTCAACGCAGTACGGATAATGGCGCTAAATCGTCGCTCTAGATATTCCCGCGCAAATGTTGTGGGCACTCGAATGATAAATACTCCATCCTGATACGAGAGAGCTGATGTCCCTTGAAACCAGGCTGTGAAGATGGTGGGGCTCACCCTGGTCTGTAATCGCTCTATGGCTGTTTGCCAGATTTGTTTCGCATTCACGCACGCTCACCCTTTCAGGGAAGATTACCCACAGTGATTTTTTGCTCTCCACTTCTTGCCTCTCGCCCAACTGTCCTTGCTCCCCACTCGCTCGCTTGCTGGCCGGAGTCTTTGCAGAGGTTGTGCCAGCTAAAAATAAAAGTAGCCCCTTACGTCTAATTCTCTTGGCGAATTGTAATGGTAGCATTAAATCATAACGCTGTAAAGTCCCTCTTTGGGGCCTGTTTGCAGGACCTTCTTTCTTACCCATTTGGTACCAGATTGAGAGATATTTCATAGGATTTTACCTTTATGTAGAGTATACTGAGTCGCAGTGCTGGCAAAATGATATAGATGGTGGGGGTAATACGTTTATATCTGTGGTAGTCTTGATACTGTCTCTTTTGCCCTTTGCGATGAGGAGCATCTCATGCCTGGTGTTGCTAGTGTTCGTTTTTTGCGTTTTCAACCTGGAACTTCTCTGATACAGCGGTTCCTGGAGCAGCGGAAACGCATTTTTGTGACGGCTCTACTCTTATTCTCCAGCTCCTGGCTTCTCTCTTGTTCGGGAACAGTGCCCTCAGGAAATGCGGCTCCCACAGCTTCTGTAACTGCTCAGAGTTCGTCTTCCTCTCTGCGACAGGTGTCTTTGCCCAACCTGCGTTGGTGTGGCAAGCCTTTGATGATCTTTCGTGATGAGGGGGCTGTGGCGGCGGCTCCGCCGTCTGCCAGCGCTCCTATGACGATACAGAACTGGTCGCAGGTCAAGCCGCTTCTGGGCTTTCAAGTCTTCCTACCGGCTTCATTACCCACGGGATCTTGTCTGGTGAGTGTCTATGGGACGGTCCATGATCCAATTCTTGGGGGTAGCTTTACTATTGCTTATCTCTTGCCTGATCATACGTCGCTAAGCCTGTCTGAGGCTCCTTTGCACTCCTCACACGCTGGCTTTCAATGTAGCCTTGCAAAATCTGATTCTCCTTCTGCCGGAACGTTTGCAACCCCTGGTGTGGTAAATTCGGGGGGTATGCAACTTTGCTCGGGGATTCGTAATACGACGAATATTGTGTTTTCTGCACCCTGGTCTGGTGCGGTATCGCAAGCCTTTTTTCAGGCTTTACAGGCGGATGGTCAATGGCTGCCTGCCGCTTAGGGGCCCGGTGGGAGGGCGATCCATCATTGTGGTCGTCTACCTGTATGGTTCTGGGTCGTCGAAAATACTCTCGACGCTCATACTGTACTCTGATATAATGGACAGAAGTTTTGCGCTTGCACAGTTTCTCGGTTCAAAAGTGCGAGCCTGCAAGATTGCTTGCTTGCTATCTTGCTAAAAAATGGGAGGAACTTTCATCATGGATAAGTGCCCCTTTTGTGGAGCTGATACGCGGCCCGGGGATAATTTTTGCTTGAATTGTGGCAACCGCCTGCTTGCAACAACTCCCTCTTCTCCTTCGCAGGCGCAACCGTCAATGGGTGAAGCCACGATTGCTGCTACTGAAGGTTGGGGAGGTATAGGCATTCCTTCTGGGGATGGTGGGGCGATGGCTGCTGCCCCTTCCTGGGGGGTCGAGGAAAATGCACAAACCCTCTTTAGCCCGCCTGTAGACCAACAGCCTTTTATCTCTGAGGCTCCAACTGCTGCTTCTGCTCCACCTGACAAAATTGAACAGCCCGCTCGCTTCATTCTTCGTTCTGATACGGGTGAGATGCTGCAAGAGTATCCCCTCGATAAGTTTGAAATTACTATTGGTCGCGCCCCTAACAGTGATATATTGTTATCGAAGGATAAACTTACTTCTCGACGTCATGCAACTGTTCGCTATGAAAATGGTCAATACTTATTACGCGATGAGCGCAGTGCCAATGGTACTTTTGTCAATGGTCAGCAGATTGAGGATATGACTCCTCATGTTCTTCGTGAGAATGATCATGTCGGTATTGGTGAACATGAACTGCTCTTCCGTGGTTTCGGTGTCGCTTCGCAAGATGATGTTGAGAATATGCAAACGATCAATATTATTCAACAGCCTGCACCTGAGCCGACTGCGAGCACGTATGCCGACCCACATGCGACTGTCCCGGCAACGTCAGAGGATCAGTTTGTGACGAACTCTATTGCTGATTCTGCCAGTGAGCCTTTTGCTTCTTTTGCGCCCATTGATCCTATTCCTGCGGCGCCTGTTGACAATATGTTCGCTTCTGCGGCACCGCCCGTGGCTCAGAATGCTCCTGCGCCCTATAGCTCTTTACCTGCGAGTTCGACGCCCGTTAGCCAGCTACCTGCGAGCTCGACGCCTGAAAAGAGTAGCTCGCGCACCCCTGAAACTCCTGTCCCTGCTTATACAAGCAGCAGCAGTCCTTCAGGGATCAATTTCAATCGTCTCACCAGTCTGCCGCAGCCCACTTTGCCAGATATCAGTGCCTTAATGGCCGCGCTCTCTGCTCTTGATGGTCAGGTTACTACGCTGCAAAATCAGCTCAATTCCTCTCAGGAGGCTGTACGCAATCACGAGGCCGAGGTGATTCAAGCCGCCAATCAGTTGCGTGCTGGCGTGCGTAATGTGGCAGATCGCATGGATAACACGATTGCGGATGTCGCTCGTAATCGCGAAGCTCTGGCCTGGTCTGAACTGCTCCAACTGATGGAAGATGTGATGACGAACCCTCGCGATATTGAATATGTGACCAAGTTAGCGCGCAAAGCCCGTGAATTGAATAAGGTCTTCCAGCTGCATCAGATTGTGCTGAGCACTATGGCCGAGTGCAATAGCTTGCTGCGTTCTATGATTGGTGAGCGCTCGGGGCAGGATTAAGCTGCCAAAACCGCTCATAAGTATGATGAATCTGGGCTAAGAATAACGAGGAAGGCCGCCGGAGTGGACCCTGAAGCAGGGATGAACCACTCTCCGGTGTCCTTCTTCTGGTCTCTCTGTGGCTGGCTCCATCTTTCTCCTGGCCCGTCCCCTGAACTGCACTTTCTCTCCAGATCCCTATGGGACTGGTTTTATCTCAGTCTGGGAGCGGCTATATTTATGTCGCCTTTTCTGCCGGGAGACGTTATAATCTGTAGTGGGTCGTCTATAAGTCGCCTTTGTTCTCTTTCCATGCAAACTCTGCAAGACTGACTTCAAAGGATTTTTGGCCTGGGACGATGATGCCGATCTTTTTGTGTATTTCTTAATCCTACATCGTATCTCATTAGTTACTGGACAACTACATGCACGAATTTGCTGTTGCTGAGAGTGCTGAGGCTCTTGGCTCTGATTCCCCTGCTACGTTTGACGCGATTGTGATAGGTGCTGGTCTGGGTGGTCTCTTGAGTGCCGCTCAACTGTTACAACGCGGCAAACGAGTTCTTGTTCTGGAACGCCTTCCGCATAGTGGTGGTCGTTTTACTGCTAAGACTTTCCAGGGCGCTCAGGTGAGTACTGGCGCTGTTCATATGGTCCCGTTTGGCAGTAGTGGAGTGCTCTCCCAGATGCTGCGATCTTTGCACGTGCCTCACCGCCTCTTTGATGCCAATGTCTTTGGCTCTTTCCATGTACATGGCAAGCAGTATCTTGCCCGTGGCTTGCTCGGTGTGAGTAAGTTTCTCGGCTTTCGCCAGCTTTGCGGGTTTCTGCGACTCGGATATTTGATGTTTGTACGTCCGTTGCCTGTCAACGAAGGGCGTATGACGTTCGATCTCTGGCTCGAACGCCATATTGATGTCGCACGTAATCCTCAGCTGGAGGCCTTCTTTAAAAGTATTTCTCGCTTTGCGCTTAGCCTCGAATTAAGCCAGGTCAGTACGGCTGAGGTGGTACGTACGACGAAAAATATGCTTCGCTTCGGGGCGCCCGGCATCGTGCTGGGAGGCTGCGCTGAGTTGACGCGCCAGTTGGAACGCCATGTCCTTGCGCAAGGCGGTCAGGTGCGCCTCTCTTGCTCGGTTGAGCAGATCTGTCAGACGGATGGTTACGTCACAGGGGTGCGCGTTCGGGATAAGCAGACGGGGGATGTGTCGCTGATCCCGGCATCTCTTGTGATTAGCGATATAGGACCGCGTGCTACTCATGCCTTGCTCCATAATCAGCGCGTCACACAGGGTGAGGTGTTGAAGCAAAAATCTCAAGCGCCTGTTGAAGATCTTGATGATGCGTCCCAGGAAGCAAGCCTGCATGAGGCTGTTGGCTTGAAAGTGCATATCCTCAGTGATGTGTCGCTGATTCCGCATACGGGGATTATGTATTGCCTGGATACGCAACGCATCGCTGGCATGGTACAGCCTACGAATAGTGATCCGCAACTTGCTCCTCCGGGCAAGCATTTACTGATCAGCCATCAGGTTATTCAGAGCAATAATATTGAGGAGGAACGCGCTCTTGCTCTGGCTGATCTACGCTCGCTGTTTGGTCCGGCTTTCGATGCCCACTGCCGTGTTTTGACGATGGGTACCTATCGCGGCGAATGGCCGGTGAATCGGATCGCTCAGGGGGAGGATCATGATGCTGAGACCGCTGTACAGGGGTTGTATATGGTTGGTGATGCCGTGAAGCCTGCTGGTTATCTGATGGTGGAGGGCGTCGCGCAAAGTGTCAATCATTTTCTCGATCTTCTTGATGCTCTTGATCGCAAGGATGCGCCTCTCCACTCTGTTGTATCCGCTACCCATCGCCGCTCGTCTGCCATCACGCCTCCATCACGCTTGAATGCTTTACGCTGGTTGTGGAAGGCGCCAGGCAATGGCGGCAAGGATTTGTAAAAGGAGACCTGTTCTTCATGGATTATATGGACGTGCCTGCTGCTGGAGCTCCTCATTATCTGGTGACTGGAGGGGCTCCGCTTCATGGTGAAGCGGTTATCAGTGGGGCAAAAAATGCGGTGACGAAGATGATGATCGCCTCTCTCCTCACGACCGAACTCTGTACATTGCGCAATGTTCCTCTTCTGGGGGATATGTTTCTTACCAGTCAATTATGCCAGGGCATTGGTTCATCGGTTCAATTAACTGATCATACGCTGTCCATTTGTACTGAATATATTACGCATACTGAAGTGTTAAGCGAGGTGGGCAAACTTAATCGTATCGCTGTTATGCTGATTGGCCCCTTGCTCCATCGCCGAGGCGAAGTGACTATTCCGGCTCCGGGCGGCGATCGCATTGGCCCTCGCCCTATCGATTTCCATCTCACTGGCCTTCGTCAGATGGGGGCGATCATTGAGGAGCGCGAAGGTCAGTATTATTGCTCGATTAAGAAACGCTTGCATGGTGCAACGATTACGCTCCCCTTTCCCAGTGTAATGGCAACGGAAAATTTTCTGATCACTGCTTCTCTGGCTAAAGGGGTAACTATTATTGAAAATGCTGCCAATGAGCCTGAAATTATTGATCTGATCAAGCTTCTCCAGAAAATGGGGGCGATTATTGAGCTTCGGGTGGATCGCCGCATTGTGATTGAAGGGGTTGAACGCCTGCATGGGGCAAAACATACGCTTCTCAGTGATCGGAATGAGGCGGTCTCTCTGGCTATCGCGACGTATCTGACGAAGGGCGATGTCTATCTCCGCCGCGCTCAACAGGATACGCTGCTGACCTTTCTCAATACGCTCTCGAAGATGGGACTGCGTTTTGAGATCGATGATGATGGTATTCGCTTTATCGGCGAGGGGAAAATTCCCTCTGCGATCTCTTTAGAGACTGATGTTCATCCTGGCTTTATGACTGATTGGCAGCAGCCTTTTACTATTCTGCTCACGCAGATTGATGGTATTTCTGTGGTACATGAGACGATCTACGAAGATCGCTTCGGTTATACGAGTGCTTTAAATGGTATGGGTGCCCATATTGGTCTCTATCCTAAATGTCTGGGCGAAGTGCCATGTCGCTTCCGTGAAAAACAGTATATGCATAGCTGTGTTGTGCGCGGTCCTACTCCTCTGCACGGTACCAGGCTCTATATTCCAGATATTCGTGCTGGCTGTTCGTATATTCTGGCGGCCCTCTGTGCTCATGGCACTTCTGAGGTGTACGGCATTGAGCATATTGAACGCGGCTATGAACAATTAGATGTGAAGCTACGCACTCTTGGGGCGCAGATTGAGCGTGTCCAGCGCGTTCCAGCTTCGTATGAGGAAGCTCCCTCCCCTGAAAGCGCTCTCATCTCTTCTGCACCGGAACACGTTGAACTCTCTGTGCTTTCCTGTGGTCAGAAACAGGATCCTGCAAACTAAAAACGAAAAGGCCCTCTCATGTGAGCGAGAGGGCCTTTTCATCTGTTGCTCTTATTGCCAGTTTGCACGTACCTCACGTAACTGTTCAGGTGTCAGTATGCGGAACATGATCAGCAGGTTCTCCAGGTCGTATTCAAGGCCAATCGCATGAAGCTCCTGGCGTATTCGTCCCAGTGCGCTGATTTGCGTGGTGGTGATTAAACCATAACTGACCAGACTGGCTGCTAGTAGCTGGTCCGGGGTGAGAAGTTTGAACATGAGTAAGATTTCACCCAGTTGGTAATTTAAATCCACACCCCGTAACATCCGTTGCACGTTCTGTGCTACTTCCAGACGACTCTGGGGAACAAGATGTCCCTCCAGGAGCACGCTTCCCAGTGAGCGCGTGGCTCGACCATTCAGCACCTGCGGCTGAATCTGCTGCTGCGGCGCTGGCATAGGAGGCAGGCTTTGCATGATGTCCAGAAGCAACGCATTACTGGGAGTGTTGCCGGTGTCAAATGAGGTGTGTTGGCCGAGTGCGGCCTTGATCTCTTCCTGGGCCTTTTCTAGAAGACGTTTATTGCTTTCCGTCTCTTTATGATTGCTTGTTTCGGTTGTTGACTGGATTATGTTTTGTTCAGACTGTTGTTCTTCTTCCTCAATCGCAATCTGGGTGCTTCCTTTTGCCCTTGACTGGATTATTTGCTCTACTGGCGGATAGGTTCTGACCTGTAATACTGGCTGCACTGCTTCTTGTACAGTCCTGGCCTGTATTTGCATATTGTCCTGAATACCTTTATTTGGCGCTACAGGAAGAGGCTCCTGAACGATTTCGTCTGGTGCTGCCACTGGTGGCTCTGGTATGACTCTGGCTTTTATTGGCCTGGCTGGCTCATTAGGGGCTCTGCCTTTTGTCACACGCGCAATCGCTTCCGTTGCACCTCTCATGGCCTGGATATTGGTTGGACCGTCTTCTACACCTGCTCTTTCTGCTCCTTCCTGCACTCCGCTTCGCTCTCCTTCTACCTGCGTGGTGGCGGAGAGTGACGCCAGTGGGGCTGCCGCTTGTTGAGCATAGTTTGTTCGGGAAAGGACATCCGGCCGTTTGGCATTTTCGTTGCTGGCCGAACTGCTTGTATTGCGTTCCACTGGAAGATCTTGAATAGGTGAGGCGCGCATTGTTGAAATGCTTAAATTCTCGCCTCTTGGCTCTAGCTGAACTCCTTCCTGCGGCCTTGGAGGCGGCTGGAAAGCTTGCCCAAATGGTTGGTCTCCAGGAGGTGGCTCCTGAGCATATGGCGTTCTTGGCAAATGATAAGCAGGCGTATTGCTGGTATTCTCCAGAATACTATTACTACTGCTTTCCTGCACCATACGTGAAAGTTGTGCCAATCCTGATTCCCATGGCCCTTCCGCTCCTGCCTGCCCGCTTGCTAGCCGCTGTAGGACGCTTGCTGCCGTCGATTGCTCGTTTGCAGGCGCGGGTTGAGGTGCGGGTTGGGGAGCCGGTGGGTTTACCGGAGTCTCATATGCACTTCGATTCTCCGGCATGTATGCTGGCGCTGCCGTGCCCTGCGGACTCCACGCCCGTTGATTTGGATAGAGGACGGCACGGATTTTTTCTGTATACGAAGGTTGCGCCAGCCCATTTCCAGGATTACTGGCATTTGGGAGATAAGGAGATTGCTGAGTTGGCATGCTCCCGGGACTATTCGTAGGCTGAGCATATGAAGGTTGCTGAGTCGATATACCCCCAGGTCCATTGGTGGCCTGAGTGTAAAGCGATTGCTGAGTCGGCATACTCCCAGGGCTATTCGTAGGCTGAGCATAAGGAGATTGCTGAACTGGCATACTCCCGGGGCCGCTGGCATTCGGGAGATAAGAAGATTGCTGAGTCGGCATACTCCCAGGGCTATTCGTAGGTTGAGCATAAGGAGATTGCTGAACTGGCATACTCCCGAGGCCGCTGGCATTCGGGAGATAAGAAGATTGCTGGGCTGGTATGTTCGCAGGACTGTTGGTAGGCTGAGCATAAGGCGACGGCTGAGCCGACATATTCCCAGGGCTATTCGTGTTTTGCGTATAAGGAGATTGCTGCGCAGCAATGCTTCCCATACTATTGGTGCTCTGGGCATAGGGAGACGGTTGGGCAGACATGCCCCCGGGATTAATTGTGCCCTGTGTATAAAAAGGCTGTGGAGGCATATTCCCTGAGCCAGTTGCCGTTTGTGTATACGCTGGCTGTGGGGGTATGAATCCTCCGCTACCCATGCTTTGCCCGCTAAATTGTGCTCTTCCCAGCATTTCTCCTGGCGCAAGCTCACCTATAGTCGGCAATTGCGAATTTTGCGCGTTGTAAGCGGATAAGAGCGTGGGAGTGTTTTCTTGAGGTGAACGTAATCCTGATCCGCTATTCGCGAAAGACAGGCTGGGTCCTGCCGGAGAGATTGGACGTTGCACATTCGCTTGACCCGCTGTACTTCTGATGACTTTTTGTGGCGCGCCTGCTGTGTTTTCTCCTACTGGTACACGCGCGCGCATCGCTTCAACCAGGCCCATGATCCCTGGCATGCCATCTACTTCCAGATCAACCATTGTGGTTGCATGCTCGTCTGGATCTTTCGGTCCATAATTGGCGATATTCGCGCACTGGAAGGTCATTACCTGCACTCCCCTGCCTCGCCTCTGGGTGTCCAGTGCTACCCAGAACTCTCTTCTTGCCGCTGCCGCCTGGGCCAGATTCACCAGTACGAGCCGAATTGGTTGCCGCGCGATCGCATCAAATACTTCCACTGCCGTTCGCGCTGTATGACATTCATAGCCAGCTAGCTGGAACTCGCTGATAAGGAGCCCTGTGAGTTGTTGGTCTCGCTCAAATAGTAAAATATGGGGTCCACCAGTACTGATGTTCATTGGTCATCTTACTCCACTTTTTGCACGCTTTCTGGCTGAAATTATAAGATGGGTTGTATGGCGTATGCTTTATTAATAATGTCTTTGTCCCACTCTTCTCCACCCACCCGTTCTTGCGTGAGGTAATATAGCTTGCGTCTGGCAGCAGCTATCCTGGCGTCGGCGCTAGTATAACATACAGCTTAAACATTGTACTAATCAACGTGACTATTAACGCATGCTCTACTTTGTAAGCTTATAATAAGATCAGCGGAAGGTAAAATTTTCTGCCCCTACCATTACTTTCTGGTTAGATGGTAGGTTCTTTTTCTGGAATTTCAATTAAGGATGAATTGGAAAAATGTTGCAAGTTCCCTCTACGCGCCCCGCGTTGATCGCGCTCCTGACTGATTTCGGCCTGGGTGATTCGGTTGGTGTGATGAAAGGCGTGATTGCGCGTATCTCTCCTTTTGCTCATTGTCTGGATCTCTCACATGAAATCGCGCCTCAACAGGTGTCTTCTGGAGCCTGGATTCTGGCTACCAACTATCGCTATTTCCCTGAGGGGACGATTTTTGTCTGTGTGGTCGATCCGGGCGTGGGTAGCTCCCGCCGCCCCATTGCTATCTCTGCTGGCTCCTGGTTTTTTGTTGGCCCTGATAATGGTCTCTTCAGCTATATTCTGGCTGAGCAGCCCGTCCATGAGGCGGTCGCTTTAACGAATCCCGCATACCATCTTTCCCCGCTCAGTACGACGTTTCATGGGCGCGATCTTTTCTCTCCTGTCGCCGCCCATCTCTCGCTGGGTACGATACCTTTTTCGGCACTTGGCGAATCTCTTCCTATAGAAGCTCTCCAACGCCTGCCCAATCTTGTGCCTCAACGCCAGGGAAATCAGATCGCGGCCAGTATTGTGCACGTTGATCATTTTGGGAATTTGATCACCTCTATTCCTCTTTCGCTTATTCCTGATTGGCTCACGGTGCCACGCGTTCGCCTGCGCTTCCCGGATAGCAAGCGCGAGCTTTCTGAGCGCCGTCGTTTCTTCGCTCAAGAAGGCCAGCTGGTCGAAACCGGTCAACCATTTCTCTTCCCTGATAGTTCAGATTATCTAGCCATTGCCGTTCGCAATGGCAATGCCGCCCAGACTCTTAGAGTGAATGCTGGCTCTTCGCTCATTTTCGAACTCTTTCAGGAATAGTGCATTGGTAGCCGCAGAGCAAGGGCGAAAAAACAGCAAGAAAAAGCGTCCCGGGTGGATTGTTTCGTCGCCCGGGACGCTTCTCATCCATACTGCAATAGAAACAGAAGCGAACGACACTCCCTCTCAGGGCCTTCTTGAAACGATCTTCCCTTTTTTGCCGTGACAAAAACAAGGAGTTCTTGAAGAAATCAACTTCTAGCTGACAGCGTGAAAGTCTAGAGGAATGGAATAATCTGAGCGCCAGGTAGCTTTATAGTCAAACCTGAATCATGCCGGTTTACGCTCAAAGATGGAGGAAAGCAAGCGTGAAAATGTTGTGAATATGCATAACAGCTTGCTTGTCGTGAACGAGCCCTGGAAGCCGATGGAACAGGGTGATACAGGAAGAAAAACTGACCTCTTAACTTCCCACCATAAATATGCTATAATGAGCGTATACCATGTGGAAGATCACCGATTACCCGCAGTGTTTTCAGTAGTTCAGGGAAGGTTCTCTGATTTCTGGACAATGTCGTCTCTACCTTTTATTACGGCACGAGAAAGGACACGTTGAAACATTGCTGGAGCATCTCTATGATGCATTCTTTCAATTCTATCTCAGTGATTCCAATCTACAGATTGGACCGAAGTTTGAACAATTCTAAACTGAAATATCCTCCGTCATGTAGGAAAGGGCTGGTTCTCTCGCGCGTTCGGTCGAGCAGGAAACTGGCTTTTTTGATCTTACAGCATCTATCGATAACAGGCGGGAAGGGGTGTATGTGGTTGGGAAGGTTTGGTTGCCCCTTACGGCGATTCTCGCTATTCAGATCATGTGCTGCATTCCTAGTTGTTTGGCGTAGAAGTAGTTCACGAGCGTAGTGTGCGTTATCCCAGGATGGTGTATACACTACGGTTCACACAACAGAGAGAGGGTAAACCATGGATCTGGTGAAGCGGTTGGAAGAATATCGAGATCGTGAGCGCGAACTCATGTGGGAAGGCACTTTCGCACAGTACTTCGAAATTGCCTCCAAACGACCTGAGATTAGTCGTCTCTCCCACGAGCGCATTTATCATATGATTATGGACGCTGGCGTTGAGACGACGCGCACTGGTGATCAGCACTACAAGTTCTTCAACCAGGAGATCTTTGGCATCGATAAGCCATTGCAGCAGATCGTCGACTACTTTCATTCGGCCGCTCAACGTCTGGAAGTGCGCAAACGTGTGCTTTTGCTGATGGGTCCGGTCGGTGGCGGTAAGTCTACGATTGTCTACCTGCTCAAACGTGGTCTCGAAGCCTATAGCCGTACCCAGGCTGGTGCGATCTATGCGATTAAAGATTGCCCTATGCATGAGGAACCATTGCATCTGATCCCCCCCGAGTTGCGCGCGGATGTGGACAAAGAATTTGGCCTCTATATCGAAGGTGATCTGTGTCCTCATTGCCGCTATATGGTCGATAATCAGTTTAATGGCCGTATTGAAGATGTTCCCGTGAAACGCATTGCCTTCAGCGAGAAGTATCGCGTCGGTGTTGGTACCTTCACGCCGTCGGACCCCAAAAGCCAGGATATCAGCGAGCTTGTAGGCGGTATTGACCTCTCGACGATCGGTGAAGTCGGTGTAGAGAGCGATCCACGTGCCTATCGCTTCGACGGTGAACTCAATATTGCAAATCGTGGCGTGATGGAGTTTGTCGAGATGTTGAAGACGGATGAGAAATTTCTCTACGTCTTGCTTACTCTGAGCCAGGAGCAGAATATTAAGACCGGTCGCTTCAGTATGATCTATGCCGATGAGGTGGTTGTTAGCCATACCAATGAACATGAATATCAGGCTTTCGTGGGCAATAAAAAGTCTGAAGCGTTACAGGACCGCATTATTCTGGTCAAGGTTCCCTATAATCTGCGCGTTGCCGATGAGGTGAAGATTTACGAGAAACTCCTCAAGCAGAGCGCTCTGCAAAATGTACATATCGCTCCTTACACGCTGCGTGTGGCAAGTATCTTCGCAGTGCTGACTCGCCTCGAACAATCGAAGAAGGCCGGGATGAGCCCGATGAAGAAGCTGAAACTCTACGATGGCGAGGATATGGAGGACTTCAAGCAGAAGGATGTGCGCGAGTTGCAGGAGGAGGCGGTGCGCGAGGGCATGGATGGTATCTCTCCACGCTATGTCATTAACCGCCTGTCAAACGCTCTGGTGAAGCCAAATGTGACCTGCATTAATCCTATCGATGCCCTGCGCGCCCTCAAAGATGGCCTCGATCAGCATACCAGTATCACCCGTGAAGAGCGTGAGCGCTACGTGAACTTCATCAGTGAGGCACGCAAAGAGTACGATGAACTGGCGAAGAAAGAGGTCCAACGCGCCTTTGTCTATTCCTATGAGGAAAATGCTCGTACGTTGCTGAATAACTATCTGGATAATGTTGAGTCGTTCTGCAACAAGACCAAACTGCGCGATCCTATCACCGATGAGGAGATGGAACCCGATGAGCATCTGATGCGCTCAATTGAGGAGCAGATTGGCGTCTCGGAAAATGCGAAGCGCTCGTTCCGCGAGGAAATTCTGATCCGTATCTCTTCTCTGGCACGTAAGGGGCAGGCTTTTGAGTATACCAGCCATGAGCGCCTCAAAGAAGCCATCGAGAAGAAGCTCTTTGCGGACCTGCGTGATGTAGTGAAGATTACGACTTCGACACGCACTCCTGATAAAGAACAGTTACGTAAAATCAATGAGGTGGTCGATCGTTTGATGAAGGAGCATGGTTACTGTCACGTCTGTGCTAACGAGATTCTGCGCTATACTGGCAGTCTCTTGAACCGGTAATGCCCTGTGTTCCTGAAAACATCGCTTTGCCTGGTCTTCGCGCTTCTCCTTTCGGGTGACGCGCGAACCAGGCTCGTTGTTCCTCAGGTTCACTTCTTTCGCTAACGCTAAAAAGGAGCATGATCCATGTCTGTTTCTCAGCATGATTGGTCTTTGCACCGTAAAGGGCAGATTGACCAGGAGCGCCACAAAGAGAAGATCCGCGAGGCGATTAAGAAGAATCTGGGCGATATTGTCAGTGAGGAGAATATTATTCTCTCGGATGGCAAAAAGACGGTGCGTGTCCCTATTCGTTCGTTGGATGAGTATCGTTTTCGCTACGATCCCGGTCGCCAGCAGCACGCGGGCCAGGGGAATGGGAAAAGTAAGGTTGGCGATGTGGTCGCGCAGGAGCCGAAGCAGGGCAAGGGCAAGAAGGGCGACCCTGGTAAAGACGCTGGCTACGACTATTATGAGGCCGAGATCACGATGGAGGAGCTGGCCGCGATGATCTTTGAGGATCTCGGCCTGCCCAATCTCGAACAGAAACGTCAGCAGGAGATGCAGACGGAGGCCGTACGCTTTACTGATGTGCGTAAAAAGGGGCCAATGGCCAATCTCGATAAAAAACGCACGATTATGGAAAATATGAAGCGTAACGCCGCTAAAGGTGAGGCCAAATTTTCCGATATTAAATCTGAGGATCTGCGCTTTAAAGTGTGGGAGCCTACGATTAAATATCAATCGAATGCCGTCGTTCTAGCAATGATGGACGTTAGCGGTTCAATGGGTGAATTCGAGAAGTATATCGCTCGTAGCTTCTACTTCTGGATGGTCCGCTTCCTGCGCACGAAGTACAACAATGTCCAGATCGTCTTTATCAGCCATCATACGGAAGCAAAAGAGGTTACTGAAGAGGAGTTCTTCCATAAGGGGGAGAGCGGTGGTACTCAGGTCTCGTCTGCGTATGAGTTGGCGTTGCAGATTATCAAGGAACGCTACAACCCGGACGACTGGAACATCTATCCTTTCCACTTCTCCGATGGCGATAATCTTCCCTGGGACAATGATCGTTGTGTCCAGCTGGTCAATAAGCTGATGGAGCAGTGTAACATCTTTGGTTATGGCGAGATTCGCGAGGGTCACTATCGCTCGCCGAGCACGCTCATGTCGGCTTATAACAAGATTAATGATAAGAAGTTTACGGCCGTGACGATCTCCGATAAAAAGGAGGTCTATCCCGCCTTACGCAAGTTCTTTGCCCAGCGAGACGCTGTCCCTTCGCGCTAATGTGTCATTTCTGCGTGTCTCTGTAGGGGATACGTTTCTCTACTGAGCCACGCTAGCTTGCACAATCTCTTCGCGTCGGTTGCGCCTTGTCCCACACACTATGCCGTTGAGATTGTACCAGGAGTGTTGTTATGACGACTCATGAGAAGAGCGATATTGAACGTTTACGTGACGCAATAGATGTAGCCTGGGAGGAAGCGCGCAAGTTTGGCCTCGATCCGTTCCCTACGCATTTTGAGCTAGTCCCGGCCTCTATTATGTACGAATTTGCTTCTTATAGTCTCCCAGGCCGTTTTAGCCACTGGACGCATGGTAAGGCCTATCATCGCCAGAAGATGCAGTATGACTTCGGTCTGAGCAAGATCTACGAGATGGTGGTGAACACAAATCCAAGCTATGCTTTTCTGATGGATATGAACAATCTGCTTCAGAATACATTTGTGGCTGCTCACGTCTTTGGTCATACCGATTTCTTTAAGAATAACGCCTACTTTCAGCATACCTCGCGTCGCATGATCGATAAGGTCAGCATCCATGCTGAACGTATCGCCAAGTATGAGTTTGATCACGGCAAGGCTGAGGTGGAGCGTTTCCTGGATGCGGCTCTCTCCATTCAAGAGCATGTGGATTATAATCTCTTGCTCCGCTCGGAAGAGCCCGAGGCCAATGGCAAGTCCCGCACGACTCCTTCCACCGAGTACGATGATATCTGGGGCCTGGAGGAGAAGGAGAAGGAGAAGAGGGCGGAGGAAGAACGAGATCGTGCCAATGCGAAGCCGCCAAAGTTTCCCGAGAAGCCTGAGAAAGATCTGTTGCTTTTCCTGATGCATCACGCTCCTCATCTTCAGCCCTGGCAACGTGATATTATAGAAATAGTGCATTCGGAGATGCTCTACTTTATCCCTCAGATGCAGACTAAGACTATGAATGAGGGCTGGGCCAGTATATGGCATTCTCGTATTATGAGACAACTTGGCGAAAAAGGGGTCATTTCAGATTCAGATATAATTGAATTTGCTCAATTACACTCGGGCGTCCTCTCGCCGTCACGCACTTCGCTGAATCCGTATTATATCGGCTTCAAGGTGTTGGAAGATATCGAGCGCCGCTGGGATAATCCAACCAGGGAGGAGCAAGATCGCCTGGGCCGTAAACCCGGTCAGGGTCGCCAGAAGATCTTCGAGGTGCGCGAAATGGATAATGATGTCTCTTTCCTGCGCAACTACCTGACGGAAGACCTGATCAAGGATCTTGACCTCTACCTCTACAAAAAAGAGGGCGATGAATGGGTGGTCGTCGAGAAAAATTGGCAGAAGGTTCGCGATGGTATCGTGAATAGTATGACCAATTTTGGCTATCCCTATCTCGTGGTCGATAACGGTGATTATCGTGGGAACCGCGAACTGTACATTAAGCATCTCTACGAAGGCCAGGATCTCGATCTGAACTATGCTGAGAAGACCCTACAGCATGTCTATCTGCTCTGGGGCCGCCCCGTTCACCTGGAGACCTTCTACGAGAATAAACGTATTCTCCTCTCCTACGATGGTGAGCGCAATACGAAGAGTACCCTGGAGAAATAATCTGTCGTTTCTGATATACAGGGGCAACCGCCCAAAAGCTGCCCCTGTATGCTGAATATACTTAAAATGTTCTAGTAATAACTACCTACATTATCCTGCATTTTATCTACTTCTCCACATGCAAAAAAATACGCATTTCTGCGAATTGACGCACCATCGCTTCTTCTTTATACTTTGTTCCATACACCCGAATATCTCTCTATTCACTGCACTTGTATCGCTAGATGAGAAAGGAGGAGAAGTGGCACCAGTACCAATCTATACTATCGGTCATGGCAATCGTTCCATCGCAGATTTCATTGCTCTGCTACAACGCTACCAGATCTCGTATGTGGCAGACGTACGATCACAACCCTATTCTCGTTACATGCCTCACTTCTCCAAAAACGCTCTGGAGCAGGCTTTACACGCGCAGCATCTCCACTATCTGTATCTGGGTGAGACGCTGGGTGGTCGTCCCCTCGATCGCTCATGTTACGTCGATGGAAAGGTCGATTATGCGCTGGTGCGGGAGAAGCCCTGGTATTTGCAGGGCATTCAACGCCTGCGTACTGCCTGGGAGAAGCAGCTCACGGTGGCCCTGATGTGTTCAGAGCTGAAACCGCAGGAGTGCCATCGTGGAAAATTGATCGGCAATACGCTGCTGGAACAGGGAATCACCGTTGCGCACATCGATGAAACGGGCGTTTTGCGCGAGCAAGAGGAGATCAATCTCTTATTAACAAGTGGGCAGGCGACCCTATTTGACGATCTTTCGCCGGTGGAGCTCCCCGGTAAGATCGGGCATGCACGGAAGAAAGCCCCTCATCATCAGGGGGAGCAGTGACGCCAACCGTTGTGACCATTGGGGTCTATGGTTTTACGGCTGAAAGCTTTTTCCTGACATTGCAGGCAGCGCATGTCGATACGTTTTGTGATCTCAGAGAGAGACGTGGTGTTCGTGGCTCAGCATACGCCTTTGCTAACCGCGAGCGTCTTCAGCAACGATTGCAAGAATTGCATATTCGCTATATCCATGCGAAAGAGCTTGCGCCTTCTGCTTCTATTCGTGCGCTACAAACGCAGGAAGATAAAAAGCAGCACGAGCAGAAACGGAGCCGTGAGAAATTATCTGCTCGCTTTATTGATACATATCAACAAAATTATCTGGCCATCTTCGATGCGCATCGATTTCTTCAGCAATGCGGAGATGATACTCATGTGCTGGCACTTTTCTGTGTCGAGCGCGAACCCGCTGCCTGCCATCGCTCGCTCGTCGCCGAACGGCTGGAACAGGATCTTCAGCTTGTCGTGATTCATCTTTTGCCGTAATATTCGGGCTCGTAAATGCCGCCTCGTAGTTTCGTACACATGTGGGGAAATGTTTTGTGGAGAAGGTACTCATCATTGTGTGAGGAAGCGTTTTGTGGAGAAGGTACTCATCGTTGCGAAAACACGCGCACACGAAGGCCTGTGGTGCGTCGGGGCCCTGACACTCTCTTCCAATCGGAGTCTGCGCCTGCTCACCCGGCTTGGCGCTCATCAGCCACAGGATACCCCCTTAGAGGTTGGCCAGATCTGGGAGATGAGCTGGCGACGTGCCTATGATCCTCAGCCGCCTCATGTCGAGGATGTTCGTGTGCTTGAGCAAAAATTTGTCGGCCTGCAAACAAATCTCTATGGCACTCTGCTCCAGCGCGTGCGGCCCTGGCTTGGTTCGCCGGAACGTCTGTTTGATGGGCGCATCGTTCTCAATGGTGCCGCCGCTTATATCTGTAAATCGGCGGGTTTGCCCGCACGGAGCACTGGCTTCTGGCTCCCTGAACGGCCCCTTGTTTTCTGCACGATAAGGGGACGCCCATACTACGCCCTTACGTATGGCGCATCGGCCGGACCAGCTCATATGCAACATACCCTGCGTATTGCCTATGTTGGAGGGGAACATGTCGTGCCAGAGATCCCGGCTGATGCGCTGATCCGCGTCTCTCTGGCACGCTGGTGGAAATTATATGAAAATGAAGAGAAAAAGTGCTACCTCCAGCTCTCTGGCTGGTATTTGAGCGAAGTTCTCTCTCGCTAATAGATGTTTACTTTTTCTGGGAGTGATGTCGCAACCTTTTTTAATCTCGCTTGCAGGGATTGAAAATTGAAAATTGAAAATTGAAACAACAAACTACCAGTATCTTTCTTCGTTCCAGGGATTGGCACGGTTGTGATAGCCACGCTGCTCCCAGAAGCCCGGACGGTCGTGCTCCATGAATTCGAGACCATCAAGCCATTTGGCACTTTTGTAGGCATAGAGCTTGGGTACGAGCAGGCGCACCGGTCCACCATGATCGGGGGCGAGATCCTCGCCATCGTGTTTGAGGACGATGATGACGTCATCGTCATCCAGATCACTCAAGGGCAGGTTTGTCGTATAGCCCGTCCAGGAGTGGGCGGTGACAAACTTCGCTTCGGGCAATGGCTGCGCTCGCTGCAAGATCTCTCGGATGTGTACGCCTTCCCAGGTGTTATCGTAGCGGCTCCAGGTGGTGACGCAGTGAAAGTCGCTGGTGAGCGTGGTACGGGGAAGAGCAAGAAATTCTTCCCAGTTCAGCTCGAAAGGCTGGGCAACTTTGCCGCTGATTTTCAGCTTCCAGTTACTGGGACGTTGCGACGGCGTGCTCTCATAGCTAAGGACGGGCCATTTTTTTGTCAGTGATTGTCCGGGTGGCAAACGATCCAACCCATCTGGACGTTTCTCAATCTCTTGTGTGTTCTTTTTGTTAAACAGATTCATCACCTGCTCCTTTATGCTTTTTTTCTGCTCAGAAAGGTCTATTATGATCGCATTTAGCATATAAATTACTGTACGTTGATATACAGAACAAAATCGGGGAAAGTATCTGTCTATTGGTCCGCTTCAGGTCAATGAAGAAACGTTTCACCTCTTATAACATGCTTTGAGAGAGGTCTATTCCTGAAGAAATGTTTTTATGGACAAATTGTTCTCTTTCTGCTCATAGAGCCGCTTCCCTGCTATCGATCCCTGTGTCGCTCTTTACTCTCACAAGAAAGAGTAAAGAGCGACACGGGAATGTGGCTACCCGATAGAATCTTGAGCGGATCTTTAGGGTTGCGTTCCTTCCACACTGTAATATATCTGTAAGAGGTACACAAATTTTGCGGCGATAGCTTGAGCGTATACTCGATGTATGCCTTGCTGTTCTCTTTTGTGCATCTTTCCTCTGGTATGATACGTACATGTTACAGAATTATACGTGCTAGCTATATGCGTTACGCATAAGGAGCATTCTGATGGTTATATTACTCCTGGCTCTTATAGGGACGCTTGTGATCATGGCTATCCTCTCTGCCGGACGCCTGCTTTTCGGTAGGAGTGAGAAGTTCGAGATGCGCAAGTTTGGGTCCTGGTTTCTTCGCTATTTTATTTTTAATTTCATCTTTAGTCTGGCGATTATGTATTTCGGCCAGCCTGCTTTGACGGGACCCTTTGCAGGCTGGCAATGGGTGCTCTGGCCGCTGACTTTTAGTTGCGTGGGGAATCTGTTTACCTTCGTCTCTCCTGCTTTTAGCATGTTGGAGGGGGCTGCTCTGGCGAGTCAGGGGGGACATTCTCGCTCAACATCTTCGTCAACGGCATCGCGCAATTATTCACGTGGCGGCGTTGCCGCCGGTATCTTCGGTCTGGCCATTGTTGCTGTCCTGGGTCTTGCCGCTCCTCTCCTGATTACTGTCTTTACGACCTGGTTTGACGTCAATGCAAAAGCGCTTGCGGCTATTCCTCAGGTGCATATCCAGACTTCTTCAAACCTGCCTCCGACTGACCCTAACCATATTGTGCTGGTAAGCCAGAATGTCGCTGCTTACAAAGGGCAGCAGGTGCTTGGCTCGACCGGCCAGAACCTCGGCTCAGCCTACAGCATTGATCCTACGAGCTATACGCTACAATCCATCAAGCACCATCTCTACTATGTTGCTCCCTTGATGTATAACAATCTGTTCGTCAATCTCTCCAGCTCCACAACCCCTGGCTTTGTGGTGGTGGATGCCGAGAATCCACAGGCGATCCCCCACTTATGGACCGATCAGGAGCAGGCTGGTTCTTCTATTCGCTACCTTCCTGGTGCTCTCTTAAATCAGGATCTGCTGCGCCATGTCTACCTGAGCGGCTATACCTATGGTCGCTTACTTGATCCGACGCTGGAACTGGATGACAATTTTAAGCCGTACTGGACTATTTCGTTGATGCAGCCTATTCGTGGTTATGTGGGCGATGACCTGCGCTCAGTCTTGCTGGTTGATGCGCACACGGGAGCGATTACACAATACAGCCCTCAATCGGTTCCTTCCTGGGTCGATCGTGTGTTGCCTGCCGATACGGTTTCACAATACTTGCAGTGGTGGGGATTGTATCATAGCGCTCCCTGGTTTAATCCTTCCGGCCTGGGTCAGCAAAAACCATCTGGAGAGCCTCAATTGCTCTACAATAATGTTGACCAGCCTGTCTGGCTGATTCCCATGACTTCTGCGGCCGCCAGTGATAATTCCAGTACCGGCATTTTTCTCTTTGATACACATAAGAATGAGGGGAATTTCTATCCTCTGAGTGGTCTGGGCGTCGGCAGTAATGTGAACAATACGTTTTCGTCAACCCATTCGAATATCAAAAATTATGTTGTCGATAGCGTTCAGCTCTATCAGATCTACAATACTCCTACCTGGGTGGCGATCTATGTTCAGCAGACGGATAGCGGCGATATCTTCCAGGCGGTGGGTATGGTGGATGCGCGTAACCTGAACGGCGCGAATGTGCAATTCGAAACGTCTCTCCCGCAGACACTGAACGATTATCAGCAATGGTTGACGCAACAGAATACGGGCGGGGGCAATGTTCCAGGCAGTGGCACGACGCAAACCGTTACTGGTAAGGTGCTTCGTATCTCCTCAGTGACGCAGGGGACGAATGTGACCTATTATCTGCAAATTGCCGGTCAGTCGATCCTGTTCAAAGCTGACCTCTCACTCTCGCAGAAGCTCCCTCTGGTTCAACCGGGCGATACGGTTACGGGCACGTATCTCAATACCGGCGGTACCCTGGTCGCTTTCGAGTCTTTCGATGATAGCAATATTGTGGTTGGCACACCAACTGCAAGTGCAACTCCTGTACTCACGCCGACGCCTGCCGCTACAAAAAAATAACGTCTCTCTTTCTCAAAGTCGCGCTGGTCATAAATAAGCCAGCGCGACTTTTCTATTCCCATCAGCTCTTTAGAAACGATCAATCATGTTGCGATTGCTGTCTGGAATAGAGGGAAATTGTTGTCATATTATGTAGAGCAACCTGGCATGGCGATCGTGTACTCAGGTGCGATCGAGGCGGCGGGGGTGAAGACGGCCTATCTGAATGGGGGAATACGCTGACCTGGTATAACCTTGCTATTGGATGAGCGGATAGCATGAATGAGCGGGTCGAGAAGAGAAATCGTCGAACGGAGGCTGGTCCTTTTTCAGTATGCTACTATGAGGGGGATTGAAATGAGTGTGTGAGCATTTGAAAGAACTATTGCAGGGCGATCGACGCAGAGTGCTTGTTTTTGACGACGATCCAACAGGCAATATTGGTATGGATCGTACTCTGGTGCATGCATGGGAAATCCTGACCACCAGTTAGACGAGAGAAATGACAGGAGGAACTACCTTGTTAGTAACAACCCAGGAGCTACTGACATATGCGAACAGGGGGCGCTTTGCTATACCTGCGTTCAATACCTATGATCAGTATCTCACGCGCGGAATTATTCAGGGGGCGGAGAGCGTTGGCGCTCCAATTATGCTTGCTCTGGGAACCGGCACGCTGAAGAGCTATGGTGCTCAGGCCATGGTAAACATGATATCGGCGATGGCTCGAGAAGCAAGAATTCCGATCTCAGTACACCTGGATCATGCCAGCCGCCTGGAATATATCGTGCAATGGTTCGAGGCTGGCGCTCACTCCGCCATGATCGACGGCTCAAAGCTTGAGCGCGAGAAGAATATCGAGCTAACCAGGGATGTTGCTGTTGTCGTCCATCGCTGGTCAGGCTGGCTTGAGGCCGAACTGGGTCGTATCGACGGATCGGAAGATATGAATATTTCTAAACAGGCAAATGCAGGCAGTTTTACCGATCCTCAAGAGGCGCATGATTTCATCGCACAGACAAAGGTCGACGCTCTGGCCGTATCAATCGGGAATGTGCATGGTCGCAGCTCGGCAAATATCCGGCTCGACCTCACACTCTTAGCGCAAATTGCCAGCGTCGTTGCTGTTCCCCTGGTACTGCACGGCGCATCAGGTGTGCCTCTGGCGCAAATACAGCAGGCCATAGCCCTGGGTGTACGCAAGATCAACTTTAATTTTGATATTCGTACGAGGGCCATGGAGGTGCTTCAGGAGGCCAGTCAGCACGAAGTACAGAGCGATAGCTACAACCTGCCGCGCATGTACGAAGCCGTTGAGGCCCGCGTCGCAAGCGAGGTCGCAGAAAAATGCCGCATGGTCGGTGCCGCAAGCCAATCCTGATCGAATCTGTTTGAAGAAATATTTACAGGTAGGGCAGCGGTTTATCCCTGCCCATGGTTCATCCCTGCCCGCGCTCTCCCGGCCCATATACTCCCCTTGTTCGCGTGCCCCATCGTCTGAAGAAAGATAGAGGGTAGGGGCAGCGGTTTATCTCTGTTCGCGCGATTTTGCCCGAAAAAACAATTTCACACATCTTTGGCTTATGATATGATGCACTCGATCAGAGATGCTTGTTGATCACCTGATTTTTAATGAGGAAGGGAACTCGATGACTCATTATTTTACTCGCGAAGAAGCTGAGGCTCTCTTGCCTCAAATCGCGGAGATACTGCGTACTATCCAGGAGGAACGTCGCAAGATGCGCACCTGTGAGGCAGATCTCAAGGCCCTGAAGTTTCAGGCAATGGGCAATGGTCATCATTTGCAG